>JBMNNW010000128.1:0-12115 GCA_050942735.1 Armatimonadota bacterium
AGCGGCCCCTCGAACCACGCGCCCTTCAACTCACGGTGAACCTCAAGGATCCCGTGCTCCTCGCCCCTCGGCGTGTACACCATGTGCCCCGGCTCCACCTCGTACTCCTCACCCTCGTTGGTGATCAGCGCGTGTCCGTCGGTGATGATCCACCACTCGTCGCAGTCGTGGAAGTGCGGGCGGATCGTGTCCCCGCGCTGGAGATCCATCACCCCGAATGCCGACCAGTGGCGTGACAGCTCGGGGGCGTCGCGAAGCTGCTGCGGTGTGAAGACGGGCATGACGTTCCTCCCGTGTGCCTGTGTGCGTGCTTCCCTGATGCGAGCCAACTCGGTCCGGCAGTATTCCTCGCCTGTTGACGGCCACCTCCGAACCGGTGGGAGGGGAAATGCGAGCGCGCGGCGAAAGGCCCGAACGTTCGGAGACACAAGAGGGAGGCGAACCCGATGCGACGGGTGCTGATCGTGATCGGTGTGATGGCGATTGCAGCGGCCGGGGCTTCTGCCGCACTGCAGAGCACGGCCGCCGCGACCTGCCCGAGACTGCAGACAGCCCCGACCATCGACGGCCGGATCGGGGCCGCCGAGTGGGCGGGTGCGGCCGCCGTCGCGCCTTTCGTGCTGCAGGGCGGCGGGATGCCGTCCCTGGTCACTGAGGCATACCTCGGGTACGATGACGACGCGCTCTACATCGCCGCGCGCCTGCGCGATCCCGCACCCGCGCAGATGCAGTGCGTGGTGACCGAGCGCGACGGCGCCGTCCAGGCCGACCCATCGTTCACCGTGATGCTCGACCCGGGCAATGACGGTGTCGGGGTGATCACGCTGGCGGTCAACTCGGTCGGCGTTGAGCTTGACGCGATCGACGGTGACTCGACGCAGACGCTCAACTGGCGCTCCGCGACGAACCTCGACGAGCACGGGTGGACGGTCGAGATCGCCTACCCCTTCGGCCCCGGCGGCGCGCCCGCCGTGGCGACCAGGTGGGGCCTGAACGTCCTCCGCCACGCTCCGCGCGTCCGTGAGCGAAGCTCAATGACCGGCGCAGGGCTCGGCACCCTCGGCTTCGGCAGGCCGGAGCTTCGCGCGGATGTTGAGCCGATCGACAATCCCTGGTTCGGTCAGAACACCCTGCCCGTCCGTCTGGCCAACCTCAGCGCGGCGCCGCAGACGGTGAAGGTCAACGTGCGCGTGAGCGGCGACACCCGGCGCGCGCACTTCTTCGATGTCACGAAGCTCACGCTCGGCGGTGGCGAAGTGCGCGACCTCGCGGTGAGCTATCAGGTCCTGCGCGGCGGGAGGGGCGACGTGGAACTGTCGGTGCAGGCGATCGAAGGTGACGTGGCATTCACCGCGCTGCGCACCGCCGACATGTCCTTCGAGCTGCCCCCGCTTGGCCGGCTGCTTGACGCGGCGCTCTCGGACATCGCGCGCGCGTATCAGACCTACGTTCGGATTCCGCTCGACGCCCGACCTTTCGACGGCGCCTCGCAGCTTGACATGCTGCTCGCCCGCTGGCGCTACCTCGACAGCCAGCAGCAGCGCCAGGACTCACTGACCCCTGACGTGATGATGGCGCTGGTCAACCGCGCGCAGGCCCTCGCCGAGGACGCCGTGCTCATCGAGAAGGAGTTCCACGGGCTGCTTGAGTAGCCGCCTCGTCGCAGTGCAGGCCTGCTGCACAGGGAGTGATCTGAAAGCCAGCGCCGCGAGAAGGCAGGTGCCCTTTCGCGGCGTTTGAGTGTCGGTCGGCCGGGTACTGCTGCTCCCTACTTCTTCTCGACCGGGATGATCGAGGGGAGGATCAGCGGGCGGCGGCCGGTCGTGCGCTCGATGAACCCGCCCAGCCGGCTGCGAAGCTGCTCGTAGAGCTTCTCGGGGTCGTTGATCCCGCGCTTGCACACGTCCTCGATCGTGTCCTTCGCCTCCTGGCGGATCGCCTCGAGGATCGGCCCGGACTCCTGCACGTAGACGAAGCCGCGCGAGTAGATCTCCGGCTCGGCGAGCGGCTGGCAGCTGTCCTTCTTCACCGCGACGACCGGCAGCACGATGCCCTCCTGGGCGAGCGTGCGCCTGTCCTCCAGCACCACGTCGCCGACATCGCCCACGCCGAGGCCGTCCACGTTCACCGAGCCGCCCTGGACCGACTCGCCGCGGCGGGCACGCCCGTCGCGGAACTCAACCACGCCGCCGGGCTCGAGGATGAAGACGTCCTTCGCGCGCATCCCGAGGTCCATCGCGAGGTCCTGGAATGCCAGCAGGTGGCGGTACTCGCCGTGGAACGGGATCGCGAACTTCGGCCGGGTGAGGTTGATCATCAGCTTGATCTCCTCGGCCTTCGCGTGGCCCGTCACATGCACGTAGCCCTCACCGTAGAGCACATGCGCGCCCTGGCGGGCGAGGCCGTTGATCGTCTTCCAGATCAGCGCCTCGTTGCCGGGAATCGCCGACGCCGACATCACGACGGTGTCTTCCTTGTGCACGGTGATGTCCCGGTGTGACCCACGCGCGATGCGCGAGAGCGCCGAGAGCGGCTCGCCCTGGCTGCCCGTCATCAGGATCGTCAGGCGGCGGTCCGGAATCTCGTCGATCTGCGTGGGATCCACCCGCACGCCGTCGGGAATGTGGAAGCGGTCCAGCTCGCCGGCAACGCGCGCGTTCTGCTCCATGCTCCGCCCGATGATCGCGACCTTCCGGCCCATGTCCACCGAGGCGTCGATCGCGTGCTGCATCCGGCCGATGTTCGAGGCGAAGGTCGTCATGATCACCCGGCCCGGGGCCTCCTCGATGATCTCCCGCAGCGCCTCCTCAACGACGCGCTCGGAGCCCGAGTAGCCCTCCTCTGTGCAGTTGGTCGTGTCCACCAGCAGCGCGATGACCCCCTCCGCGCCGTAGCGGGCGAATGCGTGGAAGTCGGTGGGCAGCCCGTCGGTGGGTGTCTGGTCGATCTTGTAGTCGCCTGAGTGGATGACGATGCCCTGCTTCGTGCGAATCGCGTAGCCCACCGCGTCGGGGACGGAGTGGTTCACGCGGATCGGCTCGATCTCGAAGGAGCCGATCTTGATCTTGTCGTGGTGGTTGATCTCGGTGAATTCGCTGCCATCGGCGATGTCGAATTCGTCGAACTTCGCCTTCACCAGCCCCAGCGTCAGCCGCGTGCCCCAGACCTTCATGGGCAGGCGCTCGAGCAGGTAGGGCAGGGCACCGATGTGGTCCTCGTGACCGTGCGTGAGAATCACGCCGACGACGCGCTCGTGGTTCTCGTAGATGTAGTCCATGTCCGGGAGGATCACGTCGATCCCGGGCTGCTCGTCGTCGGGGAACATGATCCCGCAGTCGAGTATCAGTATCTCGCCGTTCTGCTCGAAGGCGGTCATGTTCTTGCCGATATGTCCGATTCCGCCAAGTGAGATGATCCGTAGTGTGTCGTCTCGTGCCATGTGTTAGTCCTCTATCCTGTCACTGTGGTGGTACGGATGCTGATGGTACATGCAACCCTGCGCCTCTCCTGTCATTCATTTCGCCGCAGCGGCGCTCAGGGCCTGCATTTTATGCCCGACTACGCCTACCCCCGCTCCCTGAGCAGCTCCCCCAGCTTCCGGAAGCCCTCCTTGATCGGCTCCTGCATGTTCTGGTTGTGCAGGCCCGCCGCCGGATGGATCAGCGGCACGAACGTCAGCCCGTGGCGCTCGATGACCGTCCCGTTCGCCTTCATCACCGACAGCCCCGGATCATCGAGCAGCGTCTGCCCGGCCCAGCGCCCCAGGGTGCAGACCAGCATGGGGCGGATGCACGCGATCTGCCCGTCGAGGTACTCCCGGCAGGCCTGCACCTCGTCAGGATGCGGGTCGCGATTCTCCGGAGGCCGGCACTTGACGATGTTCGTGATATAGACGTCCGAGCGGTCGAGACCGGCGTTGCGCAGCAGGATCGTCAGCGCCTGCCCCGCCTTCCCGACGAACGGCTCGCCCTGCGCATCCTCCTCAGCGCCGGGCGCCTCGCCGACGAGCATGATCTGCGCATCCGGCGGCCCCACGCCCGGCACCGCATGCGTGCGACCCTCGGCCAGAGGGCAGCGGGTGCAGCCGCTGATCTGCTCGGCGATGGCGTCAAGGAGTGACATGGTGGGCCTCCGGACGAAAACGGCACAGGCCGGCGCGGGGGCCGGCCTCTCCAACAACACTTGTTACGCGTAGCCCAGGCTCTCGCAGACCGCCCGGACCGTCGCGGCGTCGGCGTCGGAGCAGGGCACGACGGGCAGGCGTGTGCCGCCCACCGGGAAGCCGCAGACCTCCAGCGCCTTCTTGACGCACGGCGGGTTCCCCGACGGCAGGAAGCAGGCGTCATACAGCGGCATCAGCCGGTGGTGGATCTCCGCCGCGCGGGTCACATCGCCGTTGTGATAGCTGTCGATCAGCTCGCCGATCTCCTCGGCGGCGACATGCGCGGCGACCGAGATCACGCCCACACCACCCACCGCGAGGATCGGCAGAGTCATCCCGTCATCACCGGACCACACCCGGAATCCCTCGGGCGTGTCGCGGCAGATCCGAGCGATCTGGTCGATGTCCCCGCTGGCCTCCTTGCAGCCGATGATGTTCTCCACGTCCTCGGCGAGACGCACCACCGTCGAGGCCTCGATGTTCTTGCCGGTACGCCCCGGGACGTTGTAGACGACCACCGGCAGGTGGGTGGCCTCGGCGCACGCGCGGAAGTGCTGATAGAAGCCCTCCTGCGACGGCTTGTTGTAGTACGGCCCCACGATCATGATCGCGTCGATCTCAAGCTCGGAGGCCTTCTCCGTCAGCGCGATGGACTTCGCGGTGTCATTGCTTCCCGTGCCCGCCATGACCGCGACGTCATCCCCGACGGCGTCGCGCACGACCTCGAACATCCGCAGCTTCTCTTCGGGCGAGGTCGTGGGTGACTCTCCGGTGGTGCCGGAAACGAGGATGTCCGAGCCCGCGTCGGCGAGCCGAACGGCAAGCTCCGCCACACGGTCGTAGTCCACGTTGAGGCCGGCGTCAAACGGCGTCACCATCGCAGTGATCAGGTTTCCGAGATCGGGCATGTGAGTTCACCTCGTAAGTCAGTGTGAGTGGCGGCCGCCCGCCAGCAGTTATGTCCTCCCCCTCTCCCGCCCGTCCCGCACGCCGTTTGGGCGCGACGAGGGGGAGGGGGCCGGCGGGAGTGGCTGTCTTTGCCGTTACGCCCCTACAGCAGGCCCCGCTCGATGAGCCCCTCTGCGATCTGGACGGTGTTGGTCGCGGCGCCCTTGCGCAGGTTGTCGGAGACGCACCACAGGTTCAGGCCGTTCTCGATCGAGTTGTCCTCACGGACGCGGCCGACCAGCACATCGTCTTTGTACTCGTCCTTCACGCAGTCGGCCTGCGTGGGGTACTTCAGGTTCTGCGGGTCGTCGATGACCGTCACGCCGGGTGACTGCTTCGGGTCGCGCAGGATCTCCAGCGCCTCATCGCGGGAGAGAGGGCTCTCCAGTTCGAGGTTGATCGACTCGGAGTGCCCGATCACGACCGGCACGCGCACGGCCGTGGCCGTGATGGCCATCTCCGGGGTGCCCATGATCTTCTTCGTCTCATCAACCATCTTCATCTCTTCCTTGGTGTAACACGACTCAAGGAAGCTGTCGATCCGCGGGAGACAGTCAAAGACGATCGGCTTGTCGAAGATGCCCGGGTCCCACGTGACCTCCTCACCGGCGGCGAACTGCCCGACCTGCTGCTCGAACTCCTCCATCGCCGCCTGCCCCCAGCCGCTGGTGGCCTGGTAGGTGGAGACCACGATGCGCTTGATCCCGACGGCCCGGTGGATCGGCGCGACCGCCACGACCATCTGGATGGTCGAGCAGTTCGGGCTGCAGATATGTTTGTTCTGCTCGGAGACCGCGTCCATGTTCACCTCGGGCACGATCAGCGAGTAGCCCTCCGTCATGCGGAAGTCGCTGCCGTTGTCAACGACCCACGCGCCGGCGTCGATCGCGACCTGTCCCCACTCGACGCTCGCGCCCTTGGCGCCCTCACGGCCCGCGAAGAACGCCACGTCAAGCCCCTCGAAAAGCTCCTCGGAGACCTCGCGCACGAGGACCTCCTCATCCGCCAGCACCTCGATGCGCTCACGCGTGGCCATGAAGACCGGAGCGCCCTCCATGGGGAAGTTGCGCTCCTTGAGCACGCGGAAGATCCTGTCTCCAACCGGTCCGACTCCGACGACTCCAACGCGAAATGCCATGTTGATTACACCCGTCTTATGTGCTGAGGTTGTGAACTCATCGTTCCTTCACACGCCGGATTGCTCGGCGTGCGTCACGTCATGTGTTCATCAGAAGGTCCTCGAGGCCGCAGACGAGCCCCGTGAGGTTGCGCACCTCGCGGACGGCGAGCAGCACACCGGGCATGAAGCACTCGCGCCCGGTCGTGACGTGCTCGATCTTGAGCGTCTCCCCGGCGCCACCGAGTACGACGGTCTGATTCGCCACGACCCCCGCCATGCGGATCGACTGGACGGCGATGCCGCCGTGCTCGCCACCGCGGACGCCCTCGAGCGCGAAGTGCTCGGTGGTCTGGTGCTCGAAGTCCTCGCCCCGGGCCTCCCGCATCCGCCGGGCGGTGGCGAGGGCGGTGCCGGAGGGGGCGTCGAGCTTGTTCTCGTGGTGCGCCTCGATGATCGCGGCGTAGTCCATCAGAGCGGCGGCCTCGGCGGCGAACTTCATCATCAGATTCGCGCCGATGCTGAAGTTCGGTGCGATGACCGCCGGGGTGCTGCACTGGTCGCACAGCTCGCATATCTCCTGAAGAAGCCTCTCGGAAAAGCCGGTCGTGCCCACCACGCACGCAACACCCATCCGCAGGGCGGTGGGGAGGTTGTGCATCAGTGCGGACGGGGCGGTGAAGTCCACCATCACGTCAGGTTCCGCGCGCTCGATGCCCTCCTCGACGCTCATCGCGACCGCCTCACGGGGAGCGCCGGGCACCAGTTCTGAGAGAAGCGTGTCCGGATACGCCGGGTCCACTCCGCCGACCAGCGCCATGTCCTCGGCATCGAGGACTGCCTCCATGACCGTTCGTCCCATCCGACCGCCGGCGCCTGATACCAGCACCCGTGTTGCGCTCATCTCGAACTCACACCTCGCTGCGGCAATGTTGTCTGTCCCGGAATACCATCCAGACGGCGTGAACAGTAACATTCGACGTGCGCCGCCGGTTCCCTTCAGAGGTACAAAACAAAGGCCGGGGCGTCCCTCTGCCCCGGCCCGTGCATGTCGAACCCGGTGCTTCTCAGCGCTTCTTCTCGCGGAAGTAGGCGCCGGCCGTCGGCCCCTGCTCCTCCACGACCTCGGGCTTCTCCGGCTCCGGCTCCGGCTGCGGCTCCGGTGCGGGCGCAGGCTCCGGCGCGGGCGCAGGCTCCGGCGCGGGTGCGGGCTCCGGCGTGGGTGTGGGCTCCGGCGTGGGCGCAGGCTCCGGCGCGGGCGCAGGCTTCTGCTGCTCCTCCTGCCTGCGCTGCTGCTCCTCCTCGCGCTTCTTCTGCGCGTCCTGCTGCTTCTGCTGGGCGGCCTTGACCTCCTCGCGCGGAGTGCCGTCCTTGTTGAGCAGCGCCTTGCGCGAGAGCTTGATCTTGCCGTCACCCTCGACCTCGGTGACCTTGCAGGTGACGAGGTCGCCCTTCTTGAGCACGTCCTCGACCCGGTTGGTGCGGGAGTGCTCGATGTCGGAGATGTGCAGGAGGCCGTCGCGCCCCGGAAGCACCTCGACGAACGCGCCGAAGTCGGTGATTGTAACGACCTCGCCGGTGAAGATCTCGCCGATCTCAACATCACGGGTCATGTCACTGAGGGCCGCGCGGACCTGCTCGACATTGTCGGCGTTCTCGCCGAAGATCTTGACCAGGCCGTCGTCCTCGACGTCGATCTTGACCTCAAGCTCCTGCTCGAAGCCGCGGATCGTCTTTCCGCCGGGACCGATCACGAGCCCGATCTTGTCAACCGGCACCTGGATGGTGATCATACGCGGCGCGTGCGGCGAGAGCACCTCGCGCGGCGCGCTGATCACGCTGTTCATCATCTCCAGTATCTGCAGGCGCGCCTCGCGAGCCTGCTGCAGCCCCTCGGCGAGTACGCGCTCGGGGAGCCCCTTGACCTTGATGTCGAGGTGCAGGCCGTTGACGCCGTTCGCGGTCCCGGTGACCTTGAAGTCCATGTCGCCGGCGGCGTCCTCAAGCCCCTGGATGTCGGTCAGCAGCGTGTAGGTGTTCTCGTCCTCGTAAAGCAGGCCGACTGAGATGCCCGCAACCGGCGCCTTGATCGGCACGCCGCCGTCGAGCAGCGCCAGGGTCGCGGCGCACGCGGACGCCATCGAACTGGAGCCGTTGCTCTCGAGCACCTCGGATACCACGCGCGTGGTGTAGGGCCACGCCTCTTCGTCGGGCAGCATCCGCTCAAGCGAGCGCTGCACGAGCGCGCCGTGGCCGATCTCCCGGCGGCTGGTGCCGCGCAGAGCGCGAGCTTCGCCGACGCAGAAGGGCGGGAAGTTGTAGTGGTGCATGAAGCGGTGATACTCTTCCTCTTCCAGCGTCCGGATCAGCTTCTGATCGCGCGTGGCGCCGAGTGTCAGCGTCGCGAGGACCTGCGTCTCGCCGCGCGTGAAGAGGCCTGAGCCGTGGGTGCGCGGGAGCACGCCGGCCTGCACGTCGATCGGGCGGATCTCCTTCGGCCCGCGACCGTCCGCGCGCCGCCGCTCGTTGAGGATGAACTTGCGCATCTGCTTCTTCTGGACCTGATACATCGCCTCGCCGATCTGCGCGCCGGCGTCGTCGAGGTGCTCGAACTGCGCCGCGAGTGCCTCGCTGACGCGGTCGAGATCATCCTGCCGGCCCTTCTTGTCGGGGGACTTGATCGCCTCAGCGATCTCGGCCGCGCGGGCCTCGACGGCGGCCATGACCTCGTCGGAGGGCCCCCAGACCGGGTAGTCGCCCTTGGGCTTGCCGGCCTTCTCGCGAAGTTCATGCATCGCCTGGCAGACCTTGATGCAGGCCGCCTGGGCCATCCTGATGCCCTCGAGTACGATCTCCTCGGGGACCTCGTCGCCGCCGAGTTCGACCTGCAGCACGCCCATCTCGCCGGCGGCCACGGTCAGCTCCATGCGCGACTCCTCGCGCTGCTCGAAGGAGGGGTTGAGGACAAGCTCGCCGTCGAGCCACGCCACCTGGGCGCAGGCGAAGGGGCCCTCAAGGGGCGCGGGGGAGATGTGCAGCGCCGCCGCGGCGCCGATCATCGCCACCACCTCAGCCGAGTTGTCGTTCTCGGCCGACAGCGGTGTGCACATGATCTGGACCTCGTTGCGCAGCCCCTGGGGCAGCAGCGGGCGGATCGGGCGGTCGATCGCGCGGGAGATCTGCGTCGCCTCGGGTGAGGGCCGCCCCTCCCGCTTGAAGAAGCCGCCGGGGATCTGACCCACGGCGTACATTTTCTCCTCGAAGTCCACGCGCAGCGGAAGGAAGCTGACGTTGGGGTTGGGCTCGTCTTCGATGACCGCGGTGCAGAGGATGACTGTGTCGCCGTAGGTCGCCTTGACGGCGCCGCTGGCCTGGCGTGCGAGTACGCCGGTCTCGAGCGTCAGCTCGCGGCCGGCAAACTGCGTGGATACGACCTGTTTTTCAAACACTACAAAGTACCTCCTGAGGCAGGCCGACCCGGTCCAGGAGGCTGGAGGAAACAGTCAGGAAACCAGGGAAAACGGGCGCGGGCGTGCTGCTCCCACCGGCTTTCGCTGATTCCCCTACGTTCCTCACCCTCCTGCGGGCGGGCTCGCCTTTGCGGGGATTCACCGACCTGCCCGGCTCGTTGCCCGGGCGCGGCGGTGTTATACGTACGTCACAGATAGTGTACAGCATTCACGCGGCAATTGCAAGGTCGAGCGGGGGTGCGCCCAGATTATGTGGGTGACGGCGACGGCGGCCTCCCCCGCCCTCACAGACACCATTCGGGCGCCCCCTCCCTGTGAGTTCGCTGCGCGAACTCCGGCGGGAGGGGGAATGAGTCCACGTTCCGACCTGTTAAAGCCGTTTCGCATCTCCGCTCACGGTTGTGTTGCCCCCCGGGGGTGAGGCCGACGTGAGCCCCTGGCGCCAGCAGCCTACACGATTCGGTCAGCCCCGTCGAGCGGTCTGGAGCCCGTCGCATCAGGGTTCGCGCCGTCGCCCTGAGATGAAAAGAGGCCGGAGCCATCGTCGGCTCCGGCCCCGTCACTGATCGCGTCGAGTTGTCCTCAGCCGCGCAGGCCGAGCGTCTTGACCAGCTCGCGGTAGCGGCTGATGTCCTCGTTGCGGAGGTAACGCAGAAGTCTGCGACGGAGGCCGACCATCTTGAGCAGCCCGCGGCGGCTGTGGTGGTCCTTGCGGTGCTGCTGCAGGTGACCGGTGAGATGCTGGATACGGGCGGTCAGAAGCGCCACCTGCACCTCCGGCGAGCCTGTGTCGCCCTCATGCCGGCGGAACTGCTCGACGATTCGGTCCTTCTCAAGTCCGCTCAGATCAGTTGCCATCGTCTTCTCCTTTCTGCGGCGGTCGCGGGGGTGCGGCCGCCGTCAGCGCGCGGGCTGATATTCCCCGGGCCGAGCGCGCCGCTGGAGGGGCGGCGAGCCCAGCGAGAGGTCCCGCGGGACCGTGAATATACCACACCGGGAGCAGTTATGCAAAGCCCGCGAAGTCTGAACCCTCAGTCCCCTTCACGCGGGCGCTCACAACCCACCGGCGCCCCGGCGCATTGCCCGGACGTCGTTTCCGGCCGGACGTCGTTCCCGGCCGGACGTTGTTCCCGGCCGGACGTTGTTCCCGGCCGGACGTCGTTCATCCGCAGGCCCCTCAGGGGAGAGCGCAGGAGGTCTGCGGCGCTTTCCGGCGAAAAGTCTGCCGCCGTGACCTGACACCGTTGACTGGAGGCGCATCATGGCCGACCTGAAGATAGCCGTCATGCTCAACTCGTTGCGCATGGAGCCGTACGCGGGCTTCGAGAAGATCGCCGAGATGGGCGTCACCGGCGTCCACCTCTCCGTGGGCGGCGGCCCCTTCTCCCCCGATAACCTGAGCAAGCAGGACCGCAAGGACCTTCTCAAGCACCTCGGCTCGCTCGGCCTCGAGATCTCCGCCGTCTCCGCGTGGGGCGGCAACGTCCACCTCGAGGAGGACGACTGCTCCGAGGCCATCGCACAGGCGAGGGACGTCCTCGAACTCGCGGCCGACCTCGAGTGCGGCATCTGGCAGGGCCACGTGGGGATCATGCCCGAGGACGTGAACGACCCGCGCTGGGCCAACCACGTCCGCCATCACGAGGAGATCGCGAAGCACGCCGAGGCCGTCGGCGCGGTGCTGGCGATCGAGACCGGGCCCGAGCCGCCCTACGTGCTCAAGCGGCTGATCGAGACCGTCGGCTCCGACACGATCCGCATCAACTGGGACCCGGCGAACCTGATCCTCTGGCCCGCCCGCTACGCGAAGGACGCCGGCGAGGAGTACGACCGCGAGAAGTGGATGAACCTCTATCAGCCCGTCGAGGGCCTCGACCTCGTCGGCGAGTACGTCGTCCATGTGCACGCCAAGGACGCGCTGGTACATGACGACGGCCAGCGGCAGGAGGTCGCGTTCGGCGAGGGCTGGGTGGACTGGGACCAGTTCATCGGCAAGCTCCGCGACGATCACGGCTACGACGGCTACTTCGCCATCGAGCGCGAGGTCGGCGAGAACCCGGTCGATGACATCCAAACCGCCGTTGACTTCCTCAAGAACTTCGACGCCTGACGGCCACAGCAGCACCGGCTAATCGCGGCCCCGCCACCATCGGCGGGGCCGCCTGCCGTCGTGAACCCGCTGAGGCACAAAACAGTCAATAATGCAGAATCTCGTGCTACGTGGCTGAGCAGCGCGTGAGCGAGGCGCCCGGATCCTCCTCCACGGCCCCCTCGACGCTCACCGGCGCGTGGGCAGCAGCATCGGTTTTAGTTTGGTGAGCGATTGAGTTGTCGGTTAGGTGTGTTCGGGTGAATGGTCAGTGTGCGGGGTCTACGGTGGTGGTCGGCCCTCGCAGTGGCGCATTGCCTCGAGCAAAC
>JBMNNW010000129.1:0-12099 GCA_050942735.1 Armatimonadota bacterium
ATTCGCAAACCTATACACGAGTACCTCCCCCACCACCAAAAAACTTGCACAGCTAAAACCGATGCTGCTGCCCTCGCATTTCATCTGCTTGCGGCACCGGCGGCGCTATGTTATACTACCCGTCCGGTTGCACCGAGAGACTTCTCGCGCGACCCGCAGCAGCGCGGCCGCGCTGAGCGAATCTTTTGACGCACGGAGGCATCACAGCATGTCGAAGCAGACATATCAGCCGAAGAAGCGACGGGCAAAGCGCAAGCACGGCTTCCGCGCGCGCATGAGGACGAAAGCGGGCCGCCGGGTCATCAAGCGTCGCCGGACGAAGGGCCGCAGCCGGCTGGCGAAGTAACGATGGTGGGCGAATGCCCATGTTTTTGCGATGAAGGCCATGCCGACGCTACGCCGCCAGCAGGACCTCGACCGAGTGTTCCAGGAGGGACGCTGGCGGCGTATGCGGGCGGTGGCCGTTGGCACGTACAGTCGGGATGACGATGGCCCGTCCCGCTTCGCGGTGGTCGCGGGGCGGCGGATCGGGACGGCCGTCCGGCGCAACCGCGCGCGCAGGCGCATCCGTGAGGCCCTCCGCCTGATGGTCCCGGAGATCCGGGGGGGGGCCGATGTTGTGCTGGCCGCCCGGCAGGACACGCCGGACGTTGATTTCCGCGTGTTGCAGCAGGCGATCCGGCGCGTCCTGGTCTGTGAGGGGCTGCTGGATGCCCACGATCGAGAAAACGCCCGATGAGCGTGATACGACGGTTCGCGGTCGGCCTGATTCGGCTCTACCAGCGCACGCTCTCACGGGCTCTGCCCCCTTCGTGTCGTTTCACGCCCAGTTGCTCGGAGTATGCCGCACAGGCAATCGAGGCCTTCGGTCTGCTGCGGGGCGGCTGGATGGCCGTGAGACGCATCTGCCGCTGTCACCCCTGGTCGGAGGGCGGAGAGGACCCCGTCCCCGGCCGTGAGCGCGATTCCCGCGAGCACCTCACGTCCCACGCGGACGAGTCAGAACGGAGATAGAGATGTTTAGTCACTTCAAGATCACTCGGTCCATCCTGCTTGCCGCCTTCGTCTGCTGCGTCACCGCCGGTGGCGTCGCGGCCGCCCAGTCTCAGCAGGGCCTGCCGGTGGACCTGATCATCGAGGCAGAGCCGGAGCTTGGCAGACACCTGGCGAACATGGAGGCGCTCTACGCGGTCGCGAAGCAGGATCTTCCCGAGGGCGGCTTCCTCAACAGCATCAAGGCCGTGTTCACCGGGAGCGGGGAGGAGCTGCCCAACTACGCCCCGGTGGGATACCTCGCGAAACACGGCGCCCGCGTCCGCGGCGATCTGATCGAGACCGACGGGATCTGGAGGGCTCGGGACGGTGGTGGCGTCCTGCGCTCGATGGGCTACGAGATCACCGTGGAGTTCATGGGCGGGACGGTGCCGGAGGGCTTCGACGTGGTGGATGGCCCCGAGGGGATGCCGGTGCTGGTGGTCGGGCGGCTGGAGACCGACGGTGAGGACACGGTGTTGCGCGCCGAGCGCGTGGTCCCCTCGGCGCTGGTGGCGGGCGTTCGCATCGGCCGGATCAAGGAGATTCAGGAGAACTGGGAGGGCGCCGTCGCCGCGTATGAGGATGTGAGCGCCCAGGGCCCGCTGGGCATCCGGCCCCTGGCGGCCTTCGCGCGCGTTCGCGCCGGGGCGCTGGCGGTGGAGAAGCTCGACGATGAGAAGCGCGCGCGGGGTCTGTATGACCGTGCGTGGGACATGTACACGAAGGAGCGTGACGGTCAGCCGGAGTACTGGGTGTGGGTGGAGAGCGGCGATGGCTGGTCGGCGGTGCCCGCGCAGGACGCGCTGGCAGGTCCGCTGGATGAGATCAACTCGCACCGGCTGGCATACCGGGCCGTCGATCTGTTCGTGCGGCTCGCCGGGGGCAGTCCGGCGCTGGGCGTGATCCTGATGGCCGTCGTGGTGCGGCTGGCGATCTACCCGCTCACGAAGAAGCAGATCATCTCACAGAAGCGGATGCAGGCGATCCAGCCGCAGATCAAGGAACTCCAGAAAGAGCACGCGACGGACAAGCAGAAGTTCCAGGAGGAGTTCTGGGCTCTCTGCCAGGAGAACAACTGCAACCCGCTGGGCGGCTGCCTGCCGATGCTGGTGCAGATGCCGATTCTGATCTTCCTCTACCGCGGGATTCGCGACTACATCGTGCAGTTTGAGGGTATCTCGTTCCTGTGGGTCGCCAACCTCGCGGACCCGAACATGCTGCTGCTGGTGCTGTACACGCTGAGCATGGTGGGCTTTCAGAAGATGGCCTCGATGAGCCAGCCGGTCGCCGACCCTCAGCAGGCGCAGCAGCAGAAGATGATGATGTACATGATGCCGCTGATGTTCTTCTTCTTCTTCCAGAGCTTCCCGGCGGCGTTCCTTCTCTACTGGCTCGGCAGCAACCTGATCTACTTCGGGGAGATGGCTGTGCTGATGCGTGGCGACAAGAAGGAGGATGCGCCTCCGGCGGCGGGCGTCGAGAAGAAGTCCGGCGGCTTCGTCGGGTCGATGCTCGATGCCGCGAAGCGCATGGGCGGCGCGCAGGAGGAGGAGGCGGCCCCGCCGCAGAGCTACACCGAGCGGCGGAAGCAGGAGAAGACGAAGAAGCGAAGAAGAGGCAGATAGCCGGATGACCACGGCCGCTACCATGGGAGGGCGAACTGACGATGGAGTGGGCGGAGGGCACAGGCAGGACGCTTGAGGCCGCTCAGGAGGACGCTCTGCGAAAGCTCGACGCCGCAGCGGGTGAGGCGCGTTTCGAGGTTCTGCAGCGCCCGGGTACGCTCAGCGGCATCCTCGGACGGTCGGAGTTCCGAGTGAAGGCGGTTCGCATCAGCCCGACGGATGAGCCGGATGTAGACGACGAGGAGCCTGCAGAGGATATGCACAGTGACGAGGACCGCGGCAGGGTGCCGCACGAGGAACTCGCGGAGGCCGGGCGCGACCTGCTCCAGCGGATGGTCGATCTGATGGGCCTCGACGGCGAGGTCGTGATCGAGGAGTGCACCGAGGAAGAGGTGCGGCTGAACGTGGAGGGCGATGACATGGGCCTTCTGATCGGCCGGCACGGGGCGACCCTCGACGCGATCCAGCTTATCGTGGCGATCGGCGCGAACCGCGACGTGGACGACGGCGCGCGCGTGATCGTCGATGCGGAGAACTATCGCTCACGGCACAGACAGGTCATCGAGGGGCGCGCGATGAAGCTTGCCGAGGAGGCGGTGGCGAGCGGGCGGGAGGTCGTGGTGCCGAACCTGAAGGCCTACGAGCGGCGGCTGATGCACCTCGCGCTGAAGAATGACCCGACGGTGGAGACGTACTCGGAGGGTGAGGGGGAGGACCGCGTGCTGGTCATCTCGCCAGTGGACTGAGCGGGCGCTCACCCTGACAGGACGATCGCGGCGCCCCGGACGAAGGGGCGCCGTTTCGCTGTACGCGGTCGGCTCGGGCGCCGATACGAAGAAACCCCGCGGCCGGGGTTGGCCGCGGGGCCCGGTGCAGTGTCTGCGATCAGTTGCTGTCCCAGTTGAAGAAGGGAGCGTTGCTGCCGTTGTTGTAGAGCTCCATGTACTTCATCGCCTTCGCGTGTCCGTCCATGAAGCCCACATTGCTCGTCCCGTTGTGCCGCTCGATGAAGTTGAACCCGATGTAGTCGTATGTGTTGGCGTGCCCGGTGGCATATCTGGCGTTGTGCCGTCCACCGCAGACCACGCAGTTGCTGCCGTCGAGTTCCATCAACTCGTGGAGCGGAGGCCGGCTGTTGCTGGGAATGTTGAATCGGCCCATTGCGTTCGGATCACCGCACACGTCCCCCATCATGACGATGTTAGCGGGGCGGAATACCTCACCGATCTTCCTGCTCGCACTCGTCTGGGATCGGAACAGGCTGACGTGATAGCCGTAGCTGCGGTTGCCGAGCCAGGAGTAGGTGCTCCGTTCGTCCGAACTGGGGCAGTCGTGGACGCTTGTGTTCATGATGTAGGGATGAACCATGGTCATCAGACCGGTCCGGAGGCCGATTTCGTCGTAACGGAAATACAGTGCCGGGAGGCGTTCGTCGTAGTCCTGGGCGTACATCAGGATGCCGAGGCTGATCTGCTTGACGTTCGAGAGACAGGTGGACTGTCGCGCCTTCTCGCGAGCCCGGGCGAAGACGGGGAAGAGGATCGCCGCCAGGATCGCGATGATCGCGATGACCACGAGCAACTCGATGAGGGTGAAGCCTCTTGATCGGGTTGACATCGGTACGACCTCCTTCGCGGCAGGACTGATGGACATCTAACGGACCTGTGGCCCGCTGAAGCCTGTTACAGGCATCGGGCGTTCACGGTCACAGTGGCCTTGATCCCACAATCCGCAACAAATGTATTGTTGACCGCAATTCAGTTCCCTTCAACGCCAACAAAATTTAACAATCGTCGTAGTGGGGATCGGCGGCCAATCCCCTGCCCCTGCGGAATGCACCCTGGCGGGGAGATTGCGCTGCCGGTGGAGAGTGGTCCGCACAATGCCCTGCATCAGAGCGATCCTGCGGGCGGAGACCTTCGCGGGCCCCGATACGAAGAAACCCCGCGGCCGGGGTTGGCCGCGGGGTGGGGGGGGCGGCTGCGCCTGCGCTTACTGGCCGCTAAGTGACCAGTACTTCGAGTTGGCGGCGTCACCAACGACCATCACGTTGGGATCCTTCCAGCTTGGAGTCGGGGTGGTGCGTGCCCAGTATCTGTCGAACGTCTCCCACTTGCCGTGCCCATCGACCATCACTGCGTTGCAGCCCTCGTTGTGCAGGGGCTTGATGGCCGGGTAGCGGATGTCGCCGAGCGGTTCTGTCGTCTGCGTCGCGGAAGCGACGTAGTAGTTTCCGTCAATGTTGGAGATGCACTGTGACGGGTACTCAACGGAGGCGAGCTTCGCGGCGCTGAGGTTCCTGTTGAACGGATAGGGGACGTTGTTCCCCGTGTACTGGCCGCTCCACACGGTGTTGTTGGACGGGCAGTTCATGAGGTCCAGGTTCTTGTAGTAGGGATAGAGGGCCACCATCCACTGAACGCGCGAGGTTGTCGCGCCATTCGGCAGGAGTACAGATCCGGCTGGGCCGGGTTCTGTGTTGTGGTTAGGGAACCTCTCGTCGTAGTCCTGGACATACATCAGCATGCTGGTACCCAGTTGCTTGAGGTTGCTGAGGCACGAGGTCTGGCGCGCTTTCTCGCGAGCCCGGGCGAAGACGGGAAAGAGGATCGCCGCCAGGATGGCGATGATCGCGATGACCACGAGCAGTTCGATGAGGGTGAAGCCTCTTGACCGTGCAAACATCGGCACGACCTCCTTCACGGCGGATAGATACGCCCACAGAACTGATGCCCCCGGTGATGCCGTCATCGGCAGTGCGATCGTACGATGGCCCTTGGTGAGAGGCATCCCCGGGACGGTAGAGGTCAGCATCAGCTCTTCAGTATTGTCAACTGTGCTCTTTCTCACCTCCTGTGTCGATAACTCTTAACACTGTAATTGCACAAGAGAGGAAGATGCTGCTGGCCGAATAGCACCGGGCGCATCCCGTGCCCGCACTGCTGTAGAAGCGGCATGATGCTATCCGCTTGCCTCGGACGCGCAGGTGTGGTGTATGGAGTGCGCTGCTCATGCCCGGCGAACGAAGAAACCCCGCGGCCGGGGTTGGCCGCGGGGTGGGGGGTGCGGGCAGACTTCGGGGCGAGCCTCAGGGGTTGAAGTTCGGGTCCCAGAAATAGAGGTCGCCGTTGTTGTAGAGCGCCCCGTAGGTGACGGACTTGGCATGCCCGTCGGCGTAGTTGACGTTGCCCTGTCCGTTGTGCCGGGGGCAGAAGTTCATGCCCGGTCGGCCACCGTTGGCGCCGGTGTCCCAGCGGGAGTTGTCGGCGGTGACGCCGGTGAAGTCGACGTCCGCGATGTGCGGATTGTATCCGTTCACGACCATCGGCGCGTCCTCGCTGGTGCCTGCGGGGTCGTAGAGACGCCCGGGGCCCCAACTGTCCATCGTGGCGTCGGCGAACATGACGATCTCAGCCGCTCGCTTGATCGTCGCGAGCTTCACGCGGTTGAGCCGGCGGTTGTATCCATAGGACCAGTGATTGAGAGCAACGAAGTCTGGTTTGCGGGTCTCGCGCGCCGCACTCGGGCAGTCCCAGATGGCGAGGTTCATGATGTAGGGCTCGAGGCACATGACGACGTCCACGCGGCCGGGTGGAACGTCAAGGTTGTAGTAGAGGTCCGGGAAGCGCTCGTCGTAGTCCTGGATGTACATCTGCATGCCGAGGCCGATCTGCTTCGCGTTCGAGAGACAGGAACTCTGTCGCGCCTTCTCGCGTGCCCGGGCGAATACGGGGAAGAGTATCGCCGCGAGGATCGCGATGATGGCGATGACCACCAGAAGCTCGATCAGGGTGAAACCGCGTCTTCGGTGGAACATCTTGACGCCTCCTTGGGGGTGAGAACGCTTACTGGCACCAATCCTTTCTGCGTCCACACAATGATAACCTTCGCGATTGCGCGGGTTTTTTCGCCCGGCCGGGTTACCCGACCATCGCCATGAACGCCTGGATCAGCGTGGTGGCCTTCGCGGTGACGAAGTCGAAGACGCCCGACATCTTCAGCCCGGAGACGACAAGGACGACGCCGAAGCCCTTCTTGATTGCCTCGGCGGGGAGGTAGTTGGCCAGCGGCGCGCCGATCGCGAAGGCGCCGATGACGGTGCCGACGGCGAGGCCCGCGGCGATGCGCCAGTCCACGACACCGTAGGAGAAGTGGTGCCGCGCGACGCCCGCGATGGCGCCCGGGATCATGACCGCGAGCGAGGTCGCGACCGCGACCTTGGGCTCCTTGTTCCACAGAAAGATGATCGCCGGGACCATCAGAACTCCGCCACCGATCCCGAAGAGTCCGGAGATGGTTCCCACCACGCTGCCCACGCCCAGATATGCGGCCAGCTTGCTTATGAGGAGGTTCAATGCAGGGTCGTCCTCTCTGTCGCGTCGTATGATCGGTCAGGAACGGGTCTTGCGTTCGTCAACGAACTGAAGTGCCTCTTCCCAGGTGAGTATGCCCGCGTTCGCGCCGGCGTGCGCGCAGACGGAGGCGGCGTTGGCGGCGGCGAGTCGGAGCGACTCGGGGACGGTCTTCCCGCGCCAGAGCGCCGAGATGCAGCCCGCGGCGAAAGCGTCACCCGCGCCGACAGTTGAGGCGATCTCGACCTCGTAGGCGGGGACGGTGTAGTAGGCGCGGCCGTCGGAGGCCGTCGCGCCGCGGGGGCCGTCGGTGATGACGACGATATCCACCCCGCGCTCGTGAAGGCGCCGGCAGATCTCGCGCTCATCGCGGTCGCCCTGCTCGGCCTCGACACCGGTGAGCAGCCGCATCTCCTCGACGTTCTGGAAGATCAGGTGCGTGTGTGCGAGAAGCTCACCGTATTCATCGAGGCCCTGGTCGATCTGAGAGGTGCCGAGATTGATTGCGAGCTTGATCCCGTGCTCGCCTGCGAACCGTGCGAGTTTCGGGTAAAGCCGCCAGCTCTGCCCGGCGAGCGCGCCGACGTACATCCACTCGGTGTGGCGCAACTGCTCCCAGGCGATATCGTCCTCGCCGAGTTCGCGCGCCGCCCCACGGTGCACGAGGATCGTGCGCTCCCCGGTGAAGGTGGTGATAATCGTTGAGTAGCCGGTCTTGGAGGTCTCGGACCAGGCCATCAGGTGGGTGTCCACTCCGAGTTCCTCCATCCGGCCTCGGACGCGATTGCCGGGCTCATCGCGGCCGACCCGGCTGATCATCGCGGTCTTCATATGCTGCTTCGCGAAGGTGATGGCGGTGTTGACCGAGCCGCCGCCGACGTTGATGGTCATGTCGTCAACGTGGATCTTGCCGCCGTACTCGAAGGCCATCCACGCGTTCTGTCCGTGCTGATCGGCCAGCGTGATGACGCGCGCGTCGGAGCAGTGCACCATCACATCCTCGGTCGCGCTGCCGACCGCGACGATGTCGTACTGTGCGTTTGACGCGGAAGCGTCGGTGTGCGCCTGTGTCATCAGTTCAGGCTCCCGCCGATGTGCCGGAGTGTGAAGTGCTCCTGGTCTGGAGGCCCGGAGAATGCATTGCGCTGCTCTCGGGGAGTTACCCGGGGATATTCGCGCATGTGCCGCGAGGGACCTCCATCGAAGGTGTGTGACCCGCGGAGGAGGAAGAACGGTGCGGATAGCCACGGGTGAGACGCCCGTGCCACGGACAGGCGCAGGTGGCGAGTCACGACTGGAGGTTCCATCGATGGAGCGTTTCATGAGCGCAGCACAGCAGCGACGCGACGAGACGGTCGCGCGACTGCAGGACCTGATTCGGATCGATACACGCAACCCCTACTCCGGCGACGCCGACGCGCCGGGTGAGGCCGAGGGGCAGAAGTACCTCGAGCCGATCCTCAGCGCGATGGGCGGGAGAACCCGCCTCTTCGACTGCCCCGACGACATCTACGAGCGGATGGACGTGATCGGCCCGGCGAACCGCGACTTCAGCGACCGGCCGAATCTCGTCGCCGAGTGGGAGTTCGGCGAGGGGCCGCGGGTCGTCGTCAACGGGCACATGGACACGGTCGGTGCTGAGGGCATGGAGATCGACCCGTTCAGCGCCGAGATCCGCGACGGCGCGATCTGGGGGAGAGGCACCAGCGACTGCAAGGGCGGGATCGCCGTCGGCGTCGAGGCGATCGGCCTGCTGCTCGACGCAGGGCTGGATCTTCGCGGCTCGCTGGTCTTCGAGAGCGTCGTTGATGAGGAGTGCAGCGGCTCGGGGGCGGGGACGCTGGCCTGCCTCGACGCGGGATACACCGGGGATGTCGCGGTGTTCGTGGACGGCAACGACCTCGCGGTGACCCTCGGCTGCGGGGGCTGTCTGACCGCGGATATCACGGTGCCCGGCCGCGAGGGCCACGCTGCGCGGGGTACGGGCGTCTCGGCGATCGACAGAGGCATGATCGTCAAGCAGGCGATTGACCGCTTCAAGGCGGAGCGCGAATCGGCCCGGCCGGACTGCCGGGTGAACATCGGCATCTTCCGCTCGGGGGTGCATGCGGCGGTGGTTCCGGGGAGCGCGTATCTGTCGCTGAACATCGTCTACGATGTTGAGGAGGCCGAGCAGGCGCGGGCGGCCGGGCATCCGTGGGGGGCGGCGCCGATCCGCGAGCGCGTCGAGGAGGTCATCCGCGCGGCCGAGGGCGAGGACGAGTGGCTGGCCGAGCACCCGTCGGAGATCGTCTGGGTGAAAGACCTCGTGCCCTTCGATCAGTCCGAGGACGATCCGTGGGCGCAGCGGCTGGCGGCGGCGATGCGGTCGGAGCTGGGGCGCGAGCCGGAGTTCAACCGGATGGTTGCGTGGAGCGACGCGGCCTTCCCCGCGGCGCTGGGGGGGATTCCGACGCTGTTGTTCGGGCCGGCGCTGTCGGGTGAGGCGCACGGCCCTGCCGAGCACATCATGATCGACGATATGGTCGCCTGCAGCGCGGCGCTGGCGGCCTTCCTCGCCGACGTGCTGGGGTAGGTTGAGGAGCGCGACGATCTCGCGCAGGAGCCACCGCGGGGCGGAACGAAGAGAGACTCTCCAGGCCACCGCTGCTTTCCCGTCGCGCCACGGGCCGGGGAGCGAGTCGGAGCACCGGTCGCGCGCCGCGGCCCACCAGGAGGTCTTTGTCGATGGAGTCGTTGTTCTTTGAGTTCGCAACCGTCCTGATGGTCGCGGCGGTCGCGGGCGCCATCGGGACGCTGCTCAAGCAGCCGCTGATCATCTCGTTCATTGTGGTCGGTTTCTTCATAGGGCCATCGGTGCTTGGAGTCGTCAATCCTGATGCCGAGATGGAATTACTGGCCGACATGGTGCAGTTGCTTGGGGATGCCGGGATCGCTCTGCTGCTGTTCAGCGTCGGGCTTACGCTCGACCTGAGCAATGTGCGCACGATGGGGCTGGTGGCGTTGGCAGCGGGTATCGGGCAGATGACGTTCACGATTCTGTTCGGCTTCCTGCTTGCCCAGAGTCTCGGCATGTCGGGCATGGCGGCGGTCTATGTGGCGGTGGCGTTGGCGATGTCAAGCGCCGTCATCCCGATGAAGATCCTGGCCGACAGGGGAGAAGTGGAGTCGCTGCACGGGCGTGTTGCGATTGGCGCGCTGATCGTGCAGGACGTCGGCGTCATCGGGGCAATCGTAGGTCTGGCGGCAGTCGGGGCGGTTGGACAGGGCGATGCTTCGGTGCAGGTCCAGCTCGTCCGCGTGGTCCTCAATGCCGCGCTGCTGATCGCGGCATCGATGCTGTTGGCGCGGTTCGTGTTGCCGCACGTGGTTGGTTTTCTCAGGCGGTCGGGTGAGCTTTTGTTGCTGTTCGCGGTGGCGTGGGCGATGGCGTTCGCAGTCCTGGCCGAGGGTGCGGGGCTCAGCCGTGAACTCGGTGCGTTTCTGGCCGGAATCGCGCTTGCCCCCAGACCCTACCGGGAGGCGTTCGCAGCACCGCTGGCGAGGCTGCGGGACTTCTTGCTGCTCTTCTTCTTCGTCTATCTGGGAGCGGCTCTTGATCCGGCGATACTGCGTGCTCAGGTCTCGCATGCGGCAGCCTTCGCCGCATTCGTTCTGATTGGCAACACCGGGATAGTCATGGTGATCATGGGGCTGATGGGCTACCGCAGTCGGACCAGCTTCTTCACCGGGACGGCGTTGGCGCAGACGAGCGTGTTCTCGTTGGTCGTGGCGAATATGGGGGTGGCGCTGGGGCATATCGCCCTGGAGACCCTCGGTCTGATCACGCTCGTGGCGATCGTCACGATCGCGGTATGCACGTACGTCCTGACATACTCGGGCGGGATATATGAGCGTCTGAGACGCGCGCTTCAGGTCTTCGAGCGCAAGGTGCCCTTCCGCGAGGCGTCTGTTGAATCAGTCCCGGAGTCCGAAGAGGTGGATGTTGTGATCATGGGGATGGGCAGGCTCGGAGGCGAGATTGCCCACAGTCTGCAACTCCGGCAGCGGAACGTTCTCGGCGTGGATTTTGACCCCGAGGTTCTGTCCAGGGCGCGGCGGCGCGGTTTGCCTGCCGCGTATGGAGATGTCGATGATCCGGAGATGCTGCACCACCTGCCTCTCGAACAGGCGGCCGTGATCGTCTGCGCGGTGCCGGGGCTGAAGACTAATCTGATGGCGCTCCGCACACTGCGACAGTACGGCTATTCGGGACGTATCGCAGTGACTGCCCATACGGAGGATGAGGCTGCGACGTTGCGGGATGCCGGGGCGGACCTCGTTTTGCAGGTGTTCGCGTACGCGGCCGAGCACGCGGCCGAGGCGGTGACGGCGGCGATGCACCATCTGCCGGAGCATCCCGACCTGCCGCTGAGCGTTGCGGAGGTGCGTCTGCCACCGGGGTCGGTGCTCTGCGGGGAGCGGCTGGAGACGGTGCGTGTGCGGGAGGAGACCGGGGCGACGGTGATGGCGATCAGCCGCGCCGGACGAGTGTACTTCGATCCCGATCCGAACCTGCGGCTGTTCCCTGGCGACCACCTGGTCCTGATCGGTGCGTCGGAGGACCTGCTGCGGGCCCGGGAGTATCTCGAGCAGCAGGAGTTCGAGGGACAGCCCGACTATGAGTTCATCATCGATGAGATCGAGCTTGCCGAGGATTCGCCGCTGGTGGGGCGGAGTCTCGCGGAGATGGACTTCCGCAACCAGGTTGGGGCGACGGTCGTCGTGATCGAGCGCGAGGAGGGGGAGTTCGCCCGTCCGGATCCTCACGAGCCGCTGCGGGCAGGTGACCGTCTCTACGTTGCGGGTCGTCGGAGCGCGGTGGAGGAGCTGCCGTCGTGAGGGGGCGTGGGGGAGAGAGGCGGGCGGCGCGTTGCGCCGTCAGGAGGGGCCGCCTGAGGCGTAGGTGTCGTTTGCCCACGCCGAAGTCGGCCCGCGGATCAGTGCAAACAAAGGCTTCGGCGCGGTTCGAACGACGAAACAGCCGGGCCGACTTCGGCCTCCGCAAACAACGCGGAGACCTCAGGGCGGCCCCTCCGACGGCAAAC
>JBMNNW010000131.1:0-11897 GCA_050942735.1 Armatimonadota bacterium
CTGATGCTGATCTCCGCCGACCTCGGGCGGACCGAGGACGCGGCCGCGTGGCGCGAGATCTTCGAGCGCGGCGTGGACGGCATCCTCTGGGCGCTGGCGCAGGAGCACGCGTGGACCGACTACGACGCCGACCACCTCGAGTATGCCCTTGCGACCGGCGGCCCGGCGAGCTACCACGTGCACTGCGTCGGCTCGTGGCTGCCGCGCGTGATCCGCATCTCCGCGGAGAACGGCGGCCACCGGCTCGACGAGCTGCTAGCGTACCTCCGGCGCATGACCCGCGCTCAGATCATGCAGCAGCACCCGCAGGCGCTGCAGACGGCTCTGGCGCTGCTCGACGAACTCGAAGCCCCGCAGGAGGCGCAGCGATGATCGACACCCACGTGCACCTTCACTACGACGGGCGCATCCCCGGTGAGCGCGCCGGGATCAGCGCCGATCAGCTCGTGGACACGATGAACCGCCACGGGATCAGCAAGTCGGTCGTGCTCCCGATCGAGAGCCCGGAGGTCGTCACCAGCCTCTGCACCACCGAGATGGTGCTCGAAGCCGCCTACCGCTATCCCGAGCGGATCGTGCCGCTCGTGCAGGTCGATCCGCGGATGCCCCGGGCCGACCGCGTCATCCGGCATTTCGCCACCAACCACCCGATCATCAAGGGCTTCGGCGAGCTGGTGGATGGCCTCGCCATCGACGATGACAGGCGGCAGATCATCTACGCCGCCTGCCAGGAGCTGGGACTGCCGCTGATCTTCTACGGCTCCAGCTACTCGAGCTTCGACGAGGTCGGCCTGCCACGGCTGGAGGCGATGCTCAACAGGTACCCGGGGCTGACCTTCATCGGCCACGGCCCGCGCTGGTGGAACGCGATCTCCGCTGATGATGACGGCCTCTGCGGCTACCCCGACGGCCCCGTCGTCGAGGGCGGCGCGGCGGATCGCCTCCTGCGGGAGTACGACAACATGTGCGCCGACATCTCCGCGGGCTCGGGGTACAACGCGATGACCCGCGACCCGGAGTTCACGCAGGGCTTCCTCGAGCGCAACTGGCGGAAGATCATGTTCGCGACCGACTACCTCGCGGCCGGCGACACGCTGCCGCAGGTCGCGTGGATGCGAGAGACGCCGATGACCGACGAGATGCGCACGGCGATCTCGGAGGGGAACGCGCGGCGCGTGTTCAACATCGAGGACGCGGTGTGACGGCCTGTGCCGTTGCCGTTGCTTGCGACGTGCGACGTGTGACTGGAGACTGACAATGACCCACCGCGAGCGCATCGAGACCGCCTGGGACCACCGTGAGCCCGACCGCGTGCCGATCGAGTTCCCCGTCAGCGCGCTGGTTCGCGACGATCCGCGCTGCGAGCGGCTCGTGCGACTCGCCGATGAGCACGCCGACAACTTCGCGGGCGTGGCCGGCTACGACTGGGGCTTCCTCGGCCACCCTGCGCACCGCACCGAGCGGCTGCTGGAGGACACCGGGGAGTACGAGCGCCTTGAGTGGACGATGCACACGCCCGCGGGCGCGTTCGTGGGCGTGATCCGCCGCCCCCGCTTCGAGACGGGCATCGAGGACTACCACTGGGAGAAGCGGTACATCGAGGAGCCCGCGGACCTCGAACGCATCCTGAGCGTCCCGCTGGAGCCGCGCAGGCCGCTCACCGCGGATTTCCAGCGCGGGATGGCCGCGATCGGCGAGGACGCGGTGCAGGTGATCGGGCTGCTGCACCCGCTCGGGACGCTGGTGCGCTCCGCGCAGATGGAGAACGCGTACTCGTGGCTGCTGACCGAGCCTGAGCTGATGCACCGCTACCTCCGCGTGACCAACGACTACGTGATCGGCGCGGTCCACGCGATGTTCGATGAGGGCGTTGGGCCGAACTTCATCAGCTACGCGCATGAGATGCTCATCCCGCCGTGGATGGGCCGTCGGCTCTTCGATGATTTCGTCTTCCCCTACGACAGCGGCGTCTACGCCGCGATCCACGAACGCGGCGGACGCTTCCGCGCGCACTGCCACGGCAGTTGCATGAGCATGCTCGAGCGCTTCGCGGAGATGGGGATCGACTCGGTCGAGCCGCTCGAGCCCCCGCCCTATGCAGACTGCGACCTCGCGGAGGCGAAGCGGCTCGTCGGCGACCGGATGCTGCTGTCGGGCAACATCCCCTCGCAGGCGTTCGTCTTCTGGGAGCCCGAGCAGGTGGAGGAAGCGGTGCGGGAGGCGATCGAGGCCGCCGCGCCCGGTGGCGGTTTCACGCTGCGCCTGACCGGCGGCGGCGGCGGACGCGGCTCGGAGCGCACCGCCGAGCAGGGTGACAGGAACATCCGCTGCGCGGAGGTGTTCCTGTGTACAGCATTGAGGTACGGCTGGTACTGATGCCGGATGAGTCTCGGACCGAATGATTGGGAGGTCAGGAAGATGCGCAGGCTTACCTTGATATGTCTCCTGCCGCTGCTCGTCGTGAGCACCGGCGCCTGCCAGGTCAATGAGGAGATGGTGAACCGCGTCGCCGCCGGTGAAGTCACCGAGGCCCGCGCGTCATGGTGGGGCTTCGACGCCGAGGACTCGACCGAGGCCCTGCAGGCTGCGATCAACTCCGGTGCCGAAAAGCTGATCGTCGAGGACATGGGCTCACCGTGGATCGTGCGGCCGATCGAGCTTGCGAGCAACCAGGAGATCATCTTCGAAGAGGGCGTTGAGATCCTCGCAAAGCGCGGGGAGTTCAAGGCCGGTGGCGACAATCTCTTCGCCGCGCGAAACGTTGAGAACGTGACGCTGCGCGGCTACGGGGCAACCTTCCGCATGTGGCGGGACGACTACGACAACCCGGACCTTTACACGAAGGCCGAGTGGCGGCACACGCTGTCACTGCGCGGCGTCACGAACGCCTCCGTCCTCGGACTGACATTCGCGGAGAGCGGCGGGGACGGCATCTACCTCGGCGCCGGTCAGGGTGACGCCACGAACCTCAATGTGCACATCAAGGACGTCGTCTGTGAGCGCAACTACCGGCAGGGCATCTCGGTCATCACCGCCGAGAACCTGCTGATCGAGGACACGATCATGCGCGACACCGCCGGCATCAGTCCCCAGGCGGGTATCGACTTCGAGCCCAACCGCCCCACCCAGCGGCTGGTCAACGTGGTGATGCGCAACTGCCTCACTGAGAACAACGTCAGCTACGGCTACGTGCTGTCCCTCAGGCAGATGAACGCGACGTCAGAGCCCGTCTCAGTACGTTTCGAGAACTGCCGCTCGGTCAACGACGCCGGGGGGGGCTTCACCTACAAGGCCGGCCCCACCCTCGAGTCGGCCGTCCGCGGGCTCGCCGAGTTCATCGACTTCAGCGTCGAGCGGAGCGGCGGCGCGGGCATCGCCATCACCAAGCCCGCCGAGCGCGGCTTCCTTCGCTTTGAGCGCTGCGAACTGCTCGACTGCGCCGCGGGCAGGCCCGCGATGTCACCGATCACGCTCGACAGCCCGATGGGCGCCGACACGCCCCGCGGCGGCGTTCAGCTCACCGACGTCGTCGTGCGCGACGGGCTCGACCGCAGCCCGATGACCTACCACAACCGGGGCGGGGTCGGGCTGGAGCGGATCGACGGCAACCTGATTCTGCTCGACGCGGCGGGCAACCGCACCAACGTCGAGCTGACCGAGGATGTCCTCGCGGCGTGGATGCCCATCACCGCGTTCAGGGATATCCCGCGGCTGAGTCTCGAGGGCGTGAGACTCGCCCCGCTGGCGGCGGACCCGGCGGCGTCGGCCGCCGTCGCGCCGTGGCCGATCCTCCGCAAGTTCGGCGACTACGTCCTCTACGCGGCGCAGGGCGACGAGGTCAGCTTCACCATCGAACACATGCAGGTCGGGAGCCTCGCCGGCGACGCGATGCCGGTGCGGGTCATCGCCCCGTCAGGCGCGGTCGCGCATGAGGCGACGGCCCCCTTCCTGCAGGCGACGGCGATCCGCTTCGTGGCGCCGGAGACGGGCGTGTACACGATGTCACTCAACGCCGGACGCAACAGCTTCCAGGTCAGGGATCCGTCCCATCCGCTGAACGTCAGCGGCGCGGCCGAGCCTCTGAACTTCCTGCACCAGAACAAGGACCTCATCTTCTGGGTGCCCGAGGGCACACGGGAGTTCGGCGTCCGCGTCTATGGGGCGGGCCCTGCCGAGGCGGTTGCGGCAACACTGATCAACTCGGAGGGCGAGGTCGTCGGTGCGGTGGACAACCAGTTCGAGCTGCATCAGTTCGAAGTGGAGCTGGATCCGCCGGGCCGCGGCGAGGTCTGGACGCTGCAGATCCGCAAGCCGTCGGATATGACCTGGGAGGACCACTGCGTGGACCTGCGCGGGATCCCGCCGCTGCTCGCGCCCGCCGGCGCGCCGCTGCTGGTTCCCGCGGGGGACTGACGTTTCGCCGCGATCACACGAGCAACAACAGGAGGCTGCAAGGATGCGAGGATTCGCACTGACACTCGTTGTGCTCTCGCTGATCGCGAGCACGGCCTCATGCCGGGCCAACCAGGAGATGATCGACCGCGTCGCCGCCGGTGAACTCACCGAGGCGCGCGCGTCGTGGTGGGGCTTCGACGCCGAGGACTCGACCGAGGCCCTGCAGGCTGCGATCAACTCCGGTGCCGCGAAGCTCATCGTCGAGGACATGGGCTCACCGTGGGTCGTCACGCCGATCGAGCTTGCGAGCAACCAGGAGATCGTCTTTGAGGACGGCGTGGAGATCCTGGCAAAGCGCGGGGAGTTCCACGGCAGGGGCGACTGCCTCGTCACGGCGCGCGGCGTTGAGAACGTTACGCTGCGCGGCTACGGCGCCACCTTCCGCATGTGGCAGGAGGACTACGCCAACCTCGACCTTTACCAGCCTTCCGAGTGGCGGCATGCCCTCTCACTGCGCGGCGCGAGCGACATCAACGTCTTCGGACTGACCCTGCGCGACAGCGGCGGAGACGGCATCTACTTCGGCCGGGGCGCGGACGACGCCACGAACCTAAACGTGCACGTCAAGGACGTCGTCTGCGACAACAACTACCGTCAGGGGATCTCCGTCATCACCGCCGAGAACGTGCTGATCGAGGACACGATAATGCGCGACACCTCCGGCACCGCCCCGCAGGCGGGCATCGACTTCGAGCCCAACGGACCGCAGGAGCGGATCAAGAACTTCGTGATGCGCAACTGCCTGACCGAGAACAACAACTCCAGCGGGTACATGTTCTACCTCGGCTCACTCAGCGCCGACTCCGAGCCGCTCTCGATCCGCGTTGAGAACTGCCGCTCCATCAACGACCACGGGAGCGCCGTGCAGTTCAGCGTCGGCGGCACACTCGAGTCGGCGGTCGGCGGCACGGTCGAGTTCATCGACTGCACCTTCGAGAGCAGCCGCGGGGCCGGAATCAGCATCTCCAAACCCGCCCGGCAGGGCCTGCTGCGCTTCGAGCGCTGCGAGGTCATCAACACCGCCGGCGACTCGGAGGCCCTCTCGCCGATCGTCTTCGGCTCCCGCACCAACGCCGACACTCCCGTGGGCGGGGTGCAGTTCGTTGACGTCGTCGTCCGCGACCTGCCCGACCGCCCCCTGATGCGCTACGGCGACCGGGTCGGCGGCATCCCGGTGGAGGCTATCACCGGCAATCTCATCCTCATGGACGCCGATGGCAACCGGACGGACCTCCAGCTCACCGACGAGCTGCTCGCCGAGTGGATGCCCGAGACCGCGATCGTGGACATCCCGCGGCTGAGCCTCGAGGACGTGCGCCTGGTCCCTCTGGAGGCCGACCCACCCATCCCGGTCGCCGAGGTAAGATGGCCGATCATCCGCAAGACCGGAGAGCATCTGCTCTTCGCCGAGGAGGGCGATGAGGTCTCCTTCACCATCAACCACCTGCAGGTCGGCAGCTACGGCGGGGGGAATATGCCGGTGACCGTCACCGCCCCGTCCGGCGAGGTCGTCCTTGAGGCCCGTGCGCCCTTCAAGCAGGAGACGCCCGTCGGCTTCGTCGCGCCGGAGACCGGGATTTATGCGATCACGGGCAACGCCGGCGGGAACCGCTACCAGCTCAAGGAGGCCTCGCACGCGCTGAGTGTCAGTGTGCAGAGGGGGCCGGTCAGCTTCATCGAGCAGGAGAAGGACCTTGTCTTCTATGTCCCTCCGGGCACTGAGGAGTTCGGCGTCCGCGTCTACGGGCAGGGGGCGGGCGAAGCCCTCGCAGCCAGGCTGATCGATCCGGCCGGTGAGGTCTTTGGCGAGGTGGACAATCAGTTCGCCCTGCATCAGTTCCATGTTACACCGGCTGAGCCGAGTCCCGGTGAGGTCTGGATGCTTCAGATCCGCAAGCCATCGGACAGCACATGGGAGGATCACTTCGTGGAGTTGCGCGGCATCCCGCCGCTGCTCGCGCCCGCCGGCGCGCCGCTGCTGGTTCCCGCGAGGGACTGACGTTTCGCCGCGATCACACGAGCAACAACAGGAGGCTGCAAGGATGCGAAGATTCTTACTGACACTCGCCGTGCTGGCGCTGGTCGCAAGCGCGGCCTCATGCCAGGTCAACCAGGAGATGATCGACCGCGTCGCCGCCGGTGAACTCACCGAGGCCCGCGCGTCATGGTGGGGCTTCGACGCCGAGGACTCCACGGAGGCGCTGCAGGCCGCGATCAACTCCGGTGCCGAGAAGCTGATCGTTGAGGACATGGGCTCACCGTGGATCGTCACGCCCATCACCCTCGCGAGCAACCAGGAGATCGTCTTCGAGGAGGGCGTGGAGATCCTCGCGAAGCGCGGGGAGTTCAAAGGCACCAATGACACGCTCGTCACCGCGAGGAACGTCGAGAACGTCACCCTTCGCGGCTACGGCGCCACCTTCCGCATGTGGCGCGATGACTACGACAACCCCGAGCTGTACACGAAGGCCGAGTGGCGGCACACTCTCTCGCTGCGAGGCACCAACAACATCAACATCTACGGGCTGACCCTCACCGAGAGCGGCGGCGACGGCATCTACTTCGGCGCGGGCGGCGGCGGCAACCGCAACATTCACATCAAGGACCTCGTCTGCGACAAGAACTACCGCCAGGGCATCTCCGTGATCACCGCCGAGAACGTGCTGATCGAAGACACGATCATGAGCAACACCGCCGGGACGCCGCCCGCCGCGGGCATCGACTTCGAGCCCAACAACCCGAACGAGCGCCTCGTCAACTTCGTCATGCGCAACTGCCTGACGGAGAACAATCAGGGCGACGGCTACGAGTTCTACCTCCCGAACATGCACGCGGAGACCGACGACGTCTCGATCGTCATCGAGAACTGCCGCTCGGTCAATGACCGCATCGGCGCCCGCGTTATCACCGGCAACGCCCCCGACCAGACCGTCGGCGGATACATCCGCTTCATCAACACCGAGTTCGTCAGCCCCACCGGCAACGGCATCATGATCGGCGACAAGCCCCTCGAGGGCATGGAGATCACCTTCGAGAACTGCGTGGTGGACAGCCCCGCCGCGGAGAACCCCGACGCCGCCCCGATCCTCTTCACCGCTCGCCAGCGGGCGGTCCGTGACGTCGGCGGCGTGGACTTCGGCGAACTCCTACTCCTCGACCCGATCGAGCGCGAGCCGGTCGCATTCACCAGCATGGCGCTCGGGGTCAACCTCGGCGAACTCACCGGGACGCTGATCGTCGAGCGCGACGGCGAGCGCACCGAGGTCGCGCTGACCGAGGAGCTGCTCGCCCGGTGGGCACCGCCCTCCGACATACCGAGCATCCCGCTCCTGCGCCTCGCCGACTTCGAGTTCGCTCCCGTCGTGGCCGACCCGCCCGCCGATCCGCAGTACGCGCCGTCGGGCTTCTGGCTGCGCAGGACCAACAGCGCGATGCTCTACGCCGAGGCGGGCGACGAGGTGGTCATCACCGCCAGCTTCCAGCAGGTCGGCAGGAGCGGCGGTGGAACCGCGAACGTAACGATCATCTCGCCCTCGGGTGAGGAGGTCACCGTCGGCGGCATCCCCTTCCAGGAGGAGGGCGAGGTGAGCTTCACCGCGCCCGAGACCGGTCTTTACGAGGTCCGCGCCGAGCCCGGTGGCAACCGGTTGACCTTCACCGGCAGCACCCACCCGCTGAACCTCAGCACCGACGGCGCTCCGCTGCGGCTGATCTCCGGCGGCGGCGAGCTCTACCTCTGGGTGCCCGAGGGCACGGAGGAGTTCGGAGTCGTCGCCACTGGTGAGGGCACCGGCGAGGCCGTCAGAGTCCGGCTCTTCAACCCGGCGGGCGAGCTTGTGCAGGAGGACGACAACGTCACCGCCGCGGTCATGCTCCACGGCGTGCTCGACCAGCCCTCACAGGGCGAGGCGTGGCGGATCGTCGTCTCCGCTCCGAGCGACCTCTTCTACGAGGATCACTCGATCTCGGTGCGCGGCGTGCCGCCGCTGCTGGCGCCGTCGCCCGAAGCGCTGCTGATGCCGCGCTGAGACGACCGTGACCATCGAGGGCCGGGCGGTTGGCAGATCCCGCCCGGCCCTTACCTTTGATCGCCCCAACGTGTCACAGAGGTCCGAACGGAGCGTGAGGAGACCATGCACAGAGCAGTTATCTCAAGCGCAGTCGCGATCCTGTCCGCGGCGCTCATCTGCGGCCCGGCACTCGGGCAGATCAACCAGGAGATGATCGACCGCTGCCTCGCAGGCGAGGTTGACGAGGCCCGCGCGTCGTGGTGGGGATTCGACGCCGAGGACGCCACCGAGGCCCTGCAGGCGGCGATCGACTCGGGCGTTCCGACCCTCATCGTCGAGGACATGGGCTCGCCGTGGATCGTCACGCCGATCACCCTCGTGAGCAACCAGGAGATCATCTTCGAGGAGGGCGTTGAGATCCTCGCGAAGCGCGGGGAGTTCAAGGGCCGCAACGACTCCCTCTTCACCGCGCGCGATGTCGAGAACGTGACGTTGCGCGGCGACGGAGCCACCTTCCGCATGTGGAAGGAGGACTACCACAACCCCGAGCTGTACGAGAAGGCCGAGTGGCGGCACTGTATCCAGCTGCGCGGCGCCAGCAACATCAGCATCCTCGGCCTGACCCTCCGCGACAGCGGCGGCGACGGCATCTACCTCGGCATCGGCGCGGGCGGCTCGACCAACACCGACATTCACATCAAGGACGTGGACTGCGACAACAACTACCGCCAGGGGATCTCGGTCATCACGGCTGAGAATCTGATGATCGAAGACACGATCATGCGCAACACCGGCGGCACCGCCCCCCAGGCCGGGATCGACTTCGAGCCCAACCGCCCCGAGGAGCGGCTGGTGAACGTCGTCATGCGCAACTGCCTCACCGAGAACAACAACTCCAGCGGCTACATGTTCTACCTCCGCCCGCTCAACGCCGATTCCGAGCCCGTCTCCATCCGCATCGAGAACTGCCGCTCGGTCGGCGACGGCGGCCACGGCGCGCGCGTGGACACCCGCAACTCGCTTGACGGCGGCGTCACCGGCACCATCGAGTTCATCGACTGCGTCTTCGAGGACTCCCGCCAGCCCGGGATCAGCATCTGCAAGCCCGCGGAGCGCGGGCTCGTGCGCTTCGAGCGCTGTGAGGTCGTCAACACCGGCGGCGAGGCCGTCACCACCGCGCCGATCATGTTCCAGAGCCGCGCGGACGCCACCGCGCCGATCGGCGGCGTTGAGTTCGTGGACGTGGTCGTTCGCGACGCGCCCGACCGCAACCCGATGGCATACACCGACCAGGGCGGCGGCATTCCGCTGGAGGGCATCACCGGCAACCTGATCCTCGTCGATGAGGCCGGCAACCGCACCGACGTGCAGCTCACCGGCGAGGTGCTCGCGGAGTGGATGCCGGTGATCGAGATCAGGCAGATTGCGCTGCAGGAACTCGAGATCGAGCAACTCGTCCCGCTCCACGCAGACGCCACGCCGACCGGCTGGCCGATCATCCGAAAGTCCGCGAACTACCTGCTCCACGCCGAGCAGGGCGATGAGGTCAGCTTCGTATTCAACCACATGCAGGTCGCCAGTATCGGCGGGAGCGAGGTGCCTGTGCGGATCCTCGCACCCTCCGGCGAGGTCGCGCATGAGACCGTCGCGCCCTTCCAGGAGCAGACGCCGGTGAGCTTCGTCGCGCCGGAGACGGGCGTGTACACGATGTCGCTGAGCGTGGGAAGCAACCGCTTCCAACTCCGCGACGCGTCGCACCCGCTGGTGATCGACGCGTCCGGCGGCCCGATCAACTTCATCCACCAGGAGAAGGACCTCAGCTTCTACGTGCCCGAGGGGACGGAGGAGTTCGCCGTCCACGTTATCGGGCAGGGCGTCGGCGAGGCGGTCGCGGCGAGGCTGCTGACCCCCGACGGTGAGGTCTTCGGCGAGGTGGACAACCAGTTCCAGCTCCACCAGTTCTACGTGGAGCTTGATGAGCCGAGCCGCGGCGAGGTCTGGACGCTGCAGATCCGCCGTCCCTCCGCGATGACGTGGGAGGATCACTTCGTGGAGCTGCGCGGCATCCCGCCGCTGCTGGCCCCCGGGGGCGGCCCGCTGCTGGTCCCGGCGCGGTAGCGCGCCCCGGATACGCGCATTGCAGCCTGCCAGACCCCGGAGGAGCCCGATGCCACCGTTCACCGACAACCTGACCGATATCCGCGAGCAACTTGCGCGCCTGATCGCAGACCGGAAGATCGTCCTGATGGGCGTGGGGAACGAGCTGCGCGGCGACGACGCGTTCGGGGTGATGCTCGCCGAGCGCATCGAGCACCGGATAGCGACGAAGGTCTTCGTGACCCACGATCTGCCCGAGGACTACGCGGTGAAGGCCGCCGATCTGCGCCCTGACGTGGTGATCGTGCTCGACGCGATCGACTTCCACGGGGAGCCCGGCGAGCTGCACCTGGTGGCCGCGCGCGACGTCCCCCCCACCCCGGGGGTCACGCATCGCCCGTCGCTGGAGATGATGGCGCGCTTCCTCGAACTGGACGCGGGGGCGGATACCTGGGTGCTGGGGGTGCAGCCGCGGATGGACTCGCTGGGTGTCGGTGATGAGATGAGCGAGCCGGTCGCCCGCGCGCTCGATGGGCTGGAAGCGCTGCTGCTGGAGCTGCTGCCGGCCGCAGAGTGAGGCGATCGCGCACCGGTGTGAGAACGCGGCGCGGAGGATGCTTCTTCCGCGCCGCGCTCAGTGTGCTGCAGCCGTGCCCCCCTCACCGTCCGCGGCGATCATTCGCGATCCCACAGGTCGGTGCTGTAGAGGTAGTCGTTCGCGTGCATCCACTTGGCGTGGCCGTCACAGAAGCCGATGTTCGCGCCGTCGTTGTGACGGAGGCCCGCGGCGTTGTAGTCATACGTGACGGTTCCCGGTGAGGGCTCGAAGTTGTAGCGAGACGGGCTGTAGATGACGTAGTTGCCCGCGTCGGCCATCATGATCGTCTCGGCAGGGCGCTTGATGTCCGCGAGGGTGTAGGTGCGACAGGTCGTGCTGCTTCCGTAGCCAATGAAGTCGTAGTTCCAGCCATAGCCGATAGCCCGGGTCCGCGCGCTCGGACAGACCTGCACCTGGGTGTTATTGACGTAGGGCTGGATCTTCTCATACCAGAAGCGGGTACCCACGGGGTTGCCGGGGTAGAACGAAGCGGGGAGTACCTCATCATAGTCCTGTGTGTACTGCATGACCGCGAGGCTGAGCTGCTTGACGTTGTTGAGACAGCTCGTCTGCCTGGCCTTCTCCCGTGCCCGTGCGAACACCGGGAAGAGGATCGCCGCGAGGATCGCGATGATGTGACCGCTGAAAAAGTATTGATCGCTGGAGGTTCGGTTGTGAGGAGGGGGAATCTGGCTGCGAGGTGGTTCGATGAAGCACACACCGCAGCCGCGGACGCC
>JBMNNW010000132.1:0-11880 GCA_050942735.1 Armatimonadota bacterium
CGACGTGCCCCTCAAGCGGAATCTCCTCAAGCAGCTTGAACCGGCAGGTCGGCTCGCCGGTGGGCTCGGCCCGGTGGCAGTAGACCTCCACGCAGTCGCCCTCAGGCGGGATACGCAGGGTCACATCTACCGGATCGCCGGACTCGTAGCGGTTCGGATTCTCGCGGCCCGGGTGGATGAACTCCCGCCGATGCACCCGCTCGCCACCGACCATCGCGGTGAGTGTTATCATCCCGTGCGGTTGCCAGTTGATCGAGTAGCCGTCGCTGCTGGCATCCTCCGGGTCCGCCTTGAAGAACTCGAGGCCCGGGACGTGGTACTGGAAGCTCTCCGCTTCGACCATGCGGAAGCGCACGTGGTAGACACCCGGCCCCGTGGACTGCGCGGCATACATCGCGCTGCCCCCGCGCAGCAGCACGTAGCCGTCCTCCTCGACGTAGCTCTCCCGGCCCTCCCGGATGACGGACTCAAGCGCGGCCGGCTCGGCGAAGTCCAGCGCGAAGGGCGTCGCGTCGGCCGGCGCGGCGAGCACCAGTGCGGCGAACGCCAGCGTCATCGCTGTCATCCTCACGCACCTCCCCGAGCGACGACAAGGCCGATCGGTCCGTAGATGCCGCCCATCCCGCCGGAAGTGTAGACCTTGACCGCCAGCAGCTCGCGGTCGGCGCCGCGAAGCTCATCGGGCACGCGGATCAGCGACGGGGTATCCCAGCCGCGGTGCTCGCCGGCAAGCTCGCCGTCGATGAACAGCTTCGCCTCCGAATCGATCCCGCTGACGTAGAGGTACAGCTCATTGCCCGCGGCCACCTCCGGCAGCTCGAGCGGCAGGTAGTACCAGCCCACACCGGCGTAGCGCCCGATGCTGAAGTCCCAGTGGGTGCCGACGGGCATCTCCATCACGGCGTCGGCCGCGGGGATTGAGCGCTGCCAGCCGGACTCCTCGCCGGCGTTGCGCGTGTCCTTGATGAACCGCGCGGTGTCGGGCAGCCACTTCAGCGAGACGACCTCGCCCGTCAGACCAAGCTCCTCGGCCTTCTCGGCGAGCATCTCGCGGGCGTACTCATACCGCCGGGCTTCGACCTGCTCCTCCGCGATGTAGCCGTAGCGCAGCCGGACGCGGGGGAGGTCAAGCTCCCAGTTCTGCCCGTAGACCACGTGGTTGCTCGAGCCCTCGATGTTCTCGAGGTTCATCCCCGGGCCGCGGGTGTATCCGTCGTCGAACTCGAAGAGGATGTTCCCCGAGACCACGCCGCTACCGTCCACGGAGTGCACGCTGAAGGACCAGTCGCTGTATCCGTCGCTGGGGCCGCTGTGCGACTTGTACATGCGGTTGTTGGTGACGATCGGCGAGAGCGCGCCGGGGATCAGCCGGTTCCGCAGGCTCGACCAGCCGCCGATGACGATGCCGCCCTCGGTGGTGATGCAGCCGTCGATGACCGGGGCAATGCCGCGCTGCCCGCCGTACATCTCGACGCTCTCGGGGTTCTGGTGGTCGTAGAAGCTGATCCGGGAGGCCATGCACTGGATGACCTCTGTCTGCGCGGAGCCGGGGATGGCGATGTGGCTGTTGGGGCTGATGCAGCGGATCAGGCGGTTGTTGCCCTCCGCGCCCTCGATGTCGATGAAGCCGTAGGTGCGGAAGTTCACGTCACCGCCGCGGCAGTCCACGTAGGTGTTCTGCCGCGCGCCGTTGTGTGACGAGCAGAAGGCCCAGCGCTTGGCGTCGTAGGCCTCGCAGTCGCGGATCAGGTTCCCGGTGCCGCGGAAGTAGAAGCCGTCACCGCTCCAGCGATCCCGGCTGCCCTGGTAGTTCATCGCGCCGAACTTCACGTCGATATACCCGACGTTCTCGGCGAGGCAGCGGTAGAGCTTGTTGTACGAGCCGTAGCTGAAGAACGCAATCCCGGGGTTGTTGAAGACCACGACGTCCTCGAGGACGCAGTGGTTGGCGATGCGAACGCCCGGATGGTTCTTGCCGAGGTCGTCGAACTCCGGCCAGTGGTTGTACTTGTTGCCGTCGATGACGCCCCCGATCATGCGCGCGCCGTCGGCGAGGCTGATCACCGAGCCCTCGGAGGGCAGGCGCAGCAGCCAGGCGTTCGCGCCGAAGCGCACCTGCGCGTTCTCGCGCACCTCAAGCCCGCAGGTGACGGGGTAGACGCGCGGGTTCTCGGAGTCGTTGCTGCCGGCAAAGAAGACCATCGAGTTCTCGTCGAGCGCCTGCTGGATCTGCTCGCGGAGGTCCACCGAGCCGTCGGTGGCCCACGACTCCGGCAGATATCGCCCGACATCCACCCAGCCGGGGCCGTCGGCGGCCGCGAGCGTCGAGGCCACGAGCATCATGGCGATGACGATCGCGGCGCCCCTGCGAGTACTGCGTGACAATTCCTGTCTGCGTCTCACGGTTGATCTCTCCTGACGTGCTGCAATCTCACACGTTGATCACTGCAACGAGAGGCCCGCGGGCGGTGTCGGCCGGCGGCGCCGCCGAGATGGTTCGCCGCGCCGGCGGCCGCCGCCTCCCTCGCCGTGGGCGCGGTCGGCCGCGAGAAGGAAGTCTGCGAGAAAGGAACTTCGCATTTCGCTTGACAAGCGCTTGCGCGGGGGTTAATATCGTGAGCAAGCGCTTGCGCAGATCTGTCACTCTGCGGGACCTGATCCGGTGTCGGGGAGCACTGTGGAGGGAACGCATGGCTACGATGCGCGACATTGCCAATGAGGTCGGCGTTGCAGTATCCACGGTCTCCCGGGTGCTGAACGGGAGCCCCGACGCTCGTGTGACCGATCAGGTACGCGAGCGGATCCTCGCCGCCGCCGATGAGCTTGGCTACAGCCCCAACATCTACGCTCGCAACCTCGCCCTCGGACGCGGCTCCCACATCACGGTCTGCAACTGGACGGCGATGACGCACATCGCCGCGCACCGCGCCCGCGAGATTCAGCAGGCGGCCACCGACACCGGCCGCGCGGTGGTGGCGATCGACGCGGCTTCGCTTTCCAGCGTTCCCGACGACCTCGTCCGCGTTGTAGTCTCCCAGCTTCCGGCGGCCTGCGTACTGGTCTCCGGCGGCTGGCGACCCCCGCAGATGGTGCCCGCGGTAACGAAGCTCCATCAGCACGGAGTCCACTGCCTGGTGGTCGATTCCTCCTGGCCGCTGGATCCTTCGGTCCCCTGCGATACCGTGCGGGCGGACCGAACACAGGGTGCCGCGCTTGCGGTCTCCCATCTGATCGAGCGCGGCCATCGGCATATCGGCCTGGTGAGTCTTCTGCGCATTACCGGCCGTCTCGAAGGGTATAAGAAGGCGCTCGATGAGCACGGCATCAGCGAGCGTTACATCGCCCCGCTTGACCCGGAGATCCCCTACCGCGACGACGTGGCCCTCACCGAATGCGCGCGCAGGCAGGTACATGACCTGCTGACAGAGAATCCGCAGATCACGGCGCTGTTCTGCAGCTCCGACGTGCTGGCGCTCGCGGGGATGGGCGCGGTGCAGGAGCTTGGGCGGCGCGTCCCAGACGACGTCGCGATCGTCGGCTTCGACAACGACACCTTCGGCGGCTTTCTGCCGGTGCCCCTGACGACGATAGAGCACCCGCTCGATGAGTTCCACGAGATGACGACGAGGCTTCTGAGCGCGCGGCTTGACGGGGACGATGGGCCGTGGCGCCGGGAGCGCGCGAAGTACCGGCTCATCGAGCGGGCATCGACGGCCCCGACCGAAGGAGGTGTGGAGGAGGCTGCGAACTGACGCGCCCCGCTTCGGATGCGAGAGCCGCACATCTTTCGTGAGTAGGAGGATACTCCGATGATGCGTAGCAGAGGTTTTACCCTGATCGAACTGCTCGTTGTGATCGCGATCATCGCGATCCTGGCCGCGATCCTGTTCCCCGTCTTCGCCCGGGCCCGTGAGAAAGCCCGCCAGACCTCCTGTCTCTCCAACCAGAAGCAGATCGGACTTGGCGTAGCGATGTACACACAGGACTTCGACGAGCGCTTCCCGCCGGCGTACACAGGTTCGGGCAACAGGCGTGTGTCCGGCTTCTACGACGGCATCGGCCCCTACACAAAGAACGAGCAGATGTACATCTGCCCGTCGGGCAGCTTCAACTTCACCTACGCCCGCACCGATCTCGAGCCCGGTGTCGGCTTCTACAAGCAGACCATGAAGGCCAGTTACGCGATGGTCGTTCTGGGCAGCACAACCTATGTGACGCAGTTCGGCGGGCAGTGCGCGTGGCTGACCCGGCTTCGGTGGCGGACGGCCCCTCTCGCAGATGATCCGCCCCGCCGACGTCATCATCGCCGTGGAGTCGTACAGCTCCGCATGGCTGCAGACGCCCAGTGCGGTGGGCTTCAATAACGATGGCACGCCGCTCACCATGGCCGAGGACGGCCGCTGCAGTGGGATGATGTACCGGCACAACGGGACCATGAATATCATCTACGCCGATGGACACGCAAAGAACCACAACCAGTTTGGCGACATGACGGTCTTCAGCGACGGGCTGTCAAACTGAACGTGGCGGAGAGATCGAGTTCTCGTCAAGGAGGGTCGCGTCATCATGCGTCCGGTTCTCGGAGGCGTCTGTGCAATCGCGCTGACGGTGATCGTGGCCGGAACGGCGCCTCAGTGCGCCGCAGATCGCACGGTGTACCTCTCGCCGGCGGGTGATGACGCCAACCCCGGAACGATCGATCGGCCGTGGGCGACGCTGGCTCATGCGGCCGAGCAGGTCGGGCCGGGTGACACGCTGGTTCTCGCGCCCGGTGAATACGGCGGGGTCTTCGCGCCGACACGTGGCGGAGAGGCGGAGGCCCCGCTGACGATTCGCGCGCAGCAGCGGCGGAACGCGGTGCTGACCGGCGCGCCCGGCCAGCACGCGATCGTGCTTCAGAACCTCGCCCATGTGCGGCTGGAGGGCCTGACGGTCCGGACGGCCGGCGTTCCGAGCGGGCGGTGGCTGCGGGTGGACGGCTGCGAGCACGTCACCGTCGAGGACATGCGGATGGAGCAGAGCGACACCTCACTGGGGCTGCACATCACCGCCAGCAGTGACGTCGCGCTGCGCGCCTGCGAGCTTCGGATGGCCCAGGCCGGCTCGATGAGTCGGATCGAGGACTGCGAGCGGGTGGTGATCGAGGGCTGCGCGTTCAGCCGTGGCGGCCACGATGTGCTGCTGCTGTGGCCCGACCGGACGAATCGGCAGTTCGTGCTGCGCGGGAATGTCTTCCACCCGACGACCTGTCGCGGCCCGCTGGTTGACAGCGTGGACCGGATACTCTTCGAGGACAACGTCATCACGCGGATGTTCGACGGCGGGCGCTGCGCGGGCGCGAACTTCCAGTTCTTCGCCAGCGACAGCATCTTCCGCTTCAACCGCATCTACGACAACTGGGGCGAGCACCTCTGGTGGGGCGCCACCTACCGCGACACACTCGACTTCCGCGGCGTGCGCGCGTACAACAACGTCTTCGACGACAACTCGGCCATCGCCCTGCGGATGCTCGCCACGAACCGCTACGACACGGCCCGCGACAGCGTCTTCGCCAACAACGTCTTCTCGCGCAACGACCCGTGGGGGAGCGCTCGCGACGCGCAGATCACCGACGGCGGCGCCGACCAGGTGCGCTGGGTGAGGAACCTGATGACCGGCACGATCGAGCATGAGGGCGCGCTGGTCGGCATGCCCCAGCTTGAGGCCGAGGGCGCGGGAGGGATGTTCGCCGACACCGTCACCGCCGAGCCCGGCTTCGCCGACCCCGCGACGCACGACCACTCGCCCGCGCAGGACAGCCCGATGCGCGATGGGGCAATGCCGCTCACCCGCGCGGTGGGCGACGGCAACGGGCCGACCCTCGCGGTGGAGGATGCGCGCTGGTTTTTCGACGGCTTCGGCATCCCCGGCGAGGTAGGCGACGTGATTGTGGTGGGCGACGACCGGAGCGAGGCGCGCGTGGTGGCGGTCTCAATGGAGGGCGACACGCTCGAACTCGATCGGGAGCTTGTGTGGAGCGATGGTGACGCGGTAACGCTGCGCTTCGATGGCGCAGCGCCCGAGCTTGGAGTCTACCAGGAGGGCGCGGGCGCGCACCCGACGGTGCAGATCATCGCCGATCCCTACCGCCCGCGACCGGGCGAGCCGGTGCGCCTGCGCGCCGTCCCGCGGGGCGCGATCGAGCCGACCGGCGCCCTCTGGCACCTCGGCGACGGCAGCATCGCGGAGGGCCTGGAGATCGAGCACACCTTCACGGACGCCTTCGACTACCCGGTGCGCGTGGAGCTGCAGACGGCCGAGGGGGGGAGCAGGTGGGGGGCGAGTTGCGTGCTGGTCGAGGAACCGCGCGACCCTTCCGAGCCGCTGCTGCACAGCACCTTCGGCCCCGAGGACACCGAGGCGTGGTTCCGCTGGCAGTGCTACCGGCCCGGCAACACGGACTTCGGGATCGTTGACGACGGAGTGGCGGGTGGACGCTCGCTGAACGTGCGCGCCCCGCAGAATGACGCGACGCTGGTCGCGTGGACGCATCCTCGCGGGTGGGAGATCGATCGCTATCCGTCGATCTTCGTGCGCTACCGCATCGAGGAGGGGACGCCGCTTGGTGTGGCGCTGGAGGCCTTCAGCGTGGCCGGTGAGGCGCGGCTGGTGTATGTCGCGGTCACCGACGACGGCGAGGGCCTGACGCGGCCTCCGGCGGGCGTGCAGCGGCTGGTGGCGGACGGTCAGTGGCAGGAGCTGACGCTCGACGCGCGGGTGATGCGGGAGGTCTACGGCGACGATCTGCGGATGCTCAAGTCGCTGAAGGTTCAGCGCCCCGCGAATCGTCCCGCCCAGGAGGGTGCGCAGTACTGGCTTGATGAGGTAGTAATCGGTCCTGAGAGGTAACCTTCGACACACAACGTCTGAGACGCAGGCAGTCAACGGGAGGCCCCTATGAGTCAGCCGCTTGCAGTGGTTAACGCACGAGTGATCGACGGGACCGGCGCGGAGCCGGTGGCGGACGCGACGGTCTTGATGGTGGATGGCCGCGTGGAGGCGGTCGGCGCGGACGTGAACCTGCCGGAGGACGCGCATCTGATCGACGCGGCGGGGAAGACAGTCATGCCGGGCCTGGTGGAGGGCCACGCGCACGTGGGCGGCAATCCGGCGGCGCAGCAGGTGCTGCGACTGTCGCTGCAGCGCGGCGTCACGACGGTCTGCAGCGTCTGCGCGAACGATGCGGGCATCAAGCTGCGGGACGGGATCGAGGCGCGGCAGGTCCGCGGCTGCGCCCGGCTGATCGCGGGATGCATCGTCACGCCGACCTTCGGGCATGTGCGCTTCCGCGCGGCGGATGGGCCGTGGGAGGTGCGCAAGGCCGTCCGCGAGATGGCGCAGCTTGGCGCGGACTTCATCAAGACGGCGGCCTCCGGCGGCTTCTGGGCGGCCGATGAGGTCTGCTCGGTGCGCAATTACACGCTGGAGGAGCTTGTGGCACTGGCCGACGAGGCGCACGCGTGGCATATGCCGGTGGTGGTCCACGCGCATACCCAGCCGGGGATCAACAACTCGATCGAGGCGGGGATCGATCAGATCCACCACGGAGCGTTTATCGACGAGGAGGGCGTGCGCGGGATCCTCGAGCACGACCTGTGGTACATGCCGACGCTGCGCGTGACCAGCGACAGGAACATCGCGGCGTGGCCGGATCGGCCGTGGATGGCCGAGGAGATGAAGGAGTCACAGCCGATTCACCGCGAGGGTGTGCGGCTGGCGCATGAGCTTGGCGTGAAGATCGCGTTCGGCTGCGACTACCCCGGCTCGGCGCACGGCTGGGCGGTCGGCGACGCCGCGCTGTGGGAGCTGCAGGAGCTGACGTGGTGCGGGCTCAGCCCGATGGAGGCGATCGTCGCGGCCACGAAGACGACGGCCGAGGCGTACCGCCTCGACGACATCGGGACGCTGGAGCCGGGCAAGAAGGCGGACCTGCTGGTGGTCGCCTGCGACCCGCTGGAGGACATCAGCGGACTCTACGAGCAGGACAACATCAACGTCGTGATTAAGGACGGCCGGGTCGAATCGGCGGACGAAGCGCATAAGGAGCACTACCGCGTCCGCGAGGATCAGCCCGCCGGCCGCTTCCAGGGGTAGGGGACATGACCGCCCGGACCGCATCTGCATTTGCCGTGATGATGGCGCTGCTTGGTTCCACCGCATACGCGGGGCAGACCTACCACCTGGCGCCGACGGGTCGTGACGACGCGCCGGGAACCGCGGACCGGCCGTGGGCGACGCTCGAGCACGCGTCGGCCACGGCGGGGCCGGGTGACACGGTGGTGCTTGCCCCCGGCGAGTATCCCGGCATCCTGCAGCCGCGGCGACGCGGAGAGACCGGCGCGCCGATCGTCTTCCGTGCTGCCGAGCGACATCAGGCGGTGCTGACGGGCCCGGAGGACGGTCATGCGGCCGTCCTCCGGGACACCGCGCACATACGCCTCGAAGGGCTGGCGTTCAGGCCGAGTTCGCCGCGCGGGATGTGGGTGCTCGGTCAGCGGGCCGAGGCGATCGAGCTGGTCGATCTGATGATGGACGGCGGCGACCGGAGCGACGGGGTGCGGCTTGTTGAGTGCGCCGGCGTGCGCGTCACCGACTGCACGATGCTCAACGGGCGCGCCGGCAACATGGTGCACATCAGCGACTCCGAGCGGCTGGTCTTTGAGGGCTGCGAGTTCGCCGGGAGCGCCCACGCGCTGCTGCTCTTCCTCCCCGACCGCACGAACCGGCAGGTGGTCATCCGCGGCTGCCTCTTCGCAGGCCGCACCGGCCGCACCGTGCTGATCGACAGCGTCGATCAACTGCTCTTTGAGGACAACGTCATCACGAGGAGTCTCGATGGCGGTCGATCCGCCGGCTCACGTCTCGGATATTTCGCGACGAACTCGATCCTCCGGGGCAGTCGTCTTTATGACAACTGGGGCGCCGAGCTTCTCCGGATCCAGCCCTACCGCGAGACCCTCGACTTCGACCGTGTCCGCGTATACAACAACGTCTTTCACGGCAACAGCTCGGATGCTCTCTCGGTCCGCAATTTCGAGGGCAAGTACAACATCGCCGACTCGGTCTTCGCCAACAACGTGTTCGCCGGCAACGAGCCCTTCGGCTCGGGGCGTCAGATCATCATCCGCGAGGACGACCCGCGTGGGCACATCCGCTTCCGCAGCAACCTCATCGACGGAGCCGTCGAGGTCCTCGGCGACATGCGAGACGCGTCCGAACTGGCTGACGACGAGTTCATGCAAGGGACCATCGCCGCGTCACCGCGGTTCACAGACCCCGACGCCTGGGAGCATGTGCCCGCGGAGGGCAGTCCGCTGATCGACGCGGGAACCTTCCTCACGTCCGCGGTCACCGAGGGCGCGGGGCTGCGCCTGGAGGTCGAGGACGCGCAGTGGTTCTACGACGGCTTCGGCATCGAGGGCGAGCGTGGCGACCTCATCGCGGTGGGCTCGGCGGAGAACGTGGCGCGCGTGGTGCGCACCGACTACGAGGCCGATTCCCTCGAACTCGACCGCCCGCTGAGCTGGAGCGCCGGAGACCCGGTCAGTCTGCCGTGGGCGGGTGAGGCGCCGGAGATCGGCGTCTTCGAGGTCGGGGCGGAGGGGCTCGCGCCGCCGGTGGTGGTGGCCACGCCTCACGTTGCGGCCCCCGGTGAGCCGGTGCTGCTGCGCGCGATCATGCCCGTGGAGGTGCCGGGCGCGTCTGTGCAGTGGCAGCTCAGCGACGGCACGCGGCTGGAGGGCGCCGACGTCAGGCACACCTTCGCCGAGCCGGGTGAGTGGGGGCTGCGGGTGCGGGTTGAGGGGCCGGAGGGCGACGTGGTGCGCGCCGCGGGGCTCGCGGTCGTTGAGCGGCCGCGCGGGCACGACGAGCCGCTCGTACACAGCACGTTCGGCCCCGAGGACGCCAGGGCGTGGTGGTTCTGGCAGACCTACCGGCCGGGCAATGTCGAGTGGGGCTACGAGCAGACCGACGAGGGATGGGCGCTTCATGTCCGCGCGCCGGAGGACCGTGCGTACATGCCCTGCCGGACGAATCCGCGCGAGTGGAACATCGACCGCGATCCGCTTATCACCGTGCGCTACCGAATCGGCGAGGGCGCCCCGGTGGCGGCCTACGTCGAGGCATTCTCTCCGCATGAGACCGCGGAGGCCCGGCGTGTCTTCCTCGCGGGCACCGAGGCCGCGATGCCTCTGCCAGGTGAGCCGGCAGGCGCGCAGGTGCTGGTCGATGACGGCGAGTGGCACACGGTCCAGCTTGACGCGCGGGCGCTTCGCGACCTGTGGCCTGATGTCACGATGGCGATGCGCTTCGCCTTCGAGGGGCAGTGGGTGACGGCGCGTGAGCGGGTGAGCGCGGGCGATCAGTTCTGGCTCGGCGAGGTAACTATCGGCCCGGTGCAGGAGTGAATGAGATGGGTCTGAGTGTCACGGACAGGCTCGTGAGGATCGCTGCGTTGTGTGCGGTGATGGCGATCGCGCTGCCGGCGGCGGCCGCAACGTATCACCTGTCGCCCGATGGCGATGATGCCGCGCCCGGCACGGCAGAGCGTCCGTGGGCGACGCTTGAGCACGCCGCCGCCACGGCGGGACCGGGGGACACGGTGCTGCTCGCGCCCGGCGAACACGCCGGCGAACTGCGCCCGGCGCGCTCGGGAGAGCGTGACGCTCCGATCGTATTCCGGGGCGAGCCGCGACAGGCGGCGGTGCTGACCGGCCTTCCCGACGGCGCGGGCGCTCACACGGTGATGCTTGAGGGCCTCAGCGACATCCGCCTCGAGGGGCTGGTCATCAGGACGGATGACCCGACGGGGCGGTGGGTACGCGTCCACCAGTGCGAGCGGATCGTGCTCGACGACCTGCTGATGGAGGACACCGACAACTCGCTGGCGCTCCATGTCACCGAGAGCAGCGACCTTCGGCTGAGCGGCTGCGACGTGCGGCTGGCGCGGCGGGGCTCGATGGCGCGGATCGAGGATTCGCGGCGTGTCGTCATCGAGGGCTGCTCGTTCTCCCGCGGCGCGCACGACGTGCTGCTGATCTGGCCGGACCGCACCAACTCGGAGTTCGTGCTGCGAGGCAACGTCTTCCACCCGAACACCGGCCGCTCGACGCTCATCGACGCCGTGGACCGGGTGCTCTTTGAGGACAACATCATCGTGCGGTCTGAGGACGGCGGGCGTTCGGGGTCGAGCCGCTTCGCGTTTGACACGAGCAACAGCATCTTCCGGCACAACCGGATCTACGACAACTGGGGCTCGAACCTGATGCTGGCGGGCGGAGGTCGCGAGACGCTGGACTTCAAGCGCATCCGCTTCTACGCCAACGTCTTCGATGACAACACCGCGATGGCGACGGAGTTACGGGCCGACACGGAGTTGATACAAGGCTGCATCTTCGCCAACAACGTGTTCTCGCGCAACGACCGCCTCGGCGAGGGCCGGCAACTGCGGGTGGCGGGGGGCAACTCCAGTGACGTCCTCTTCACCAGCAACCTCTTCGACGGGACGGTCCAGTTCGCCGACCGGGTACTCAGCATTCCGGAGGCCGAAGCGCTTCCCGAGGGGCTCTTCAGCGGCAACATCCTCGCGGAACCCGCGTATCAGAATCCGGACGCGTACGATCACCGCCCCGCGCCCGAGAGCCCGCTGATCGACGGCGGGCGGACGTTCACACACGCGGTCGGCGCGGGCGAGGGCTCCGAGCTTGCGGTGGACGACTCGCGCTGGTTCTACGACGGCTTCGGGATTGAGGGCGAGCGCGGTGATGAGATCGTGGTCGGCCCCGAGCGGCGGCGGGCGCGCATCCTGCGCATCGACCACGAGGCGGGGGTGCTCCACCT
>JBMNNW010000026.1:0-44957 GCA_050942735.1 Armatimonadota bacterium
CTGCAGACGGCCCGAAAACATGGCCATGCTGCCCTCGAAACGCTCACCGACGCCGTCGGTCCCTCTATTGACGAGAACCTCCTCCTACAACGCACCTGATACCACAAGGTGAGTAGTTACTCGTAAAGATGCGTCAGAACGACCCGGCCCGGCTCCGTCGCCCGCATGAACTCGCAGAATGCGTCGAGTTCGGGCGGCTCCGGCTCCAGCGCGCGGCCGCGTCCGAGCCACAGGTGCGCGTAAAGCGTGTCCACCGGAGCGAAGCGGGCCACCGCGCCTGCGTCGTAGTCGCGGACATCGCCGGGGAAGAGCCAGCGCCGCCCGCCGACCTCAACGAGGTAGCCGGTGGCGTCCGTGCCGCGCCGCGCGTCCGGGTCGTCGCGCCAGTGCAGGCCCGCGAAGGGCAGTATCCCGATTCCGTGGAGCTCCAGTCGCTGAGCGGGCCGGGCGATGATGACCTGCCCGTCCCTCAGGCCGGCGCTCTCAATGACCTCCTCGCGCATGTGCTCGGGGATCACGAAGCGCACGGCCCTGTCCCGCAGGTCGGCGAGCAGCGCGTGGTCGAGGTGATCGCTGTGAGCGTGCGTCAGGAGCACGAAGGACAGTCCGTCGAGGCGAACCGGCTGCGGTCTCTCGGGGAAGTCGGGCAGGATGCTGTCGGGCAGCAGCGGATCGACCGCCCAGCGCACACCGCGGGTCGCGAAGAGGTAGTTCGCGGCGTGCATCAGGGACACCCGGCAGCCCACGGACGGCCGCGCCCACGACTCGAGCATCTCGGAAAGCAGCGAGGGGTAGCGCTCGTAAAACGAGGCTCGCAGCCGCACCGTCCGCTGCTGGTCCTCGCGGGTCTCGTCCGTCCCATCGATGCGGGCGGCGCTCGGGTGGTGCGCCTCATCATCCAGACGGGCCACGGGATCACCCCAACTCGACGAGCCTTTCGATGGTGCCGGAGAGGATCGCGGACCTGTCGGCCTCGCTGATCTCCGCGCGCATGACCTTCTCCAGCGTGATCGAGTGGCAGTTCACCGCGAAGCCGGTGCCGAGGACGATTCGCCCGGCGCCGAGGTCATGGCAGAGCTGATCGACGCAGAATGCGGACTGCATCGTCGCGAGGTCCATCCGCGCGTTGGGGCGGGGCCCGAGCGTGCGCATCGCCTCGAGACGGTCGGTGTACGAGACGCCAGTGATGATGAATGGCACCTCGGGCCAGGCGTCAAGCAGCGGAGCGACCGAGGTCACCGGCTGCCTGCCATGTGGCGTGCTCTGCACCACGCACAGCGACACCCAGACGGGCCAGGCGTACTCCGCGGCGCGGTCGATGATCGGTGCGAGCAGCGCCGTGTCGGAGTACGAGTACCCGTGGTGCGTGCTCAGCCGCAGGCCCACGAGGCCGGCGTCCCGGCAGCGGCGCATCTGCTCGAGCGGGTCGGTCAGGTCCGTCTTCGGGTTCGCCACGCAGAGGCCCTTGAGGCGATCGGGGTGCTTCGCGCAGGCTTCGATGGTGTCCTCGTTGCCTGTGACCGTGTCGAAGACCATCGCCGAGAGCGCGACGATGATGCTCATGTCGATGTCATGGGCGTCCATCTCGCGCACGAACTGATCGGGGTCGGCGATGCCGGGCGTGCGGATCGACCAGGTGCCGAAGAGAGCGTTGGCGTCAACGATCATTGCGCTGCCTCCATCCCGAGGAGCCGGGCCATGTTCCCGGCGAGGATCTTCCGCTTCACGTCATCGGTGAGGTCGGCGTCGTGGACCTTGCCCAGCGTGGTCGCGGGGCTGAGCATCGGCAGGTCGGTGCCGAAGAGCACGCGATCCTCGCCCGCGCACTCGACCGCCATCTCGACGATGCCTCTCTCGGGGCACGAGCAGCACAGTTCGAGGTAGATATTCGGCCGGGAGACCGCCGTGAGCGCCCCCTCATCCCAGCGGTAGCCGCCCATGTGTCCGGCGATCATCGTCACATCCGGGTGGCGGTCGGCGGCCTCGGCCACGCCCGCTCCGCCGTCGAAAGCGTGGAAGAGCACCGGCACCTGCAGCTCGCGCACGAGGTCGAAGAGCGGGTCGTAGCGCGGGTCGGCGTACGCGATGGCCGTGTGACTGATGTGAAACTTGCAGCCGATGAAGCCGAGTTCGGTGATGCAGGCGCGGATCTCCCGCAGCGACAGGTCTCGATGGAGCGGGTGCGCGACCGCCCAGCCCCGGAAGCGGTCGGGCCAGCGCCGCAGCGCCTCGGCCACGACGCGGTTGCCGCGCACGAAGTCGCCGCGCAGCGAGCGCGAGTTGGAGACGCAGGCGACGTCGATCTCGTAGCGGTCCATCGCGCGCAGGCAGGTCTCGGCATCGCCCGGGTAGCCGAGGTCCTCCCATCGCGAGATATGCGCGTGCGCATCGATGATCATCAGCGCTCTTCCTTTCCGGGCCGGTCGAAGGCACGGTCTGAGCCGCCCGAAGGCACGGTCTGAGCCGCCCGAAGCTCGTCCTGCCGGGGGCAGTGCTTCGCCGCGGCCGCCCCGACGGCCTCCCGGAGGTGGGCGCCGCCGGGGGGTGCAGGAAAGGCGTGCGGGATCGACGAAAGTGCCGGTGCACGTGATTCGCCCGGTCATCAGAGGAGTGCAGCGCGTGGATTACTACGAGTTCCGGCGAATGACGCTTGAGGCGCTCGATCGCGAACGTCTGGCGCTCGATCTCAGCCCGGTGCCGGCCGAGGCCATGGCGCGCCAGCCCGTCCATCAGCGGCTGGAGATGACGCCGCGCGGCTTCGCGCTCGCCGAGGGCGCGCAGATTCTCGTGCGCATCAGCCGTCATTGGCGCAAGCATCGCGGCAACGCGTTCCGCGAGCGGCACATCGAGCTTGACACCGACGACTCGCGCCACCACGGGGGCGCGTTCTGCCTCGTGAAGGCCTACCCGCCCGAGGGCGGCACCGTCGAGGTCTCCACCGAGATCGTTGACATGGGCTTTCACTACGGGATCGTGGTGACGGTCGAGCGGGGGCAGGTGGCGGACGGGGAGACGCTCACACTCTACCTCGCCGACCCCGGCGGGATGCCCGTGGAGATCCCCAAGACCGTCGGCGCGCACGTGATGGAGGTGCTCGCGAGCACCGGCCCGGGCGAGCCCTTCCGCCACGCCGAGCAGCCGGCGAAGGTCATCGCGCGCGGTCGGCCCGCGGAGGACCTGCGGCTGCGCTGCCCTTCGACCGCCCGCGCGGGCGAGGAATGCAGGCTGCGCCTGCTGGCCGTCGATGCCGCCAGCGCGAATCCGGCGGGCGGCTACGACGCGGAGGTGCGCGTCTGGCGGCAGGGCGCCGGGGGCGAGGCGGCGGTCGTTCGGCACGCCACGGAGGCCGGGGCGGCGGAGGTGACGCTCGGCGCGGGCGAGGGGCAGTTCGTCTACTACCACGCACACGACGCGCAGAACGCGCTCGCCGCGCGCAGCAATCCGATGGGCCGGCCGGAGGACTTCGGCGGGTGGAACGTCTACCTCGGCGACCTTCACGTGCATCCGCTGGGGCTGAGCGAGGAGGAGATGCGTGATCCCTTCGAGTTCGGGCGGCGCTGGTCGAACCTCGACTTCTTCTCCGTCAACTGGCAGCACAACTCGCCGAACTTCCGCTTCGACCAACAGGCGTGGGAGACGCATCTCGCCCTCGACGATGAGTTCAACGCCCCCGGAGAGTGCGTGACGATCCCGGGGGTCGAGACCTACGTCCTGCAGGGCCATCGGATCGCGTACTTCCCCGGCACCGACGAGGCGCGGCGCTTCACCGTCGCCTGCGACCGCGGGCCGGAGTTCGACCTGCACAATCCGATGGAGGACCCGGCGCGGCCCGAGGCGCGGGCGCTTTGGGCTGCGCTGGAGGGCATCGAGGCGATCACCGTCCCCCATCACCCGTGTTACATCTGGCCCGAGGACTGGGATGAGCCGCTGCCCGAGCGGGAGACCTGCGTGGAGGTATACTCGCGCTGGGGCAGCAGCGAGACCGGCGGCGTGTGCTCGGTGCAGGAGGCGCTGCGCAGGGGCCACCGCCTCGGCCTGGTCGGTGGCAGCGACAACCAGCTCGCGCAGCCGGGCAACGGGCCCTTCGACAACAACGAGGGCCGCGGGCTGGTGGGCGTGCTGGCCGGGGAGCTGACGCGCCGCGATGTCTACGACGCGCTCAGATCGCGCCGCTGCTTCGCGACCACCGGGGAGCAGATGCTTGTGTTCTTCGCGCTCGACGGCGAGCCGATGGGCTCGGAACTGACGGCGCGGGAGGGCCCGCGGGAGTTCACCGCGCGCGTCGCCGGGACGCGTCGGCTCACCGCGGTGGAGCTTCTGCGCAACAACGAGGTCATCGCGCGGGTCGAGCCGGACGCGTTGACATTCGACGGGGTCCTCGTCGACGAAGCGCCGATCGAGTCGGTGCTGGTTGAGGGAGAGTTCGCCGACGCGCCCTTCTGCTGGTACTATCTTCGGGTGATGCAGGAGGACGAGCACATGGCGTGGTCATCGCCGATCTGGCTTTCGTAGCGGTCGCGCCACGCCCCTGCGGGAGGCGAGCACGATGACGTGGCATCTGCCTGCGATCACACTGCTGACAGTAACGTGCGCGGCGGCCCTCTGCGCGCTGCCGCCGCTGCCGGAGGATGCGGACCCGGCGGCGTACTACGGCGGGTTCTTCCCCACCGGGGAGTGGGTGCAGGCCCTCGAACCCCTCCCCCGGGAGCAGCGCGGCGGGCCCTTTCAGCGGGTCGAGGTCGTTGATGAGCGGCCCGACGGTCGCGAGGGGTGGTCGGGGGCGGTCGTCCTGCTGACACCCGATCAGCTCGAGGCGATGCGCGCGCGCGGCGCCCTACCTCGCGGTTGAGCCGGGCGATCTGCTGGGGCTCGTGCCGCGGCGCAACCTGATCGCCGGCAACGCGCGCGTGATGCCCGGTGGCTCCGCGCCACCCTGCCCCACCGGGGACGGTGGCCGGCTTCAGTGGACACCCGACCGGCCCGATGAACTCCGCTGCACAGAGGGGCACCTCGTCGATCCCTTCGCACTCTTCCCGCCCACCGGCGTCTTTGAGGTGTCGGGCCCGCTGGGGGAGGTGCAGCAGTACCCCTACCACGACGCGCCCGACGGCCGGCGCACCTTCGTGCAGGCGGAGTTTATGGATGCGATCCGCGTTCACGAACTCTCCCGCGCCGCACGCGAGCTTGGGACGCTCTACGCCGTCGATGGCGATGAGGCGGCGGGCCGACGAGCGGCCGCGATCGTGTATGACTTCGCGCGGGCCGTCCCGCACTGGCCGAAGATCCATCGCGGCCGCCTCAACGTGGAGGGCATCAGGCGCTTTCGGCCGGTCGATGAATACACCGTCTACGCGGGCATCTGGTACGACAAGTACCACACCGGCACGAATCGCGGCCCGAAGAACCTCGCGCTCGCCTACGACTTCGTCGCCTCGGCCGACCTGTGGTCTGAGCTTGACGGCGTCGCCCCGGACCGCGATGCGCGCGCGACGATCGAGCGCGATCTCTTCGTGTACACCGCCCGTGATGCGATCCGCTACGACATCCGCTATCCGGAGCCGTCGGCGGCGCTGAGCAATTACATCCCCTATCAGATCACCGGGCTGACCGCGATCGGCCGCGCGTCCGGGATGCCCGAGCTGGTGCACTTCGGCGCGTGGAAGGCCGCGCAACTCGCGGAGAAGACGCTCATGGCCGACGGCGTCTTCCCCGAGAGCCCCTCGTACGCACGCCAGCACGTCTACGGCCTTGCGAAGGCCCTGCTGCTCTCCGAGGGGCACACCGACCCGCCCGGCTTCGTCTCCAGCATCGACGGCGGGCGCTTCGAGAACCTCGACATGATGCGCGACCTGCCGCACCTCGGCCTGGCGATCGCAACGCTTGAGGGGATGGTCTACCCCGATGGCAGTTACATCATGATCCACGACACGTGGAGCAGTCTTGTCACCAGCGGCCACCCCGCGCCCGCGGAGACGACGCCGCTGATCTACCCGTCATTCGGGCACGCCGCACTCGCGCGCGGTCACCGGGAGGGCGGCGGTCAGATCCAGGCTCACCTGCACTACTCCGGAAGCTGGGGGCATGACCACCGCGACATGCTCGACGTGATCCTCTGGGCGTATGAGGGCGAGCTGGTCTCCGACATCGGCTACGCGCACACCTACCGGCAGTTCAGCGACTGGTCGCTGGGGCACAACCTCGTGGTGGTCGATCGCCGCTATCAGCAGCAGGTGCCCGATCACGGGGAGCTGGTCGGCTGGCACCCGGTCGCCGGCGGGCTGCAGGTGGTCGAGGTGCGATCGCAGGCCGTGTACCCGCAGTGCCCGGTCTACCGGCGCGCGCTGCTGCTGGTGCCGCTGGGCGAGCGCGACAACGCGGTGCTCGACGTCTTCACCGTCGAGGGGGGAGCGACACACGAGTGGATGGCGCAGGGCAGCGCGATGTTCGATCAGACGCTCGATCTCTCCGTGGTCACCGAATTCTTCGCGGAGAGCTACGCCGACGACGGCCCGCCCTTCACGCCGCCGGATTACAACGCCTACGCGAAGCAGCGTGTCGAGCAGGGCCTGCCGAGGTGGACGCTGGCGGAGGGCGAGGCCGATCCGTGGTACGGCGTCTTCCGCAACGTCCACCGCGGAAGGATGGACGCGCCGATGCAGGCGACGTTCGTGACTGAGGGAGGCGCTCTGGCGCCGCTGCACCTGCACATCCTCCAGCCGACAGATGCCGACGTGTACACCGCGACCGTGCCGAGCCTTCGGCGCTGCTGGTCGGAGGCGAAGGGGGGCGAGGACCACAGCCTCGTGGAGCAGTTCCGCATGCCGAAGCTCGTCGTTCGCCGCGACGGAGAGTACCTCCGCAGCCGCTTCGTGGCGGTCTGGGAGCCCACGCACGGCCAGCGGGCTCTCGCGGAGGTGCTCGATCTCGCGCCTCAGAGCGCCGATGCGGTGGCCGTGCGCGTACGATCCGCCGCCGACCCGGCCGTCGAGGCGGACGCGTTCTACTGCGCCGATCCGGTCGCTCCGGTGGAGGTCGCGGATGGGGTCGAGCTGCACGGGAGGTACGCGGCGATCGTGCGCGAGGGCGGAGTAACCGACGTCTACCTCTACGACTGCCACTCCTTCCGCATGCCGGGACTGGAGGTCGAGATGCCGCGGAGTGAGCCGCTGCCGCTTCTCCGTGTCACCGGGGCGGAGCAGACGGGGTACGCGCTGGAACTCGACGGCATGTGGAGGACGTCCGCGGAGGGCGTCGCGCTCGCGGGAGTGGAGCAGGCGCTGGTGAGCGTCGGGGAGGGCCAGCGCGTCTGCCCGGTGTCGGGCGTGGAGGTGGTGGCGGAGCGGACGCTGCTGCGCTGCCCGCGCCACCCGGGATTCAGCTACGACTCGCAGCAGGGCCTTCTGACCGATGAGTTCTCCCCGTGGCTGGCATACGAGGGATCGGCGACTGTGCGGCTGGGCTCTCGGACGCACCTCCGAAACGAGGGCGGCGGCTGGCGGGTCGTGGCGGGCGACGGCGTGCTTGTGCGTTAGGCGCAACGGCGGGCCGGTCAGGCGACCGGCCCCTCCTTCAGTGCTCCACCCTCGTGCATCCGGCGGTTTCATCGGCCGCCTCAGTGGGAATGACGAGTTCGGGGATTCCCCTGCCGCCCGACCCATCACAGCCCGGGACAGGTGATCGCGCATGCTCAGCCGCAGCCACGCCGCCGCCATCGCCGCCACAGTGCTCATCGTCATGGGAGCCGCGCACGCTCAGGACTGGCCGAGGATCGATCGGCCGGCCGACGGCGTCACCCTCGTCTACGACGACTACGGCGCGTGGGGCGGCAGCTCGATGGGCACCTCACACCAGGTCCGACCGGACTACCGCGTGCGCAAGCACCTCGACCTGTCCGTCGTCCCTCAGCGCGTATTCGACCGCGCGAAGGAGGCGAGGGTGCTCGTCTACCTCGCCGTCCAGGACTACTCGTGGAACATGCCCGAGGTCGAGCACAACGGCCTCGACGAGAGCTTCGAGATCGTCGTGAACGGAAACGTACACCGCTTCCGCACCGCAGACGTCGCGGGTGCGAGAGCCACGGCCGATGAGGCGCTGCAGTGGGGCTGGCGGCAGTTCGACGTGCCGCTCCGGCACCTCAACCGGGACGAGAACGTCATCGAGATTCGCAAGTCGGACCGCGATGAGCCTCCCTACGACGATTACATCTACGTGGGCATCGACAACACCGAGAGCCGCGGTCACTCCGCGTACCGCGACGGCGAGCAGGACTGGACCGACGGGCAGCTCAACGCCATCGGCGCGACGGGCGAGTACATGGTGCGCGTTCTCCTGCTGGCGAGCGAGACGCGCACGACCACCACGTGGCAGCCCGGTCAGGGCGCGGTGCCGCCGATCGGGTACGTGGATGCGACGTCCGCTCCGCGCAATCGGATGATCCGGCTGCGCGAGGCCGACTACGTGAAGTTCGAGTTCGATCCGCACGGCTTCGATCCCACCCGTTCGATGACGATCACGGTCGAGTCGATCGGCTCGGCGCCACGCATCGTCGTCAGCGACCGGGACGGCCGGGTCATCGGCCTGCCGATCACCCCCGTCGGGCGCAGCTTTCGCCTTGAGGTGCCGCCGGACACGCGTCCCGCGGTGCTCTACATCGGCGCCGCCGAGGCCGCCGACAGCTTCGTGCAGTCTGTCACCTTCGAGCATTCGGTCGGCCACCTGCTCGAGCCGCCTCCGGTGAACATGAGTCCCGCCGTCTCCAGACCCTCGGGCGGCAGGGTCGGCAGGACCACGCGCTGTGACATAACCGACGGCCAGATACTCATGCAGGACGGGTTGATGCAGTGCAGCTTCGCGACGCAGCCCGCCCTGCAGATGACCTCGTTCCACAATCAGTGGATCGACGCGGAGATGCTACGCGAGCCCGACCGCACGCACCTGTTTCTCGTTGAGGTGGATGGCGAGCGATACGGCGCCTCGGACTTTGAGGTCGAGGTCATCTCACACAACGATGACCGGCGCGGCTTCGTGGCATCGCTGCTGCTGGCCGAGCACGATCTGCGGGCCACCCTCGAGGTCGCGATGGCCGACCCCGGTCAGCTTCGGATGTACCTGGCGCTGGCGAACGCGGGTGAGGCGCCGATCAGCTTCAAGACCGCATTCCCGCACCTTGGCGGCCTCGCGCTGTCGAACGACCCTCGCGATGACTACTACATGTTCCCCGCGTGGGGAGGCATCATCGCCCCGGCGAACACGCAACTGCGCACCGCCTACGGCGAGAATACCGCGTGGTGGCAGATGATCGACGTGTTCTCTCCCGGACGCGGCGGCGGCGTCGCGATGCGCTCGCTCGACGAGACGGGTCTTTACAAGTGCCCGGCGCTGCGCAAGGGCGTCATGCTCGTGCCGGACTACGTCATGACCGAGATCGGGCGGTACATGGAGCCGGAGATGTACTGGGAATCGTCGCTGGAGCCCGCTGAGGGCACCGCGATGACCTTCGAGTATCTGCGCCGGATGCGGGAGCCCGGTGAGGGCTTCACGCTTCCCCCGGCGCTCATCGAGGTGCATCCCGGCGACTGGCATGAGGCGATGTCGCGCTACTCCCGCTGGGCGCACCAGGTCTGGCAGTGGCGCGGGCAGTCCTCGGAGCTGGCCGGGCGGTGGAATATCATCGCCACCGGCTGGGGGCAGGCGCCGATCTACGGCGAGAACGGCTGGCGCACCGAGCACTTCCAGGACGGCCGCGACGTGCTGGAGATGATGTCGTGGTGGCAGTGGTCGGAGGTCGGGCCGTGGGATGTGCCGATGGACCGCATCCGGGAGCAGTTCGGTGATGCGTTCTACGAGCGCTACAAGTCCTACTGGGTGGTCAACCCCGCGACGGGGCGGCTTGAGTACCCGCTTAACCGGGGCGACTATGACTACAATGAGGACTGGGGCGGGCTCAGCGCGTTGCGGGAGTATGTGCAGCAGCACCGGGACGCGGGACATCTGCCGATGTTCTACATGGAGGGCATCCTCTGCTGCGGCACCACGCGCACCGGGAAGCAGTTCGGCGAGCAGTTCGGCGTGATGAACGATCTGTGGACCGACGCGTACAACACCGGCCAGACGCCGGAGGGCTACGTGGGCTCCTACGCCTCGTGGAACATGTGCTCCGACACGCACTGGTGGCCGGAGTATCTCGCGCAGACGGTCGCCCGCGTCTGCCGCGACACCGGCATCGCAGGGGTGCGCCTCGATGAGTTCGGCCACCGGGGCTTCGTGTGCACCTCCGACAAACACGAGCACCTCTTCGCCGAGCCGGGGCATAACGCGTGGCTGCAGGCGGTCTCGCGGGCCTGTGAGCTGGTCCACGAGGCGATGGACGAGGTCGATCCGAAGCTGCTGCTGACCACCGAGTTCCCCGGCTACGACCATCTCGCGCGCTTCATCGACGGCGCGATCACCTACGAGAGCATGTCACATGTGCGGCCGATCCGGCCCGTCCCGGTGAACCTCTTCCGCTTCTACTTCCCGCGCTGCAAGGTCTACGATCTTGACCGCAACACCGGCGATTCGCTCGACTGGCAGCTCTTCAATGCGATGGGCCGGTTCGGCGGCGAGCAGCCGGAGGCGTACTACCGGATCCTGCGCGAGTCGACCGACCTGTTCGACGGCCGCGACGTTGAGCCGCTGGTTCCGACCCTGCGCGAGCACGTCTACGCCAACCGCTTCAGTGGCCGCGACAAGCAGATCACGATGCTCTACAACGACAACCCATTCACGGTTGATGGCATGTTGCTGCCGGTGGAGCGCGAGGAGGGCTGGCACTGGTTCGAGCTGATTCGCGGGGTCGAACTGGAGCCTGACCGAGCACGCGGTGGATGGGCCGTGGGGCTGAAGCTTGGGCCGGGCGAGGTTGCGTGCATCGCGAGGCTGCCGGAGCGGCTGAAGGTCGAGCGCGCCCGGACCGGCTACCGGGTGGAGGTTTCGGGCGACCTCGCGGGCATGAAGGTGCAGGTCTGCGACGCCGAGGGCGCGGTGCTCTCCGGGCAGGATGCGGCCCGCTCGGATGACCTGATTATGCCGGCGCGGTCGGGGCCCGCGGGCGCGACCGTCCGGCTGATGCGCTACGGGCGGCTCATCGACATGATCGTGATGCCCTGAACGGGGGGGGCTGATGCGTGCCGCGCGGGCGGGGCACAGGTCCCCGGAGATCGCGAGCGATCTCTTCGGGAGTTTGCTGCGCAAACGTCGATGCCCTGCAAATGGCAATGCGTGGCCTGTCGGACGTCAGCCGTTGTCGTTGTGGCCCCGGCGCCCTCGCCGGGGAGCCGTTGGTCGTTGTCGTTTGCAGCGGCCGACGCATCTGAAGATGCGTCGCTCCGGACAACGAACGGCGGGCGGGGTCAGTATACGAAGATCATGTTGCCGGTGCTGCCGGTGATCGCATCCACCACCAGCCAGCCCGCGCAGGCCACGGCCTGCCCGAGGATCAGCCCGAGCATCACCCTGATGCCGCGGTCGTAGACGCGAAAGCCACCGTAGCGCAACACGATCGTCTTGGTCAGCCAGCCCAGCAGGATCGAGAACCACAGGTCCTGCACCGGCTGGGTGGGCGCGATCGCAAAGCCCAGCGGATGTAGCGGCCAGCCGATGAAGCGCATGTGCATCGCCGTGAGCCCCCACATGACGACCGCGCCCGCGACCATCCACAGCCACCAGCTCAGGCTCGGGGTCACCGGATTCTGCAGCGCCGAGGCGGCGTAAGTGAACGCCGCGCGCGGACAGCCGCCGAAGAGCCAGGAGCTGAGCGAGACGCCGCCGCGGGCGTAGGCGAGATTCAGGGTGGTCACCGTGGAGACGGCCAGCGCGACCGCGAGCGTCACGGCGGCCAGCGGGAGGAAGCTGCGCAGCCGCACGCCCGACTCTGACCAGACCTTCAGCCCGTGCGCCGCGAAGGGCATCAGGAAGACGCGTATGTCGGCGCTCCACGCGAAGTAGTAGGCCAGCGACGCGATGCCCGCCGGGCCGACCGCCTGGCTGCCCAGCGCATGCAGCACGAATGACTGCGGGATCAGCGCCGCCCGTGAGACCGGGACACCGCCCTGCACCGCCCCGCGTGTCAGCGCGATGAATGTGACGAACGCCGCGAATATCAGCAGCAGCGACGCGATCGGCGAGAGGCCGCTGGCCACCAGCCACCAGAGCATGCCAACCAGGCCCGCGGTGAGGCACACCGCGCCCGTGGCCCCGATGGTGTCATCCGCGGGGCGGCCGTAGGCGCCGAGCGCGCCCATCGCCGCACGGAAGCCGCGACGGATGTCGGTGCGCGCCGCCCAGAGACTCGCCGCGACGAGGAAGATCATCGCGCCCATCGCCTGGTTGGAGACCGCCAGTGAGCCCGAGGAGTAGATCTCCTTCGCCCCGACGCTGACGCCCATCAGCCGGAGAACCGGGGTCTGAAATGCACTGAAGAGCGCGAAGAACCACAGGCTGAAGCCGAGGTCGGCGTTGATGAGGTAGGCGAAGGCGACCACCGCGAAGTTCGTCCACAGTCGCAGCAGGATGCGCTCGAACTGGATGGGGACGGTCGCATCAAGCCGCAGGTTGAGGTGCGGGATCACCGGGTAGTAGTGCCGCAGTCCGATCATCACCGACGGCACGATCGCGATGAACGCGCCGATCCAGAAGTAGCGGTTGCGCAGAAGCGACGGCCACAGTGTCGAGCGGCGCTCGTCGGCAACCATCTCGATCGGCAGAAACATCAGGGGGTAGACGAGCCGCTCGTGCTCGATCCACTGGCGGTGCACCAGGATCATCAGGCCGATGGTCGCGGCCGCCAGCGACGCGATGAAGACCGCCCACATTCCCAGCGGCAGCAGCCACGGCCGCCACGGCACTCCCGCCCCGGCGCGCGTACCCTCGTAGAACTCCCGCACCGCTGCCTCATCGGTGACCGCCAGCCACTCGACGGTGCGCTCACCGATCAGCTCCGCCCAGTGATTCTCGGGAGTCGCGTAGTAGCCCGCGCCGGTCATGATCGGCAGAAGCTGGCCGACCAGCCCCCACGTCACCACCGATGACGCCAGCAGCGCGGCGACGAACACAACCAGCAGGTCCGACCTGCTCAGGCCGAGGCGACGGCTCACCAGCTTGAGCAGGGGGTTCACGATCGCCACGAGGATGAAGAAGAGCGCAACGACGCCGAAGGGCAGCGAGGTGTTCGCCGGGCGAGTGCCGCGCAGCACGAGGTTCGCCCAGGGGAAGAGGAAGCCCACGGCGGCGGCCGTGACCACGCTGAATCCGAGCGCCCGGAACGTCAGCCGCGTGCCCGGCCGACCGGGATCTGCCATCGTTCACCTCACCCTGCGGGCCCTGCCGATCGCTCCTCCTCGTGCGACCGAGGCTTCTCCGGACTATCGCCCGGGACCTCCGCAGCCGCGGGCGGGGAGGGAGCATCCCGCGCGGGGAGGAAGAGGCAACAGAGGTTGTGCCGATCAGGTGCGATGATGGTGACTGTCCGGCTTTCGAGAGGTGTCATGGATGAATCTTTGTGCGACCATCCTGCTGGGCATCGCGATGATGATCGCGCTGCCGTGCGCGGCGCAGGACGACGACTTCGAGCGGCAGCGCGCTGAGATGCTTCAGCGGCAGCGGCGGGTGATCCTCAATAACGACGGCGGCGACGCGGTCGTGGCGGCACGGGGACCCTCCGCGGAGGGGATGCTCGCCGCCCGAACGATCGGCCTTGAAGATACGCACGTTGACACGATCTTCTACTGCACCAACCGCGGCACATTCTCCCGCCACAGCCATCGCTCCGAGGTCTCGGAGACCTTCACCGGCACTGAGGGGAGGTTCGCCGACAGCGTCGTGCCGCTGCTGATCGAGCAGGGGACCGATCCGCTGCAGGTGATGGTCGAGTGGTGCCGCGAGAACGACATGGAGATCTTCTGGTCGGAGCGGATGAACGACCGCCACGACTCGACGAGCGGCACGCTGTCGGAGTGGAAGCGCCGGCATCCCGAGTGCCTGGTCGGACGCCCCGATGAGCAGCCGCCCAACGGCGTCTGGACACAGGTGGACTACTCCCATCAGGCGGTCCGCGACCAGATGTTCGCGATCATCGAGGAGGTCTGCCGTAACTACGACGTGGACGGCGTGGAGATGGACTTCTTCCGCCACCCGTGCTTCTTCCGCACCACCGCGTGGGGCGAGCAAGCGACCGACGGGGAGGTCGCTATCATGTCCGGCTTTGTGAGGCGCGTCAGGGAGATGGCCGAGCGGGTCGGGCGGGAGCGCGGGAAGCCGATCCTCATCGCCATCCGAGTGCCCGACTCGGTGCCGCTGGCGCTGGCGATGGGCCTCGACCTCGAGGCATGGCTGGCCGAGGGGCTCGTGGACATCATCACCGGCAGCGGGTACTTCCGCATGAACCCGTGGGGCTACCTCGCGGAGCTGGGGCATCGGCACGGCGCGCTGGTCTACGCGGGGCTGAGCGAGACGCGGATCAACGCCGACACCTCGGTGGTCAACCGCCGCTCTCAGCAGAGCTATCGGGCGCGAGCGGCGAGCGCCTGGCAGGCCGGGGTGGACGGGATCTACCTCTTCAACATGTTCAACCCCCGGGCGGGTTTTCTGCGGGAGATCGGCGACCCCGAGGTCCTCGCGGGCCTGGAGAAGACTTACTTCGCCACGGTGCGGGGAGCGCCGACGCGCTCCTATGGGAACCCGGAGTACTGGCTGGCCGGTGGCGCGCAGTGGCGGACGATCCCCATCCTCAGCCCGGAGGCGCCGCTGTCGGTCGCGGCCGGCGAGGCGCGCTCGGTGCCGGTGTTCATCGGCGACGATCTCGCCGCGGCCCGCGAACGTGGCCTCCGGACCGAGGCAACCTGTCATGTGATGGCGATGTGGGGCGCGAGTCTGGAGGTGCGGCTGAACGGGCAGCGGCTCAGCGACCCGCAGGGCGACGGGCCGTGGCGGCATTTCGCGATTCCTGACGGAGTGCTGCGCGCGGGGGAGAACGTCTTTGAGTTCGTGGCCGCACCGGACACCGGTGATGAGGCGGGGGCGGTCGAGTGGACGGCGGATGCGCTGCCGCAGAGCCCGTGGCGGCACGGCAGCATGCGCGAGGGTGTTGTGTTCGCGGAGCTGGCGGATGAGGGGATGCTCATCGCCGACCGGGGCACCGAGCAGGGCGACTACCTCTACTTCGCGTTCCCGTGGGAGGCCGACCCTCAGCGCCCGGCGGTCGCCGGGGCTGAGGTGAAGGTGATCGACGGGTGGAACAACCTCACCGTCAGCAACGGGGTGGCGACCGAACGGGTGACGCTCTACCCCGATCACATAGGCACACATTTCTCCGGCCTGCGCTATGAGATGGACACCACCGACGGCTTTCACAGCTACCGCGTGGTGGTTGAGGCTGATGACATCCGCATCTACGTTGATGGCGAACTGCGGATCGACGGGGAGGGAATGTTCACCCGTGATGCGGGTGGGCGAAACGACGTCGCCGTCGGTGCCTCGAACTCGCCTTCGACAGGTGAGGCGCTCTGGCGCCGGGTGTGGCTGAGCAGCCCGGGTACGCGAGGAGCGCAGGTCTACGACCTCGCGGTAAGCGTCGGCTTCGGTGGCGGTCAGTAGGCGTGGGGCGGATCGCCTGAAAAAAAAGCCGGCGGGCAGGGAGGTGTCAATCTTCAGTGGTGCGAATGGGTATCTGCTCGTGCCGAATGTAGTTGCATTCGCAACCGCCATGATAGTGCATTCCTCTGCACGCGGGTGCCGTGGCGCATCGCGCCGCCCGTGGGACGGGTGGCAATCCTGGAGTTGACACCATGACAGGACGCAGATTGCTGATTGTGCTCTTACTGCTCGCGATGGCGGTGCTGCCGTCTTCGTTCGCGCAGGCGGCGGAGACCGCGGCCGCATCGGTCTCGATCACCGCGGAGGACGGGCTTGTCTCCGTCTTCGCGGTGAGCGCAGACGCGCATGATGTGCTCAGCAAGCTCGCGCGGGAGACCGGGCTGCCGATCATCGTTGACGACACCGTGGATCGGAAGATCACCCTCAACCTCGTGGGGAAGCAGCCGCGGGAGATCCTCGCCACCATCGTTGACACCTACGGGCTCTCATTCGCCGAGGTGGACAACATCTTCATCCTCTCGGAGGGCATCCCCAACTCCCCTTCGTCGTATCTGCTCTCGGAGATCGGCTCATACACCACGCAGTACGTTTCCGCCTCACAGGCTCGCGACCTGATGCCCGCGTTTCTGACGAGGTACGTGAAAGCCAACGCGTCGCAAAATGCCGTCGTTCTGTCGGCCCCGGAGGCGGTGCTGCGGCGTTTCCGCGAGGACATCGAGCAGTTCGACCGGGCGCCCGCTCAGATCATGCTCGACGTGCTGGTGGTTGAGTTCACCGATGTGAACACCGAGGAGTTCATGGCGCGGATCGGCTGGGACAACTCGACGCTTGGCGTGCGCACCGATTCGCTGACCGGTGATCTGAACTTCACCGCACTCACGGAGCTGCCCACCAACTTCTTCGCGTACATCAGCGCGATGGTGACCGCGCGGAAGGCGCGCGTGCGCGCATGTCCCTCGATCGCGACAGTCAGCGGCTCGCGCGCCCGGATCTTCATCGGCACGCAGCAGTTCCTCGAGGTGCCGGTGTATCTGCCCGGTCAGGGGCGCGGCAACTCGATCGACGCGGGCGTCTCGCTGACGATGCGCCCGCTCACCGGTGGCGAGGGAGAGATCATCCTCGGCATCGAGCAGGAGATCTCGACTCTCGGCGCGGTCTCGCCGGTGACCGGCCTGCCGGAGAAGACCACGCGGTCGGCGGACACCACCGTGCGGGTGCGGGATGGGCAGACGCTGATCATCGGCGGCCTGAAGCAGGATGAGAGTCGCGAGGTCCACTCGCGCATCCCGCTGCTGGCGGACCTTCCGATCATCGGGGAGTTCTTCAAGTCGCGTGATGTCGAGCGCACGACAGTTGACCTGACGATCTTCGTGACGGCCCGCCTGCTCTCGCGAACCGGCCATCTGCCCGAGGACCAGGAGGCGCTGATCAAGCAGCGATTCCTGCCGCAGGTGGAGGACGATCAGTCGGCGATGGCTCCGACTGAGATCGCTGATGAGTAGATGGCCGATGCTCGTGGCGGCGGTGCTCATTGCAGCGCTGGCCTCCCCGGCGTGCGCGCAGACACGGCTGGCCGTGAACATCACCGACGTCACGGTCGAGCAGCTCACCAACGGCCTGCGCCTTACGCTCAAGGCCGACGGCCTTCTGCAGGTACACACCGTCGATCCGTGGTCGCAGACGAACGCGCAACACGAGTTCAACCTCGACCTGCGCAATGCGCGCTCGGCGGTTGGGACGTTCGTGGATATCAGCCGCTACCCGGTCAACTACCTCAAGCTCGAGACGCCGCAGGATGCGCGGGAGGGCGTCGGGGTCAGGCTCACGGTGAAGCTCTACCGCGACGGACATGTGCGCAGCGTGGAGCTGGACAACGCGAGATATGACTGGACGTGGAGCTGGAGTCCGGGCGAGGTCGCCTACGATCTGCGTAAGGGGCGGTCGGGCAACGAGTTGGTCATCACCGTCTGGAGCGACCGACGGGAGATACTTCCGACAGATCGCAAGCCGCGCCACGACCAGGGCCTCCCGGAGGAGCTGTCGCTTCGGATCGTTGACGGGATGATCGAGGCGGAGGCGCTGAACGTGCCGCTGCAGCGGCTGATGTCGGAGCTGGCGTCCGAGACCGGGCAGTCGATCTACGTCAGCGACCGGGTCGAGCGGCTGGCGACGCTGCGGCTGGAGAGGATGCCGATCGAGCGCTTCGTCCCGGCGATCGCCTCGAGCCTCGGCCTCACGGCGATCCTCGTTGATGGCGCGTGGTACGTCAGCGACGGGCTCCCGAGTTCGCTGGCGCCGTACACCGCCGGCGACAGCCGCATCTTCAGGCTTAACTACCTCGGCGCGGAGGATGCCATCTCGCTTCTGCCGGAGTTCCTGCTGCGCTACCTGCGCCCGAGTCCGACGAATGACGCGATCATCGCTCACGGTCCGAGGCGACTGCTCGACCGCATCGAGGAGGACCTGAGCCGGCTCGATCGAGCGCCGCGGGCGGTTCGCGTGCGCACCGCGATGGTGGAGGCCTCGAGCCTGCGGGCGCGGCAGTTGATGTGGTCGGTGCTGCGCGGCGGCTCGACCCCGGTGGAGTTCAGTCCGGGGGACGGGCGGCTGCGCATCAGTCATGATGAGGAGCCGCAGGAGGAGCTGGTCGCGCAGTTGCAGGCGCTGGCGACTGAGAACGAGCTGTCGGTGTACGTGCGCCCGTCTCTGCTGGTGCAGGAGGGGCAGCATGCGCGCCTCTTTGCGGGAGTGCGGCAGTACTTCCAGTTCCTCAGGCGCGGTGAGGTGCTTGAACTCACCTCGACTGAGGCGGGGGTGAGCCTTTCCGTCCGTCCGCAGGCGGTCGGCGATCAGCTCATTCAAGCGTACGTCGTGCTCGACGTGAGCACGATTCGCGGGATTCAGCGGCCGCCGGTGATTGACAGCCGCCAGGCGTCCGCGACGCTTCTGCTGGGCAGCGGTGAGAGCATGATAGTCGCGGGCGGGCTGGTCGATGTCAACGCATTCAGGGACCGCGGCGGGATCGCGCCGATTGCGTCGGCAGTGCCCGGCACCGCCCGCAAGAGCGAGCAGATACGTGAGGTTGTCTTCCTGATCGGAGCCGAGGTCGTTCCCGGCAGTGGTCATGACGCCGAAGAAGAGCTGGCGTGGAGGAGAGATGATTGATGTTGCGCCATCATTGTTTGCTGCTGGTAGCGCTGATCGCGGTGGGTTGTTGCTGCACCGCACAGGCGCAGGACGCGTACTGCACGCTGACGGAGGTCACGACGCGGGCCCTGAGCAACGGCGCGAGCATCACGGTCCAGGCCGACGGGATGCTTGAGTACAACGTGCAGACGTGGAGAGGTCGTCAGGTTCGCGAGATCATCATCGAGCTGAAGAACGCCCGCTCCGGCCTCAGGAGCGATCTGATCCGGCCCGCCGACGTCTACCCGATCAGCTTCATCAGCTTCACCACCTCTCCCGACGCGCGGAACGGGATCGGGCTGACGATGAAGATCGAGCTGGTTGACGAGGCGCGCTTTGAGACACCTGATCAGACCGATCCGCAGAAGCTGATGGTCAACATACGCACGGAGCGCACGGTGCCGCGCACGGACAACGGCAGGCCCGCGGCCCCCACCACTGAGGAGAAGAAAGAGGCGGACGACGCGCAGACAATCGACGTCACGAGTTCGGAGGACGGGCTGGTGAGTGTCCGTTCGCTGAAGGCCGACATTCATCGCGTGGTGGCTGAGATCGCGCGCGCCGCCGGGGTCAACGTGGCCGTCGATGACGCGGTGCGTCGGAAGGTCTCACTGAACGTGACGGATCTGACAGTCCAGCAGGTCATGCAGGGGATAGCCAGCGGCTACGGGCTGGCGCTCTCGACCGTGGGGGACGTGCAGATGCTCTCAGAGGGCATCCCCACCGACCTGCCGACCTACGGGCGATCAGCGACCACCTCGTATCCGCTGACGTATCTGAAGGTTGATGATGCCGCGAGTCTGCTTCCGCCCTTCCTCATCGAGTATCTTCGGCGCAACCCGCAGCAGAACTCGATCGTTGTGACCGCGCCCCGGCAGATGCTCGACAAGATCGGTCACGATCTGCGCAGCATCGACATCGCGCCTCCGCTGATCATGGTTGAGGTGCTGGCGATGGAGATCTCGCACGACGGCAGCGCCGAGAGCTTCCTCGACTGGGTCTACCACGGGCCGGACACGAAGGTGACGGGCAACACGCGCACCGGGGAGCTTGGGTACGCCGAGGGTGAGAAGTACGGCATTGAGGGAGGCGTCGTGGAGACTGAGAAGCTCTCGACGCACGTCCGCGCGCTGGTGACCTCCGGCGCGGCGCGCATTCACGCTGAGCCGAGGATGGCGGCGATGAACGGGGAGCGGGCGCGCATCTTCATCGGGCGCGACCGGTTCATCCGCATGATATACTCCTCGGGCAGCGACCAGCAGGAGCGGATTGAGACGGTCCGCGTGGGCGTGTCGCTGGAGCTTACGCCGTGGACCGGAGGTAACGGGGAGATCACCTCCGACATGCAGTGTGAGGTCTCCAACATCGTGGACATCGACCCTGAGACCGGGATTCCGCGGCTGAGCACTCGCAGGGCGGAGGCCGTCGTCCGCGCTCGGGATGGCGAGACGATCGTGATCGGCGGCCTGCTCCAGCGCCAGCAGGAGCGGACTCAGCGCCGGATCCCGATCCTGAGCGACATTCCGCTGATCGGCGGGCTCTTCCGTTCGGGCAGCAAGCGCAGCACCGAGACGGAGCTTGTGTTCTTCCTGACACCGCGGATCATCGACCCCACGACCGCGGGTGAGATCGGGGGAGAGATGCTCCGCCAACTCGGTGGGGCGACGTCGGTGACCTGTCCGATGCCGCTTGGCGCCCGCGAGGAGGCCGCCGAGATCCTCGAGGGGCGCGGGGGCGAGGCGCCCTCCACCGGCCCCGACTGGGATTTGCGCTGGCCACGGCGGGGGTATTGATCTGTCGGTCACACAGGGCGCGCCGGAAGGAGACAGCATGATTCGCACAGCTCATCGAGCAGGGTTGATCGCGGGAGTGGTTTTCATGGCGGTCGGCATGGGGCCCGCCCAGGATACGAACATGACCGGCCGCACCGCACACCCGTGTGTGCTGGTGAACCCCGAGATGGTAGAGGGGTTGCGGGCGCGTGTGACCGATGACACGCCCAACCGCTTCGGCTTCTCATACGCGGAGGTCTGGCGCGAGCACCTCGCGCGGGCCGACAGGTTCCTCGACGCCCCGCCCTACCGCTACTCAGTCAACATCCAGCAGGACCGCACGAAGGAGCCGGTCATCTGGGAGTACACGCTCAGCGACGAGACCCCGCCCCGCCACGAGGGTATCAACTATCCGCCGTGGACGGCGATGACGCAGGAGCAGCGCGACGACGCAATCACCGTGCGGCTCAAGGCGCTCTCTTTCGCGTATCTGATCACGCGGGATGCGAAGTACGCCGAGCGCGCGAAGCAGATCGCGATGCACGTGGCGGCGTGGGACTGGTGGAGCGATCCGGACTACGGTCGCGGGATCGCCTGCCTCGACACCGGGCACCTGACCAAGTGCATGGCGATCTTCTACGACTGGTGCTACGACACGCTCAGCGAGGCTGAGAGGGCGATCATCCGTGAGGCGATCGCGGTGAAGGGCTGCGAGGCGACGCTCGCGGGGATCGACGGCTACCCGCCTGAGACGAACGGGTACGCGGTGCTGGCGGCGGGGCTCGCGGCGGGCGGGCTGGCGATCCGTCCGGAGGACCCGCGCGGCGGGTTCTATCTGCAGCGCGCGATCGAAGCGACGCGCACCTCGCTCGACCTGTCGGGAAGCGACGGCGGGCAGTTCGAGGGGCCGATGTACGGGACCTACCTGCTCGACAGCCTCGCCCACGTGCTCGACGCGGTGGTCGCGGCGGAGGTCGAGGCGGATCTGATGCACCACCCGTTCCTCGCGACGATGGACGAGTACGTCATCTCGCAGATGGCTCCTGACAGCGGGGAGATGCCCTGCTTCGGCGACGGCAGTCCGGGGCGCTTCTATCCGGAGACGATGTCGGTGCTGGCGAACAACGGGAACACGGCGGCAGCGTGGTACCTCGAGCAGATCGGCCACCTCAAGCCGGGCACGATCCACCAGCTCATGCGCTTCGACCCTGACGCGCTGCGGCCCGAGCAGCCCGGCTTCAACCCCTCGCGGCCGCTGGTGGACGTCGGCCTCGTGGCCCTGAAGGCCGGCTACGAGCCGCACACGCCCTACCTGTGCATGAAGTCAGGGCCGCCGGAGACGGTCGTCGGACACGCGCACTATGACTCGAACGCCTTCGTGCTGAGCTTCCTCGGCGAGTGGCTCATCTCCGACCGGGGCTACCGGGCGCGGCACGATCCGCCCGCGGAGAAGTTCAGCCAGGGCGCGATGGGCCACTCGACGCTGGTGCTCGACGTTGATGAGGCGTACATGCACAGCGTCGTCCATCCGCATCCCGGACATGACCAGGTACACCGCGCGGGCGCGCGCATCGAGGAGTTCTTCTCCTCTGAAGCGATCGACTACGTGCGGGGGGAGGCGGCGGCGACGTACAACACCGGCGAACTCCACGTCCTCGACCGCTTCGCGCGGCAGGTCTTCTACCTCAAGCCGCACGTCTACGTGATCGTCGATGATGTGGCGGCGCCCGAGCCGCACGCGTACACGGTGACGCTGCAGGCGCCGGCGAACGGCACGATCACGCACGCGGGTGGCGACGCGTGGACGATCACGGGGCTGCAGGCGAAGCTCGACTGCTTCCTCGCGAGCCCGCAGGGGCTTGTGACCGAGGCGTTGACCTACCCCGGCGCGGAGCGCTACGGCGGCTTCATCGCCGCGACGACGAACCCGGCGGCGGAGGCTCGGATCGTCACGCTGCTTCACGCGGACACCCACGAGGAGGGCGGTCTGCTGGCGAACCCCGGGTTCGAACGCGGGATGACCGGCTGGCGACCCCGGGCGAACGAGGATCTGCCCAACCACGTGATCGACGAGGAGGTCGCGCGCTCGGGAGAGGCCTCCGGCCGGATCGACCGCTCGGGGTACTACTACTCCGGCCGCGTGCAGGTTGAGCCCGGGCAGACCGTCAGCGCGAGCGTCTGGCTGAGGACCGAGGGCGTCACCGAGGGCGGAGGGAACCTGCGGATTCACTGGTGGAACAATGCGGGGAGGTGCTTCGCCACCAGCGGCACTGAGCGGGCCGCGCCCGAGGACTGGATGAAGCTCGAGGTCGAGGCGATCGTGCCCGAGGACGCGGTGGCGGCGGACATCGGGCTTTACTTCAGCGACGCGACGGGCTCGAGCTGGTGGGATGACGCGACGCTGGAGGCGGAGATCGACCGCGAGCCGGTCGTGCGTGAGCCGCTCAGCGATGTCACGCCGCTGGAGGGTGGCGCGCGCGGGATGGCCGCGACGGTCGGCGCGCAGCGGCTGGCGCTTGTCACCGCGGGAGGCCCGGTGGACGTCGGCGGCGCGACGATCGCACATGATGGCCGCTTCGCAGCGGTCTCGCTCACCGGGGAGGGCTGGCGGACGCTCTATCTGCAGGACGGGACGACGCTGAGCATCGACGGGCAGCCGGTCCTGACACTGCCCGAGGCGGCGACGATCGCCGTCTGGCGCGACGAAGCGGGGGAGGTGCGGACGAAGACGCACGACTCGCTGGCCCCGCACGCGGAGGCCGTCGAGGGGGAGTTCACCCTCCACGGCGATGCTTTCTGATCGCGGTGCTGGAGATCATCGGCAGTCGAGTTCGGTGAAGGTCACAGCGCCTTCGCTGCCGAAGCGGTCATCCGCGCAGCAGATGACCGTCGCAGGATGACAGGGGCGCTGAGATGATCGACCGCGACACCGTCGTGACCGCGATGTACGAGGCGATGCGCCTCGCCGCAACGACGCTGCCACCGGACGTCGAGGCCGCGCTGCAGGCCGCGATCGACGAGGAGAGCGATCCGCTGGCTCGCCAGCACCTGCTCCTGAGCCTCGAGAATGCGCGCGCCGCCGGCGAGGGCGAGGGACTCGTCTGCGCGGACACCGGCTTTCCGCTCTTCTTCATCACCGCGGGCGGGCGCACGGAGATCGAGGGCGGCTTCGGCGCGCTGCAGGATGCCGCCGCCGAGGCGACCGCGCGGGCGACGGCGGAGAGCTACCTGCGCCCGACGATGGTCGATCCGCTCACGCGGGAGAACCCCGGCGACAACGTCGGGCCGGGGATGCCGCGGGTGCGCCTTCAGTTCGAGGGCGAGGGCGACGGGCTGGAGATCGTCGCCGCGCCCAAGGGCGGCGGCAGTGAGATCTTCGGCACGTTCTACCGCATGATGTACCCCTCCGACGGTGAGGCCGCGATCCTCAAGTTCGTCATCGACGCGATCCGCGACGGCTGCTACGCCGGGAAGATCTGCCCGCCCGCGATCGTCGGCGTCGGGATCGGCGGGACGGCCGACCTGTGCATGGAGCTTGCGAAGGAGGCCGCGGTGCTGCGGCCGATCGGCGCGGCGAACCCCGACCCGAACGCAGCCGCGCTGGAGCGGAAGCTCTTCGCCGCCGCGCGGGAACTCGGCGTGGGGCCGATGGGCGCGGCGGGCGTGGGGGCGGTGATGGCGGTGAACGTGGAGACGGCGGTGACGCACACCGCGGCGCTGCCGGTGGCGGTCAACGCGCAGTGCCTGGTGGGACGGCGCTGGCGGGCGACGATCTCAGGCGACGGGCAGGTCACGTACTCGGGAGGGCGGGCATGATGGAGGGTATCCGCGATCTCACGCTGCCGCTTTCGGAGAGCGAGGCGCGCGACCTGTCGCTCGGGGAGATGGTGACGGTCAGCGGCATGGTCTTCACCGGGCGCAGCCTCTTTCACATCCGCGCCATCGAGGACGGCATCCTCCCGCCGATCGACTTCGGCGAGGTGAACTGCTTCTTCCACGTCGGCCCGGTGATGCGCGAGAGTCCCGACGGGTGGGAGATCGTGAGCATCGAGCCGACCTCCAGCATCCGCTTTGAGCGTTACTCGCCGGAGGTGGTGCGGAAACTGGGCCTCCGGACGCTGATCGGGAAGACGACGATGGGCCCGGGCACCGCCGGGGCGCTGAGCGAGGTCGGCGGGGTGCATCTGAGCAAGATCGGCGTCTGCGGCAACCTCCTGCGCCGCCAGGTGAAGCGCGTGGTGGAGGTGCACTTCCTCGGGGAGTTGGGGAAGACCGAGGCGACGTGGGTCTTCGAGGTGGAGCGCTTCGGCCCGTTCTTCGTGGACATTGACGCCCGCGGACGGAACTACTTCGCCGAACTCGACGAGCAGACCCGGGAGCGGATGAGAGCGGTTCACCTCGAGCTTGGGATTCCGGACGACTTCACGTACACGGAGGTCAGCCCGTGAGTGAGCAGAGGGTCAGGCTCGTCGCGCTCAACGGTCTGCTGGGCTACGGCTACCCGCGGGCGAGCCTCGACGCGGCGCTGGCGATGGAGCCGGACCTGATCGGCGTGGACGCGGGCTCGACCGACCCGGGGCCCTTCTACCTCGGAGCGGGGGAGAGCTTCGTGAGCGACGCGCAGGTGCGCAGCGACCTCGAGCCGGCGCTCTGCGCGGCGGTCCGGCGCGGGCTGCCGCTGGTGATCGGGACCGCGGGGGGCGCGGGCGCGGGGCCGCACCTCGACGGGCTCGTCGCGATGGTGCGGGAGATCGCGGCAACGAATGCGCTGCGCTTCCGCATGGCGGTGATCCCGGCGGAGGTCGCAGAGGAGACGGTGCTCGCGGCGCTGCGCGAGGGGCGGATCGCACCCTGCGGGCCGGTGCATGCGCTGACGGAGGAGGATGTGCGCTCGTGCACGCGGATCGTCGGGCAGATGGGCGCGGGGCCGCTGACTGCGGCGCTGGGGGGCGGCGCGGAGGTGGTCGTGGCGGGGCGATGCTGCGATGCGGCGATCTTCGCGGCGGAGCCGATCAGGCGGGGCTTCGATGCGGGCCTGGCGTTGCACATGGGCAAGATTCTCGAATGCGGGACGCTCGCGGCGCGGCCGGCGGGAGCCAACGACGTGCTGGTCGGCACGATCTGCGAGGAGAGCTTTGAGGTGATCCCGGCGAATCCCGACCGGCGCTGCACACCCGAGTCGGTGGCCGGGCATTCGCTCTACGAGCAGCCCGACCCGAACTGCTTCTACGAGCCGGAGGGGAAGGTCGATCTGTCGGAGTGTCAGTTTGAGCAGGTGGGGGAGCGGGCGGTGCGAGTGACGGGCTCGCGGCTGGTCGCGGCGAAGGATGAGACGGTGAAGCTGGAGGGCGCGCGCAGATGCGGCTTCCGCGCGATCACCGTCGCGGGTGTGCGCGATCCGCTGGTCATCGAGCGGCTGGGGGAGATTGAACGATCGGTGCGGGCGGCGGTGAGCGACGCGATGGCGGGGACGCTCGCGGCGGACGAGTTCCGCGTGCGTTTCCTGCGCTTCGGCATCGACGCGGTGACCGGGTCGCTGGAGGCGCCGCCCGACCCGCTGCCGCGCGAGGTGGGGCTGGTGATCGACGCAATCGCGCCGACGCAGGCGCAGGCCGACCGGGTGCTGAAGCTCGCGCGGGCGACTGCGCTGCACCAGCACTTCGACGGCCGCAAGACCACCGCGGGGAATCTCGCGTTTCCCTTCTCCCCGAGCGACTTCAGCGGCGGGCCGGTGTATGAGTTCGCCGTCTACCACCTGATGCGTGCCGAGGACGCCGGGGCGCTCTTTCCCGTCAGCTTCGAGGAGGTCGGATGATGCGCCTTTATGACCTCGCGACGACGATTCGCAGCAAGAACGCGGGGCCTTTCCGCCTGACGATCGACCTGATGTTCGCGGATCTCGATGCACTCGAACGCGCGCTCGACGCCGAGGGGATGCGGCCCGAGCGGGTCGCCGCGCTCTACGCCGTCCCGGCCGACGATGTGCGGGTGAGCCTCTTCGAGCGCATCCTGACGATCAAGATCTCAATGCCGCGTCCCGGCGCAAGCTCGGGAGCGCCTGAGGACCGCGACGTCTACGGCTGCGGGCATCACTTCCCGCTGGCGGAGATCGAGGTCTGAGACACGAACGCATCGCAGCAGGAGGAGCCGCCGATGGATTCCCAGCAGCAGATCCGAGCCACGCTCGCGGCGCGCGCCGATGAGATCAACAGCCTCGCCCGCCGGATCCACGCCCATCCCGAACTTGCGCTGCAGGAGCGGGATGCCTGCGCGTGGCACGTCGAGCTTCTGCGCGGATGGGGCTTCGAAGTCACCTCGCCTTTCGCCGGGTTGGAGACGGCGTATCACGCCCGCGCCGGTGCCGGCCAGCCCGTGTTCTGCCTCATGGCGGAGTACGACGCGTTGCCCGAGATCGGCCACGGCTGCGGGCACAACCTGATCGGGGCGGCGGCGGTCGGGGCCGGGAAGGCGCTCGCCGACGTACTCGCAGAGGAAGGTGCGCCGGGCACCGTCATCGTGATGGGCACGCCCGCCGAGGAGGGCCATGGGGGCAAGGTGGAGATGCTCGCGCATGACGCGCTGGCGGGGATCGACGCGGTGATGCTGGCTCACCCGCGCTGGCAGACGATGCCGGACACCGGCTGCAACGCGATCGCTCGTTTCCGCATCAGCTTCGAGGGGCGCGCCGCGCACGCCGCGGCTTCGCCCGAGCAGGGACGAAATGCGCTCGACGCGGTCATGCTCACGTTCCAGGGCGTCAACGCCTGGCGGCAGCACCTGCTGGAGGAGTGCCGAGTACACGGCTACGTTGACGACGGCGGCGCGATGGCGAACACGATCCCCGCGCGCGCCTCGTGTATTCTTTACGTTCGCGCGGCAACTGAGGCGACGCTGGACGCGATGATCGAGCGGCTGAGGATGATCGCCGAGGGCGCGGCGCTGATGACCGCGACGAGCGCTCGGGTGGAGCCGTGGGGAGAGCGCTATCAGGCGCGCATCCCGAACGCGCCGCTCAATGAGGCGTGGGTGACGGCCGCCGAGCGCGCGGGCCTGGAGCCGGCGCTGCCTGAGAAGCCCAACCGTGCATCGTCGGACTTCGGCGATGTGTCGCAGCGCCTCCCGGCGGCGCATGTGTACTTCGGGATCGCGGACGAGCCGACGCCGGTGCACTCGCCCGAGTTCTGCGCGGCGGCCGGGACGGACCGCGCGCTGGATCGGATGCTGATGGCCGCCGAGGCGCTGGCCGTCGCGGGGCATCGCTACGTCACCGAGCCGGAGTTCCGGGGGCGCGTTGACGCGGACTATCAGCGAGCGGTGGCCGAGCGCCGGGATGAAGCTCAGGCGGCGAGGCTCTGGTCGCAGGACCCTGCGAACCTGCGCTGACAGCGGCTCACACCGTGGAACACAGGCGAACACTCATGCGTTTGAATGAGGCACCATGCCCCGACACGCGATGCTCCTGATCCTGACGGCAGTCCTGCTCGCGAGCGCGGACTCCGCGTTCGCGGGCGATGCAGCGCTCGTCTTCGGAGACGGTGAGTGCGAGGCGCCCTTCAACCTCGTGATCCCCGCCGACGCCATCCGCGCGGAGGGCGGACTGGTCGTCGTAACGCACGAGGGTGACGCCGAGTGGCTGGTCTTTCAGGTCGGCCTCGACGAGGTCTCCGTCGCGGTGCGACGCGCCGAGGGCGTGACTGAGCTTGCCACGGCGCAGGCGGCTCTTCCGGCGGACGGCGGGCAGGTCGTGCTCAAGCGGACGCTCGACGGGGTGAGTGTGGCGTACGACGCCTCGACCGTGCTGCGGGCGGAGGCCGACCTGCCCGATGGCGGGCGCTGGGGTGTGGTTGATGCCCCGGTGACGCTCCTCGATGAGATCATGCTCCAGCCCACCGACGCGATCGTCTTCGCCGACGACTTCATGCGGCTGCCCGGTCAGCCGGCGACGTGGGATCGCCTCGGCGGCGACTGGCGGGTCGCGCAGCTTGAGTCCGCGCGATTCAGTGCGAACGCGTTCACACTGCTCGGCAGCGCAACCGCCGCCGGCCCCGCACTGGCGACAGCCGGGTACTGGTTCTACGAGGATCTGACGGTGGAGGTCTCAGTGCGGTCCTCGGTTGCCGCGGGAGGCTTTGGCGTCGGGCTCGCGGGGCAGCCGGACGGCGACTGCCACCTGCTGCGCTTTCTGCCGCAGAGCGACGCGCGCGGCGTGCTCCAGCTTGTGCGGGTGCGTCGCGGCGAGGAGACGGTGCTCGATGAGGCGGCGGCGGTGGCCCATCCTGACGAGTGGCACCGTCTGGCGATCAGCGGTGTGCGGGGACGGCTGAGCGGCGCGCTCAACGGTGTTGAGCTGGTGGCCGTGGAGGCCCCGACCCTCGCGCACGGGCAGATCGCGCTGTGGGTGGCGGGGACAGAGCCCGTGGCGTTCGATGATGTGGAGGCGTACTCCGGGCCGCGAGCGGTGCAAAGCCCGGTGGTCCTGTCATACGAAGCGCAGGCGGCGGATCCGGCGGCACAGGCCTTCATCGGCGATCAGTACATGCAGGAGTGGGCCGATGAACGCGATCAGTGGCTGCCCGGAAGCGGCGGTGTGTGGCATGCCGGGCATTACTGGGGTGACGTGGAGCTTGCGTGGGAGGTGACGGAGCGGAGTCTTGGTGATGGTGTGGCGTTGCACATCTGCGTCCCGGCCTCCGGAGAGACGCTCAGTCCGCCTGCCGACGCCGGTGAGGGATGCCGCCTTGAGCTTGCGCCTGCCGAGGGGACGCTGGCGATGACGCTGCGCGAGGGTGCGGAGGTGCGCGCCCGGGTGGCGCCTGCGATGCCTGAGCTGCCCGTGACCGCCACCCTGCGCCGGACAGGCGACCGTGTCGAGGCGCTCCTTGGCGACGAGATCGTGGGAAGCTTCGAGGCGACGACGCCCGCTGGGGGTAAGGTCGGGCTGACCGGTCGTATGGCGCGTCGGCAGGCCGGGCGACTTCGCATAGTCTCGCGGAACATGATCGACTCGACGTTCCGCGCCGCGCCCACCGACTGGCACATCGGCTCCGGCGAGTGGGGCGTGTCCAGCCGCTGGGATTGCACGCCTCGGTGGTCGTGGTTTCAGGGACGCTCCGACGACCTCGCCTCGGTCTGGACGCGGCGGCAGTTCGGCGGCGATCTCGTCGTGGAGTTCTTCGCGGGCATCTCGATGGACCAGCCCTGGGCGCCCTTCTATCAGCACCCGGGCAACCTGTGCGTCACACTGGGCGGGGACAACGCCACCCCCGGCAGCGGATACTCGCTGATCTTCGCCGGCTGGGGGAACTCCGCGGCGGGGATCTTCCGCCGGGGTGAGTTGGTGGCGAAGGTCGAGGGCTTCACGATGCCCGACATTCTCGACTCACTGGGCGGCACGACCGGCCGCGACGACGCCCACAAGCTGCACAATGAGTGGTGGCGGATCCGCGCCGAGCGCATCGGAAGCACCGTCCGGCTGCTGGTGGACGGGAAGCTCGCTGCCAGCTTCGACGACCCCGAGCCGCTGCCGGGCGGCGCGGTGGGGATCTGGACGCTCAACCAGGCGATGACCGTCGCGCGCGCGCGGATTTACTACGAGGAGTCCGAGCACGCGATGCCGGGCCTCGCAGAGGAGAGGGAGGTCCGCCCCATCGAGGGCGTGCCGCTTCCGCGCTTCGGCCCGCCACGGGTCGTCAGCACGTTCGAGCACGGCATTTCAGGGTGGGAGGCCGCCGCGCCCGGCTCATGCGAGGTGAGGCTCGCCGAGCGGGATGCCGGGCGGTGCATGGAGATCGTGAATCCGACCGCGGGTGGCAGCTTCGCGGTCACCGCTCCCTTCGAGGACGTCGATTTACGCCGGCATCCGCTGCTGGCGTTCGAGTACGCGATCCCCGAGGATGTTTGCATCGACGCTTTCGTGACGGTGGGCGGGCGGCGTCATCGAGTGACGCTGACGGGTCGTGATGAGCCCGCGCCGGGGATCGAGGAGCTCGGCAGGGTCGCGGACGTGCGCGCGGACGATCGCTGGCGGGAGGCGAGGATCGACCTGCTCGGGCTGCTCGCGCCGCAGTTCGAGGCGGACCGGCCGCTCGTGCTCGATGCGCTTGAGTTTGCGGCGTATGCGGCTCCTGAGTACATGCGCGCCGGGGTCGGGGGCAACCCGGCCGGCGCGTCGTGGCGGCTTGACAACGTCTACCTCGGCGGCGTTGCCTCAGGTGCGGTCACGTTGCAGACAGCGCGGGACCTCACCGTGGCCGCGCCGGGCTGCGGGGTCACGAGGGACATCCGTGCGGGTCGCGCCGAGCACCGGGTCGCGCCTCGGCGCAGCGGTCTCGTGCCGGTGACGCTGTCCTCGGGCCGGCGGATGAGCACCGACCTGATCGCGTTCGACGTTGAGCCGCCCTCCATCGAGCCGCTGGAGCCGCGACCGGGCGAGTCGTGGTTGGCACCGGCGCTGACGGTCGCTATCAGCGACGCGGGCCCGGCGGGGATCGACGAGTGTTCGCTGGAGGCCGGCATCGCCGACCGGCGCCTGCGGTGGGGCGACAGCGGCCTGGGCTGGGATGCGGCCGAATGTACGCTGGTGCTCGATCTGCGTGAGATCGATCTGCAGCTCGCGGCGGGCGATCCCGTCGAAGTTCGCGTCATCGCCTCCGACCGCGTGGGGAATCGCGCCGCGCCGCTGGAGCTGACGTTCACGCCCGACCCGGCGGCGGACAGTTCGCCTCCGGAGCCGCCCGCGCTCACCGGAGGTCCGTCGCCGCTGCTTGACGCCGACTTCGAGTCCGGACTCAGCCCGATCGAGCCGTGGGGCGTTGACGCCGCGGTGGAGCTCAGGCGGGCGCGTGGCCCCGCGGAGGGCAATCCCGACGGTGGTGCGTGGTGCCTTGAGGCGCATTGCACGAAGCTCGGTGGGCTCTTCGGCGTCTCACTGGGCTGCGCGCCCTTCGAGGCGTCGCGTTTCCCGGTGCTGCAGTTTGACTACTGCGCGCCCGAGGAGCTGCGCGTGGATCTGATCGTGGCAGTTGACGGCAGTCGGCGCGTCATCAAGTTCACCGACAATGATCAGACGTGGCCGGTCAGCGGGCGCATCGATGCGGTCACGGACGGCCGCTGGCACCGCGCGACGGTCGATCTGCACGCGATGCTTGCGAGCGCCTTCGGGCGGAATGCGCCGCTGGTGGTCACAGAGATCGCGTTCGCGTCCTCCGGCTGGCCGGGCAACCGTGAGGGAACCCGCTGGTGGCTCGACAACGTCCGCCTCCACGCGGCCCTCGACCTGAGCGCGCCCGCGGGTGATCTCACGCTGGTCTCGCGCGACGAGTCGGGCCTCCGCGGCTTCGCGTGGCTGGTGGATGGCTCTCCTGCCAGCGAGCCGCCCGCCGACGCCACCGCCGGCGAGCTGCGCGCAGCGCTCGCGGGTCTTTCCGGTCGGCTCACCTGGCTTCACGCGGCGGCGATCGACGGGGCGGGGAATCGCTCCTCCGCCGTGCACATCCCGCTGAGGATCACCGCCGTCGAGGACGCGGTGCCGCCCGTGGCGTCCGCGCCGACGCCGGCAGATGGCGAGCGCGCGTGTCCGTCTTCGATCTTTGTGCCGATCCACGACGAGGGCGCGGGTGTCAGCCCCGCCGACCTGCGGCTGACGATCAATGAGCGCACGTGGACGGTCGCGGATGACGAGCTGGCGTGGGACGCGGCCTCCGGGACGCTCAGATGGACGTTGCCCGCGGGCCTGTGGCTGGGAGATGATCGATCGCGCGTGAGATGCCGCCTCGACGCGGCCGACCTGGCGGGGAACGTGATGGAGCCGCTGGAGTGGGCGTTCACGCTCGATCACGCGCTCGACGATGGGCCGCCCTCCGCGCCCGAGGTCAGCTACGTCCCGGCCCGCAGTGCGGACAGAAATGACTTTGAGGAGGGCACCGGGGGGTGGGGGAACTTCGTGGCAGGACAGGTGCTGCGCCGGGCGCAGGGGGGCGCGACCGGCCCGGGTTGCGCGGAACTCAGGCACCTTGGCGGACGCGGCAGCGGCTTCGTGCTGGTGCGCGACTTCGGCGAGGACTGGCGTGAGTTCCCGATGGTGCGCTTCCGCTACCGCGCAGTCAACGCGCCCCGCGCTCAACTGCAGGTCTTCGGGACGACCTTCGACGGCACGCGGGATCGCTGGACACCGCTCGGATCGCTCCCGGTCTCCGGTGAGCGGTGGCTCACCGCGGAGCTTGACATCGCGCAGGCGCTTCGCCGCACCGATCCGTCGCTGGACCTCCATCGCATCTTCCTGAGCATCGATCTGCCTCCGGACGGGGCGCTGCTGGTGGATGATTACGCGATGCACTCGCAGGCGGCCACGCGCGCGGAGTTCCGCTGGGCGGCGCCCGCCTCCCCGAGCGGGATCGCCGGGTACTCGTGGGTGCTGGACGACGCGGATGACACCGTCCCGCCGGAGGAGATCCTCGGCACCGGCCTGCATGCGCAGTTCGCCGACCTGGAGCCCGGTCGGCACGTCTTCCACCTTCGCGCTCGCGACGGTGCGGGCAACTGGGGCGCAACCACGCATCTTTCCTTCGAACTCACCGCCGCGGACTGACGCCGGGCGATCAACCGGCGGCGCGGCTAAGGAATCCGCCGCCGGCGCCGAGATGTGATGGTGACGGGTCACCGCACAACGATGCGCGCTTCCGTGGGAGAGTCAGTCGATGCGGCGCGTGACGACCGGGCCGGCGCCCTGCGCGGTCGCCGCCATCTGCCTGCTTGCGGGCTTCACCGCCGGGCTTCTTCAGGCCGGCACGAGCCCGGAGGAGATCATCTTCGCGCTCGGGATCGACCGTCCCGCCGCGCGGGAGGAGGAGCCGTCGCGTCCGTCCACGCCGGATTCCGGCGAGCCGGCGCGTATCCTCTTCGTCGGTGACGTGCTGCCGCTGGGCGATCGCGACTACTTCGCGCGCGTCGCGCCGCTCATCGCCTCGGCTGACTTCGCGGTCGCGAACCTCGAGTGTCCGATCTCCAGCCACGGCGTTCGCACACCGCTGAAGCTGACGGCCGCGGGCCGAACGATGCACAATGAGTTCTTCTTCCGCGCGCCGCCCGCACAGGCGATGCGTCTTGCCGACGCGGGCTTCAGCGCCGTGACACTCGCGAACAACCACGTGATGGACTTCGGCGGCGAAGCCCTGCTCGAGACCTTCAGCCTCCTCGACGACGCTGGCATCCTGCACACGGGCGCGGGGCGCAACCGGGTCACCGCCCGCGAGCCGGTCGTCGCGACCGTCAGGGGGCAGAGCGTCGCGATCCTCGCCTACGCCGATGCGGCGACGCTGCCCGGCACCGCGCACTTCGCCGCCACCGACCGCACCGCTGGGACCGTCTTTGTGCGCGGCGATGGCTCGGGGCGACTCGACGCGGACAGCGCGCAGATGCTGCGGGACGACATCGCCGGTGCCCGCGAACGCGCGGACGTGGTGATCGCGTCCTTTCACTGGGGCACGGAGACGAGCGACGAGCCCGATCCGCTCCAGCGAAGCCTCGCCCACCTCGCCATCGACGCGGGCGCCGAGATCGTCGTGGGCCATCACCCGCATGTGCTGCAGGGCGTCGAGATCTACCGCGGGCGACCGATCGCGTACTCTCTCGGCAACTTCGCGTTCCCGACACCGTGGGAGTCCAACCAGCTCAGCGCGGCGCTGGAGGTGCGCATTGAGGACGGCGGCTGGGGCGGACTCACGTGGCATCCCGTCCGCCTCGAGCACGGCACCGGCATCCCGGCTCCCGCGCAGGGCGCGGACGCCACGCGCATCATGGGACGCATCAAGCGCCTCTCTGAGGCGCTCGGGACCGTCTCACAGGTGCCGGACGGTCGGCCGCCCCGGCTGGAGATCGATCGGGACTCGGGCGGCTTCGGCGTCGGGCCGGCCCCAACGCTCCCAGGCATGAGCGAGGTCCGCTTCCTCGCGTGGGACATTGAGCACGGACGGAAGGTCAGCCGCGCCCGGTCCGTGGTCGTCGCACAGGAGTTGGCCGAGGAGGTTGCGGCGATCTTTCGTGACATCTACGAACACCGTGAGCGCTTCCCGATCCACGAGGTCATCGGCTACGACCACCGCACCGTCGCCGGCTCGGAGGATCGGCTCTCCTGGCACGCCCTCGGTCGCGCCATCGACATCAACCGGGCGCAGAACCCGATGCTGATGGACGGCGCGACGATCGTTCACCCCGACGAGCCCCCCTACGAGCCGGCGGAGTGGCGGCCCGGCAAGGACCCTTACTCCATCCCTGCCTCCGGCTCGGTCGTGGAGGCCTTTACATCTCGCGGCTGGCGCTGGGGCGGGGCGTGGACGAGCCTGAAGGACTACCAGCACTTCGACCGGCCTCGGTGATGGCGCGTTCGAGCACTCTCTCCGGCCGCGCATGAGTCTCCGGGCAGGCGCGGCGGCGTCCCCGGCGAATACTCCTCGTGAGGAACGTTGACGCTCACACAACCCGAACATGCGCGGGCCGACCGGCCCGGAACGACCTGCGATGCCTCAAGGCGCGCGAGGAGGAAGACACGATGAACACCGGCGAGCAGAGCGAATCCCCCCGCCCCCTCTCAGATGATGAGCTTCGACGGATGGACGCGTGGTGGAGGGCCGCGAACTACCTCTCGGTCGGACAGATCTACCTGATGGAGAACCCGCTGCTGCGCGAGCCGCTGCAGGCCGAGCACGTGAAGCCGCGGCTGCTCGGCCACTGGGGCAGCGTCCCCGGCCTGAACATGATCTACGTGCATCTCAACCGCGTCATCAAGGCCCGCGATCTCGACGTGATTTACATCACCGGCCCCGGCCACGGCGCGCCCGGCCCCCTTGCCAACACCTGGCTTGAGGGCACGTACACCGAGCTTTATCCCAGCGTCACGCAGGATGAGGAGGGGATGGACGAGTTCTTCACGCAGTTCTCATTCCCGTCGGGCATCCCCAGCCACACCGCACCGGAGACGCCCGGCTCGATCCACGAGGGCGGCGAACTCGGCTACGCGCTCTCACACGCATACGGCGCGGCCTTCGACAACCCGGACCTCATCGTCGCCTGCGTCATCGGCGACGGCGAGGCGGAGACCGGCCCGCTGGCCGCCGCGTGGCACTCCAACAAGTTCCTCAACCCCGCCAACGACGGCGCGGTCCTCCCGATCCTGCATCTCAACGGATACAAGATCGCGAACCCCACGCTCTTTGACCGCATTCCCGACGAGGAGCTTGAGAGCCTCATGGAGGGCTACGGGCACCGCGTCTGGTGGGTGGAGGGTGACGACCCCGAGGACGTTCATCAGCAGATGGCCGCGGCGTTCGATGAGATCATCGATGAGATCAGCGCGATCCAGCGGCGGGCGCGCGAGGAGGGCGACGTTGAGCGCCCGCGCTGGCCGATGATCGTGCTGCGCACGCCCAAGGGCTGGACCTGCCCTGAGACGATCGACGGGGAGAAGGTCGAGGGGCACTGGCGCTCGCACCAGGTGCCGATGAAGCACGTGCGGGGCAACCCTGAGTACATCACGCTGCTCGAGGAGTGGATGAAGACCTACCGCCCCGAGGAACTCTTTGACGAGGACGGCCGCCCGGTGCAGGAGATACTCGACCTCGCGCCCGAGGGCGATCGTCGCATGAGCGCCAATCCGCACGCCAACGGCGGCCTGCTGCTCAAGGACCTGCACCTTCCCGACTTCCGCGACTACGCCGTCGAGGTGCCCGCGCCGGGGAGTGTTGACGCGGAGGCCACCCGCGTGATGGGGCAGTTCTTGCGCGACGTGATGATTGAGAACGAGCAGCAGCGCAACTTCCGCCTCTTCGGCCCGGATGAGACCTCCTCGAACCGCCTTGACGCGGTCTTCGAGACCACCGACCGCCAGTGGCTGGCGGAGATCATCGACGACGACACGAACCTCGCCCCCGAGGGGCGGGTGATGGAGATCCTCTCCGAGCACACCTGCCAGGGCTGGCTCGAGGGCTACCTGCTCACCGGCCGCCACGGCCTCTTCTCCTGCTACGAGGCGTTCATTCACATCGTCGACTCGATGTTCAACCAGCATGCGAAGTGGCTGAAGGTCTCCAAGGAAGTCCAGTGGCGGCGCCCGATCGCCTCACTCAACTATCTGCTCACCTCGCACGTCTGGCGGCAGGATCACAACGGCTTCAGCCACCAGGACCCCGGCTTCATCGACCTGGTCGTCAACAAGAAGGCCGACGTGATCCGCATCTACCTCCCGCCGGACGCCAACACGTTGCTGTCGGTGACGAACCACTGCCTGCGCGGACGCGACTACGTCAACGTCATCGTCGCGGGCAAGCAGATGCAGGCGCAGTGGCTGGACATGGACGCGGCGATCAGGCACTGCACCGCCGGCGTCGGGATCTGGGAGTGGGCGAGCAACGACCAGGACACCGACCCCGACGTCGTGATGGCCTGCGCCGGAGATGTGCCCACCATCGAGACGCTCGCCGCGGTGAGCATCCTGCGGGAGATGGTACCCGACCTCAAGGTCCGCGTGGTCAACGTGGTCAACCTGATGAAGCTGCAGCACCACGAGGAGCACCCGCATGGTCTCTCGGACTACGAGTTCGACTCGATCTTCACCACCGACAAACCGATCATCTTCAACTTCCACGGCTACCCGTGGCTGCTGCACCGGCTGACGTACCGGCGCACAAACCACAGGAACCTGCATGTGCGCGGCTTCAAGGAGGAGGGCACCACGACCACGCCCTTCGACATGGCGGTGCGCAACGACATCGACCGCTACCACCTCGTGATGGACGTAATCGACCGCGTGCCGAAGCTCGGGCACCGCGCCGCCCACGTCCGCCAGGAGATGCGCGATCGGCTCATCGACCACCGGGAGTACATCTCCAGGCACGGCGAGGACCCGATCGAGATCCGCGACTGGCGCTGGTCCGTCGAGTAAGAGTTGCCCGCGCAGGCATCAATGCCCCGAGGCGCCCGTCGGGTGTTCGCGGCGGGCGCCTCGCAAAGGAGAACCATCATGTCCGGCCGATCGCTGAACATCCTCATCATCGGCGGCAGCGGCTTCGTCAGTGGCACCCTCGCGCGAGTGGCGCGTGATGCCGGCAACCGCGTCTGGACGATCACGCGCGGCGAAAAGCCCATCCCCGAGGGCGTCCACTCGCTCATCGCCGACCGCAAAGACCACGCGGCGTTCGCCGCGGCGATCGAGGGCGCGGGGGCGCACTGGGACCTCGCCGTGGACTGCATAGGCTACCAGCCTGAGGACGCGCGGCAGGATGTGGAGGTGCTCTCACCGCGAGTGAGCCATCTGGTCTTCATCTCCACCGACTTCGTCTTCGACCCTCGGAAGCGGGCCTTCCCGCAGCCCTGCAGCAACCCGCATTTCCTCACCGGCGAGGGCTACGGTCCGGGCAAGCGCGCCTGTGAGGAGGTCCTGCTCGCGTCGGACACGCAGATGCGCTGGACGGTCCTTCGCCCGTGTCACATCTACGGGCCCGGCTCGCAACTCGGCTGCCTGCCCGAGCACGGACGTGACGCAAAGCTCATCGAGCGGATGCGCGCGGGTGAGCCGCTGCGGCTGGTCGGCGGCGGGCATTTCCTCCAGCAGCCGATCTTCGCACGCGACCTCGCTGAGCTTGCGCTGAGCGCGCGGTGGTCGGAACTGGCGCATCGCGGCATCTACTGCGCGGCCGGCCCGGACATCATCGAGTCGGTGCGCTACTACGAGATCATCGCGGACATCCTTGAGGTGAAGCTTCGCGTCGAGGAGGTGCCGGTGGCGGAGACTCGTGAGCGGCACCCGGAGTGGGCGTCGTTCCTCTGCCACCGCATCTACGACCTGACGCCGCTCCGCCTCGCGGGGCTGAAGGTCCCGAACACGCCGATCGGCGAGGGCCTGACCGAGCACGTGGTGAGTCTGATCTGAGGCGGCGGGCGCGGCCGAAGCCCCGCCCGCCGCGTGTGGCGCTCCGTCGATCGCTCTCAGATCATCAACGGCTTCGGGTCATCGACCCAGCCTGCCGGGCGGCGGCCCTTCGCCTCGCGGTCGGTGTCGCCGAGGTCGTCGCGGGCTTCCTCAGCCAGGGCGGTCAGGCGCTCCACCACGTCCGGGTGCCGATCGTAGAGATTCGTCGTCTCTCCCGGATCGTTCTCAAGGTCGAAGAGCAGCCCCTCGCCCGGGACGGCCTCGTGCGCCTGCCAGTTCTTGCGGTCCTCGCGCGGGATGAAGAGCTTCCACTTCCCCGAGCGCACCGCGTGGAACTGCTCCATGTGGTAGTAGAAGAACGCCTCGCAGGGCGATGCCGCACCCTCCTCGTTGCGCATCAGCGGCAGGATGTCATGTCCGTCGATCACGCGGTCCTGCGGCTCGGTCGTCCCGCCCATGCGCGCGAAGGTCGGCATGAAGTCCAGCGTGCTGGCGAGCTCCGAGCAGTCCAATCCCGCGGGGATCGTCCCCGGCCAGCGCATCACGCACGGCACGCGCATCCCGCCCTCCCACGTCGAGTACCCCCACCCGCGCAGCGGCGCGTTGCTGCCGCCGTGATTGAGCGGGGTGCCGTTGTCGGAGAGGAAGATCACCAGCGTGTTGTCCTCCAGCCCGTGCCACTGCAGCGCGCGGATGATCTCCCCGGCCGACCAGTCAAGCTCCTCGACGCAGTCGCCGTAGGCCCAGTTGCCCGAACGCCCTGCGAAGCGCCCTCCGACCTCGGGGATCTTCACGCTGCCGGGCAGCGCCTGCGGCATGTAGAGGAGGAACGGCCGGCTCTTGTTCGCCTCGATGAAGCTGATCGCTTCCTCGGTGTACCGCTCGGTGATGGTCGGCAGATGCACCGGCGCCTCGACGACCGTGTCATTGCGCAGCAGCGGAAGCTGCGGCCAGTCCCTGTCGGGGCGGGAGTACATGTCCTCGGAGTAGGGGATGCCGAAGTAGTAGTCAAAGCCCTGCTCGGTCGGGAGGAACTCCGGCTGGTCGCCGAGGTGCCACTTCCCGACGCAGGCGGTGGCGTAGCCCGCTTCACCGAGGGTCTCCGCGATCGTGATCTCGTCGGGATTGAGGCCCTTCTTCGCGACCGGCTGGAGCACCGCTCCGCCTTTGTCGGAGACGTGCATGTCCACGCGTTGCGAGTAGCAGCCGGTGAGCAGGCTCGCGCGCGATGGCGTGCATACGCCGGCGGTGACGTAGAAGTCGGTGAAGCGCATGCCCTCGCGCGCCATCGCGTCGATGTTGGGCGTGCGGTGGACGGGGTGTCCGTAGCAGCCGAGATCGCCGTAGCCGAGGTTGTCCACGAACATGACCACGATGTTCGGCTGATCTTCCCGCTTCGGAGCGTGTCGTGCGTTCGGCATTGTCTGAAGCCTCCAGTGATGCAGCCGTCATGTCTCCGGTGCCCGATGCCCGTCCGGCGACGTCAGATATTCCCCGCCGCGCCCGCTCTCCCTTTGCCCGGCGAGACAGGATTGCCGGTCGCGCGCGGCGAAGGATTGACCACGGAATGCATGTCTCGCCACCCGAGGAGCACTCGCACGATGTCAGAGACAGTCATCATTGACGCGCTGCGCACACCGATCGGCCGCTTCGGCGGAGGATTGCTCGAACACTCGGCCGCCGATCTCGCGACGAGCGTGACCCGCGCGCTGATCGATCGCAACAAGGTCCCGCCCGCCGAGGTCGCCGAGGTGATCTTCGGGCACGTCATCCAGGGCGGATCGAACCTCAACGTCGCCCGCACGGCCGCGATCCGGGCCGGCCTCCCGGAGACGGTCTGCGGCTCGACGGTCAACATGATGTGCGCCTCGGGAATGCGCTCGGTGGAGATGGCGCGCGGAGCGATCGCCGCGGGCGAGGGTGATCTCTTCATCGCGGGCGGCACCGAGAGCATGAGCAACGCGCCCTTCTACGTGCGGGAGATGCGCTGGGGGAACAAACTCGGCTCGGTGGAGATGATCGATGCGGTGATGGACGAGGGGCTGCGCTGCCCGATCACCGGGATGGGGATGGGGCTGAGCGCCGAGGGACTCGCCGACCGCACCGGCATCACCCGCGAGGAGCAGGACGCCTGGGCCCTGCGCAGCCAGCAACGAGCGCGGGCGGCGATCGACGAGGGCCGCTTCGAGCGGGAGATCGTCGAGATCCCGCGCGAGCGCGATGAGCCGCTGGCCGTGGACGAGCACCCGCGTGAGACCTCGCCGGAGGCACTGGCGGGGTTGCGGCCGGCCTTCCGCCCGGACGGCTGCGTGACGGCGGGCAACGCCTCGGGCATCAACGACGGTGCGGCGGCGCTGCTTTTGGCGTCTGCCGGCCGGGCGCGGCGGCAGGGCTGGGAGCCGCGGGCGCGGATCCTCGGCTCGGCGTGGGCGGGCGTGGAGCCGGAGGTGATGGGGCTGGGGCCGGTCCCGGCGGTGCGCGCCCTCTGTGAACGCACCGGCCTTGACTTGGAGGAGTTCGACCTGATCGAGTTGAACGAGGCGTTCGCGGTGCAGGCGCTGGCGGTGATGCGCGAGCTTGAGATGGACGAGGAACGCGTGAATGTGAACGGGTCGGGCATCGCGCTGGGGCACCCCATCGGCGCGACCGGCGCGCGCATCATCGTGACGCTGCTGCATGAGATGGAGCGGCGCGACGTGGCGCGCGGCCTCGCGACGCTCTGCGTCGGTGGTGGGATGGGCATGGCGATGGCGATCGAGCGCACATGACTGCGCGACCGGAGCGGGCGACGGGGATTCCCCGCGTGCGTCCGGTTGTCTTCCCAAGGAGGAACTGCGATGAAGGTTGAGCGCATGGCTATCATCGGCGCGGGAACGATGGGCACGGGGATCGCACAGGTCGCTGCACAGGCTGGGATCGCGGTGACCGTCATCGACACCGCCGCGACCGCGCTCTCGCAGAGTAAGCGGGCGCTGCAGGAGTCGCTCCGCGGCGGCGTCGAGCGAGAGAAGCTCACCGCCGAGGAGGCGGATCGCGCGCGGGAGCTGGTCGGCTGGGCCACCGAGTGGGATGCGGTCTCCGACGCCAACTGGGTCATGGAGGCGGTCTTCGAGGACCTGCCGCTCAAGCGGAAGGTCCTCAGCCGCGCGGGGAAGCTCGTCGGAAGTGGCGCGGTCATCTCAACGAACACCTCGACGCTGCGGATCGGCGCGCTGGCGGACGCCACCGGACGCCCCGAGCGCTTCATCGGGATGCACTTCTTCAACCCGCCGCCTGTGATGAAGCTGGTGGAGATCGTCCCCTCCGATCGCACGGTCAGGACCGTCGTTGAGGACACCGTCGCGCTGGCCAGGCGGATGGGCAAGGAGCCGGCGGTCGCGCCGGACATCCCCGGTTTCCTCGTCAACCGCGGCTTCGGTGCCCTGCTCTCCGCCGCCATCGACGTCTGGCTCCAGGGAGCGGAGCCGGAGGCGATCGACACGGCGATGCAGCTTGGGATGCGCCATCAGATGGGGCCACTGGCGACCGCCGACCTCGTCGGGCTGGATATCTGCCTCGCGCTGCTCGATTCGCTGCACGAGCAGACCGGTCACGCGCGCTTTGAGGTCGCGCCGGAGTTCCGCGAGATGGTCGAGGGCGGGAAGCTCGGGCGCAAGTCCGGTGAGGGCTTCTACGTCTACGAGGAGTGAGCAACGATGAGCGGCCGTCGCGTCGCGCTCGTGACCGGCGCATCTCGAGGTATCGGCGCCGCCATCGCGCTGCGGCTGGCGCGTGACGGCTGCGACCTCGCGCTCAACTGGGTGCGTGATGATGCGCGCGACAATCGCGCGGAGGCGGAGGCCGTGGCCGAGCAGGCCCGGGCGCTGGAGGTCGAAGCGCTCTGCGTGGAGGCCGACGTGACCGATCGCGACGCAGTGGGCGCGATGGCCGCCGAGGTCGCCGATCATCTCGGGCCGATCGCGGTGCTGGTCAACAACGCGGGCATCACGCGCGATCGGACACTGCGGAAGCTCCCGCCGGAGGACTGGGACGCGGTGCTCGCGGTCAACCTCACCGGCGCATTCAACTGCGCCCGCGCGGTCGTTGACGGGATGACCGAGCGCGGCTGGGGGCGGATCATCAGCATCTCCTCGGTGGTCGCGCTGATGGGAAACTTCGGCCAGGCGAACTACGCCGCCTCGAAGGCCGGGCTGCTGGGGATGACGAAGTCCCTCGCGCGGGAGGTCGCGCGCAGGGGCGTGACGGTCAACGCCGTCGCGCCGGGCTTCATCGATTCGGAGATGACCGCCGCGATCCCGCCCGACGTCGCAGAGCAGATCGTCGCCTCGATCCCGGTGGGGGCGATGGGCGAGCCGATCGACGTCGCGAATGCCGTCGCCTTCCTCGCCTCCGATGAGGCGCGTTACATCACCGGACACGTGCTGTCGGTGAACGGTGGCCTGCATATGTGAGACGTCTGCTTCGCAGGGCCTGGACCTCCGTCCCGACCCCGTCTCTCGCCGTCAGCTTGCGACCTTCGACTTGCGACTGGAGACTGCCAGATGCCCACGATCGTGTCCGTCGAAGAGGCCGTCGCGCGGATCCCCAACGGCGCCACCGTCGCCTGCGGCGGCTTCGTGGGCGCCGGGCATCCCGAGGCGCTGACCGCAGCGATCGAGCAGCGCTTCCTCGCCGAGGCGCGCCCGCGTGACCTGACCGTCGTTTACGCGGCCGGGCAGGGTGACGGGGCGTCCCGCGGCATCAATCACCTCGCACATGAGGGCCTGACGAGGCGCATCATCGGCGGGCACTGGGGCCTGTGCCCGGCGCTGGGCAGGCTCGCCGTCGAGGGGAAGGTCGAGGCGTACAACTGGCCGCAGGGCGTGATCTCACACCTCTTCCGCGAGATCGCGGGCGGGCGGCCGGGCCTCGTCACGCACATCGGTCTGCGCACCTTCGTCGATCCGCGGCACGGTGGTGGGAAGCTCAATGACCGCACCACCGAGGACCTCGTCGAGTTGACCGAACTGCGGGGTCGCGAGTGGCTCTTCTACCACGCCTTTCCGATCGACGTCGGACTCGTGCGCGGAACCACCGCCGACACGCGCGGCAACATCACGATGGAGCATGAGGCGCTCTTCGGCGAGATGCTCGCGATCGCTCAGGCGGCGCGCAACTGCGGCGGGATCGTCATCGCGCAGGTGGAGCGCATCGCCGACGCGGGCACGCTCAACCCCCAGCATGTGCGCATCCCGGGGATACTCGTGGACGCGGTCGTCGTCGCCGAGCCCGAGCAGCACCAGCAGACCTTCAGCGAGGACTACAACCCTGCGTACTCAGGTGATGTGCGCGTGCCCTTCGAGGCGATCCCGCCGCTGCCGATGGATGAGCGGAAGGTGATCGCACGGCGCGCGGCGCTGGAGTTGCGCCGCGGCGCGATCATCAACCTCGGGATCGGCATGCCCGAGGGCATCGCGGCTGTCGCGAACGAGGAGGGCATCGCCTCGGCGCTCAATCAGACCGTCGAGGCCGGGCCGATCGGCGGCGTCCCCGCGGGCGGGCTGTCCTTCGGCGCATCGGCCAACCCCGAGGCGATCGTCGATCAACCCGCGCAGTTCGACTTCTACGACGGCGGCGGCCTCGACCTGGCCTTCCTCGGGATGGCGCAGGCCGACGCGGCGGGTGACGTTAATGTCAGCAAGTTCGGGCCGCGCGTCGCCGGCTGCGGCGGCTTCATCAACATCACGCAGACCGCCGACACCGTCGTCTTCTGCGGCACATTCACCGCGGGCGGGCTGGAGATCGCGGTCGAGGACGGCGCGGTGCGGATCGTGCAGGAGGGGACGCACCGCAAGTTCGTCGAGCAGGTCGAGCACCGCACGTTCTCCGGTGAGTACGCCGCCGAGCAGGGCCAGTGCGTGCTCTACGTCACCGAGCGCGCGGTCTTTGAACTGCGCGACGGCGGGCTGACGCTGACCGAGATCGCGCCGGGCGTCGATCTCGAGGGTGAGGTCCTCGCGCAGATGGACTTCATGCCCACCGTCGCCGACGACCTCCGCGACATGGACGGCCGCATCTTCCGCGGCGCGAGGATGGGCCTTGAGGGCTGACCCCCAACCGGGCATCCGCCAGCGCTCCCCGTGCCCGTGAGCCGGATCTGACACCACCGGTTGATGCCACGACGTGCCACCCCATTCCCCTCCGTCTGCACGTGGTTGTCTTGTGAGACATCTGTGAGGAGATTCGATTGCCTTAAGATTGTGAGGTGTGCTACTTTCCATGTGCCGAACTCACGCACGCATGAGGCGAGCGGTGCAGGTCTGTGACGGCGTCATCGCAGCGTGACCCGCGGGAGCGCCCCTGCCGTGGGACCCCGCGCGGCAGCCGGAAACGGAGCGGCGGAGGAATGGATCAGGGCAGCGGGAGAGCGATGACACGAAGGTCCGCGTGGTGTGCGCGATGAGCGTGGA
>JBMNNW010000133.1:0-11712 GCA_050942735.1 Armatimonadota bacterium
CCCCGTGGCACGCACACTCCTGTGCGTGCGTCCGTTCCCCTCCTCGAGCGACCCGCCACCCCCGCCTGCTCTCACCCGAACCAGATCTGATAGGCCCGATGCGCCTCGCCGCCGAAGACCGCCACGATCGACCACACGCCGCCACCGATCATGAAGTGCCCCAACACGACCCCGACCGCGCCGGGGATCAGCCGCCGATAGAGCGAGACCCCGCCCACGGTGATGGCGAGGCTCTTGATGATCGCGGCGAAGAGAAGCCCGCCCCACGCCCGGTAGCCGCGCGTGGTCCCGATGATGAACCCGAGGTGGTGCAGCGGGAAGCCCAGGAAGCGATGACGCAGCGCGGTGAGCGCGATGGTCGCCAGCACCCCCCAACTGAACGCCATGATCTTCCCCCGATTCGCCGGGATTCCCGCGGTCGCGGCGTCGCGCAGCAGGCTGAAGCCGTAGGTCGCCGCGCCCACCCGCGTCCCGCCGGTATGTGTGCCGCCCTCGAGGAAGTTCGCGCCCAGCTCATAGTACGCGTCGAGTTGCACGACGTACGAGACCGTCATGCCGAGTAGAATCGCCAGCAGCAGCACCGCGATCATCTCCCGCCAGCGCACCCCGGCCTCCCGCGCAATATGCAGGCCCTCGAAGCCGTAGGCGGAGAGGTTCGGCAGGTAGCCGCGCGTGAGGAACCAGCCGGTGTAAAGCATCGTGAGGTTCGGCAGCCCGCCGAGGCGCTTGAGGAAGTCGCTGCCGAAGGTCCAGACGATCGCGTGGTTCGCCTGGTTGACAGGATAGCCCCACTGCAGCGGCAATCCCGTCTGCGCGCGGATCCGCGCGTACGCCAGCCCCATCATCATCAGAAGCCCGAAGTACATGAGGATCGTGATCGAGGACATCCCCGCCAGCCGCCACCACAGCCACACCCCCGCGATCGACACGAGCAGGCCGCAGACCGCCCACCGCTTCACCGGCGGGCCCTCCCCGGCGAAGGCATCCCGGAACGTCCGCACAAGCGCCCTCCGCGCCGTCCACGTCACCACCAGCGCCAGCGCCACGAACGCACCCCCGGCCTGGCTCTCGAAATGCGGGAACTGCGGTATGTCGTAGCCCATCGCCAGCGCGCCGACCGACTCGGCCTCGATCAGCGCGTAGAACGCCAGCGAGCTGACCACCACCTCCTGCGGCATGAGGTAGCCGAAGCCCAGCACCTCAGGGCGATGATGCAGGATCACGTTGTTCAGCGCGGTCCACGGCCGCTCGGTGAAGAGCCGCCCGATCGGGTAGCTCAGGCCCAGCGCCGGCGCCGCGGGGTTGAACGCGTTGGCGATGTTCAGCACGTTGTGCAACGCGGCCCCCGCGAACCCCGTCCACATCACCGGGTCGCGCCACAGTTGCGGGATTCGCCCACCCGCCCGCTGCGGTGCGGTCATCGACAGCGGCAGCTCGGTGAGCTGAAACTGCAGCCGCTCGGAGTGCGCCCACTCGTCGTAGTAAAGCACACCCAGGCAGACCAGCCCGCCCAGCATCAGCAGAAAGAACACCGACCACGCCGCAAGCGGACCGATCCACGCGCCCCACGGCACGCCCGCCTCCGTCCCCTCGAAGTACCCGCGCACCACCGCCTCGCCCTTCGGAAAGAGCCAGTCCGGCTGATGCTCGACGTACTCCGCCCATCCGTTCTCGGGCGTCGCGAAGTACTCCAGCGCGGTCAGCGAGGGCATGAACGAGCGGAGCGCGCCCCCGGAGGTGAGGGCGACGGCGAGCGTGAGGAAGACGTAGATCACCAGCATCTCCGCGCGGCTCAGGGCCAGCGTCGGAGCGATCCGGCGGAGCAATGCGCCGAGGGCCAGCAGCACCACCAGCCCCATCAGCGCCGGGATCGGAGGCACCGACATCGCGACCTGTGCGCTGACGGTGATCAGCGCCGCATACTTCATCCAGATGTTCGCGACCACCAGCAGCGCGATGCCGATCAGCAGCGCGCGCACCGTCAGCCCCCGCGCCGCGCACACCTGTTCCGCAGCCCGATCATCCGCCGATTGCGAGGCCTCCGACATCAGATCACCGCCGTCAGGAGAGCTTCACTTCAGGGGCAGAGTGCGCCGCCCGCGGCCTCGAATCCTGCCCGCGGCGCACTCGATTTCGCCGGGGGGGCGCTCAGCGCGCCGAGGATCGCACAATCAGCGTGAACGGGAGATTCGACCCGGCGGTCGGGATGATCTCCAGCGGCACGGTCACCCGCGCCCCGGGTGCCAGGGGGCGTCGCTCCAGCAACTGCTCGTGCGTCGCGCTGAGAATCCCGCTGGTGTTGATGCTGCCGTCCACCAGCGTCACCGCCCGCGCTACCCCGCCACCGGCGCGAAGGGCCAACTCGAGGGTCGCCGCGTTCGGCGTCGGATTTGACGCGTTCACCCGCACCAGATGACTGACGCCGTACGCGCCCGCCAGTGCGAAGCCGTGGTCGTTCTCAAGGTCCTCGCGACCGATGCTCAGGTGCCCGAAACGTCCGCCCACCTCATACTCCACCTCGGCCTCGAGAATCGCGGGGAACTCGTAGGGCGTGGTCGCAAGCTCAGTGCCGTCAACCGCGCAGAAACCGCCTGGAACATCCTCAGGACTTCGCGCGGAGACCTCGAGGTAGACGTTCTCTCCCGCATCCACGATCATGTCCATCAGGCCGCTCACCACGTCGTGGTGGCCCATCCGCATCGCCACGGTCTCGAACGAGCTGCCCGCCGGGACGGTCACAACAAAGCCCGCACCCCGCCGCACACTCTCCCAGTAGCGCAGCATCGCGTTGTACCCAACGAAGATCTCATCCGGGTCCGGTCCCGCCTGCGCCCACCCGGTCCGCACACACGCCGGCTGGGTGCCCGCGTTCACGAGCCGGATCGACAGCGTCAGCGGCCTCCCCGCGTAGTTCTTGTGATGCCACATCAGCCGCGAGGGCACACCCGCCCCCAGACGCTGGCGCAGCAGCGCGCCCGTGCCCACCACCCGCTCGGGATAGTTGCTGATCAGCAGCCGATGCATCCTCGGAATCGCGGGCGTCCCGCGCCGCACACCGATCGTCAGCGCGCGTGAGACCGGCAGATACTCCGCCCCGCCCGCGCGCACCCACGCCGAATACCCCTGCCCCGTCTGCGTCAGCTCCGTCAACTGGACCGTTGCGCGCGGCTCCGGCTGCACCGCGGTGAGCGCCGCGTTCCGCAGCGCCGTCTGCGTCATCGGCTCCGGAATTCCCCCCGGAAGCGGCTCGAGAACCGCGTTCCCCGCGATCCGAGCGGCCCACTTCCGCACATCGATCGTGATCGCTGTGTCAACCGTCCCGAGTTGGAGGATCACCACCGTCGTGCCGACACCCACCCCATGCACCACCGCCCGCCCCGCCTGCACCTCGATCCTCGCAACCCCCCGAGCCATGCTCTCCAGCACCGGCTGCGCGCGAATCGTGCCGCCGAAGCGGATCACCCGACTCTCGTTGAACGGCACGATCAGCAGGTCGTGCGGCCTGACGCACAGATACGGCTCGCGCAGCACGTCCGCCAACCGCACCCGCCAGCTCTCACACAGCGACTTCGCGTCCATCCCCGACGCGGTCGCGGTTGCGGCATCGGCGGTGATGATCAACTGCCCCGCGCCCGTCACTGACCACTGCCCGTCCACCCGCTCCACCGCCACCTGCCCGGGCGTCAGGCCCTCGACCGCAAGGTCCATGAGCCGGCTCGCAACCACCTCGGCCTTCCGCGCGAGGCCGCTCGCGTCGGTGGAGCGCAATCTCAGAACCGTCATGCCGTCCGCCTCCACCGCGGCGGTCGCAACACCCCCGATCGTGCTCGATGACACGGTGAAGTGCAGCAGCCGATCAGCATCCGCGGCGGCAGGCGACAGCATCAAAGCGGCGACCACCACGATCCACGATCGCAGGCGGCCGCCGGGGCGGTTTCGTGTATTCATTCTGGTTGATGGGGCATACGAGGGCACAGGCATCGTTATGTGCTCAGGCCATCTCCAGGCTACTCATCGGACGAGTCGAGCCGGCTCCGCAGGTTTTCCACCGTCTGCTCCAGCTCCTTGATCCGGTCCATCAGCCGGGGCAGGCGCCGCGTGAGCGCGATCGCGCGAAGCTGCTGCTGGTGCGGCGCGGCGGGGTACCCTGAGTAGATGCCCTCCTCATTGATGTTCCCGAAGACGGATGCCCTCGCTGCGATGATGATGTTGTCTCCGATCTCCACATGGTCGTTGACGCCCGCCTGCCCGCCCATCACGACGTTGTCGCCGATGGTCGTGCTCCCGGCGATGCCAACCTGCCCGCACAGCAGGCAGTTCTTCCCCATGCGGACATTATGCGCTACGTGAACCTGATCGTCAATCTTCGTCCCCGCGCCGATCGTCGTCGCCGCCACCGTGGCCCGGTCAATCGTCGAGTTCGCCCCCACCTCAACGTCGTCCTCGAGGATCACCGTCCCGATCTGCGGGATCTTCCGATGACCCTGCGCCGTCTGCAGGTAGCCGAACCCGTCTGCGCCGACCGACGCTCCGGCGTGTACCATCACGCGATCACCCATCCGCACACGCGGCCCCACATACACCTGCGGATGGATCTCGCAGTCACTTCCGATCAGCGTCTCCGGACCGACATACGCCAGCGGATGGACGACCGTGTTGTCGCCGATGATCGCGCCGTCGCCCACGTATGAGTGAGCGCCGACACTCACGTTCTCGCCGAGCGAGACGTTGGCGCCCAGCACGGCGGTCGGGTGGACGCCGGGCGCGGGCCGACGATCGGGCGCGAAAAGCTCAAGCACCTTCGAGAAAGCCAGGCGGGGATCCTCAGTCACGATGAAAGGCTTGTGCTCAACCGCCACCTCAGGCGGAACGATCAACGCCGAGGCGCGACTCGCGTTCGCCAGCGACTGCACCCTCGGCCCGTCCGCAAAGGTGATCTCACCCTCGCTGGCGTCCTCGAGATGCCCCACCCCGGTGATCGTCACGTCCCCATCACCGCGCAGTTCGCCCTCGATCCGCTCAGCAAGCTCGGCAAGTCTATACCCGATCTCGCCCACCTGGTTCAGCTCCCTTATTCCCGGCCGACCTTCCAGAAGTCCTCAAGTTCTCCAGCAATCAGATCAGTCACGTCCCTGCCCTGAGGCCGCCCCCCCGGAAGCGTCTCCAGCCTGATCCCATTCCGATACGCAACCACCTTCGCAGCCGTCTCCGTCCCCGCCGCAACCGTGCTTCGCAGCCGCCCAAGCGATGCGGCCATCCGCTCCCGTTGCTCGCCTGCCTTCTCCCGCCGCGCCGCCTCCGCGGCCTCCCGCGAGAGGTCGATCTGCTCCAGCCGACGGTTCGCCGGCTCGGCCTGCATCTGCGCGGAGGCGATCGCCTCGTCACCCTCGGGCTGCGGCCACGGCCGCTCCATCCGCCCGATCATCTCCTCGTAAAGGCCCGCCCCCGCCCCACGCATCTGCACCGCCCGGTCCTCCGCCACTGCCTTCGCCCGAACACGCGCCTCCTCCACACGGGCCGCCGCCTGCCGCCGCAGCCTCGCCTCAAGCTCGCCAAGCCGCTCCTCGCACGCCTCGCGAGTGGCCTCAACCTCCGCCTCGATGATCTCCCAGACCTGGTCGCGCTGGGCGCGCGCCCTCTCGGCCGCCTCCCCCTCACGGATCGTCGCCTGAATGCTCAGGTTCGTCAGTCGCTCCTGATACTGCTCCACAAGCCGGACCCGCAGTTGCGCCAGACGGCGGCTCTCCGCCGAGCGCGCCTGCGCCATCTGCCGCGCGATCATCTGATCGGCCTGTCGCTGCTCCCAATCGATCCGCGCGCGAAGGTCCTGGCCGAGACCCTCGGTCGGCAGCAGAAGCGGAGGATACGCATCCCGCCAGCCGCCACGCAGCGCCGCCATCCGCGGCCCGGCATCTCCCAGCGCGTAGCTCTCAATGAACGCGATCTCCACGAACCGGTCGTCGATCGGCGGCAGCACCGGCTCCCACTCATCGGCATCCAACTCGACCAGCGCCGCCTCAAGGTCACGCAGAGCGCCCCACAGCGGGTGCCGACTCACCAGCACCGCGGTGTACGCGTAGCCATCAACGATCTCGTCGGGAACCGTCCCCGTTCGCTCCACCGGCTCGTGGCCACACCCGGCCAGCACAAGCACCAGCCCCGACGCGATCAGCACCGCCAGCGCGCCCCGGCGCGGCTCAGCCGTTCTGCTCGCCGGTCTCCTCGCCACCCTCGCCGCCACCCTGCTCTCCCTGCTCGGCGCCGCCCTGACCGCCGTTGCCGTTCAGACGCTCGAGCACCGCATCGGTTATGTCCTCACCGCCGTAGAACACCATCTCCGCGTCCAGCACCACCTGGTAGCCGCCCGCCTCCGCCGTCTCGGCGATCGCCCTCTCCACCGTGTCCATCAGGTCCGTCAGAGCGGTCTGCCGGCGGTCACCAAGCTCGCTCATGATGCTCTGCTGCACCGCCTGCAGCGTCTCGGCACTGGCGTCGTACATATCCTGCAGCGCGTTGAACTCCGTCGTCTCCTCGGTGGTACGCTCGGTCCTGGCGCGAAGCTCCGAGAAACGAACCTCGTTCTTGTCCGAGATCCGCCGCAGTTCCTCAAGCTGCTCGCGATCCTCATCCGGCAGCGGCTGCTGCCGATGGACCAGGTCAAGCGCCTTCTCAAAGTCCTTCTTCGGCAGGAAGACGTAGTTCGTCAGCCGGTCGTGATAGCTCCTCCGGCTCTCCAGCCAGCGGCCGAGATCCTGCTCCTGTGCCCGCAGCCGCTGGTAGTTCGTCTGCACGCGCGTCAGACTCACGACCGCGATCTTCAGCTCTGTGGTCGCATCCTGCGCGAATGAGGTCGTTGCACAGATGATCGCGAGCGCACACGCCGCCAACGCTCTCGTTATACCCGTTGTGTTCTGAAGCATTCGCAACTCCCCTGAGATGATTGTCTCGGGCGACAGGCATCTGCCTGCCCCCGGTACTTGGACAGTACTGCCGCCGCGAGGTTTCGAGCCCCCGCAAAACGTACGAGAGCGGCATGAGAGGACGCCGCGCCGGACCCCCGGCGCGGCGCCCGCACCACAACGCGGCCTCCGTCAGAAGGTGTGTCCGAAGCTGAAGTGCGCCTGGCTGCCTTCCTCGCCGAAGCCCATGTCCAGCCGAATCGGCCCGATCGGCGTGACGACGCGGAGACCGGCGCCGACCCCTACGTGCGGCTCGAAGCTCTGGTCGGCGGCCTGGATCGAGAAGCCCGGCACCACTGTCTCAAACGTCCCTCCATAGGCGCTGCCGATATCGATGAAACCCACCGCCGTCAGGCTGTCATTGATCCGCCTGCGATACTCGGCGTTGCCCAGCAGCAGCGACTCGCCACGCCATCGGTCCGGCTCGTATCCGCGGAGCGTGTTCGCCCCGCCCACGGTGAACGACTCAAACAGCGGCGGCGAGCCGAATGACGTCCCCGCCATCAGCCGCAGCGCAACCACGTCATCGCCAACCCCGAAGTAACGCCGGTAGTCGGCCGTGATCTTCCCGAACTCAGTGCCGCCACCGAGCAGAGCGCCCGCCTGCTCGAAGGTCAGCGACGCCAGCGCGCCGCTGCGCGGGTTCGAGCGCACATCGCGCGTGTCGTCGATCACACCGAACTTGAGGCTGTTCACCCGACCGCCCGGGTGCAGCGGGGCCGCCACGCGAATCGGCAGACTCATATCACCCGGCTCGGGATGATCGGGCAGCAGGTCCGGGTTCGACGGCACCGGATTGCCATCATCGTCCTGCAAAGGCTGGTTCACCTGCGCCACGCCCACGCGCCCAACGTCCGGCGGCAGTACCTTCGTTCCCTGAAGCGCCGAACTCGATACATCCACCGACCGAACCGTCAGACTCACGCTCCGGCGCTCCGCGATCGGCCTGATGACGGTGAAATCCCCGCCGGTGCGCCGCTCGTCAAACTCGCCGTCGGCGGTGCTGATGGCCGCCCCGCCCACGAACTGCCGCCGGCGCTCCGAGTCGTAGAGATTGATCTCAAAGGTCGTCCCCCGGTCATCGAGATAGGGGTCCGTGAAGCTCAGTTCGTAGCTCTCACGCCCGCCGAGTTCGAGACTCACCGACGCCCGCTCACCCTGCCCCCGGAGGTTCCGCTCCTCCGCCGACAGCATGATCACGAGGTCGTCGAGACTCGACCAGCCCAGCGCGAAGGCCGCCCGGCCCGTCCGGGCCTCCTTCACCTGGATAACCAGGATGACGTCCCGCAGAGGATTCTCGATCCCCGGACGCAGCTCGGTCTCGACCTCCTCGAACAGGCCCATCGCGTAGATCCGCCGGATCGCCGTGCTGATCTGCCGCTGCTGGAAAAGCTCGCCCGGCTCCAGATCCATCTCCCGACGGACGACCCACGGCTTGGTGCGGTCGAGGCCCTCTATGATGATGTCCTCGATCCGCGCCTCCTCGATCACGAACGTCAGTGCCCCGAAATCATCGAGCCGCGCCTCGGAGACCTTCGCGATGAAGCCGCGTGACTCGTAGTACTCCTCGATCCGCCGGACGTCGCGGGCGATCGAGCGCTCGTCGTAGACGTGCCCGGGCTGGCTGATGATCTCAGCCGCCAGCTCCGCGTCCGAGATGGTCGTGTTGCCCACGAAGAGCATCTGCTCGATCCGCTGCTTCTCGACCACCGTGATGACCACGCGCACGCCCTGCTCCATCGGCTCGGTGGAGACGGCGACCTCATCGAAATACCCCATCCGCCGCACAAGCTGGATCGCCTCGGTGGCCTTCACCTCGGTGTATTCCTCACCGACTCTAAGGACGTCCTGGACGGTCGCGATGATCGGCTCGCGCGCAACAAAATCGTTCCCCTCGACGACGACCTCGCCGATCAGTGGACGGTCTGCCTGCCCCCACACTCCCGCGCAGGTGAGCGCTGCGAGCGCGACGACTGCTGCGATCCTAACCGTTGACTTCATAGGTCTCCTCTGCTCCTCATAACTCCCCACCTGTCCGACGTGCGCCCCGGCGCGACCCCCCGCCGCCGGGCTCACGGAATCTCCTCCAGCAACTCCTCCAACCGCTCTCGCAGCACGCTGCGCGCGCGGAACAGGCGACTCTTTACCGCCTCAACACTACAACCGAGGACATCCGCTATCTCCCTGTAGCGCAGGCCCTCAAGGTCCCTGAGCACCACGACCTCGCGGTAGTCGTACTTCAGGTCGCGGACTTCACGCAGCACGATCGCGCGAAGCTGGTCGTTCTCAGCCACACGATCCGGCGCCAGCGTCCAGTCCTCCACCTGGCGAGTCACGTCATCGCTGTCAAGCTGCATCGGCTCGTCGAGCGAGTACGCCAGACGCCCCTCCGTCCGCTGCTGCTTCTCGAAGCGGTTCTTGGTGAGATTCACCGCGATCCGATACAGCCACGTATACGCGGACGCCTCGTGACGAAACCGATCATACGCCCGATGCGCCGCCACGAAGGTGTCCTGCGTCAGATCCGCGGCCGTCTCCTCGTCGGTCACCAGCCGGTAAATCACGTTGTAGATACGCTCGTAGTTCTCGGCGACCACCGCTTCGAAGGGTGGACGCTCCACGCTCTCAATCGGCCTTTCCTCACCCTGCTGGCTGGCACGGGTGCCGGTGTTGCCGTTCACTTTAGACAGCAACTCCCCTTGCGGGTTGCGGCTCCCGCCACCGGTCCGGCGACAGCCAGCCTCAGAATTGGTGTACATACTCCACGAGAAAGCGGTTCCCGTCTCGCTCGGTCGTCTCGTAGGTCAGCTCAAAACGCCTCTCGACCCGATACGACACCTTCAGCTTATCGTCCGAATCCACTCCGCCGTAGACGCCCGTCTCGTACGTTATCAGAAGGTCCTCCACCAGATAGCTGCCGATCCGCACATCCACCGGCTGATCGAACGCGAAGCTCACCTCAAACACCGACAGCCCCAGCAGCTCACGCAGATCCTCCTGGAAGGGCTGGAAGACATAGTGCCGGAACGCCGCCCCCAGCGCCGACACGAACTGCTCGGTCATCACGTCCTCAAGATCGCCCCCGGCCGCGAGACCGCCCGCACCGGAAAAAGGCGCCGTCCCAAGCAGCGCGTAGATCTGCTCCTCGGCCAGCGGCGGATTCGACGACACCTGCACGTGAATGTGATCCGGCAGCGTCCCGCTCACCTGCAGCTCGATCGCCACGTCCTCGAGCATCCGGCCGTCCACCACCGCGTCACTGATCGTACGCGTCGCGGTCGCCCACACCCGACCGTCAAGCTCCAGCTCCACCGGCGGCTGACGCTGAATCCCAAGCTTCGGCCGCACCAAAAACCGCACACCCGCCGTCTGCACGTTCAGCACCCCGCCCGAGATGACCGCCTCCCCCTCCTGCACCTCGACCATCCCCTGGATGCTCGGCCGCTGCGGAGTCCCCCGCACCCACACCGCCCTCTCAGTCGGCTCCAGCGGCGCCGTCATGCCCGTCGTCCGCACCCGCACGTCCGGCCCGATCGCCAGTGCCACGTCAAAGTTCGCGCCCGGGAACGCCGCCGGCATCCCCATCAGCGGCCGGTCCTCCTCCGCACTGCGGCCAAGCGGCGGGATGCCGATCACCGCGTGCGAGATCGTCATCACCCCGGCCACCCCGAGCGTCTCACCCGGCTCGGAGTTCGCGATCTCGATCCTCCCGTTGACGTTGCCGAGAAACAGGTTCCCGTAGCGCGGCCGCGCCCGCGACGCAACGATCTGCAGATCGATGTCATTCTCCGCCAGCTCCGCGGGCTCGAAGTTCGTCATCCCCACCGTGCCCGCCAGCAGCACGCTCCCGTCCCCGAATCCCCCACCGACGTCGTTGACCGACAGCAGGTGCATCCCCGGCTGCTGTGTCTCAAGCGTGACATCCCCGCGCAGTCCCCTGACCGTCAGCCCGTCGCTGCCGATCGTCTGACGCGCCGCCTCCACCGAGAGCTTCAGATCATACGTGTTCTCGTGAAGCCTCGCCAGCTCATACTCCACCATCTCCGCCGTCCCGCCCGCGTCCACGGTCGTCGAGTCCACCCGCGCGACGAACCGCTCAAGGTCCACAAGCGTGCTGCCCTCCACCCCGGTGAAGCTCACGTCAAGCGCAAGGTCCTCGATCGGGCTGCCCAGCCACGGCGTGCGGATCGCCGGAGCGGCGATCTTCACCTCGCCGTTCAGCTCCGGCCGCCGCGGCGTGCCCGTGATACGCACCAGGCTGTCGAACGTCCCGGTCGCCTCCACCCGCGACAGCGGCCCCTCGGTACCCGGCTCGGTCAGCGCCCGCGCAATCACCGGCGGGAAGATCGCAAGGTCCGTGCTGTCCGAGCGCATCACGATCTGCAGCTCCCCGTCCTCGGGGACCGACATGGTCTCCCAGTCCAGCGGGAACCGCCCGTCAACGTAGAACTCCTCCTCCCTCTCTCGGAGGACGAGGCTGTCCACGCGCACGAACTCACCGTCGTAGCGGATCAGCGGCGCTGAGATCAGGTCGAACTTCACACCGTGCGCCTCGGGGTCGATGATGTCGATCGAGCCCATGAACTGCGGCTCGCTGAGCGTCCCGGCCGCCTGAACGGTCAGATTCAGCCGCCCACCCACGGCCTCGACCGCCGACGGAACCCACGGGCGCAGGTCCGCGAGATCATACGCGGAGATATCGGCGAGCAGCTCCAACTCACCATCAGGTCGCCACGTCCCGTCCGCGGTGATG
>JBMNNW010000134.1:0-11614 GCA_050942735.1 Armatimonadota bacterium
CTCCTCAATCGCCGGGGCGATCGCCCCGGGCTCGTACACCCGAACTCCGCGAGCGCCGAAGCCCATCGCGGTCTCCGCCCAGCCGCACCGACCCAGTTCGCTCGCGACGCAGGCCGCACCGCGCTGCTGCTGCCCGCTCACCACGATCCCCCACGCCTGATCGTCCGCCACCACTGCGACGAACGGAATCTCGTGACGCGCGGCCGTCTGAAACTCCGGCACGCAGAAGCCCAGCGAGCCGTCGCCGGTAACCAGCAGCACCTTCCGCTCCGGGAAGGCCAGCTTCGCGGCCATCGCGCCGGGGACGCCGTAGCCGATGACGCCCGAGGCCCCGCAGGTGAAGAGCGCCTCGGGGTAGGAGTTGCGGCACAGCGTCATGTGCATCCACTGGCCGATGTTCCCGCCGTCCACCCCCAGCATTGTGTCCTCGTCGATGACCTCCGCGACCGCCCGGGCGATATCCCAGCCGACCATCATGCCCTCGGGCGCATCCGGTCGCTCGTCCCACGCCGAGTAGAACTGCGCCTGCATCTCGGTCGCCCGGGCCATCCATGCCTCATGCGCCCCACCATCGTACGCTTCGGCGATGGCCGCGAGCGCGCTCTTCGGATCGCTCAGAAGCGCGAGGTCCGGCGCGATTGCCTGGTAGAGCCGCCCCGGATCGACATCGATGCGGATGATCTTCAGGTCCTCCCGCAGCGGCGGGCGGTCCAGGTACTTGAGGCGGTAGTCAACGTCCGCGCCGGCGATGATCAGCAGATCGGCCTCCCGCAGCAGCGGCGGCTCACCGGAGGCAGCGCCGATCACGCCCATGAAGTGCTCGGACGGCTCGTTGACCACGCCGCGATCCCAGATCGGCGTGACGACCGGTGCGCCCGCGGCCTCGGCCAGCGCCAGGAGTTCCGCGCCCGCGTCGGCGTAGAAGCAGCCGCCACCGGCGACGAGCACCGGGTTCTCCGCGTCAGACAGCATCCTCGCCGCCGACTCGGCGTCCTCGGCGCTCAGCGCCGCGCGCTGCTCGACCCTCCCGCGCTCTCCCAGCGCGGGCATCGCCATCCCCTCGGCGATCTCCCCCAGCAGGATATCCCGCGGGATCGTCAGGTGCGTCGGGCCGGGCCTTCCGGTGGTTGCCGCATGGAAACATTCCGCGACGGCCTGCGGGATTCTCTCGGTGCGCTCAACCTGCTCGGCGTGCTTGCAGAAAGATTCACACATGGCGACATGGTCAATGTCCTGGAACCCACCGCGCCCGAGCGTGTTAGACTCATTGGCGCCTGTGATAAGCAACATAGGTGCTGCGTCGTAGTGGGCATTGAGCAGCCCGGCCATCGCGTTGATGTGCGCGATGCCGCTTGAAACGAGGCAGACGCCCACCCGGCGGGTCAGTCGGGCGTAGGTGTCGGCAAGATAGCTTGCGGCCTGCTCGTTGCGGGTGTCGATCAGCGGCAACTGCGCCTCGGCCGCGGCGTCGATGATCGGCTCTGTGCCGTTGCCGCAGAGCATTGAGACAAACGGAACTCCGCGAACCTTGAGTTGACTGACAAGGGCCTGTGCGCCTGTCATTGAGGTGGCCTCCGGGTAGCATCTTGCGTGAGTCGGTCGCGTCGGAATGGCTCAGAATCGTCACACCGAACGTGGTAACAGTTTCTTCCCGGAGCACGATATACCTTTTACCACCATGCATGGGGGCAACCGGAAACGGGGGCGGGGGGAGACCTGGCAACCCGGCACAGAAGAAAGGAGAACACACTTCGTTGCAGACAGTTTGTCGTCCGACGCGTGGGCCTCGGACCGCGAACTACGCAGGTACGCCCGACCACCAATCTCATAGCGCGAGCGGGGGCGATCATGGTTGATCAAAGGACACGCCCGGCACCCTACTGCTACCCACACGCCGTGACACAATGGCTGGCGTACGGGGCGACCTACCTCCAGCGCCTCGAGGGTGCGGAAGACATCGGCTCATTCGGCCCGCCTGATGCGGGCCCACTTGCGGTCGAGGCCTCCGCACTCTACGCATTCATTCACGCACTCGCCGCAATCGACGATGGATTCAACCTCGACCCCTCTCCCTTCGACATCGACCACTGTCACGACCAGGCCCTCGCCGCGTTCCGCTACTGCCTTCACACGCATCGCTCTCATCCGCGTGAACTCCCCGAGGAGATCATATGGGGCGGGGCGGGAATGTCACCGAAGATGGCCGATCAACTCGCCCTCGCCGCCGAGGTGCTCGTACCACAACTCGACGAGCGCGACCGCGAGGACCTCGCCCGCCTCATCGCGTATGAGGCCGACTGCAACATTCTTCTTCCTTTTCACCTCGAACACGTGGATCACGGCTACTACCGCAAGCGCCCGCCGGTCCCGACCGAGCGTTTCGGCAACTCCTACCCCGAGAGCAACGCGTGGCGCGCGAACGTTCTCGCCCGAGCGCTCCTCGCCCACCCGAGCCACCCGCATGCGAGCGAGTGGCACGAGTCGATGATCATGCACCTCGCCAACGTCTTCTCTGTCCCGGCCGATGCCGAGGACGAGTCGATCATCGACGGGCAGAGGCTCTGTGACCTGCACGTCGGGGCGAATCTCCACCCGAACTTCGCCCTCGAACATCACGGCTTCTTCCATCCCGGCTACGTCAACCGCACGCTGCTGTCACTGTTCAGCGCCGCCTACGCCTTCGAGGATGCCGGACGGGAGGCCCCGCAACTGCTCCTGCGCCATGTCCCGGAGGTCTGGAACGTGCAGCGCAGGCTGCTGCTGTGGGACGGCCGCCTCGCATACCCCGCCGGTGACGACTACCCGAGGTACTGCTGGGGCCAGCTCTACCTGCTGCCGGCACTGGTGTTCATCCAGCACCAATACGAGGACCCGACCGCCGCATGGGCCGAACGGCGGCTCGGCGAGATGATCGTCCGCGAGCAGCAGGTGAACGGCGACGGCTCCTTCTGCGCCGGGCGGCTTGAGCGCTGGCGTGAACTGATCGAGAACGATGACGCCTTACTACCGAGCCGCCCCGCCCCGTCGGTGTACTACCGCAGCCAGGTGGATGCGGCCTACTACACCGCGCTTGCGTGGTGGTGGCACCGGCGCGACGGCATGACCCAGATCGCCTCGGACGAGGAGGCCGACGACGCGCTCGAAGAGCCCTTCTGCGAGCCGGACTGTGGACTCGTCTTCCACCGCGCGCCGAAGCGCTTCGCAAGCTGGAGCTGGAACGCCTACCGCTGTGGAGCGCAGGGCCTTGTGCTCCCGCGCGACGGAGACCACATGGCAGAGTGGCAGGGGAACCTCATCAGCCGCTTCTACGTTCGCGGCGCGCAGTGTAACCGCCGCGTCATCAGCCATCAGGAGCACTGCTTCGACGGGGGTATCGCCACCACCGGAACGATGGCCGCCTGCGACACGCGCATCAGCCATACGGTCGCCTTCGCCGCGCTGCCCGACGGGCGGACCACCATCTACTGCTCCAACGCACGGGCGCTCGCGCCGGTGGAATTGCTGGTTCACGAGGGCATGTGCCTGAACGTGGCCAACGACATCTTCAACGGCAACCGCCGCACCGTCTACTCGCAGCGCGCCAGCCACGAGATCAGGGGCGTGGGCGCGGAGGCCGAGCAACTGCCCATCGACAGCCCGTGGGTCAATGTGGACGACATGCTCGGCGTCATCGAGATGGACGGTCGGGAGCGCTTCACGCTGTCCATCAATGGCGAGCGCCGAGCCGACGGGCACAGCCTCTGCTACGATGAACTCTGGCACCCCTACCACGACCTCAAGCGGAGCTTCGGGCCTGACGCGGTCGTGGAGGACGCGGCGGTCGCGTTCGTGACCTCGCTTGACGCCCGCGAGACGGCTCGCTGGCCCGCGTGGCATATAGGCCCTTCGCGCGTCGAGCAGAACGTGCGCGCGCTCACGGTGCGCGGCGTCAATGACGTGTGGTATCTGCTGGCGGCCTCCTTCAGCGACGAGCTGGTTGACCTGCACCTTCCGCTCACCATGCAGGCCGCCGGCTCCCGCATACTCGTCGGCGAGAGGCATCAGTTCGGCCTCGTCGGCGACGGCGCGGTGCTTGTGCTGCCACCGCGGGGGATGCTGCTGGTGGCGCTGGCGGTTGACGCGCAGTAGCAGGGGGCCTTCCAGCGGGATCGGACGCCCCGCGCTCGCCGCGCAGCGGGGCGTTCCCGATGGAGGAGCGCGGGCGCTCATGTGTGCGCGGGCGGGCAGTTCAACTGCTCGCCCGCGTTCGCCGCTGCTCGCTGTCTCACCACGGGAATGTGTGACGTGGTGATGTATGCCCACGTATGTCGATCCTCCACCGCGCACTTGAAGGGCTTCGCCGCCCCGCCGTCGAACTGCCCCGCAGGAGGTAATACAACAATGACAACCGTTGAACTTGTCGTAGGCCTGAAGATCCCCGATGTGACCGCTCTGACCGCCGGGAACGCCATTCGTCGGCGTCTCGGATACGATGACGTCCTCAGTTCGCTCAGCCGCGCCGACTACTACCGCATCGACCTCGACGTTGACGATCGCGACATCGCGGAGAAGCTCGTGCGCGAGATGGCCGAGGAGACGAACCTCTTCGTCAACCCCAACAAGCACATGTACGACGTCCAGTTCCCCGAGCATCGCGGCGCGAACGCGAACGTGGATGGCGAGTGGCTCGTCAACGTGCTGGTGACCAGCCCCGACGACAGCTCCGGCGAGGGCATCGCCTCGGCGCTCACCGGCCGACTTGGCTACGACCAGGTCTCCGGCGTGGAGACCGGTGTGCTGTGGACGATGCGCATCAAGGCCGGCAGCGAGGCCGAGGCGCGTGAGGTCGCCGAGAGCATCACCGTCACGCGCTCGCAGAGCCAGGGGATCCTGATGAACCCGCATTTTCAGGAATATGAGATGTGGGTGGGGGAGTGAGCGCATCCGGGTAATATCGGCCGCCTGCACCGCAACGGAATGGAGGGCGCAACGATTGACTGAGCCACGGATAGCCGTCGAGGTCGACATGGCGCCCGAGGTGTGGATGCAAGCGACCGGCGAGGAACTCTCCGAGGAGGCTGCGGAGGAACTCGCGGACCAGTTGGCCGAGCGCGTGCGCCGGGAGGTCCCCGGCGTCGAACTGGCAATGACGCGGACGGTGCGGATGGTGGCGGGCGCGCCGCATACGATCGCGACGGTGCGCCTCGCCGAGGACGAAGCGCCCACCCCTCAGCAAGCCGAGGCAATGCGATCGCTCGAAAGGCAGCTTAACGCGTGGGCACGGCGGCTCGGGAGTGATTGGAGGTAAGTGGACTCCATGGCGACTACGAGACTTTACTGCCCGAAGTGTGGCACCGGTGTCCCGTCCACCAGTCTATCCGTTCACGTCGTTCTTGTCTTCGTGCTGCTGATGGCATTTGGTGTTGATCTGATAGGGGTCCTATTCGGGGGTGGAACCGAAGGACGTGCAGCCCTCGGTTTCCACAGTTAGTTCAACCTACGGAGGGCACACGAGAATGCCTAACGAGAGAGTGCGCTGTCCGAAGTGTGGCGCTGAACCATCTGAGGGAGACGCCTATTGCGTAGACTGCGGAAATGAACTCACACAGAGATTCGAGGGGGGGCAACCAGATAGACATCAACCACCGCCCCAACCCTCCACGAAGCCGATGGCGGGGTGGAAGAAGCTGGTCCTGATTGTCTGCTCCATTCTGATTTTCCCCGTCGGTCTGTTATGGGGGCTCATGTACCTCGCCTCAAATGTGAGTCCTGACAGGAAAACGATGGGGAAGTGGGCGGTTGGAATCTCCATCGTCATGGCCGTAGTGTGGATCGCTGCCGATGATCCGGACCCGGAAGCGTCTGGAAAGAGCGAGTTGGCTGCCGAGATGCAGGCCCCGGACGCCTACGAAGTCCCCGATGGGATGACTCTCCATGGCGCTGCCAGACAGGGCAACACAGAGGCGGCGAGAGCGTTGCTGGCGCAGGGAGCTGATGTCAACGCGGCCAGTGGTGTGCCGGGAGAAACGCCTCTGCACGAGGCCGCGTGGGGGGGGGCACGTTGAGGCGGCTGAGCTGCTTCTGAAGCATGGCGCCGATGTGGACGCACGGAACAGTAACGGTGACACTCCACTTCATCTGGCGGTTTCTCAGGACCACACGGAGACAGCAGCGTTGTTGGTGGAGAGCGGAGCCGACGTCGACGCCAATAACGCTGATGATCAGACGCCACTTGATTGCGCGATATCATTCGGTCATTACGAGACTGCGGAGGTGCTCGGAGAGCGGGAGATCCAGCCAGGGATGGCATGGGTAATGGCAAAGAGTTTCGTGAAAGAAGGTCTGCGCTCACCGAGTACTGCAAGCTTCGGCCGGGTCTTCAGCGGCGATTACCAGACCGCCGAGGATTGTGTCAAGTATCTCGGTGACGGCCAATACCGAGCCACTGGATGGGTCGATGCAGAAAACGCATTCGGGGCCAAGGTTCGGACCGACTTCATCTGCGATCTCGCATACGTTGGAGATGACAAATGGCGGTGCACTGATCTGCAGATGAACCAGCGATAGCCTATTGGATGTGGGCCGATCTCAGCCGTATTGCGGGAGAATACACACCATGCCAAAGAAACTCATCGAGCGGCCGGGCAATCGGCATTTCTACCCGTGGCCGCTGATTCTCGTAAGCTGCGTGGCCGAGGATGGCACGCCCAACATCATCACCATCGGCGCGTCCAGCGTCTGCTGCGCCCACCCGTGGGTGATCGGCTTCGCGATGGGCGTCAACCAGTACTCCTACGAGCTTATCAAGCGCACCGGTGACTTCGGCGTGAATATCCCCCACCGCGAGCAACTCGCGGGCACCGACTATTGCGGGCGCATCTCCGGCCGCGACACCAACAAGTTCGAGGACCTCGGTTGGACGCCCCAGCCCTCGCGGGAGATCGAGTCGCCGCTGATCGAGGAGTGCCCGGTGTCCATCGAGTGCCGTATCGTCGATATCGCGCACCTCGGCAACCACGACTGGGTCATGGGCGAGGCGCAGGTGGCGTGGGTCGATGAGGACCTGCTGGAGGGCGACGGCACGCGCATCGCCTACGACCGCACCGACCCGGTGTGGTCCTTCTTCGGCGAGTACTGGAGCATCGGCGAGAAGCTCGCGGACTGGGGCGGGGCACACTGACAGGCGTCCGTTGCGGCACGACAGACGACAGCGGCTCCCCGGCGAGGGCGCCGGGGCCACAAAAACAACGGCTCACGGCAAGTGCCGCCCGCTACCGCCCCGCGTAGAAGCTCTCCACCCACGGGGCGGCCGCCGGCGGGGCATTCCGCAGCTTCTCCCGCCACGCCTCGTTGGTCAGCCGGTCGCCCATCGGGTGCTTGAACTCATACTGGCTGAGCACCGGCCCCACGCCCACCACGATCCGCCCATCGGGGATCTGATAGGCCGCAACCAGCAGCTTGATGTATCCCACGCCCTGCTCCAGCACCTGCCGGGTGTTCGTGTCGGTCAGCACATCCGCCACGATCGTTGACTTCTGCTCATCCTGCTCGATCCCGATCAGCGCGCTCTTCAGACGCCCAGCGATGTACTTGATGTACTCGGCATCCTCGTCGCTGATCGCCTCGCCGCGAAGCTGCGTCAGCGAGATGTCCAGCATCCGCTCGATGATCGCCTCCAGGTTGCGCAGCCGCGCCAGCGACTGATCGTCGAGAACCTCCATCTCCTCCAGACCCGTGCGCGTCATCCGCGCCAGAGCGAGCATCCGCGCGTAGAACTCCGGACGCGGCTCCACATAGCCGGGCGGCGGCGCATCGGGCTGCATCGGCATCGCGGTCGCGATCGGCATGTACGGCTGCTTGGCGTAGAGGATCGTGTCATGCCGAAGCTCCGTCCATGACGCCAGCGCCGCCCACAGCGTCCGATCCTGCCACTCGTCGGTCCGCATGAAGTTCGGGTAGCCCTCGCCCACCGGCGCGAGCAACGCCTGCAGCGAGTGCAGCCAGCTCCAGTAGAGGTTCCGGTTCCAGTCGGCCTCCGAGACCTCGCCGAACTCCTCGCGCAGCGCCGCGAGCTGCTCGTCGTAGTTCTGCCACGCGGTGTCACCCTCGGCCTCGAGGATCTGGTAGGCGCGCTCGGAGCCGAGTGCCGCCATCACGTCCAGCCCGCGCGGGAAGACGCGCTGCGGCCCGCCCTGCGTCATCTCCATCGAGAACGGCCGCCCCTCGCCGGTGAAGCCGAGGACGCTCGGGAAGCCGAGCTTCTGCATCATGTAGCCGTCGGGGATGAAGCGCTGCCCCAGCAGCCGCATGCCCATCGTGTCGGCCAGAAGCTCATCAAGCTGCTCCGGCGAGAAGGGCGGGTCGAGCGCGATCTCACCGGTGCCGCCGTAGATCTGCGGGGCGCGGTAGGTCGCAAGCTCGCTGCGGAGCGCGTGGAGCGTCTCGTCGGAGGCGAGGTTCGTCCATGCCAGTGAGCCGCCCGCGACCTGTGCGATCGCCTCGGCGTACTCCTGCGGTGTGAGGTCGTCGGCGAAGCCCGCGTAGAAGGCGGTGACGGCGTAGATGCGCCGCCAGGTCTCCAGCAGTTCGGCGCGCTCGGGGCGGTAGAGCGTCCCCGGAATCAGCGCCGCCTGCAGCGTCTGAATGCGCGCCTCCTCCTCGGAGATGATGGCGTCATCGCCGCCCTTGAGCAGCATCGAGAGCCGCCCGTACCACATCATCGCCTTGAAGTAGCGCTCGAGCGTCTCCGAGCGCGTGTAGTGCCCGCGGGGGACGTACTGCGAGTAGTCCTCGTCGTAGCCGAAGATGGGGCTCTTCGTGAAGCCCGCGCGCGCCTCGATCAGCGCGATCTCCTCGGCGACCATGGAGGCGACGGGGGCGGGCACATCGGCGTCGGGCTCAAGGCACCGCAGGCCCACCGCGAAGTAGGCGACGTTGCGCCGCGCGGCCTCCTGCAGGTCGCCGCCGAGCGAGCCGTGCAGATCGAGCATGATCTGCATCATCGCGCGGGAGAAATCGGCCATCTCGGGCGCGAAGCGAGTCTCCTCAATGACCTTGAGTGTCTGGTCGAACTGCAGGTGGTAGAGGTGCAGCAGAGTATCCACGGTGACGAAGGGCGGGATACCCGTGTCATCGGCCCACGAGTAGATGGCGATGATGTCCTCGGACGTCCCGTAGTCGGCAACCACGAAGCCCCGGCGGGCGAGCATCTCGCGGCCGCCGTCGGGCAGGCGGTGGGCGACGTCATCGAGGTTCACGATCTCCGACAGGTCGAGGGGCAGGTCGTATCCGGGAGTCTGCGGCTCGGCCTCATACTCGACGGGCTCATACCACTCGCGGAAGGCGGCCTGGGGGTCGAAGTCGTCGATGGTGATCGTCACCTCCGCATCGGCCGCCCGCTCGCCCGGTTGAGCGGCGGGGCCATCTCCATCATCACAGCCGATGATCATCAGCGGTGCGGCGAGCGCCGTCACAAGCGCCAGATGGGCCAGTCTCTTCACGATCATCACTCCCCACGAACAGGTTGGGGACTGTGCGGCACCCGTCGCTGTCTATGACCGCATGAGCGCGAGGGATGTTCCGTGGGCGTCGTTGTCGTTTGTCGTGCGCTGCTTGCTGTTCCGTCTGGGGCCGGTCTCCGTCCCGGCCCGGCTGTTCGGCCGACCGATCACGCCTCGTCCTCCCGCTCCTCCGAATGCTCCCGCAGCCACGCCACGATCCCGTCGAAGTCGATGTCGTGGGTGGCGACGCCGACGGCGAAGTCGATTACCTCATCAGTCGTGTACTCCAGCCCAATGTCGCAGGATTCGAGGAATGTTGCTGCTGCATGCATTGCGGTGCGCTTGTTCCCGTCGACGAATGGGTGATCGCATATGATGCTCTCAAGCAGCGCGGCCGCTTTCTCTGCCGGCGTTGGGTAGAACTCAACGTCGCCGAAACCTGCAGATATGCGGCTAGCGGCGGCTTCCAGTCGTCCCATATCGCGAACGCCTGGCATGCCGCCGCCGGATACTGCCAGTACCTGCTCATGTAGGGCCACCAACTGGGAGGCAGTCAGTTGGCCTACCACTTGCCGAGTTCCCTGAGAGCATCCTCCTTGCCCATGATGGCGCTCTGAGCGGCCCTGTGGAAGTCTGTCGAGTACGCTCGGACACCCGCTCCATCAGCGGGCACCGGCACCACGACCGGAACATAGCTATCCCCCTGTCGGACGGTGACCCGCACTGGCGTGTTCGCCGACAGACCCGCGGCCCTCAGCTGGCCCTCAGCGGGGTTTATCGTCGCCGTCGTGCCAATGACGCCCTCTTCCCGAGCCGGGTAGAATGTGAACTCGTATGGCATGCAAGTCGCCTCCTCTCACTCATCAGACACGGTGCTCCATCCGAACACCTTGTAATCCACATTGACGCATTCGTCCTCACGCGCGAGTACTGCCTCATACTGAAAGTGATGGCATAGCTTGATCGATTCAATCGCGCCACTGGGAAACAGTGCCTTGGCCTGCTCGCGACCACCAAGAACCGCGTCCCAGTTTGGGGCACGCGAGATCCCCAGAGCTTGCTCGTACACCTCATATAGGTGCCACATCGCGCGCTCCAGACTGTTGTCTGCGTGGACGACCTTCAGACCGGGGATGTTCTCGGCCTCACGTCTGGATATCAGGTAGTCGTGCGAGAAATGGCCCTCCGTCAGCATACGCACAATCTGATCGAGTTCCTCTGACCGGTCGGCTGGCATGTGCGTTGCGAGCAGCCGGCGGGCGAGCAGGCGTATCAGTGAATGGATGCGTGCAATGTGCCCGAGCTTGAGCGGGTTCAGTTCCTGCACGAGCGCTGCGAAAGCTGTAGCCATGTCGCTCGAGTCGGTTAGACGACCTACGTCCTGAGCGAAGCGGAAGTAGGCGGTCAAGTCCTCAATCTCAATCTGCTGGCCAGCAGAACCTGGCTGCTGCGAACCCGGATTCTCCGGGCTGAAAGCGACCGTCGGATCTATGGGGCTCAGTTCTCCCATCTTCCCCATGACAATCTCATCAGCACCGAGCGCCATGAGAGTGCCCGCACTGTGAGCCCGGAACGGAACCAATACGGCAAGGTGGTCACAGTACTCACGAAGTAGGTGTATCAAGCGAAGGGGGGGGACGATCTGCCCGCCCCTCGTGTAGAGAAACAGATCAAGGCCCTTCGTTCGCCCTATCGCCTCCAGATGCTCGTGAAACGGTCTGATCACGTCTCCAGCAATCTGTGCGGCGGGCACGCCCTGCGGCCGGTCAGCCAGCACGTACGCGATGACCTGCCGGCGGTCGCGAAGACCGCTGATTCGCTCCAGTAGCCCTCTGGTTGTGTTGCCACAGGCCTGCTCAGCCATTCTCACCATCTACCTCGGCGCCATCCGCGATACCTTTAGCCCTGATGCTATCATGGACAACCGACCATCTCGATAGTTGCGGCCACGTTGCTGAGTCGTGGGGCTCTACTAGCCTCTTCGCCAAACGCCGGATGTATCCTTCAAAGGCTCTGTATCAAAGTCTAAGGGTTGAGTTTTGCAGTAGAGGAGCGATCTGGCGCGCCCACGAGCTGTTCGCCCAGTTCGTGTTGAGGCGGTGTATGGTCAGAAACAGCGCGGCTCTAGCTCCACT
>JBMNNW010000027.1:0-44056 GCA_050942735.1 Armatimonadota bacterium
GGAACGGCACTTTTCACATCTGCGCACAGGAGCAATACCGGAACTGCGGAAACGCGGGGAGGCCGTCGAGGGGAAAAACCAGCGTGGATGGGCGGTTGTTCAGCGGTCACATGATCGCGATCACGACCAACAGCTCGATCAGGGTGAAACCTGTCCGTCGCATGAACTCACACCTCCGCGGGCAGCATTGAGCCTGTGGGGCCATGTTAGCGGTTTTCCCCGATCGAGGCAAGGGAAAACTCAAATCTGCCTCAATATGCGGATGCGCGGGTGTTCCCGTCCGTCCAGGTGCCGGCACTGGCACACAGAGCCGGACCGCACCGTCAGACCCCCGGTGCAGCTACGCGAACTGCAGCAGGATCACGCCGCCGATCAGAAGCACCGCGCCCAGGCCGAGGCGCGGGCTGAAGCCCTCCCTGTAGGCAACCCAGCCGACGAGGGCTGAGATGAGCGGGTAGGTCGAGGTGATCGTGACCACGCGTGGCGGGGTGGAGAGCTTGATCGCCCAGACGAAGAGCGCGTAGGCCGCTGAGAAGCTGATCAGGCCGTGTGCGACGAAGCACAGCACATCGTGCCGCGGCATCGCCAGCAGCTCCCGCCACCAGCCCACCACCAGCGCCAGCAGGCACCACGCAGCCATCCCCGAGGCCAGCAGCAGGCCGTTCGAGACCATCGGCGGCATGCGTGTCGGGAGCAGGCCCATCAGCGTCTCACTCACCGCCCAGAAGGTGCAGGCGGCGATGGCGAACCCGATCGAGGCCCAGTGACCGTCGCGCTCTGACAGGGTCGCGGACGAGAGTGGCTTGCCGACCATCAGCCCACCGAGGAAGACCAGCATCGCCGCTACCAGCAGCCCCCAGCGGAAGACCTCCAGCCCCAGTAGAATCGAGAGACCGAGCACCAGCAGAATCTTCACCCGCGTGATCGGGACCGCCACCGAGAGCGAGCCCTTCTGCACCGCGAGGTAGTACGATCCGCAGCCCAGTGTGAACTGCATCGCGCCCGTGATGAGGTAGAGACCGGCCTCCCTGAGCGTGAGCGTGCTCAGCACTCCCAGATGCGGCGCGGAGAGCGCGAACATCGTGGTCATGCCCGTCGCCATCGCAATCGCGATCCCCAGCCGCCCGGAGGTCCGAGCGCTCTTGATCGGGATGACAGCGAATCCCCACAGCAGCGCCGCGAGCCCGGCCAGCAGATAGGCGAAGGTCTGCTCAGTCATCGACTCCCCGGCTTTCGAGTGTCTTCGCGGACGCAGGCCGCGGTGAAGTGCGCGATTCTTCGCCCCCGGTGGAATCTGACCTGTCTGCGGAGGCCTCTGCTTTGATGCAGCAAAGCGGCCGCGGGTTGTGGAGCCCGCGGCCGATCATGCATACCGGCTTGATGCGGCGTCAGCTCGGCCTCTTGACCATCTCCTGGCCGCAGCAGGTGACGTGGATGTCCATGCAGTCGCCGCATGAGCCCTGCTCGCATGCCTTCGTCACCGTCAACTCGACGCTGCAATCTTCGCACCGGCAGACCAGCACGTCGCCCTCTCTGACCTCCATCAGTCCATCCTCCTCCGGCGGCCCTCGCCGCCATCATTCCACCGGACTGCCCGGTGCTTCGTCCCTTCGCCGTCCATCAGGCGCTGCCCTCGTCGGCTACGCCGCTCTCGGCCTTGATCTGCGCCACCGCCTGCTTTGCGGGCTCGTGGTCCGGGTGAAGCGCCAGCTCCATCTCAAGCTCGGCCATCGCCTCCGGAATGCGCCCCTTCCGCCAGTAGGCGATCGCGAGGTTGTAGTGCACGTCGCGGAACTCAGGGTCGATGGTCAGCGCCTCAATCAGCAGATCGATCGCGGCGTCGAGTTCATCGATCGCGCTCTTCGCGGCCGCGTGGTTCAGCAGAACCTTCGGGGTGTCCGGCTGCAACTCGTGCGCCCGCGCGAAATGCGCTGCGGCGGCGGCGAAATCGCCCCGGGTGTAATATGCGTTGCCGAGGTTCACATGCGCGGCGGCGTAGTCGGGCTCATCCTCGACAAGCGCCGAGAACACCTCGATCGCCCTGCTGAGATCGCCGGCTTCGAGCGCGCGAGTGCCCTCTTTGAAGCGTTCCTTCGGATCCGCCGCTTCCTCGTCCCTGCCCTTCGGCTCACGCCGACCAAATGGCCACATGTCGCCCTCCCTGCGCCGCTGAGTTCGCCCTTCGAGTATACGTCAGCTCCGCGCTGAGCGCAACGGCGGGGACGAGACCAGCGGAGACCGCGTCTGCGTCCGGGCGAAGGAGACCGCCGCGGTGCAGGCGAATACACTCATCGCGGGGCAGGGGCGACAGCCGTAAGACGATCCGCCCCGGCGCACGCAGGCAGGAAGGAGGGCCATCGATGCCCGATGATCGTGACGAGAAGCTTGCCCGCAACCTGGTCGAGATGGGCCTGATAACCCCGGAGCAGCTCGATGAGGCGCACCAGCATGCCGAGCATGACAGCGCCACGCTCGTCCAGGCGCTCCTGCGGTTGGGCTTCGCCACCGCCCAGGACCTCGCGCGCGCCTCTGAGCGCCAGCCGGAGGTCCGGCAGCCCGTCGCGGACTCCGATGACGACGCCTCCCCCGGGCCCCGGCAGCCGATGAGGCGTCCACGCGGCGGCAGGAAGGCCTCACTCGAGAGCTACGAGGTGGACCCCGAGGCGCTGCGTGAGGTCCCCAGGCCCGTCGCCGAGGAGCACCTTGCGCTGCCGATCCAGGTCAGCGAGGACAGGATCCTCGTCGCGATGGCCGATCCGGGGAATGTCTTCGCCATCGACGAGATTCGCTCCCGCACCGGCAAGCGGGTGGAGCCGATCGAGGTGGAGGAGGTCGAACTGCGCAATGCCATCGAGCAGTACTACGCGACGCGCGCCCGCTCGCAGGTCTCGATGGACGGGGCCGCGACCACCGATCTTGAGATGACCCTCACCGGCAGCGAGTTCGCCGGGGAGATGGACCAGAAGCTTATCGAGATGCTCGACCAGGCCCCGGTGGTCGCGGTCGTCGAGCAGATACTCAAGGAGGCGGTGCGTATGCGCGCCTCCGACATCCACATCGAGCCGCGCGCCGAGAGCATCCGCGTGCGCTATCGCGTGGACGGCCAGTTGATGACCTTCACGACGCTCCCGACCGACATGCACCGCTACGCGCTCTCGCGAATCAAGATACTCGCCGGAGCGGACATCTCCGAGACGCGCCTGCCGCAGGACGGCCGCTTCGCCACGACCGTTGACGACCGCCCGATCGATGTGCGTGTCTCGACGCTCCCGACGTACTGGGGTGAGAAGGCCGTGCTGCGCCTGCTCGACAAGTCCCGCGCGCTCGTGTCGCTGAACCAGCTCGGGATGAGCCAGGAGACCATGCACGCGTGGGAGAAGCTGCTGCACACCCGCCAGGGGATGCTGCTCGTCACCGGGCCGACCGGCTCGGGGAAATCAACCACCCTCTACGCCTCGCTGCATACGATCAACGATGAGACCAAGAACATCACCACCGTCGAGGACCCGATCGAGTACCAGGTCGCGGGGATCAATCAGACCCAGGTCCACCCGCGCATACACCTCGACTTCTCGAACGCCCTCCGGCACATACTCCGCCAGGACTCGGACATCATCCTCATCGGTGAGGTGCGCGATCTCGAGACCGCCGAGATGGCCTTCCGCGCCTCACTGACCGGGCACCTCGTGCTGACTACCCTGCACACCAATGACGCCCCCTCCGCCCCCTCGCGGCTGATGGACATGGGCGTGGAGCCCTATCTGATCGGCTCGTCGCTGATCGGGGTGATCGCACAGCGACTCGTCCGGCGCATCTGCCCTCGCTGCCGCGAAGAGGTTGAGCCGAGCGAGATCGAGCTTGAGCGCCTCGAACTCAAGCCCGAGCAGGCGAAGAAGCTCAAGTTCCACCACGGCCGTGGCTGCGCGATGTGCCGCAACACCGGGTACTCCGGCCGCATCGGCGTCTACGAACTCATGCAAATGACCCCCGAGTTGCGCGACGCGATCGCCAACGAGGCGAGCTCATCGGAGATCCGGCGCATCGCCCTCCGCGGGGGGATGCGAAGTCTCAAGTACGACGGCCTCTCGAAGGTCAACTCCGGCATCACCACCGCCGCCGAGGTCATCACGCTGCTCTTCGTTGGGGAGGAGAACTGACGCCATGCGCACAATCCGCGGTGGGCGGATCCGCTCGCATCCGCGTCTTCACCTCAACGCGCTTATCACACTGATAATGCTGCTGGTCGGAGGCATCGCGATGGCTCAGGAGAATCTGGTCGCGAACCCGTCGTTCGAGCGCGCAGACGCGGAGGGTGTCGTTGCGGACGGCTGGACCACCCGTGAGGGCATCCCGGTCGAGCGCCGCACCGACGGCGGGCGCTCCGGCGATGCCTACGCGCGTTTCCTCGACGATGACGCGAACCTCGGCCAGTTCCTCGAATGCGAGCGGATACCGGCGCGCCCCGGGGGAACGTACACCGCCTCTGCGTGGCTGCGCACCGGGGATGAGTGCGCGCCCGGCGTCTACGTGAACTTCTACGACCAGTTCGGCACCCGCATCGCGCACAGCTTCGAGCGCGCGAGCGGCCCCACCGAGGGCTGGGTGCGCGTCTCCGTCACCGACACAGCGCCCGACGAGGCCTGGCAGGTCGCGCTGGGGATCTACGCCTACATCGGCGACGTCGGCGTCTTCGACGCCGATGACGTAGGGTTGACCGTGGAGGGGGGCGCGGAGCCGGGCTCCGCGGGCTTCGAGCGGGCAGAGCCGGGCGAGGCCGAGACATACGACATCGGCGACCGCCTCGAACTCTTCGTCGATGATTTCCTCATCGACGCGATGAGCGGCGCGGCCGAGCGGCGGCTTCATCACCCCATCCCGCGCGAGGTGGTCCTCGAACTCGACCGGCCATGGGAGGGTGACACCTGCGCCTACTTCGTCGTCCTGCGCGACGGCGACACCGTCCGGATGTACTACCGCGGCAGCAGCGAGCAGAGCGGGCAGGTCTGCTGCCTCGCCGAGAGCCCCGACGGGGTACATTTCGAGCGCGTGAACGTCGGCATCTTCGAGTTCGAGGGCGCCACGGACAACAACATCGTCTGGCAGGGGCGTGGCGCGCACAACTTCACGCCCTTCGTTGACACGAAGCCCGGTATTGCCGCCGATGAGCGTTACAAGGCCGTCGGCTACTCGCATCATGGGAAGGGCCTCGGCGTCTTCGCCTCTCCCGACGGCCTGCGGTGGCGGGAGTTGCTGGATCGCCCCGCGATCATCAGGGGGGCCTTTGATTCGCAGAACCTGGCCTTTTACGACCCGCTGCGCGGAGTCTACGTGGATTATCACCGCCTCGTGCGCGACGGCGTGCGTGACGTGATGACCTGCACCAGCGAGGACTTCCGCGACTGGACCGACCCGGTCTTCATCGAGTACGCGGATAATCGTAAGGAGCACCTCTACACGAACGCGATCCAGCCGTACTTGCGCGCTCCGCACATCTACCTCGGCCTGCCCGGCCGCTTCGTCCCCGGCCGGACGAAACACCCCGAGCACCGGACGCCCGGTGTCAGCGACGCGGTCCTGATGAGCAGCCGCGACGGGCTGAACTTCCAGCGCTGGGAGGAGGCGTTCATTCGCCCGGGGCCCGAGCCGGAGGTCTGGACCGACCGCAACATCTTTCCGGCGTGGGGCATGATCGCGACCGCGCCCGACGAGATCTCCGTGTACTGGACCGAGCACTACCGCCATCCGACCATGCGGCTGCGTCGCGGCACGCTGCGCACCGACGGCTTCGTCTCCGTCGGCGCGGGCGGCGAGGCGGGGGAGATCCTCACCCGTCCGCTGGTCTTCTCCGGCGACCGTCTCGTGGTCAACTACGCCACCGACGCCGTCGGCTGGCTGCGCTTTGAGCTATGCGAGCCGGACGGCACGCCAATCGACGGCTTCACGCTGGTCGACTCACAGGCGCTCTTCGGCAATGAGATCGAGCACACCGTCGCGTGGCGCAGCGGCACCGACCTGAGCGCGCTCGCGGGCCGTCCGGTGCGGCTGCGGGTGCGTCTGGAGAACGCGGACCTCTACTCCATCCGCTTCGCGGGCGACGGCACTTGAGGAGGGCCGCCCCTGAGGTCGGGTCGGAGGAGGCCCGGCCTGTCGAGCGTCCGGAGCGCGCCAGTGGGCACCACACCGGCGCGCTCAGGAACCTGCTCACCGCTCTGATGGTGCTGGGCCTTGGGAGTGTCGGCTACCTCTACGCCGCGCGCGTCCCGGATCTCGACCCGATCACCGTCTGGCCGTTCGCGCTCTGGGTGGGGATCTTCAGCGCCATCGCCGTGCTCCTGTCGCCGCTGCTGCGCGGGCGGCGCACGGTCCTGCTGGTGGCCTGCGCGTTCCTGGCGGGGCTGCTGCTGAGTGAGGAGCCGCGGTTCGTGCTGCGCGGCCTGTGGCATGACCGCACGCCGGTCGTGGCGGCTGCCGCCGACAGCGGGGAGTTGCTGCGCGTCATCTCACTCAACTGCGGCGGGGGCAGCGAACGCGCCATCGAGCACGCCCTCTCGCTCGATCCGGACATCGTGCTGCTGCAGGAGAGCCCCGGCGGGGTGTCGCTCGACGCGATGCTGCCGGAGGGCTGGGACCGCGCCGGGTGGGGTGACTGCGCCGTGCTCGTGCGCGGCGATGCGTTCGCTGATGAGCACTCGCGCTCTCTCGCCCACGAGATGTACGTCGTGCGCGCCGTCCCGGAGCGGGTGGGCAGGCTCGTCACCGTGATCTCCACGCACCTGGTGCAGCCGTCGTTGCGGGGCGACCTGTGGCGGCGGGAGGTCTGGCGGGAGGCTCGTGTGCTGCGCCTGTCACGCATGAGCACGATCGAGCACCTGCTGGCCCAGCGCGACCGCTACGGCGACCTGCCGGTGATCATCGGTGGTGACTTCAACACCCGCGAGGGCGATCCGCTCCTCCGGCCGCTGGAGGCCGCCGGCCTGACCGACGCATTCAGGGCCGCCGGTCATGGCTGGCCGAACACGATCACCTCGGACTTCCCCGTCGAACGCATCGACTTCATCTGGGTGGATGAGCGCTTCGAGCCTCTCTCCGCCCGCGTCGTGGTCACCCCGCACTCCGACCACCGGATGGTCGTCGCCGAGCTGGCGCTGCGGCGTGAGGCGCGGGCCTCCCCGCCGCACCGGTGAGTACGCCGCGCTCACGTGTTCCCCGAGTTCAGCACGATCATCTCGCCGATGACGGCGGAGGCGTCGTCTGAGGCCAGGAAGACCGCCACTTGCGCCACCTCCCGCGGAAGCGTCAGTCGCCCCAGCGGCAGGCTCTTGCGCTCCAGCGAGTCCCCCTCATGCCAGTTGCTCATCTCGGTGGCGACCGGCCCCGGCCCGATCCCGTTGATCCGTACGCCCTTCCCCGCCCACTTCTGCCCCAGCCCGCGGGTGAGGCCCCTCACGCCCCACTTCGACACCCCGTAGATCGAGTTGCCCCCGCGGAAGCCGTAGTCGGAGCCGATGTTGATGATCGCCCCGCCCTCGTGCAGCATGAGCCTCGCGGCCTCTTCCGTGATGAACCAGACCGCCTTGAGGTTCGTGTCGATAACGTAGTCCCAGTCTTCCTCACTGCCCGCCGCCCCGTCGAGGTGGTGCACCCCGGCGTTGTTGACGACGATGTCGAGTCCACCGAGTGCAGCACGGGCCTCGTTGAGCCGCTCACGGACTTCCGCGACGTCGCTGACGTCCCACGCCATCGCGTGGCAGGCGCGTCCGATTCGCTCGATCTCCGCGCGTGTTTCGTCGAGCGCCTTCAGCGTCCGCGCGCTGATCGCGACGTCTGCACCCTCCGAGGCGAACGCTGTCGCGATCGCCCTCCCGATCCCCCGACTCGCCCTCGTAATGAGCGCCCTGCGTCCCTCAAGTCGCATTCTCTCGCCTCCGGCGGCGTCGCTCACGGCAGTTCGAAGTTGTGCTCCGGCTCCCAGCCCAGCCCCCATCGCGCGCGATCAACGGTGTACCACTCGTTGATCGAGCGCGGGTCGAGCGTCCCGTCGTCGATGTAGGCGCCGATCCCGGGGACAAGCTCGTCGAGGCACCCGCGCCGGTCTGCGAAGAACCGCAGCGGCTCGATCCGCGCAAGCGGGCTGTCGGCGGTTACGAGGAAGGCCCCGTGGTGGACCTCCGCCTCACACTCGAGCGCCGCCAGATGCGCGCGGGCCACGTCCCGCACATCCACCATGAACGACATCAGCCGCAGCGTGTCGGGGAACTGCGTGCTCTCATCGCAGATGTATCCGGGGCGGAGGATGATCGTGCTCAGGCCATGGCGCTCGGTGGCGAAGCGGCAGATCTGCTCGCCGAGCGCCTTGCTCTGGCCGTAGAGATCGGCCGGACCGCGCGCGATCTCCTCGTCGATCGGCAGCCACGGTGGCGGCGGCCCCTGACCGTGCCCGGTCGCGCTGATCGACGAGGTGAAGACCACCCGCCGCGCGCCGGCCCGCACCGCCGCGTCCACCACGTTCTGCGTACCCATCACGTTCGCCTCGAACATCGCGTGGTCGCCCAGCGCCCGCCAGTTCGCGCCGTGGATCGCCGCCACGTGCACGACGGCCTCCATGCCCTCGCAGGCCCGGCGAATCGCCTCAGGATCGAGCAGATCGCCCTCGATCCATGGCAGATCGTCGCCGGGTTCACGCATCTCAAAGTGCGTCACCTCATGGCGTTCGGCCAGCATCGGGGCCAGCCGCAAGCCCACCAGCCCGCTCCCTCCAGTCAGAAGCACCTTCATTGCTCGTCATCCTCGCTTTCACCGTCAGGCTCTGGCTGCCGGTCCGGCGGAGGCTTGATGTGCCAGCGGATCGCGTCAACCGGGCAGACGCGGATGCAGGTGCCGCATGCAAAGCAGTCCTGCGGCGCCCTGTGCCGGCGCCGCAGGCCCTTGATCGCCCACGTCGGACACTCGCGCTCACAGCGAAGGCAGTCGATGCATGTCTTGAGGTTCACGCGCGGCTTTGTGATTGCGATGCGCTCGCCCACCCACGAGACCAGCCCGAACGGGCAGAAGAAGTTGCACCAGGGGCGGTAGACCCAGATCCCCGCGATCAGCATCACCGCCGCCACGACGATCGCCCACGTCGCGCCGAGACGGAACACCCGGAAGGGGTCGATCGGCTCGAGCAGATCCGCGCCGTAGCCGAAGGCCGCCACCGCGATCGCCGCGAGAAAGCCAACCCGCACCGTGTTGCTGAGCGCGAAGGGAGGCTTCCACTTCTTCGTCGGCAGGTGCCAGATCGCGTCCTGCGCCGTGCCGAACTGGCAGCCCCAGCCGCAGAAGACCTTGCTGCCGATGATGCTCATGAGCATAAAGGCAACGAACGCGATCAGGCGCGGCAAGAAGATCATGCCCTCCACCGCGTAGAGCATGATGCCGTCCTTGATCGTCCCCGGCGCGTTCGGCTCCACCCCGAGCCAGACCCCGAAGATCGCCACCGCCGCAACCAGCATGGCGATGCGCATGGGCGGACGGACCTTCGTCAGCATCAGCAGCAGCAGGCCCGCGATGAAGAAGATCGCCCAGAGGATGAACTTGAGCCGGATGGTCGCCCACGGCTTCCCGGCGGCTTCGGCCTCGAGGACAGAGTCGGCGGAGACAGGGGCCTCGATCTCCGCCTGCCCCGTCCCGGGCGCTCCCTCAGCCCCGCCTGCGTCCGTCTGCTGCGCCCACGCCGTCGCGCCGGCGACCAGCAACACCGCCAGCAGCGCGATCGCCGTCGTCCGAAGCCTCATCCTGTGCTCCCTCCAGGGTGCGTGGTCTTTCTCCGTCGCTTGTATTACACATGCGCCCGAAGAATCCCTCCAGCGGCGGCTTCGGGAAGCGCGGTCGGCCTCTGCGCAGCGGCCGACTGCCGATTCCGGTCGCCTTGCAGGATTCGTGGCGCGGCCGGAGAAACTGCTACCCGCACGGTGCTGACTCAAGGCGGCGAGCGCCGCCGCTCAAGTTGCGCTCGGGAGGGTCATGCGATGGATCAGATCAATGTCGGGCTTGTCGGCTACAACTTCATGGGCCGCGCACACTCCAACGCCTACCGCCAGGTCCCCTTCTACTTCCCGGAGCTTGAGGCCGCGCCGGTGATGAAGGTCCTCTGCGGCCGGACCAAGGAGCGGGTGGACGCCTGCGCCGAGCAGTTTGGCTGGGAGGAGACCGTCTACGACGTTGACGAACTGCTCGCCCGCGACGACATCGACCTCGTGGACATCACCGCGCCGAACAACCAGCACGCCGAACTCGCCATCAAGGCCGCTGAGGCGGGCAAGCATGTCTTCTGCGAGAAGCCCCTCGCAACCACCCTCGAGGACGGCGAGCGCATGCTCAAGGCCGTCCAGGACGCCGGCGTCATCCACATGATCTGCCACAACTACCGCCGCGCCCCCGCGATCTCGCTGGCGAAGAAGATGATCGACAACGGCGACCTCGGCGAGATCTACCACTGGCGCTCGCAGTACCTTCAGGACTGGCTGATGTCACCGGACACGCCGATGATGTGGCGCGTCCGCAAGGAGATCGCCGGTTCGGGCTCGCTCGGCGACCTGATGGCCCACTCGATCGATCTCGCGCTCTGGCTGCTCGGCGACATCGCCTCCATCGCCTGCACCATGGAGACATTCATCGAAGAGCGGCCGATCATGGAGAGCTTCGACACCGGCCTTGGCGGCCGCGCCGCCGCCGATGCCCCGATGGGCACGGTGGACGTCGATGACGGCGTCATCGCCCTCTGCCGCTTCGCCAACGGCGCGCTCGGGACGATGGAGGCGACGCGATTCGCGGCCGGGCACAAGAACTACAACTGGTTCGAGGTCAACGGCTCGAAGGGCTCCCTCCGCTTCAACCTGGAGCGGATGAACGAGCTTGAGTACTACGACTGCGAGGATCCGGGCGACCGCACCGGCTTCCGCCTGATCCAGGCGACCGACGATTCGCACCCGTACATGGGCCTTCCGGATGAGGGTGGCCCGCGCTACTGGCCGGTGGCGCACATCATCGGCTACGAGCACACCTTCATCAACACCGTCTTCGACCTCTGCCAGGCCATCGCGAAGGGCGAGCAGCCGTGGCCGAGCTTCGAGGACGGCCTGCGCACGCAGAAGGTCCTTGCGGCTTGTGAACTCGCCTCCGCCGACGGGATGTGGGTGAGCGTGTAGGCGGTGCCGTCCCGTCGTTACGTCGTTTGCAGGACGGGCTTTCAGCCCGTCGCCGTTTGACGTGATGCGTTCTACCCGTTCCATGAGAGGAGCCGCCCATGACAGTCTGGACGGCGATACTGCTCGTGTTCGGTATCTTTGTCGTGCTCGCGATCATTTTCGGCATCTTCGCGCCGAGATTGATGCGACTCGGAAAGAAGAAGCGTGGCCCGTCGAACAATAAGTTTGGCAAGTAGCGACGGACATCAGGAGAGGGAGGAGCACGATCATGAAGGTAGGAGCGCTTTCGGCAGCGTGGAGTGCACAGCCGCTTGAGGAGGTCTGCGCGTACTTTGCGAAGGCCGGGTGTGAGACCATCGAGATCGGCACCGGCAACTACCCCGGCAACGCACACGCCGACCCGTTCGAACTGAAGGGCAACAAGTCAAAGCGCGAGGACTTCCTCGCGACGATCAGGGACCACGGCCTCGAGATCTCCGCGCTCTCGTGCCACGGCAACCCCCTGCACCCCGACAAAACGGTCGCTCAGGAGCACCATGACGTCTGGCGCGCCACCTGCGACCTCGCGCAGCAGTGCGGCATCACCTGCGTCAACGGCTTCTCCGGCCTGCCCGGCGGCGGCCCTGATGACAAAGTCCCCAACTGGGTCGTCGCACCGTGGCCCGAGGACCATCTCAAGGCGCTTGAGTACCAGTGGGAGATCGCGATCGACTACTGGAAGGCCGAGAACAAGTACGCCGACAAGCGCGGCGTGGACTTCTGCTTCGAGATGCACCCGAACTTCCTTGTCTACAACCCCGAGACGCTCGTGCGACTTCGAGAGGCCTGCGGCGAGCGGATCTGCGCGAACTTCGACCCCTCCCACCTGTGGTGGCAGGGCATGGACCCGGCCTCCGCAGTCCGCTGGCTCCAGGAGAAGGGCGAGATCATCAAGCACGTTCACGCCAAGGACGTGGCGGTCTACCAGTGGAACGCGCGCGTCAACGGCGTCCTCGACACCAAGCACTACGGTGACGAGGTCAATCGCTCGTGGATCTTCCGCGCGCTGGGCTACGGCCATGACCAGCTCGAGTGGAACGAGCTGATCTCCACGCTGCGGATGTGCGGCTACGACGGGCCGCTTTCGATCGAGCACGAGGACTCGCTGATGACCGCCAACGAGGGCTTCGAGAAGGCCGTCGGCTTCCTCAGGGAGGTCGCGATCGCTGAGGCGCCCGGCGAGATGACCTGGGCGTAGAGGCGACGACGGAATCAGCGTCGGCCACGGAGTCGTCGGCTACGACAACGGCGGGCAGCCCATCAAGGCCCCGCCGTTGTCGTTGTTGCCGCCGCAGATACCCCGACACCGACAGGAGATCACGCCTCCGGTGGCGAAGTTGCGGGTGGCGGAACGTATGTGTTACAATCCAGTGTACCGGTCGGCGGCGTACCCGCCGCCGATTGCGGTGCGTACAGGCGCGGGGCCGCCTGCCCGGCTGGCTTCGATGTTCCGACGAGGAGCAAATATCGATGGGACAACTGATCTATCTGGATGGCGAACTGGTCGGGCGGGATGAGGCGAAGGTCTCCGTCTACGACCACGGACTGCTCTACGGTGACGGGGTCTTTGAGGGGACGCGCGTCTATCACAGCCGCGTTTTCCGGCTCGAGGAGCACGTGCGGCGGCTTGAGCGCTCTGCACGGGCGCTGATGATAGACATCCCACTCTCCACTCAGGAGCTGATCGACGCGACGGTCGAGACCTGTCGCGTCAATGACGTGCACGATGGATACATCCGCACCGTGGTCACCCGTGGAGTCGGCGATCTGGGGCTCGATCCGCGCAAGTGCCCAAGGCCCAGCGTCATCATCATCGCCGCGAACATCCAGCTCTATCCGCCCGAACTCTACGAGACCGGGCTGCCGCTGATCACCTGCTCCACACGGCGCAACTCGCCCGCGAGTCTCGACCCGGGCATCAAGTCACTCAACTACCTCAACAACATCATGGCTAAGATCGAGTGCATCCAGGCCGATGTACAGGAGGGCATCATGCTGACCAACGGCGGCATGGTCTCCGAGTGCACCGGCGACAACATCTTCATCGTCTGTGACGATGAGCTGATCACGTCGCCGATCTCGGCCGGCATCCTCGACGGCATCACTCGGGCCGCCGTGATCGAGTGCGCCAAGGACGAGGGGATCACCGTCGTGGAGCATCTGTTCCCTGTAACATCGGTCCACACTGCCGACGAATGCTTCCTGACAGGAACCGCGGCAGAACTGGTGCCCGTGATAGAGGTTGACGGACGAATCATCGGGGATGGGAAACCTGGGGCGATGACCAAACGTCTATTGAAGAGGTTCCGCAACCTCACTGAGTCTGAGGGCACACCGATCTACGACTAAACCGCACCGAAAGCGGGAATGAATAGAGTGCCGCGCCGGGATGGATCGCATCAGTCCCGCCGATGAGGCCGATCTCTCGACCGCAAGGTCAGGACGCCGAGCGTTCCCGTCCCTTTCCAGGCGGCGGCGTTCTCGAAGAACGGTCCGGCCGCCGTGTGAGGGACTCGGCGGCGCACCGACAGACACCTGTCACCGTTTTCGCGTTTGCACCCAATGAGCGCCACCGGGTCCCGCCCGGCGTGCGACACCGGCCCTCCTTACGTGTGCCGACGGCGAACCGCCCGGCGGGGCGGCGCGCAGGCTCGAAGAGCAGATCGCGGAGCCAACGATCGTATACGGCGCACTCTTGTGATAAGGAGCCAAATGCAGCATGGAATTGTGGCAACGCTTCACACATCGCGCCCGCAGAGCCATCCTCATCGCCCACGATGAGGCATCGCAGATGCGTATGCACCTGATCGGGACCGAGCACCTGCTGCTTGGTCTGATCCGGCTGGGCGAGGGGATGGCTGCTGAGATCCTGCGATCGATGAACGTGGATCTCGGGCAGCTTCGTTCCGACCTGCGGCGCAACATCGACATGGGATCCGAAGACCAGCCGTCCAACGAAATCTCGTTCACTCCCGAGGCCCAGCGCGTTCTGCAGCTTGCGTACGGGCAGGCCCGTGAGCTGAACGATCATCATATCGGAACCGAGCACATCCTCCTTGGCCTGGCCCGCGAGGGCCGCGGTGCGGCGTACCGCACACTGCGAAGGCACAACGTGGAGGCCGCCCGGGTGCGCAGCGCCATCCTGAACCTCGCCCGCGGCGACGAGGAGGGCTCCGATGATGACAGCGACACACCGACGCTCGACCACTTCAGCCGCGATCTGACCGAGCTGGCCCGCGAGGGCGAACTCGACCCGATCATCGGTCGGAGCCATGAGCTTGAGCGGGTCGTGCAGATTCTCTGCCGCCGCACGAAGAACAACCCGTGCCTTATCGGCGACGCCGGCGTCGGGAAGACCGCCATCGCCGAGGGGCTTGCGCAGCGCATCGCCGACAACGACATCCCCACGCCGCTGCGCAATCGGCGGCTCGTGGCGCTCGACCTCGCGAGTCTCGTGGCGGGGACGAAGTACCGCGGCGAGTTCGAGGAGCGCATGAAGCGCGTGATGGAGGAGATACGGGCCGCGAAGGGCCGGATCATCATCTTCATCGACGAGCTGCACACGATCGTGGGTACGGGCGCGGCCGAGGGCGCGATGGATGCGTCCAACATACTCAAGCCCGCGCTCTCCCGTGGTGAGCTGCAGTGCATCGGCGCCACCACGCCCGATGAGTTCCGCAAGCACGTCGAGAAGACGCCCTCCCTGGAGCGGCGCTTCCAGGCGGTGCGCGTTGAGGAGCCGACGCCGGAGGAGACGCTCGATATCCTCTACGGCATCAAGGCCCGCTACGAGGATTTCCACCATGTGGACCTCACAGAGGACGCGTTGAGCGCGGCGGTGGACCTGTCGAGTCGCTACATCACCGATCGCGCGCTGCCGGACAAGGCGATCGACCTGATCGACGAGGCAGGCTCACGCGTGAAGCTGCGCCGCTACCGGGAAGAGTGTGAGGCCGAGAGCTTTGACGCGGACTTCTGCAAGAGCGTTGAGCCCGACGGCTCCGAGATGTTCTACTTCCCGGAGGGCGACGAGGAGCCGATCGATCTCGAGGATACCGTGGACGTGCCGCGCCCCGAGGTCCTGCGGCATGACATCGCCGAGATCGTCTCCACATGGACCGGCGTGCCGGTGACGCAGCTCTCGCAGGAGGAGTCCGAGCGCCTGCTTGAGATGGAGGGTGAACTGCGCCAGCGGGTGATCGGGCAGGATGAGTCGATCTCCACCGTCGCCCGGGCCGTCCGACGCGCGCGCGCCGGCGTGAAGGACCCGCGACGCCCGATCGGCTCGTTCATGTTCCTCGGGCCGACCGGTGTGGGGAAGACCCTGCTGGCCCGCGTGCTGGCGAACTACCTGTTCGGCGACGAGGACGCGATGGTCCGCATCGACATGTCGGAGTACATGGAGCGCTTCGCGGTCTCGCGGCTGATCGGCGCGCCGCCGGGGTACGTGGGCTACGAGGAGGCCGGCCAGCTCTCAGAGGCCGTCCGCCGCCGCCCCTACTCGGTCGTGCTCTTCGACGAGATTGAGAAGGCCCACCCCGAGGTCTTCAGCATCCTGCTGCAGATCATGGAGGACGGGCGGCTTACAGATGCTCAGGGCCGCGTCGTTGACTTCAAGAACACCGTCATCATCATGACCAGCAACGTCGGCGCTCGCACGATCTCGGAGACCACCAGGATGGGCTTCTCGACCGACAGGATGGTGCGCAGTGCCGAACAGGAGCGGCGCGACTACGAGCGGATGAAGTCGAAGGTGACCGAGGAGCTGAAGAAGGCCTTCAGCCCTGAGTTCCTCAATCGCGTGGACGACGTCGTGGTCTTCCATTCGCTCACGCAGGCGCAGATCAAGGACATCGTCCAGCTTGAGGTGGGCTATCTGAACGAGCGGCTCGCCGAACAGGGCCTGCACCTGTCCATCACCGAGGAGCTTGAGGAGCTTCTGGCCGAGCAGGGCTTCGACCCGTCGATGGGCGCCCGACCTCTGCGGAGGCAGATACGCTCGCTGATCGAGGACCCGCTCGCCGAGCAGATACTCGCCTGCGACGCGCGTGAGGGCTGTGAGATCCTCGCGGATCTCGACGATGATCGCAAGGTCAAGTTCCGCCTCGTAGAGACCGCGGTCAGTCCGCACCCGGCCTGAGCCAGGCGAGCACCAGTCAGTTTGTCGCCGCCGGCCTGTCACGGCCGGCGGCGATTTGACGTTCTGAAATGGAGGACCGTTACGACAGGCGTCGAAATGCGTTTCTTGTGATTACTGCACATTTGCCGGACACTCTTCGACATTTGGGCGCAAAATCTGCCTGTTCCGGCGAATTCACGCCGCGGGCGGGCGAGGAAGCGGGGAAGTGAATCCATGCTCATTCGTTGGTTGTGGTTCCTGTTTGTGGCTGCTGTGACGTTCTCCTTCGTGCTCGTCGGGCATTGGGCCGGCGGCTGGCTCGGCGAGCGGCTTCTGGGCCCCGAGCCCGGGCGTGACATGCTCTTCTTCCAGGTCGGCGTGAACGCGATCTTCGGCCTGGTCGGGTTTCTTGTAGGTCTCTTCCTGTTCCGCAAGCTGATCGTCTGGTTGCAGCATATGGAGGAGGTCCCGGTCCTCGACAAGATGGCGGCTGTGGTCGGCATGACCCTCGGCCTTTCGGTGGCGCTGCTGGCCACCATCCCGCTCAACGCGCTGGAGTATGGGCTGGGCATTCAGATCTTCGCCTCGATCATCGGCGCGACCCTCGGCGTGATCTTCGCGATGAGCGCCAAGGAGCAGCTTGTCTACGTGTTCCCCGGGCTCGCGCAACTGGGAAGGAACGTGCAGTCGGACCTGCCACCCGGCACGAAGATGCTCGATACCAACATCATCATCGACGGTCGGATCTATGACATCTGCTCGACCGGGTTCATCGAGGGGCCCATCTGCATCCCGAACTTCATACTGCAGGAGCTGCGGCATATCGCGGACTCGGCGGAGGGGCTCAAACGCGAACGCGGTCGGCGGGGACTTGATGTGCTCAATCGTCTCAAGACCCTCCCCGACATCGATGTGATCATCTACCACGACCCCACGCCCCCACGGGAGCACATGGAGGTCGATGCGCGGCTGGTCAACCTCGCCGCGCGTACCAACGCGGCGGTCGTGACCAACGATTACTCAGTCAACCGCATCGCCAGCCTCGAGGGCGTAAGCGTGCTCAACGTCAACGAACTGGCGGGCGCGATGCGCCCGACCTTCCTCCCGGGCGAGGATATCACCGTCACCATCATCAAAAAGGGCAAGGAGCCCGGCCAGGGCGTCGGCTACCTCGATGACGGCACGATGGTCGTCGTCGAGAAGGCCGCGCGGATGGTTGGCGAGACGCTCAACGTCATGGTCACGAGCGTTCTGCAGACAAACGCGGGTAAGATGCTCTTCGCGGAGGTCAGCGGCAGAGCGGACAGCGACGACGAGAGCCGGGACGATTGACCGTGCCCGACGCCGCGGCGATTATCGTGGCCGCGGGCCGCGGGACGCGCTTTGGAGGGCCGCTCCCCAAGGTCTTCGTGCCGCTGGCCGGACGCCCGATGGTCGAGTGGTCGCTGATGGCCTACGGGGCCTGTGAGGCGATTGGCGGGATCGTGCTGGTGGCCCCGGCGGACTTCGTGGAGCCGGCTCGACGCATCGTTGCGGAAGGGAAGCACGCGAAGGTTCGCGACGTGGTTCCCGGCGGCGATGAGCGGCCCGAGTCAGTGGAGGCGGGCCTGCGCGCTCTGCGCGAGGGCGCTCCCGAGGTCGTGTGTGTTCATGACGGCGCGCGCCCGCTGATCGACCGGACGAGCATCCTCAGGTCCATCGAGGTCGCGCGCGAGCGGGGGGCGGCCGTCACCGCGGTCGCGGCCACCGACACGATCAAGCAGTGCGCCGCCGACGGCCGGATCGAGGCGACGCCCCCCCGCTGCGAACTCTACCACGCTCAGACGCCCCAGTCATTCCGCTACCGGCTGCTGCTCGAGGCCTACGGGCAGGCGCGGGGTGGCCGCTCTGACGTGACTGATGACGCGTCACTGGTCGAGCGGATGGGACATCCGGTCTACGTGAGCGAGGGCCACCGCGACAACTTCAAGATCACCACGCCGGAGGACCTCGCGCGGGCAGAGCGGGTGCTTGAGCAGAGAGGAGAGGGCAATATGCGACCGTCTCTGCGGGTCGGCTCCGGCTACGATGTCCACGCCCTGGCGGTCGGCGAGAGCCTGATCATCGGCGGGGTGCGGCTCGACTCCGCGGTGGGGCTGGCAGGGCACTCGGACGCCGACGTGCTCTTCCACGCGATCTGCGACGCGCTGCTGGGGGCGGCGGCCCTCGGCGACATCGGCCGGCACTTCCCCGACAGCGATCCGTCTCTCAAGGGCGCGGACAGCGCACAGCTCGCGAGCCAGGTGGCGTCAATCCTCGGTGAGGCGGGCTGGCGTCCGGTGAACGTGGATGCCACCGTGATCTGCGAGCAGCCGAGGCTCGCGCCGCAGATCGATTCGATCCGCCGCAACGTTGCCGTGGCGCTCGGCATGAGCGTCGAGGCGGTCTCCGTGAAGGCCACCACGACCGAGCGCCTCGGCTTCGAGGGGCGGGGCGAGGGGATCGCCGCGGAGGCCGTGGTGCTGATCGCTCCGAAGTAGGCCCGCACGCGACGCATCAACCCCGGTCGGCACGCGGGGGAGCGGCCGGACTATACGCGCGCGGGCGGTTGGGTCGAGCCGAAGATCACGCGGTCGCAGAGTGCGACCGACGCATCGGCCTCGTTGGTTGCCTCCAGTGTTGCGGACTCCGGAGGACGGCGGGGCGGCCGTGTCGAATGTAAGTCTCTCAGGGGGCGCGGCCGACAGTGCGCTCTGAGACCGGGGGACGGTGGAGCAGATCGTGACCGTGCAGGTTGCGCATCCGGGAGGACGCACCGATGAACCGGCAGATTGAGCTGGTCGCTGACGGCTTCGACTTCCCCGAGGGCCCGGCATTCGATGCGGACGGGACGCTTTACATCACGCAGTGCGGCAACGGCTGGATCAGCCGGATTGCGGGTGGGGAGTCGGCGGATTACGTGCACTCGGGCAGCACACCCAACGGGCTGGCGTTCGATGAGAGTGGGGGGCTGTGGATCGCCGAGGCAGGCACGAACCAGCTTCTGCGCTACGACGGCGAGGAGTTGACCGAGATCGCGGCCGAGTGGGGCGGCAAGCCGCTGTGGAAGCCGAACGATCTCGTCTTCCACCCGGATGGGACGCTCTTTATGACCGGGCCCGGTGGGTCAAACGCGGAGACGCCCGTCGGCGTGGTTTACCACGTCACGCGAGAGGGCGACCTGCGTGTCGTGGCCGACGGTCTCGCGTTCCCCAACGGCCTTGCGCTCACTGAGGACGCGTCGCGGCTCTACGTCGTGGAGACACATCGGCATCAGATCATCGTCTACGACGTCGGCGAGGGCGGCGCGCTGGACGGTGGTGAGCAGTTCGCCGAGATGCCCGGCGGGGTTGGCGGCGACGGGATGGCGCTCGACGTGGACGGCAACCTCTACGTGGCGCATTTCGGGATGGGGGAGGTCGCTGTCTTCAGCGCGGACGGGGGGCGCATCGGGACCCTGCCGGCAGGGGGAGAGAAGCCCACGAACGTTGCGTTCGGCGGCAACGACATGCGCGGCCTCTACGTCACAGAGGTGGAGACCGGCGCGGTGTACCGGCTTGAGCCCGGTGTGGAGGGGCTGCGGCCTTTCTGCGATCCGCGAGGATAGGTGTGGGCCGTCCGGAGGCACGACGGGCGCTCCGGGCGAGGAGGCGCGCGACCCTTTCGCGCCCGGCGGTGTTGTTAATGATGAGCATGTGCGCGAGTGCATCAGGCTGTGGTATCGGGTACTCATGAGAGAGATATTCTACTCACACGCAATTCGCGAGGCGCTGGAGGAGGAGATGGCGCGCGACGAGCGCGTCATCCTCATTGGCGAGGACATCGCCGAGTACGGTGGCGCCTTCAAGATCACCCGCGACATGGCCGCGCGCTTCGGCACCGACCGCGTGCGGAACACGCCGATCAGCGAGAACGGCTTCGTGGGGGTGGCTGTCGGGGCGGCGATGACGGGCCTGCGGCCCGTGGCCGAGCTGATGTTCATGGACTTTCTCACGCTGGCGATGGATCAGTTGTGCAACCACGCGGCGAAGTTCCGCTATCAGTACGGGGAGCAGTGCACGATTCCGCTGGTTCTGCGCTGCCCGGCGGGGGCGGGGCGCTCCTATGGCCCGACGCACTCGCAGAGCCTGGAGCGGTGGCTGATGAGCACACCGGGGCTGCTGGTGGCGGCTCCGGCGACTGCCGAGGATGCGAAGGGGCTGCTCAAGTCCGCGATCCGCTGCGATGATCCGGTGGTCTTCGTTGAGAGCAAGCTGCTCTACGGACAGCGGCAGCCGGTGCCGGACGGGGATTACACGGTCCCGCTGGGCGAGGCGGCTGTGCGGCGCGAGGGCGAGCATCTGACGATCGTCGCGTACTCGCGGATGGTTGGCGAGGCGCTCAGGGCCGCTGAGGCGCTTGAGGACCACGGTGTCGAGGCGACGGTCATCGATCTGCGAACGCTCGCGCCGCTTGACATTGAGACGGTCGCGGCGTCGGTGGAGGAGACGGGCCGCGCCGTGGTGGTCGAGGAGGGCTCGCTGACGGGGGGCGTGGCCGCGGAGGTGGCGCAGCGCATCACGGAGGAGTGCTTTGACCTGCTGCAGGCCCCGCCGATGCGCGTGGCGGCCCTCGACGTGCCGGTCCCGTCGAGCGAGGTGCTCGAACGGGCCGCGACCCCGGACTGGCGAGACATAGCACAGGCCGCCGCGGACACGCTGAAATACTGAACTGAGGGGATTGGCAGTGGCACCAGGCATGCTGGATGCGAGCATCATCGTGGTGAGTTACAACAAACGCAGGTATACTGAGCTCTGCATCACGAGCCTGCTGCGGGGGGAGCCGAGGCCGGGTCAGATCGTGGTGGTGGACAACGGCTCGACGGACGGGACCGTCGCCTTCCTCGAGGACTCGTTCCCGGCGCTTGCGGAGGCCGAGGGGGTGCGCTTCGATCTGATCCGCAATGACTCGAATGTGGGCGCATGCACGGCGCGCAACCAGGGCCTTGCGATCGCGCTGGGCGAGTACATCGGCTTCATGGACAATGACATCGCGGTGCGCAGTCGCGGCTGGCTTGGAACGCTGGCGCAGGTGCTGGAGGAGGACGATGACTTCGGGATCGTGGGGCCGAAGCTGGTGTACCCCTTCGAGCCTTACAATATCCAGCACGCGGGGGCCGCGATCTCGCAGACCGGGCGGGTGAAGTACCTCGGCCGTGGCGAGCCGATCGACACCCCCGAGCACAACAGGCGCCGCGAGGTGCAGTGCCTGATCAGCGCGTGCTGGCTGATGCGGTCGGAGATACCTGAGTGCATCGGAGGACTCGACGAGATATTCAACCCGGCGCAGTTCGAGGATTTCGACTTCTGCTACCGCGCGAGGGAGGCGGGGTGGACCGTCCTCTACGACCCGGTGGCGGAGATGTATCACTACGAGAGCGTCACGACCGATGATTCGCCGGATGTGAACTACCGGTATATCACGATCCGAAACGGCATGGAGTTCAAGCGGCGGTGGAAGCGGATGTTCACCGCGGAGGATGGTCCGCCGGACAGCGAGTGCACGTGGAAGCAACTCGAGACACGCCCGATGGAGCAGACGGGAATCCCGCCGATCATCGACTGAGGACGGGGCCGGAGAGTGCGGGGGAACGTGCGGTGCCAGCGGCAGGCCCGGGCCTGCCTGAGACCGAAGGAGTGGACGCGGATGTCAGACCAGCAACTCAAGCAGCAGATCAAGGAAATGATCGTCGAGCGGCTCTTCCTTGACGCGGATCCGAGCGAGATCGCCGACGATGAGAACCTGATGGAGAACTACGAGATCGATTCGGTCAACCTTTTCGAGATCGTCGTGGGCCTCGAGGAGCAGTTCGACATCTCGTTCGAGGATGAGGATTTCAGCGTGGATCTCTTCGCGACGATCAACAATCTCGCCGAGTACGTCGATCAGAAGCGGAGTTGAGCCAATCGTGACCGGCGTCGAGCAGCGCCTGGTGACTTTCGAGAGCGGCGGCGAGGCACTTCATGGAGTGCTGCATCTGCCGGCGGAGTCGAGCGGCAGGGCGCTGGTGTTCTGTCACCCGTTCGCGGAGGAGAAGAAGTGCGCTCACCGGACGATGGTCGAGGCGGCCCGCACGTGCGCTGAGGCGGGCTGGCCGGTGCTGTGCTTCGACCAGCGCGGCTGCGGCGACAGCCCCGGCTCGTTCGGCGAGTATAACCTCGCCGACTGGCGTGAGGACATCAGCCGTGCCATCGACTGCGTCGCTCGGGAGACATCGGCGACAGTCGGTCTGCTGGGTTTGCGGCTCGGGGCCGCACTCGCCGCGCAGGTAGCCGAGCTTCGGCCTGAGCTGGCGTGCCTGGTGCTCTGGGAGCCGATCATCAAGGGGGAGCATTACGTCAAGCAGAATCTGCGCCGCTCGATCATCAAGGCGATGATGACGCGGCACGAGGGCGGCGAGGACCATGCGGCGGCTGCCTCCGAGGCCGCCGCGATGAGGGAGGGCGCGGTGGACTTCGACGGCTACCTCGTCTCTGAGGCGATGCGCGAGCAGATGGAGCGGATCGATCTCCTCGCCCCCCCTCCGGCGTTCACGGGGCCGACGCTTGTGGTCAACGTGGGCACGAGCGGCACAGTCGCCGACGTCATGCAACAGCTCGCCGACGCGTACAAGCGAGGCACCGCGATCGCGGTGCGGCAGGAGCCGATCTGGCAGCGCATCGGCATCATGGACGCAGATCCCACCATCTCACCGACGGTTGATTGGTTGCGACGGCAGTGAGTGTTCAGCAACGCGAGACGATGCATCGACATCTTTTTTTCGACAGTCACGGCCAGCGGGTCCTCGGTGTGCTTCATACCCCCGAAGGGCCGATGCGCCCCGGAGCGCTGGTCTTCCTGCACGGCTGGGCGGGCTACCGGATCGGTCCGCACCAGATGTTCACGAAAGCGGCACGGCAGGCCGCCGAACGCGGCTTCTGCTCGTTACGCTTCGACTTCCGCGGCCGTGGCGACAGCCAGGGCGATGCGGAGGCCACGACGCTGACGACGATGATCGAGGACGCGCGGCGCGCGGTGGAAGTTGTTTGCGAAGAGTCCGGCGTTGAGCGTGTTGCGCTGATCGGCGACTGCTCCGGCAGCGAGGTCGCGATCGGCGCGGGAACGCTCGACGAGCGGGTTGACTCGCTGGTTCTGTGGTCGGCGCCGATCGTCGCCGGGGACCGCTCGCAGGCCGACGCGGCGAAGCGCCGGAGTATCTACGCCACCTACGCGCGGAAGCTCTTCAGGCGTGAGAGCTGGTCGAAGCTCATCGGCGGGCGACTCCAGCCGGGGATGATCGTCAGGGCGATCACGCGCGGCGGCAGGGGGGCGGGCGAGGAGGGCGCTGAGAGCGACCGGGAGATCGACTGGTACCGTCGTTTCGTGGATTTCCCGGGCGAGGTGATGTTCATCTACGGCGGCAACGATCCGACTACCGAGAGCGCGCTGGAGCACTACCGGGGACTGTCGCGAGAGGCCGGGCGGCAGTTTCACCACCACGTCGTGGAGGGCGCGAACCACGCGTTCTACTCACTCGGCTGGGAGCAGGAGGTGCTGACGGCAAGTCTCGACTGGCTGGTCGGACAGTACCCGCACCTGGAGGGCGCTGATGGCTGAGGGCCGCCCGGGGCGCGTGCTGCTGGTCAATCACGTTGGCGCTGTCAGTGGGGCGGAGGAGAGCATGCTCACGCTCGTGCGCCACCTCAACCGCGAGCGGTTCGAGCCTGTGGCGGCGGTTCCTCCCGGGAGGCTGGCGACGGAACTCGACGAGCTTGAGGTGCCGGTCAGCCTCGTGCCGGAGCTGCGCCTGTCGCGATCGAACCTGTGGAGTGTGCTCGCCGGCGGTGTCCGGCTGCGCTCGTGGGCGGGGAAGGTGCGAGTGGCGGCGGAGGAGCTTGGGGCTGAGATCGTGGCGGCGAACAGCCTGACGGCCGCGCTGGGCTGCGCAATGCGGATGAGTGATGACCTGCCGCTGGTCTGGCACGCCCGCGACCTTCAGGTCCCCGAGCGCGCCGTGCGGTGGGTGGTCCCTCGCGTCACGCGCATAGCGGCCATCTCCGCGTGCGTGGCCGACGCGCTCATCGACGGGCACCCCGAGGCCCGCTCCAGGACGGTGATGATTCACAACGGCGTGGACACGCTCGTCTTTCAGCCCGACCGGCCGGGATTTGAGGTGCGCGAGGAACTGGGGCTGCCCGCGGACGCACCGGTGATCGGCAGCGTGGGGCAGCTCGTTCCGTGGAAGCGTCAGGACCTCTTTCTCGAGGTCGCGGCGCACGTGCTCGCGCACGAGAAGGGCGCGTACTTCCTTGTCGTCGGCGCGGATATGTTCGGCGAGCACCCTGACTATGTCGAGGAGTTGCATCAGATCGCCGAGAGCCTCGGCCTGAGTGAACGCGCCGTCTTCACCGGCTTTCGCGAGGACATCGCGTCGGTGATGAATGTGATGGACGTGCTGGTACACCCGGTGGCGAATGAGCCGCTCGGGCGGGTTGTGCTTGAGGCGATGAGCCTCGGAGTTCCGTGTGTTGCGGTGGGTAGCTGCGGTCCCTCGGAGATCATCGATGACGGTGAGACGGGGATCCTCGTGCCGAGGGCCGACCCCAGGCGGATGGCCGCGCGCGTGGTTGAGCTGCTGTCACGGCAGGGGGGAGCCGAGCGAATGGGCCGCGAGGCCCGGCGGCGGATCAACGAGCGCTTCACGGCCGAGCAGATGGCGCAGTTGACTGAGGACCTCTACGAGGAGGCGCTGGCCGCGGCACGAAGATGAGCGCGACTCCCTCGGAGGATGACCGGCTGCACGTTGGGATCGACTGCCTCGTGGTGGCGGACCGGCCGTCGGGGGTGGAGCGGGCGGTCGTGGGGCTCGTTGAGGGGCTCGCGGAGGTGGAACCTCCGGACCAGCGCTTCAGTCTGATGATTGCGGAGGGGCGCGGTGACGCGCTGCCGTCAGCCGGGCATCTCGCGCCGCTGTGGGCGCCACGGTGGGCGGCTCGCCGGGCGGGGCGCGTTTTGTATGAGCAGACATGCGCCGCGTGGAGGATGGGGGCGGAGGGCGTTGATGTCGTGCACGGGGCCGCCTACGTTCTGCCGCTCCACTGGGGCGGTCCGTCCGTGGTCACGATCCACGATGCGATCACAGTCTGCCATCCGCAGTGGTGCCAGTGGCACAATGTGATTCACTACGGGCTGGTGATGACCCGCAGCGCCAGGCAGGCCGGTGCGGTGGTCGTGCCCAGCGAGTTCACCAGGCATGAGGTCATCGAGCACGTTGGCGTTGAGCCGCGCCGGGTGCATGTGGTGCCGCTGGGCGTGGGGGACGAGTTCGCGCGGGCGGATGACGAGGCGATCGAGCGTGTGCGCGAACGGCACGACCTGCCCGAGCGTTACCTGCTGTGCGTCGGCAACATAGAGCCGCGCAAGAACCTTACGGCGGTGGTGGCTGCGTTCGGCCTGCTGGCGGAGAGAGTCCCGCACGGGCTGGTCGTCGCGGGAAAGCTCGGGTGGAAGTGTGGGGGGATCTGCGCGGAGATGGGGCGATCGAGGTCTGCCGATCGTATCCGGCGGCTCGACTGGGTGCCGTCGGAGGATCTTCCGGCGCTTTACTCCGGCGCTGATCTGCTCATCCAGTGGTCCTTGCATGAGGGCTTCGGGCTCACTCCGCTGGAGGCGATGGCCTGCGGCACGCCGGTGGTGGTCTCCGACGGCGGGGCGCTTCCGGAGGTAGCGGGGGAGGCGGCCCGGGTTGTCCCGCTGGGGGCGGGAAGCAGCGGGCTGGCCGAGGTGCTGGCGGAGTTGCTCGAGGCGCCCGAGGTGCTCGCGGAGATGAGTCTCCTGGGTATAGAGCATGCGGCGCAGTACACGTGGGCCGTGCACGCGGGAGGGCTCGCGGAGATATACCGGGAGGTAGCCGGTGCGGAGGAATGAGCGTCGAGGACGACTCGTCTACGTGCTGGGCAGCTTCCCCTCGCTGTCTGAGACCTTCATCCTGCGGGAGATGCTCGAACTGGAGGAGCGCGGCTTCCGACTGTCGATCCTCTCGCTGGAGCCGGGCGAGCCTGTGGTTCACGAGAGCGCGGCGGAGCTTGCCGAGCGGGCGGTCTATCGCCCCCCGCCGCTGTCGATGCGCTCGCTGCTGGCGGGTGTTGTGACGCTCGCGCTGCACCCGGTGGGCGTGCTGAGCGCGTTTATGTACACCATCGGCTGCATCCTCCGCTCGCCGCGGGCGGCGAGCGAGCTGGCGCGGAGCTTCAGTGCCGCGGCATTCTTCGGGTGCGCGTTGCGGGGGAGCCGACCGCGGCATGTTCACGCGCATTTCGCGTCGATGCCGGCGACGGTGGGGCTGCTGCTTGCGCATATGCTGGGCACGACCTTCTCGATTTCGGCGCATGCGAGGGACCTTTTCACCGACGAATCGGTTCTGATGGATAGGAAGACACGCGAGGCGGAGTTTGTGGCGGTCTGCACGCAGTTCGGCCTCGAGCAGCTTCGGCGGCAGCACCCGGTCTCGACGAAGGAGCGGCTCAACCTCATCTACCACGGCGTGGATGTCGTGGAGTTGATGGCGCCGTCGCGGCCTGAGAGTTCTGAGGGACCGCCGCTGATCCTGTCGGTGGGGCGCCTGGTCGAGAAGAAGGGGTTCCCGATCCTGCTGCGGGCGGCGGCGATGTTGCGGCGGGAGGGGATCGACTTCCGGCTGCGCATTGTCGGCAGCGGGCCCGATGAGCCCGATCTGAGGCGGCTGACCTCGGGGCTCGCGCTGGAGGACTGCGTGCAGTTCGACGGGGCGATGTCGCATGAGGATCTCATGCCGCTGTTCCGCAGCGCGGACCTCTTCGTGCTGGCCTCCGTGGTGGCGAGCGATGGTGACCGGGACGGGCTGCCGAACGTGCTGCTGGAGGCTCTGGCGCTGGGCGTCCCGGTTGTGAGCACGCGGGTTGCGGCGATCCCGGAGTTGATCGAGCACGAGGAGACGGGGCTGCTGGCGAACCCCGGTGACCCGGCGGGCCTTGCCGAGCAGATGGAGCGGCTGCTCTTCGACGAGGAGCTTCGGTCGAAGGTCATCGAGCAGGGGCGGCACGAGGCGGTCAGGCACTTCGACGTGAAGGAGAACGTGGCGAAGCTTGCCGACCTCTTCACGCAGGTCATGACGCGGCGGAGGTAGCGCGGGTGGTCGCGCGCCTCATGGTGAGTTCGGGCGCAGTCGGATGTTGAGCTGTCGTTAGCTGCAGTTCCCAACGGTGAGGAATGTGAGCGAAGCTCCCGACGATCGTGACGAAGCGCAGGACGCGCAACCGCGTGAACGAAGCGCGGGCGCACAGATGACGCTTGCTGCGATAATCATCAGCGCCTTCGGGCTGCTGGGGAAGATTCTCGGCTACGGCAAGGAGATTCTGATCGCCAAGTGGTGGGGTCGCGGCGGGACGGTTGACGCCTTCGTCGTGGTGTACAAGTTCATCGTCTTCCAGCTTTACACGAAGGTTGAGAAGTTGCTGCGGCCGACCTATCTGCCGATCTTCGTTGCGCACCGTTCAGAGGGCGAGGAGGGTCGCGCGTGGCGATTCTTCCGCGTCATCGCAACGATCACTTTCGTGGTGATGACGATCCTGTCGGTCGCATCGATCATCTGGGCGTCATGGATCGTGCGGACGCTCTGGCCAGCGCTGGAGCTGCCTGCGCTCGGCGCCGATCTGCTGCGCATCTCCGCGGGCGCGCTTCTGCTGCTGGTCATGTCGGTGATGGTTGAGCTGACCCTCCACTCTCACAAGGAGTTCACCATCCCCGCGATGGCGGATGCCGGGCGGCAGTTCGTGCTCTTCGGATGCATCGCGGGGCTGGTTGGCTTCGGTGTCTACGTCGCCGGTGAGCCCAGCGGCATGAAGGCGGCCGCGATCGGAGTGCTGCTCGGGGGAGCGACGCGCCTGGTCGTGCAGATCCCGGCGCTCATCCGCCACTCGCGCGATCTCCGGCCCGCCGCGCCCGAGAGCGAAGAGGCCGGCCCGGTGCTGATCATCATTTTCTTCTGGTGGTTCATCCTGCTGGCCGACGCCATCCGCCACCTCGGCCGGAGAGCAGGCATCCTCGCCGCGGCGAGTGAAGAGGACCCGATCCTGCTCGACCGCATCGCCGACTACGGAAAGAAGTCAACCTCCGATGTCGTGAAGATGTTCAGCCTGATTCCGCCGGTGATCGTGGGGCTGCTCTTCTCGATGCTGCGCGGTTATTTCGACAGCCGCTTCGGCACCGACGCAGGTGAGGGCGTCGTCGCCGCGCTCAACTACGGGCGGATGCTCGCCGACCTGCCGACGCTGATCCTCCCCTTCGCCGTGAGCCTCGCCGTCTATCCCTTCGTGTCCGAGTGGGCCTCGCGACAGGACCGGCAGGCGTTGGCCGACTCGCTTGTCTCGATGACCAGGGCGATGGTCTTCATCTTCGTCCCGGTCGCAGTCGGCATGATCGTGCTCTCAAGCCCCATCATCGCGACCGCGTTCGAGCGTGGCGAGTTCCGCGCCGAGGACACCGCGGCGGTGACACGCGCGCTGGTGCCCTACTCGGCCGGCCTGCCCTTCTTCGCGGTGGAGGCCTCGATCAACAACTGGTACTTCGCGCTCGCCGACACCGCAACGCCCAACTACGTCGGCGCGGCGATGGCGGTGCTGCACATCCTCATCGCGGGCTTCGGGGTCTACGCGCTCAGCGGCAGCATCGGGATCATTGCGGGCGCACTGTCGGTCTCGAAGGCTCTGAAGGTGATCGTCCTCTACTGGCTGCTGCGCGGGCGTATCGGCAATATCGATCGCCGTGCGGTGATGAGCTTCCTGACACGGCTCCTGATCGCGACGGCGATCATGATCGTGGTCGTGATCGGCCTCGACCGCGGTCTTGCGCCGATCCTGATGGTCGGCGGCACCATGCAGCGGCTGATCTTCCTCGCCGCCTGCGGCACGGCGGGCGCGGGCGTCTACCTCGTCGCCGCGTCGCTGATGGGCGTCGAAGAGGTCGGGATGGTCGTCGGCTACGCCCGCAAGAAGCTCGCGAAGAAGCTCGGGGGCAGGTAGCCTGATGGGCGACCCCGACCGCATTGCAGTCTGCCACGTGCTCGAAGCAACCGAGGGTGGCACGCGCCAGTATCTCAGCGACGTGCTGCTCGGGTTGCCCTCCGAGCGCTTCGAGCAGACCGCGGTTGTCTCGACGCTGCGCACTCCCGAGTTCGCGGAGGACATCAAGCGCTTCCGTGAGGCGGGCGTGCGGGTTGAGATCGTCGAGATGGTGCGCGAGGTCGATCGCAAGCAGGACCTCCGCGCGTACCGCGAGCTGCGGGAGTTCTTCGGCGGCAACACGTTCGACATCATCCACACGCACAGCTCGAAGGCCGGGATACTCGGGCGCTTCGCCGCGTGGCGGTCGGGGAACCGCGCTCTTAGGGTCCACGCGCCCCATGCGTTCTCCTTTGAGATGGATCTCCCACCATCTCGACGGCTGCTCTTTCTCACCGCGGAGCGTCTTGCCGGGCGGCTGACCGATCTGCTGATCTGCACCTGCGAGGGGGAGCGGGAGATCGCCGTGCGCAGGCGCATCGTCCCGCCGGGGCGCGCGGCGGTCGTGCGGACGGGCGTTGACCTCAGGCGCTTCCACCCCCAGCCCGACGCCCACCGGATCCGGGAGCAGCTTGATCTGCCCGAACGCCATCGGATCGTCGGGACCGTCGGCGCGATGGTCGAGCAGAAGGGTCACCGGACACTGATCGAGGCGGCTGCACTGGTCATCGGGGCGATGCCGCACACAACCTTCGTGATCGTCGGCAGTGGCGTGTTGCGCGAGCAGCTTGAGGCGCGGGCCAAGGAACTCGGCCTCGGCAGGCGTTTCCGATTCCTCGGCCAGCGTGACGACGTCCCGCGTATCCTCGCGACGCTCGATCTCTTCGTCATGCCGTCGCTGTGGGAGGGCATGCCCTACGCGCTGGTCGAGGCGATGGCGGTGGGGGTGCCGGTGGTGGGCAGCGACATACCCGGCATCGCAGATGTGGTGCGGCCTCACGAGACCGGCCGGCTGACGCCTCCGGGGGACGCGGTCGCACTGGCCGCGACGGTTCGCGCCGCGCTCACCGAGGAGGGGAAGTCCGCGACGATGGCCCAGACCGCGCGGGAGATGGCGGTCAGCGAGCACTCCCGGGAGCGGATGCTCGCGTCGCTGGCGGGCTGCTACGAGCGGCTCGTGGAGGATCGCGCGTGAGCGAGCAGGTGCAGGAGCCAACCCCGGCTCCGGAGCGGAGCTGCCGGGTGACGGACCTCGGCCGCATGCCTCACGCCGAGGCCGAGCGGCTGCAGGAGCGGCTCGTGGCCCTGCGCAGAGCGGGCGAGGCGCCCGACACGTTGCTGCTGGTCGAGCACGATCCGGTCGTGACCATCGGCGCCGCGGTGGATGACCCCTCGGAGGAGGTGTGCGTTGACCTGCTGCGGTCGGCGGGGGCGGAGATCCGTCGTGTGAGCAGAGGGGGGCGCGCGACTTTTCACGGGCCGGGGCAGATCGTCGGCTACCCGATCCTCGACCTGCGTGAGCACAGGCGTGACCTCCACTGGTACCTGCGGTCGCTCGAGGAGGTTGTCATCGAATCGCTGCGCTCTCTCGGCTGCGATGCGGAGCGCGTGGAGGGGTTCACCGGTGTCTGGGTGGCGGACAGGAAGGTCGCCAGCATCGGGATCGCGGTTCGGGGGTGGGTCACGTGGCACGGTTTTGCGCTGAACGTGGACGTTGACCCGCAGTGGTGGCGGATGATCGATCCGTGCGGCCTGCGGCCCGAGCAGATGGCGTCACTGAGCGAAATCGGGGGAGGATCAGTCTCACGCGCCGAGATCTGCACCTCGTTGGTGGGGCATTTCGGCGACTTCTTCGGTATGAACACCAGCGTGCTGAAGAGAACGGAACTTTTGTCGGAGTTGTCCTTCTAATAAGTCAAACCCGTGGGCATCTGCCCGCGGGTGCACTTACGGCAGTTGTTCGCGAGCCATGACGGGAGGTCAGCGTGGCAGCCGAGCAGATCGAAGTCAGTGAGGAGCTGCGCCCGCGGTGGTGGCCGATGATCGGCCTGCACGCCGGGCTTATCACCGTCATCTTCGGCGCCATCTACACGGTGCAGGTGCCGGGCGCGGTGGGCCGCATGGAGTGGGCGGGCTACGCGGCAGTCGGGGTGGCGCTGGTGCTCGTGGGCGGGGTGAAAGCGTGGGATGTCCGCTCACCGGTCGGGCGCGGGCTGCTGGCGCTGGGTGGGGCGATCGCGCTCTACCTCGCGTATGATCCGCAGCTTGTCGGGCTGCCCGGCGGCGCGGCGCTGCTGGAGAGTCCGGTGGGTGAACTGCAGCCGAGTCTCGCGCACGTGGGGATAGTCGTCGCGGGCGTGTTCCTCGCGCTGCAGGCGGTGGTTGATCGGCGGCTGCTGCCCGCGGAGGTCTCGTTTCGCGCGTCGGTCCTCGCCGCTGTCCTGCTGCTGGTCGGGCTGACCGTGGTCATGTGGCTGGGCCTGCGCGGCGTGTATGACCTCTCGATGACCGTGAGTCCTGCGTTCGTGATCTTCCGCACCGTGGCGTACGGGCTGCTGATGTTCGTGTGCCTGACGGTGCCGGGCGTGCGCGCAGTGGCGCGGGCCCCGCACATCTATCTTGGCCTTGCGCTGCTTGGCGCGGTGGTCCGAAACATGATGGTGAGTTGACGTGGCGGTAGAGGCCCGGACAGAGGGGAAGCCGTTCGTGGCGCGCGTTGAAGACCTGCTGTGGCCGCTGACAGTAGTGCTGGTGCTGATCGCGCCGAGCCACTTCTCACACGCGCTGGATCCCAAGGACGGTCCGTTCATCCTATACGCCGATCTCTACGCGGCGGCGCTCTTCGGGCTGTGGGCGCTGCTGGTGCTGATACGGAGGCGCTGGGGGGAGATCATCCGCCCGCCGGCGGCGATCTGGGCGGTACTGGCGGTTGCCGCGCTCTCGGCGCTGGGCGCCACGAGCATCAAGTCGGCCGTCCTCGAGATCGCCCAGATGGGCCTTTACTTCGTGGCCGTCTACGCGCTTTTCGCGGATGTCGTTCGCGGGCAGCACAGGCTGGTGCTCATCGCGAAGGCGCTGGCGATCGCAACCACGATCTCGATCGGCTTTGCGCTATATCAGTATCTGACCGTCGCCGATCCGATGGACGTGCGCGGCACCTTCACGAACCGGAACGTCTACTCGGCATACCTGGTGATGGTCCTGCCGGTGTTCTACGGGATGGCCATCTGGACTCGCGACACCACGCACCGGGTATGGTTCATCGCGGTGGTGGCGCTGGGCGCGCTGACGATGATGGCCGGGCTGCAGTTCTGGTGTCTGGCGGCGGTGCTGCTGGTGCTCAGCGCGCTGAAGAGCCTGCGCGCGCTTGGGTACTATCTACTGGCCGCCTCGCTGATGGTCGTGTTGTTCGTCAGTGTGCTGCACACGAACCGTGACGCGGTGTTCGCGGAGATCGCGGATCCGATCGAGCGGGGAGAGGTGTTCAAACTCGGCCCGGGCCACGAGGACAGCGTGGTTGTGAAGATGCGCTGGGTGGAGTGGTACCCTGCGCTGGTGATGGCGGCGGAGAATTTCCCGACAGGGGTGGGGGCCGGTAACTATCAGTTGCACATCGGTGAATCAAGTTACTGGGGGCTGGTCCCTCGTGCGGCGAAGATCGAGCCGTTCACAAACAACCTCTACCTGGTGATCGCGGCTTCGATGGGGTTCGTCGGACTGGTGGCGTTCCTCGGCTGGCTCGGGCATTTCTGGCGCCTGGCCGAGGAGAACTGGACGCAGGCGCGCGACGGATGGTCGATGGGCGTCTGCTGGGGACTGCTTGGAGGAGTTTACGGCATATTGCTTGTAAACATATTCTCCAGCCTGTTCGTCAGAGGCACCAGTCTGGTGTGGGCATTGATCTTCGCGATGATCGCTTCAGTGAGCATTCGCGGTTTCGAGGGACGCATCGTGCCGAACGAAAATGACGGATCGAACGAAAGCCGTGGGGAGGACTGAACATGCGCCGCTTCATCGCACCTGCTGTAATCAGCACACTCGTCCTACTGCTCGTCGCCGGGGTCGCGTCGGCCAGCATGGTCAAGATTGTGGTGGATGCCGCGGACTACACCTCGATCAAGCCCTCGATGGTCAAGACTTCGACGACCTCGAGCGAGGTCGCGAACAAGACATACATCCAAATTCCGCTGCGCCGGCCTCATGCGACCACCGAGACAGGGCCCGCGGACGACGGCAATGCAGTGTACAGGATCAACGTGCCGACCGCCGGGACCTATCAGTTCTGGGCCCGGACGTGGTGGTATGACTCCTGCGGCAACTCGTTCTTCGTGATCGTGGACAACAAGCCCGCGGTCTTCATCGAGGACGCCACCTATCAGACCTGGCACTGGGTGAAGGGCCCGAGGATCCAGCTCAGCGCCGGGCAGCACACCATCCGCATTCAGAACCGCGAGGACGGCGCGCGCCTCGATCAGTTCATGCTGATCAACAACACGCAGTACGTGCCGACACGGATCGAGAGCCGCACCGCGCAGTACGTCGTCAAGCCGTAGCACGTCCGAGGTCGCACAAGCAGGACGGGATATGCCGATGATACGGATGCAGAGATCGTACCGCATCCACGGCTCATACACCGCCATCGTGGCCGCGCTGGCTCTGATCAGCGCGGCTGCGGTGGCGCCTGCGCCCGCCCACGCGCAGGATGAGCCCGCGATGCTTGAGGAGATCGCCGAAGCGCCGTGGGCGCTGGCGGCGAGGCTCCACGTGACCGACCCCGACACGCTGGCCCTGCGGATCGTGTTCGACCGTCAGGACCCCGCGAACACCCACTCCATCAGCCTCACACCCGGCGAGACCTTCGTTGAGCGCATCGTTGACGGCAGGGCCACGCGCATCGGTTACGGGCGGCCGATCGGCACGCTCGAGGCCGGGGCGGACCTTGAGTTGACGGTGCGTCGCGACGGATGGCGGATCGTCTTCATCGTCGGCCGGGAGGTGCTGGCGCAGGCATGGGACCGGACGCTGCCGGACGGTGGTGTGGGGTACACCATCACCGGCGGTGAGCTTGCGGACGCGCTGGTGCAGCCGATCGGGCCGATCTACATGACGGACGACTTCATGCGCGAGGACGAGTCCGCGAGCAAGTGGGACCTGGTCGCGGGCAGTTGGGAGACCGCGGCTTTGCGTGTGGATGAGCAGAGCGAGCGGATGGAGATCGACAAGTCCGTCAACGCGTTCAGCTACATGGGCACAGGCGCCGACGGGCCTGCGATCGCGACGACCGGCTACTGGTTCTGGACGGACTACGAGGTGGGGGCGGCCGTCCGGGCGCTGGAGGCCGATCCGCTGGGGCTGGTAGCGTTCTACCAGGATGAGGACAACTACCTGCTGATGCGCTGGACCTCGGCTCTGTCCGAGGCGGATGACGCGGATCGGCTGCAGCTTGTGGCGGTGCGCGATGGGCAGCGGATCGTCCTCGCAGAGGAACGCGGCGGGCACCTTCCCGGTCAGTGGTACCGGCTGGAGCTTCGCGTCTGTGAGGGGCTTGTCCAGGGCTTCGTCGACGGCGAACCGCGGCTTGCCGCGGAGACCGACCTCTTCGGCCAGGGGCAGATCGGGCTTTACTGCGAGGGCGAGACCGGCACGTTCTTCGACAGCATCCTCGTGACCGACTGGGAGGTTCTGAGCGAGGACTTCGGCCGTCCCGCGCCCGGCAAGTGGGTCGAGCGCTCCGGAGACTGGCGGTATGCCGACGGAACGCTGGTGGCCACGGGCGAGGGCAGTCGGGTCGCGCTGACGGGCAAGTCAGACTGGGAGCGCTACTGGTTCGAGGTGGCGGTTGAGGCGAGGGGCGCGGTGGGAATCGTGGCCTGCGCCGACGAATCTTCCTGGTACGGCCTGCGCTTCGGCACGAGGGGGTCAGGCGTCTCGTACGAGGGGGAGGCGCAGATCGTGCGTGTGGACGATGGGGCGGAGACGGTTCTCTCCTCGGCGCCCGCGCATATCCCGGCCGGGAGCAGCCATCGCCTGAAGGTCGTGATCGACGAGGGGCTCATCACCGGGTACCTTGACGGCAAGCGCGTGCTCGACGCGTATGACGCGGGAGCGACCGCGGGGCGGATAGGCCTGATGGCCGATGGAGCGGGCGAGGCGCGCTTTGAGAGCGTCTATCTGGCGATGATACCGCCGCGCCGGATCGCGCGCGTCACGAAGGAGTTCACCGAGGAGGATGCACACCCGGAGATGGCGGAGTGGGCGTCCACCCGCGCGCCGTGGATGAAGCCCGAGGGCGACGGTGACGCGTGGTGGACCAAGGGGGATTACTTCGGCGACAAGACGATCGCGTTTGCGATTCCGGGCGTCGAGGCGGCCGAGGGGAGCGTTCGGCTGGTTCTTGAGGGCGTTCCCGAGGAGCCGGGCTCAGGCATCACGCTGGTCCTCAGCACGACCGGGGGCGCGAGCAGCCTGACGGCCACCCTGCTCGCAGGTGACGAGACGCTGGCGGAGCAGACAGTGGAGGTTGAGAGCGATCCGTGCCCGGTGCGTTTTGAGCGCAAGGGCACATGGGTCGTTGCCACGATCGACGGGAACGTCGTCTTCAACGTAAAGCGCTGATGGTGAGATCCGGCAGCGTATGAATGCGCCATTCGGTGAGGAATCTACGATGGTCAGCAAGCGTTTGGGGTTGAGGGTCATTCTCAGCGGCGCGGTGGCCTGCGCGATGGTGCTGTCGGTGGCCGTCGCAGTCGCCGGCACGCTGGATGAGGCGAAGCAGCTTATCACCGTGGGGAAGAGCGCCGAGGCGGTGGAGATGCTCACCGCATTCGTCGAGGCGGCGCCGGAAGAGCTTGCCGGATACTTCTGGCTGGGGCGAGCGCGGACGGAGGCCGGTGATCTCACCGGCGCAGCCGAGGCCTTTGAGACCGTGCTGAGCGTGAAGCCCGACTCGATCGAATCGCGCTACTGGCTCGGAGAGGTCCGTCTGCGACAGGGGAGACTTGTTGAGGCGCGCACGGAACTGCGGCGGGCACTTGCCGCCGAGCCCGCGCACGCGCAGGTGCAGCGCGCTCTCGCGTCCGTGGAGGAGGAGATCGGGCGCAGAGAGCTGGTCATCTCGTCGCGGCAGTCTGACTGGGTGTACCCTGCCGACCAGCGTTTCGTCGGGCTGGAGGCGGAGGGCCTCGATGTCACGCCGGGGGCCACCGACATATACTCCGATCACGTCTACGACTACACCTTCTCCGACGCGCCGACCGACTGGATGATGACCGGCGGGCTGTGGGAGACGACGAGTCGGTGGACGTGCAGCCCGCAGTGGTCGTGGTTCGGCGGGCACCAGGAGGACGGCGTCGCCGCGGTCTGGAACAAGCGCCAGTTCATCGGAGACGTCACCGTCGAGGTTTACGCGGCGTTCAAGATGGGGGTCGCGCCGGCGACGCGCAACTACCGCAATCCCAACGACATGAACATCACGATCTGCGGCGACGGCGCGAATCCGTCCAGCGGGTATTCATTCATCTACGGCGGCGAACTCAACAGCGTTACCCGGATCATGAAAGGCGCTGAGGTGCTCGCTGAGAACCGCGACCCCGAGGCGCTGCTGCCGATCTTCGAGGATGGCTACCCGGCGACGTATGACTTCCACCGGAAGTGGTGGATGCTGCGGGTGCGCAAGGCCGGGGACACGCTGAGCTTCTGGGTGGACGGGAAGCTGCTGGCGGAGGTCACCGATACCGAGCCGCTGGACGGCGGCCGCGTTGCAGTCTGGGCGCGCGACAACGGGCTGATTCTCTCGCGTATCAAGATATACTACGAGAACGAGCAGATTCCGCGTGATCCCGTGCCGCTGCAGCATCTCGCGGTGCGCCCGGTGACGCAGGTGCATCCGCGGCAGGCGACGATCGCGAGCGCCACGCACCCGGCGGTCTTCACCGACTTTGAGACCGACCTTGGCGGCGTCTCAAATCGCGATGGCGATCAGGGCGCGATGGTGACGCTCGCCGCTCCCGGGGCGGACGGGCACGGGCGAGCGGCGAAGCTGGTGAACACCTTCGCGGGCGGCTCATTCGCGGCGAATCTTCACCAGGGACGCTTCGATCTGCGGGATCTGCCGCGGCTGGCCTTCGACTATCGGCTTGACCCGGAGGCGAAGGTCAACCTCCATCTGACGATCGACGGCACACCGTGTGAGATCGTGTTTTCCAGTGGTGACAGGCTGTCCGGCGGGCGTGCGCTGCTGGGGAGAGTGCCAGGCGTGCAGGCGGACGGGCACTGGCATCGCGCCGAGTTGGATCTGCTCGGCCTCGCCGAGCGCACATTCGGCCCGGACGCGAAACTCGTCGCGTCTGACCTGTTCATCGGCAACATGTCCACGAAGGACTACCTCGACGCCGGCTTCGGTGGGAATCTGGCCGGCACTAAGATGTTCCTCGACAATCTCGGGTTGTTCAAGCCCGCGGGAGACGAGGTGCAGGTGGCGGTGAAGCCGGCTTCGGGCGTCACCGCGGAGGGCTGGGCCTTCAGCCTCGACCGCGACCCGCACGGGCGTCCCTCGGCCGAGGTGACATCCGAAGACGGCGCCGCGACCTTCACGGTCAGCGAGGATGGCACGTGGTACGTCCATGCGATGCCGAAGCTCGCCGACGGTGAGTGGGGCGAGGTGGAGCGGCTCGCGATCCGGCGCGACACGACCCCGCCGCAGATCGTCGATGTGCAACCCTCCGGCGGCGCGCTTGCCGACGGAGGTGTGGTGCGCATCCAGCTTTCGGATGGCGAGGGGATCGGCGTGGACCCGGGCAGCATCCGGGTCGAGGTGGCGGACCGGGAGTTGACTGTGGACGGGGAGATAGTCACGTATGATCCGGCGACGGAGGTGCTTGCGGTCGATGTCGAGCGCACCGGCCTGAGCTTCCCGTCTGGAGGCACCCTCGACGTGAAGCTGCTGGCGCTGGCGGATCGCAACGAGAACTCGCTGGCGGAGCAGAGCTGGGCGTTCCGAGTCGGGCCGGACGTGGACAGGTCGGCACCGGCGGCGCCGGAGATCATGGTCGGCGACGTGCCGGTGATCCGGGATGACTTTGAGAGCGGGATGGGAGAGTGGAGCAACTGGGGCGCGGAGGGCGGCGCAGTGCTGACGCTCGACCCGACGACCGCCGCGACGGGCAACCAGTCGCTGAAGCTCTACAACCCCATCACGGGCGGGAGCTTCGGGGCGTACATCCGCAAGACCGCGTTCGACGCGGGGCGTTACCGCATCGTGCGCTTCGCGTACAGGGTTCCCGAGCGCCTCCGCGCGGACCTGATGGTTCATGTGAACGGCGCGCGCAAGAGCATACGGTTCACCGACACCGACAGCAGCTACGAGCGGATCGGTGAGATCCCGGATGTTCAAGCGGACAACCAGTGGCACACCGCGGAGTTCAACCTCTATGAGATGCTTCGCCGGGACGATCCGCACGCGCCCGGCTACCGGGTTCTGCAGATGTGGATCGCAGACAGCGGCTGGACGTCGAATGCGCCGGGGCAGAGCTACCACATCGACGACTTCGAGCTTATCCCGATCGTCAGCGGCGCCGAGCCCCTTCGGATTGCGTGGAACGCGCTGGATCTCAGCGGGCTTGCAGGTGTGAGCTGGGCGATCACGGAAAGCCCCTCCACGCAGCTTCCTGAGAAGCTGGCGACCACGGCCGGGCACGTCGACTACGCCGATGGCGGTGAGGTGGACGGCTGGCTGCACGTGCGGGCGCAGAACTCGGCCGGGCAGTGGTCGGAGACCGCGCGCCGGCGTCTGCTGATCGACAGCACGCGACCGGTAGCCGCGCAGTCCGCGCCGGACGCGGGAGTGAAGACGGCGACCTCGGAGGTCGTGCTCGATCTGAGGGACGACGGCCTCGCCGGTGTCGATCCATCGAGTGTGGTTCTGCACGTAGGCGGGACCGACTACTCAGTCTCCAACAGCGGCCTGACGTATCTGTCGGACCGCGGGCAGCTCGTGTGGAACTGCGAGCGCACCTCACCCGCACCGACGGTGTTCGGGGACGGGACGGAGGTGCAGGTGGCTCTGAAGGCCGCCAGCGACTACGCGGGCAATCCGGTCACGGAACTGCCCTCGTGGACGTGGACGATGGACTACTCGAAGGACACCCAGCCGCCGGTCATCGCCGAGATCGACTGCAGCACGCACCGGACGCACATCGCGCAGACATTCGAGGCCGGGCTTGACGGCTGGGCCAACCGTGGAGGACGCGAGGGCGCGCGGGTCGAGCGGGATACCTCGACCGCGGCGAGCGGCGAGGCGAGCGTGAAGCTCACCCAGCAGCAGGACGGTGGACACATGCAGGCGCTGGTTACCTCCGAGAGCTTCGATGCGCAGCGCCACCCGGTGATCGCATTTGACTACCGCTTCGACCCTGGTGTGAAGCTCGATCTGCTGCTGCTGATGAACGGTCAGTGGTGGGCGATCGCGATGACCGATGATCCCGACGGATCGATCGGGCGCGTGCCCGGAGTGCGCGCGGACGGACAGTGGCATCACGCGTCGGTCAACATCGCTCCGCTGCTGCAGCGCCGGCAGCGCCAGGGGCCGCTGGAGGTCACCGCGGTCATCGTGGGGGATCGGAACAGCCGTGACAACAAGGAGGGCGCGACCGCGCACTTCGACAACTTCGTCATCGGCGGCGTGGGGACGGTCAAGCCGGTCTTCCGCTGGAAGGCCACGGATACGACCGGGATCGCCGGCTACTCCTACGTGCTGGACCAGGAGCCGACGACCCTGCCCCCGGCTGAGTCGATGGGTGAGGCTGCAGCGAAGAGCTTCGAGGACCTCACCACCGGGCTGTGGTTCCTGCATGTGCGCGCTTTGGACGGCGCGGGGAACTGGGGGCCGGTGTCACACTACGCGATCATGCACTCCGCTGGCTGATCTGCGCACCGGCAATACCATGGGCGGCGCCAGGCGCTTGCGCAGGGCGCCGCTTTGTCGTGGGAGCTGAGAATGACGGGGAAGCGGTCGAGAGAAGGTGGCGGTCGGACTCGAGCCGAGGCCGGGCGCATGGCGGGGCTGGCGGTGGTGCTGGTGGTCGCGCTGGCACTGCGGCTGTTCGGCATAACGTGGGGGCTGCCGGATGAGACGCACCTCTTCTCGTACCATCCGGACGAGTTTCACTCGCTGCGCGGGGCGTTCTCGCTGGCACTGGGAGACGCGAACCCGCACTTCTTCAACTACGGCAGCCTCTACCTCTACCTCGTGGCGGCGACGGTGGCCATCTCGAACCCGGCGCTCTTCTCACAGGTGGCCGTGGCGGTTCCGGGAGGGCCGGTGCTGCCGGAGGTGCTGAGGACGTGGACGCTCGACGCGCGCGTGCTGACGGTGATCCTCGGGGTTGCGACGGTCGCCGTGGTGTATGCGACCGCGCGGCGGATCTGGGGCCATCGTGAGGGGCTGGCGGCGGGGCTGCTGCTGGCGCTGGCCCCGCTGCATGTGCTGCATTCCCACTACGCGACGGTGGATGTGCCGGGGGCGTTGTTCACGGCGCTGGCGTGTTACTTCGCGGTGGTGATGGTCGGGTGGCTGAGCTGGAGGAGCGTGCTGTGGGCCGGGGTGGCGGCGGGACTTGCGGCGAGTGTGAAGTACTCCGGTGGGGCGGCGCTGGTCGCGCCTGTCGTTGCGTGGGGGATCGTCTGGTGGCGTGACCGGGAGCGGGATCGGCCGCCGCAGTGGGCGAAGCTGGTGGCCCTGCCCGCCGCGGCACTGGCGGCGTTCGCGATGACCTCACCGTACACGTTCATCGACTGGCAGAGTGCGTGGCGTGACATCTCCTTCGAGATGGAGCACATGCGGGTGGGTGACGATCCGGCGATGATCGCGCTTCACCCCAGCGGCTGGCTCTTCCACCTCGGCAACGTCGCCCAGGGAACCGGCTTCATCATGCTTGCAGCGGCCGCGGTGGGTCTGGGGGCGGGCCTGTCGGCGCGGCGGCGCGAGCTTCTTCCGCCGGCGGTGTTCGGGCTGGTCGCGTTCGTGATGATCGGCGGTGCGGAGGTGCGCTACGCCCGCTACGCGGTTCCGCTGCTTCCCGTGGTGGCGGTCCTGGCGGCGGGAGTCGTGTCGATGGATCCCTTCACGGCGGTGCGGGGACGGTGGCGTTCGTGGGCAACCGCGGGTGCCGTCTCGGTGGTGATGGTCGGGTCGGTGCTGGCGGCCGGGCTCATGAGTCATCGCATGCTCGGGGAGCTGGTGGGCCCTGATGCTCGCGCGGAGGCGCTGGCGCTGCTCGAGGATCGTGTGCCGCGCGACGGCGCGATCGGGCTGGTGAGCGAGCCGTGGTTCTACCACCCGCCTGTGGACTACTGCAACGGCGGCGTGGCGTTGCGCGGCAACCCGCTCTGGGGCGCGTACCACAGGCCGATCCGTGATCTGCGAGTCGTTGGGCTCGACGCTGCACGGCTGGCGGACGAGGCGCCCGGGGCGATGGTGCTGACGGGCGTGGAGATTGGCGTGAGGCGGGCGGCGGGCGACACGCAGGCGGCGGAGTTCGACCGCGCGCTCATCGAGTTGGGGTACGAGCTGACAGCACGTTTCCGCGCAGGGCCGTGGGAGGGTCGAGGTGGACGCCCGATCGCGCAGGATCTGACGTATCCTTTCCCGACGATCGAGGTCTGGTTGCGCGGCTCTGAGTGATGACAGACGCCCTCCGCGGTGGTATCATCTGACTGATGAGCGCGAACGAGGCGAGAAGCGAGTCCATCGAGGAGCCGGGACGGGCATCACGGAGCGGTCACCGGATCGAGGCGGCCGCGCTGCTGCTGCTGGCGGCGGGTGTGCTGGCGCTTTCGTGGCTGCTGCTGCCGAGTGCTGCGGGGTACGGGACGCATGAGCAACTCCTCTGGCTGCCCTGTGCGTTCCGCTGGTTCACCGGGATGCCCTGTCCGGTGTGCGGGATGACCACGGCGTTTGCGCTGATGGCGCGGGGACAGGTGGTGGCGGCGCTGAGCGCTCACGCGCTGGGGCCGCTGCTCTACGTCGCGACGTGGCTGCTGGCAGCGTGCGCCGCGGTGGCGCTGGTGCGAGGTCGGTCGCCGCTGCCGCAGTGGCTGAGAGGGGCCCGCGGGGCGAAGGCGCTGGTGGCGGGACTGGCGGTGGCATGGGTTGCGAATGTTGCCGCGCATCTGCTGGGCCTGTGAATGCCGTCTTGCCCGCGCAGTCCGCGTTGGGTATACTGACCGCCCACAAACTCGCAACGAGCCGGGGGAACTGCTCAGGATGATTGCTCCGTCCGCGACTCTCGGATTCCGTCGCAGCGTCGGGCTGCTGATCGTGCTGGCGTGTGTGTCCGTGTACGCCGACAGCGGCGAACCGGGGCAGCAGGCGCCGGGTGAGAGCGGCGCGTACCGGCTCGGTGTCGGAGACACCGTCTCGGTGCATGTGCTCTATCACGCCGACTTCAGCGTTGCTGAGGCGACGATCGGCCCTGACGGCCGGATCAACGTCCCGGTGGCCGGTGACGTGATCGCGGCAGGGCGCACCGCCGAGGTGGTGGCGGCGGAGATCGCGGCGGCTCTGCGGGAGGAGTTGCGCGATCCGCGGGTGTCGGTGCGACTTGTCCGGCGCCACATGGAGCCGATCTACGTGCTTGGTGCGGTGCGCTCGCCGGGGGCGTATGAGGTGCGCGAGGCCGTGACGGTGGCGGAGGCCGTTGCGATGGCGCAGGGCCTGAGTTCGGCGGCCGCCCCGCGGTGGGGGCTGGTGATCGAAGGCGACGGTGAGACGCGGCGCATCGATGTGCTGGACGCACTGCAGGGGCGTGGCGAGGCCGGCACGGTGCGGGTCGCGCCGGGCGAGACGCTGCTTGTCAGCGCTCAGTTCCTGGTGACAGTCGTGGGGCGCGTTGCCGCGTCGGGACGTTACCCGGTCGAGGAGGGTGATCGAGTGGCGGATGCACTCGCGTCGGCCGGCGGGCTGCTCGACGACGCAGGGCCGGTCGGCACACTGGTTCGCGCGGACGGAACACAGCGGGAGCTTGACATAGACGAATTGATCGAGGGGGGCGCGCCGGGCACGAACATTGCGGTGCTTCCCGGAGACACCATCGTCATCCCGCAGGCCGTGAGGCGGGTCGCGCTGGTGGGGGCGTTCCGGCAACCGGGGAAGTATGACTTCGACCCCGGTGACCGGGTGTCGGACGCGCTGGCCCTCGCCAGGGACGTTGATGAGGATGCGCTGGCGGCGTCCGCGTTGCTGGTGCGGGCGGATGGGGGCTCGGAGCGAGTGGACCTTGAGGCGCTGCTGCAGGCTCGGGAGGGGGCGCGCGATCCTGAGTTGCGGGACGGTGACACGCTCGTGCTTCCGCGGGCGACCGATCGCGTGGCCGTCGTCGGGATGGTCGCTGATCCGGGGCCGCTGCTGCTTGAGCCGGGGATGACGGTGATGGACGCGATCGCCGCCGCCGGTGGTTGGCAGGAGGAGGCCCAGCCTGAGCGAACCGTGCTCTGGCGGCACGCTCCGACGGGCGCCCGGATGACGCGCGTTAACGCGCAGAAGCTGCTGCGCGGGAGTGCGACGGAGGAAAACCCCGCGCTGACGGCGGGGGACATCATCTACGTGCCGCGCGATTCGTCGATGACGCCCGACGATGTGGCAC
>JBMNNW010000028.1:0-43672 GCA_050942735.1 Armatimonadota bacterium
GTAGTGCGAGCCCGGCTCAGGAGTGAGCTTCAGCGACCAGCGATGTGACGCGCTGTCGGGCCTGTCGGTGCGGATGACCTCGCCGTTGGCGAACAACTCGATCAGCTCGATACGGTCATCCTCATCGGGATCATCCACCGCGACGGTGATGACGGCCGTGCTCACCGGCTCCTCGATCACCTCGCCCATCACCGCGTCGTTGAGCGTGAACCACAGCCGGCAGTTGCGGTCCTGCGTCGAGTATGTCCGACGGCTCGCCAGAGCGTCCATCACGGTGTGATACGACAGCCCCGGTGCAAGTATGACGGTCCAGCGGCCGCTCGTGCCCCAGCGCTCCCGGTGGGTGTCGTCCGAGCCGTCGGGAGCGAGGTGCCAGCCGCGGTTGAGCGCCTCGATGTACCAGAGCATCTCCGCGTGGCTGCGGACCTCGATGAGCTGGATCGCCGCATCTCCCTCGGCGGAGTACGCGAACTCCTCGAAGTTCGTGTCACGCCAGCCCGGGTGATTGAACTTCGCGACCGCGCAGTTGCCGGGCGCGAATGTGTAGAACTCGGCCAGTTCCTTCGGCCAGATATGTCCTGCGGGCTCGTAGACGCACATATGCCCGACGCTCTTGGTCCACTCCAGCCCTGTCAGCGCGACAAACGAGCCGTCGTCGGTGGTGAGTGTGGCCGCCCGCACCGTCTCGCGCCACTCAGCAGGCTCGACGCGCTCGAGATGGTCGGCCAGCGTGAAGAAGTCCAGTTGCGCGATGTCTCGCGCGTACGCGTAGGCCTCGTCCGGGCGCATCCGGCCGTCCGAGACGCTCGTGTGGCTGTGGATGTTGCCCCAGTAGTGCCGCAGCGGGTTGTCGAGTGTGACCGCCACCTCCGCCGCGCTGTCATCTCCCACCGGCCACTGCTGCACACGGATCGCGGTCTCGCCGTTGGGCGCGAGCGTGGTGTCGATCCGCGCCCGCCATGTGTCGTCATCGGCGCGGTACATCGCGACCCACGGGCGGTCGCCGACCCGCGCGTGGATGCCCGAGACCTCCTCCGAGGCCGTCCGGACTACGACATGCACCGGCCCGCTGAGCGCGGTGTCAGGCGCGGGTTGCAGGATCTCGACCTGCGCGACCGATAGCCCGACGGTGAGCAGCAGGATCAGGATCGCGGTGGCGGCGATACGGCCATATGAGCGCCGGTCTGTCGTCATCTCAAGCACCCTCCGTCCGGCTTACTTCGGCGTGACGGCCTCGCCTGTCTGCGCTGAAACGTATGCCGCCTCGTAGATTGAGACGTACCGGCGGGTCTGCTCGGGCGTGATGAGAAGCTCAGCGCCCTCGTTGAGGTGCTCGGAGACGTTCCGGTACAACTCCGAGCGGTCGGCCTCGATGCACGGAACCTGCGTGGTGCACTGCTGCCCGGCGACCTGGTGATACCACGTGACATTCCCGTCGCCGCCGCCCTGCTTGAGCAGCCCGCCCTCCTCGCCCACGACCAGCCAGCGCGGCTTGGACACCCACAGGTTGTTGCTGAACGTCGCCTCCGCGCGCATCCCCGACTCGAACTCGATCATCAACTGCGTGTGTGTGGGCACGTCCATGATGTCCGTCCACATGCGGTGCTCGAAATGCGCGTAGACGCGCGTCGCGGGGCCGCCCGCGATCAGGCACATCTGATCGAGCACGTGCGCGCCCCAGTCGCGGAGCATCCCGCCCCCGCTCGCCTCATCGCGCCGCCAGCCGCCGAGTGGGCGGACGCTGCCGATCGCGCACTCCACCAGAAAGACCTCGCCCACCGCGCCCTCCTCGATCAGCATCTTCACGGTGACCCAGTCCTGATCCCAACGGCGGTTGTTGTACACCGTCAGCATCACGTCATCCGCCTTCGAGGCCGCGATCATCTCATCGGCCTCCGCGGTCGTCACGCACATCGGCTTCTCCGTCAGAACGTGCTTGCCCGCCTCCATCGCCTGGATCGCCAGCGGCGCGTGCAGACTGTGCGGGACGATCAGGCACACCATGTCCACGCCATCATCGTCGCAGACCTCGTCGATGTGCTCGTACGTCGGCACCCCCTCCGTGGCGGCCGCAACCGCGCGCCGCGTCGCGTCGGTCTCGCAGACGCCGACGAGTTGCAGCCCCTCGGTCCTCTTGATCTCTTCGGAATGACGATGCCCCATCCCGAACGCGCTTCCGTACCCGACGACAACGACGTTGATTGACATGATGCCCTCCCGTGGATGAGATGCTTCAACGCTGGCGGATTGTCTCCGGCGCTGTCCCGGCCGCGGCGGGCCTTGACCGGAGATCGCGCTTGACTGGATCACGCGTCTGTGATACGAACGTGCCTGCTGCGACATCGTGACGCTTCGTCGCGCGCCGCGAGAAACCTTCGGAGGCCCGGACATTGAGCGAACCCCGGTCGGCGGTGAGATCCAGCTCAGCGACACTTCGGCGATGGCAGGTCCGCACGGTGGCGACGGTCTTTGCCACGTACGCCACGTATTACTTCTGCCGGCAGAACATCGCGGCGGCTCTCCCGGCGATGCAGCAGGACCTCGGGCTCACGAAGACCGACCTCGGCCAGGTCACGATGGCGCTGTTCATCGGCTACGCGATCGGACAGCTTATCTTCGGCGCGCTCGCCGACCGCCACGGACCGCGCTGGCTGCTGCTGGGCGGGATGCTCATCTCAGCGGGGCTCAACCTCGCGTTCGCCTTCTCCCGGCCGATGGTCCCGATGATCGCGCTGTGGGGGCTCAACGGCTTCTTCCAGGCGACCGGCTTCCCCTCCACCACGAAGACCATCGCCAACTGGTTCCCGCCCCGCCAGCGCGGGCGCGTATCTGCCATCCGCGGCGCCGACTACCCCCTCGGCTCGCTGCTGGTGATGCTGCTGGCGGGCTGGCTCGCGGAGTATCACGGATGGCGCTGGGCGTTCATCGTCCCAGCCGCGATCCTCGCCATCTCCGCGATACACACATTCCTGCGACTGCGCGGCGCGCCCGAAGACGTCGGCCTGCCGTCCGCCGAGCAGCAGCATGGGGGAGAGGGCAACTCGGCGGCCGGCGCGTTCAACGGCTGGCGCTACCTCGCCCGCATGACGGTGCGCAACCCGCGCATCTGGGTGCTCGCGGTCGCATTCTTCGGCGTCACCATCACGCGCTACGGCTTCGGAATGTGGGCGGTCACGTACCTGACCGAGCAGGGCGCGAGCATCTCCCGCGCGGCGGCGATCTCGGCGGTGATCTTCGCGGGCGGGATCGCCGGCAACTTCATCGCCGGCTGGCTCACCGACGTCAGACTCGGGGGACGGCGCGCGCCGATCGTCGTGCCGATGCTCCTGCTGCTCTCGGCACTGAGCGCGATCTTCCCGCTGGTCCCCGTCGAGGCCACCCTGCTGCTGGTGATCTACCTCGCCGCGGTCGGCGCCTGCACCTACGCCCCAGACATGCTCATCTGTCACACGATGGCGATGGACATCGCCACCCGCAAGGCCGCCGCGAGCGCCAGCGGGTTCATCAACTTCTTCGGCTCAGCCGGTGCCGCCCTCAGCGTCGGACTCACCGGCTACCTCGCCGAGACGATCGGCTGGTCATCGGTGGTCGGCCTCTGGGCGGGCGGAGCCGCCCTCGCCGCGCTGATGGTCGCGACGCTCTGGAACGTACGCGGCGGTCACGGCGAGTGGGTCTGAGGTCTGCCGCGGTCCCGCTCAGGGCACCAGCCGCGCGGCGTTCTCGCGGGTGATCTTCGCGAAGACCTCCTCAGGCAGATCCATCTCGCGGAGCAGCTCGATGTGCTGCGTGTCGTAGTTGTCCGTCCCGTAGAGCAGCCTGTCCTGCAGATCGAGCACGAACTGCAGGCCGAACCGCGGGTCGCGCGAGAGGGCGTTGTGCCCCGAGCCCGCGGAGATGTCCGCGTAGAGATTGTCGTAATCACGCAGCAGCCTCGGCAGACGTCCTCCCTCGGTGATCGGACCCTTCGGATAGGGCTCGAGCACCTCGTCGGCGTCGCCGGAGATCTCGGCCCACCAGCCCGGCCCGTGGCCGATGAAGATAGTGTCGGGAAACTCGTTCAGAACCGGCTCGAGCCGCTCGACGTTGGTCATGTACCACTGCCCGCCGGGCTTGAGGCAGCGGTCCATGTGGAAGAGCACCGGCCAGCCGACTTCCGCGCAGCGGGCGTAGACGCGCTTGCAGTCGTCATTGTCCACGCGCAGCCGCAGCTTCATCTCCCCGAAGCCGCGAAAGCCCTTCGCGACGTAGTCGTCGAAGCGGGCGTCGAAGTCGGCCTCTCGCGGGTCGATCGAGCAGAACGGCACGAAGAGGTCGGGGTAGCGCGCGACCGCCTCCTCGATGTCGCCGTTGGCGATCTCATACTCCCCGCGCACCCGCCGCCACCAACTCTCCCATCCCAGCGCCCAGACGCGCTCCACGCCGATCGCTGCGAAATGCGCGACCCAGTCGTCAATGTCCATCCCGTGCCAGCGAACATGGCAGTGCACATCAGTGATGCCCATCGCGGTGCCTCCTCGGTGTGATGCGGCTACGCCCGGTCCGGCTCAAGCGGGGGGCTGATGATAACGCCGGGCCCCTGATCGTCGTAGTTGCCGCGCGAGGCCGGGTCGAGCATCACGCTCCGGCCCTCCACGCGCAGGCGGCCCTCGGCGAACCACTGGATCGCCTGTGGGTAGATCCGGTGCTCCTGCTCGAGGATGCGCGCGGCCAGCGACTCCTCGGTGTCGCCGGGGATCACCGGGACGGCCGCCTGGATGATGATCGGCCCGCGGTCGAACTCCTCGTTGGCGAAGTGCACCGTCGCGCCGGAGATGCGTGCGCCGTAGTCCACCGCATCGCGCTGCCCGTGCGCGCCCTTGAACGAGGGCAGGATCGCCGGGTGGATGTTGATGACCGCGTGCGGGAACGCGTCGAGCACTCCGGTGCCGATCCGGCGCATGTAGCCCGCGAGACAGACGAGGTCCACTCCGTGATCGCGCAGGATCCGCACGTGCCGCTCATCGGCGGCGTGGAACTCATCGGAGAGGTCCCTGCCCACCGGGACGACGACACGCTCGATCCCATGCTTCGCGGCACGGTCGAGTGCGCCCGCGTCCTCGCGGTTGGCGATGAGCACCGCGACCTCCGCGTCGATCCGTCGGGCCTCGCAGTTGTCGATGATCGACTGAAAGTTCGTGCCTCCGCCCGAAGCGAAGACGCCGAGCCTGATTACACCTGCCATATCCGTCTCTCCTGTCTCTGCGGTCTGTGTGTCTTCGCACATTCGGTCGCCCGCCCCCAGCGCGAGCAGGCCCCTGCGAGCGTAGCGAGCGGGACCTGAGGTTCCACCCCGGCCCACACCTTCCGCCCTCCCTCGTGTGCCTCATGTGCGGGGGGCGTGCGCCTGTCGTTCGTCGTTGTCGTTGTCGTCATCCGTTCCGTTTGGGGACGGAGACCGCCCCCTCCAAACGACCGGACATACAGCAACGGCAGACGACATACCGACCCGGCGGAGCACGGGTCCCCGCCCTACAACGACCGCGGGACTGTCCTCGCCCTCCAACCCCAACCCAACCGTGGAGGGGCCGCCGCGCGCAGCGCGGTCAGGTCCCGTGAGCGTAGCGAGCGGGAACTGAGGTTCCACCCCGGCCCACGCCATCGGGCCCGCGCGACTACTCACCCACCACCGGCTTCTGTCGCAGATACACCTCCGCGCCCCAGTCCACATCCTCGGGCAGCAGGAAGCAGCCGCCCGCCCCCGGCCTGTACTCACCCGCCTCCACCGCGTCGAGGTATGCCCGTTGCAGCGACGTCGCGCGCGGGAACTCCGAGAGGTTCTCCGGGAGCATCCTCCGCAGTCCGCCGAAGAGGGCGGCGGGGAGGCTGTCATCCGTGAGGCCGACGGGGAAGAGGTAGACCTCTCGCTGGAAGCGCACCATGTTCGAAGTCGGCCGCGCGAGCTCCTGCAGCGCGGTGTTGAGCAGCCATGAGCCGCAGACGAACGCGTTGAACCGATAGTCCGGGAAGTGCCGCGGGAAGAACTCCAGCGCGCGCTCGAACGCCTCTCCGCAGGCATCGTAGTCCATTGGGTCTCCGCCGGGGATATGGAGGTGCAGCACCGGATCGCCCGGCGCAAGCGCCTGCCGCCACCCGTCCAGCGGCAGGCTCACCTCCTCCGCCAGCGCATGGCCCTGCGGGACGATCGGGTTGCCGCGAGCGACCTCGTCGGTGATGGCAAGCTCCGCCTCCCACGAGCCCTCCGGATCGTCGCCCTCGCGGAGGATCTGCCCGTCGGCGCGGTAGCGTACGCCCGCCTCCGACAGCGCGAGCACCTGCCCCGTGGCCGCATTGCGGAAGACGCGGATGTTGTACCTGCTGTTGCCGAACTGGAACTGCAGCCGCGCGAGGCGGTAGATGATCCCCGTGTAGTGGTTCATCAGCCAGTTGATCAGGTGCGGCACGACCTCCGGGTAGCCCTGCTCCTCGATCGTCTGGCGGAAGTAGTGTGCGATCTGCGACATCGTCGCCGCCACGACGTCCTCCGGAATCTCGTGCTCCCGGTGGATGCGCTCCATGCGGTCATGTCCCGCCATCAGCGCGATCAGGTAGAGCAGCGCGCCGTCCTCGCCCAGCGCCGACTCCACCAGGCGCGGCCACGTCCGCACCCGCGCCGCGTCGTACTCAGCCTCGTGCAGCCAGTAGTACGCGTGCCATGCGACGGCGCTCCCCGCATCGCTCGCGGCGATCGCCCCGGCGGCGCGTTCGACCGTGCTCACGAACTCCTCCGGCACGTACGCGGCCCGGCAGGCCTCACGGACGGCCTGCGGCTCGAGGAACGCCGGGACGGCCCCTCGCGCGCTCTCCTGCGACTGCTCCCAGCCGTCCGAAAGGCCCCCTGCGTCCTCCGCGATTCCCAACTGCTCAGCGACGTGGTCAAGCTTCATGCGCTCACTCAATCCTGCGAGATTCTCTGTCGGCGTTGCGCGAGGACTATTCCCGGTCGAGAGTATTCGCTCCTGCCGCGGAAAAATCTGGTGCCGGTATGGAGGTGTGAGGATCGACTGAGGGGAATCATGGACACGGGTTCAAAACCTTAAGACGGAGGTGCATACATGCGCAGCCGAGGATTCACCCTGATCGAACTGCTCGTGGTGATAGCGATCATCGCTATCCTCGCAGCAATCCTTTTCCCGGTATTCGCACGCGCCCGTGAGAAGGCACGCCAGACGTCCTGTCTCAGCAACCTCAAGCAATTGGGCCTCGCCGCATTGATGTACGCCCAGGACTACGACGAGCGCATGGTCCACTACTACCGCTACATGCCGCCGGGCAGCGACCACCTCTACTGGTGGGGCGACATGCTCCAGCCCTACGTCAACAACTACCAGTTGCTCGAATGCCCATCCGACTCCTGGACGTACTCTTCGCGCAGGCCGCCGGGCCTGCCCAATCCGCTCGTTTGCTCCTACGCCCTGCCGAACATGCACACTCGCGACGATGGAACCGCGGTGCCGCGAATATCGAGCAACAAGATGGCCGTCCTTGAGGCCCCCGCGGAGACGATCCTGTTCGTCGACTCCACGAGCGCTGAGATCTACGTCGGCGGCACACCGGGCTTCACCATCGCCGGTCCCAACGGCATCACCGATCTCGGCACAGGCACCGTCAGCCGCGTCGCGATGCGGCACAATGAGGGCTTCAACGCCGCCTTCTGCGACGGTCATGCCAAGTGGCTCCGCCAGAGCACGATGGCCATGTGGACGACCAGCGCCGGCTACTGAGCCCGAATCTGCGCCACCTGACGAAACCGCGCGGACCGGAGGCGGCGCGAACCGCCTCCGGTCCGCTCCGTCGTACGCCGGCGAGGTTCAGAACCGCGGCACCTCGCGCAGCCCGAACCAGTTGCTCTGCCACTCCGGGCGCAATGGCGGAGCGGGGGAGAGGGCGCCCTCATCCGGTTCGTCCCCCGCCGGGTAGACGAGATACTCCGCACCACCCTCCGTCTCCCAGCGCAGATCGGCCCCTGTCAGCGTCTCCTCGCCGGACGGGCCTCGCACAGTGACCTCCGCGCCGGGCCACGGGTTGCGGAGCGTGCAGACCTCGCCCGCCTCGCTGACGATCCGCGCCCAGGCAACCTCGCCCTCCGCGCGCTGCCCGCTGACGAGGAACGCGCCCTCCGCCCGCAGGTCCTCGAAGTACGCGTCGCCCCAGTGGTCGGGCACCGTCGGGAAGAGCCGGATCGCTCCACCCCAGCTTTGCAGCAGCATCTCCATGATCGCGGCCGCCGCGCAGAAGCCCGCCTCCAGCGTCATCGGCGTGTACCGCGCCCGCGCGTGGCCGAAGGCCCGCCGGTCGCCGTTGAGGTGGAACGAGTTCTGCGTCATGAACGCCCGGTAGCGTTGTAGCATATCCCACGCCATGTTCCCCAGGCCCGCCCGGGACGCGATCAGCGACGCCCATGGGAACGCCCAGCCGGTCCACTTCCCCGTGCCCATCTCGATCAGGTGGGAGATCGAGCGCTGGATCAGCGCGTCCTCCTCCGGCTCCTCGCGGCTCAGCGTCCCGAGCGGATGGATCGCCATCAGGTGCGAGTGATGGCGGTGCGACTCCCACAGCGCATCCTCGGCCGTCACCTGAAGGCCCGTCGCCCCCCGCGGGTAGTCCGCGAGATTGTGCAGCGTCTTGCGCCAGCGGACGCGATCGGTGGCCGTCTCCCGGTCGTCGTCTCCGAGGTGCGCCGTCGCCGCCAGCAGGCTCTCGCCCAGCCAGTGGATCAGCGCAATGTCGCAGGCCGGGTCGGTCCCGTACCGCGCCACGCTCCCCTCGCCCCACTCCGGCGAGTACCCCAGCGGGATGTGCAGCGTCCCCTCCTCGTCGGGCTCAAGCAGGTTCGTGTACGTCTCCATCGCCCCGCGCATCATCGGCAGCGCGTGGTCGCGCAGGAAATCGTCGTCGCGCGAGTGCAGCCAGTGCAGCCAGTAGTGATGCGCCAGCCACGCCGCGTTGCCCGGCCAGTACTCCACGCCGTGGTAGCCGTGCACGTGCGAGCCATCCCACGCGATCGCGCAGCCCGACCAGACCCCCGGGAAGCCGAAGAACTGCTCGCACTCCTCCCGCCAGCGCGGCAGACACTCGGTGAACGTCTCGTAGAGCGGCAGGCCCGCGTCGAGGTGGTTGCTCGCGTAGACCGGCCAGTAGCTCTCCTGCACGTTCATGTCGAGGTGGTAATCACCCGACCACGGCGGCATCACACCGTCGGCGGTCCAGAGCCCCTGCAGTGTGATCGGCAACTCTCCCGGTCGCGACGAGCAGCCGAGTTTGTACATCTCCACATACCACAGGTTCTCGAGGAACGCATCCGGCAGCGTCAGCCACGACGCCCGCCACCACTCGCCCCACCACGCCTCATGCGACGCGCGCAGGGCCGCAACGTCCGGATCGCGCACCAGCCTCAGCGCCTCCGCCAGCGGCCTCTTCGCCTCATGGTGGCTCACCACCGCGACCGCCAGCAGGCCGCCGCGCGCGGTCTTCTGCATCCGCCACGCGACGACGTACTCCCCGCCCGCGGGGTACTGAAGCCGCAGCCAGTGCGAGCCGTGGTCGGCCGTTCCCGTCTCCGGCCTCTCGTAGCCCCAGTCCCGCAGAGTCTGCTTCGCCTCGTCCGACAGATGGTCGAGCGAGCACGTCACCTTCGGCAACCTCGCCCTGCCGGAGGTCTCGAAGTCGATCAGCAGCAGGCTGCTGTCTTCGGGAATCAGCGCGCTCCACACAAGCTGCCCGTCCTTCGTCTCCAGCGACCCGCGGGCGGTCCCGCGGAGCAGGTGCAGGCGCGCATGGAAGTCATCGGCCCCGGGGATATCAAGCTCAACACGAGGCATCGGAAGCCGCGTCGGGTGCGGCTTGCCCTCAACGCGCCAGCGCCGGTTCATATCCCACTCCGCCGTCCGCTCAGCGCCCGCCTCCACCAGCCGGCGGAGGTTCTCGTAGTTGAAGACCTCCGGGTCGGGCACCTGCTCCCGAAGCTCCCAGCAGTCGTATCTGTCGAGCGTGATCCTCAGAGGTGAGCCGTCGCCCCAGATGTTCGCGCCGATCCGGCCGTTCGCCAGCGGGATGCCTGTGTTCCACTCCTCGGGCGGGCCGTCCCATACGAGGTCGTGTTGCTCCAGCAGACGGGCGAGCTGCTTCTCGGAAAGCTGCATCCCGGTCACCTCCGCGGATCGCTGAGCCGTCAGAAGAGGTATTCGCCGCCGGCGCCCCAGGGCCCTTGCAGGGAATGCGCCGAGGCGCGGGCGGCGGCGGCATCACGGCTCGCAACGTTAAGATTTGGTGACAAAACGCGATTCATATACCACGGAGGGGTGCTCCGGTTTGTATATTAATAGAGGTACTCGCAAAAGGGTACCCTCCCACGAATTCGCAAAGGCGCTCTTTCACAACTGCATACGCACCCTGCGCGGCATGCGAGGGCATCCGCTGCCTGCATGAAGTCGGGAGTGAGGCCGCCGCCGGGTACCCGCCCCGAGCCTCTGCTTGAAACGCACGTTCGACTCGTGTATACTGGCCGCGCGGGGATCCCGGCCATCACGACAGGATCCGAGGCATCGCACCGGCGATGGATTTCACTGGCTTCCTCGAAGACATTCAGAACTCCCGCGGCTACCGCGAGCAGATCGTCCACGTTCGGGAGGTCCCCGAGCGGGAGGCGCGCCATGCCGATCCCGCGGAGCCTCTCTCGGCGCCGCTGAGGAGGGCGCTTGGCGGCCGGGGGATCGAGCGCCTCTACACGCACCAGGCGCGCGCGATCGATCTCGCCCGCGGCGGCGGAGACCTCCTTGTCGTCACCGGCACCGCGTCCGGGAAATCGCTCTGCTACCAGGTCCCCGCCGTAGAGATGCTGCAGCACGACCCGGACGCCACCGCGCTGCTGCTCTTCCCGACGAAGGCGCTCTGCCAGGACCAGTTCCAGTCGATGCACCGCCTGCTCGTGGAGGCGGGCCTCGGCGAGGTCGTCGCGGGCGTCCACGACGGCGACACCCCCTCAGGCCTGCGCAGGCAGCTTCGCGATGAGGGCTCGTTGATCTTCAGCAACCCGGACATGGTCCACGCCGCGCTGATGCCGCAGCACGCGCGATGGGCGGAGTTCCTGTCACGGCTGCGGCTGATCGTGCTCGATGAGATGCACGTGTACTCCGGAATCTTTGGCTCGAACATGGCGAACTTGATGCGCCGCCTCGCCCGCCTCTGCGGCCACTACGAGGCCTCACCGCAGATCATCGGCTGCTCGGCGACGATCGCCAACCCCCGGGAGCTTGCCCGCCGCGTCACCGGGCGCGCGATGGAGGTCATCGACGACGACGGCAGCCCGCGGGGGAAGCGCACGTACGTCCTCTGGAACCCGCCGCGCGAGCGCGCCCGTCAGTGGCGCTCGCGACGCAGCGCCAACGTCGAGGCGCATGAGCTGATGGCGCGGCTCCTCGAATGCGGCGTGCCGACGATCACGTTCTCGAAGGCGAAGATGACCGCGGAGATGATCCACCGCTACGTGACCGAGACGCTCGCGAATCAGGCGCCCGACCTCGTGCGCAAGGTCACGCCCTACCGCGGCGGCTACATTCCTGAGGAGCGGCGGGAGATCGAGCGGCGGCTTTTCTCCGGCGAGTTGATGGGCGTCTCGACCACGCGCGCGCTGGAGCTTGGGATCGACGTCGGCGCGCTCGACGCCTCCATCCTCGTCGGCTACCCGGGAACGCTCGCGTCGTTCTTCCAGCAGACCGGCCGCGCCGGCCGGGCGGAGCGGCAGTCGCTGTCGGTGCTGGTCGGCCTCGACACCGCGATCAACCAGTACATCATGGGCAGCCCCGAGTACCTCTTCGGCCGGCCGATCGAGGACGCCGTGATCGACGCTGACAATCCATTCGTCATCACCGGCCACCTGCGCTGCGCCGCCCATGAACTGCCGCTGGCCGACGATGAGACGCGCATCTTCGGCCGCTTCGCGGAGATCGTGCTGGGCGTGCTGGAGCGCAACCGCAAGCTCAAGCACGTCGGCGCGCGCTGGTACCACGCGGCCTCCGAGACGCCCCAGCACCAGGTCTCGCTGCGCGCCAGCGACATCGCGAACGTGATCATCCAGGACGAGGAGACCGGGGAGACCCTCGGTGAGATCGCGTACGGCGACGCCGAGCCGATCCTGCACCCGAAGGCCATCTACATGCACCGCGGCGACACCTACGAGGTGCGCGACCTCGACATGGAGCGGTTGCGATCTTCGGTGCGGCGCGTCAACGTGGACTACTACACGCAGCCGCTCGGCGGCGAGGACGTCCATCACATCGACCACCGCCTGCGCGAAAAGCCTTTCGGCACCGGCACCGCCTGCTGGGGCGAGGTCACCGCCTACGAGCGGACGTGGGGATATGAGAAGGTTCACTTCTACGAGCTTGACGCCATCTCCCGGCACATGCTCGACCTACCGACGCTGGTGCTCGAGACGATGGCGGTCTGGCTCGAGCCGCCCGAGTCGCTGATGGAGCAGGTGCGGGTGGCGGGGCTCGACGCGCACTCGGGACTCCGCGGGATCGGCTACGCCACGCGGATGCTGCTGCCCGCGTTCATGACCTGCGACACGCTCGACTTCTCCCACTCGATCGGCTCGGCGAACTCCCCGTGGCAGACGATCTTCATCTTCGAGAACTACCTGCATGGCCTCGGCTTTACGGAGAAGGCCTATGAGCGGCTGCATGAGATCATGCCGCGCGTTTTGGAGCATATCCGCGCCTGCGACTGCAACGACGGCTGCCCGGTGTGCGTCGGGAAGCCGCTGCGGCAGTATGCGGCGTGGAACGTCGAACGCCACGAGGGCTCCGTCCCGTCGAAGAGCGCGGCGCTCATGATCCTCGAGGGGCTCCTGGGCGACGGCACGAATCTCGACAATCCGGACACGATCAGCCTCACCGACGGCGACGAGGCGGGACGCGTGCGGCTCGAGCGGGCGCTGCAGCGGCGGCTTGAGCGCGCCCGCGAGCCGCAGGTCTTCCACCCGATCGACCCGCAGCCTCAGGTCGAGACCGAGTATCCCGATCCGGAGTCGGAGGATCAGCTTGAGACGCCGGACGTTGCGCGACGGCGCGCGCGGAGGACGGAGTTCAGCAGGCGGCTCCGGAAGAAGCTCGCGAAACACGAGCCGGAGGAGCGGCTCTCGCCGGATGCGGCGCGGCACGCTCCACCGGAGGGGATGAGCGGGCTGCACGCGAAGCCCCCGACGTGGTTCTGCGGTCGCCCCGCCGACGCGCACGATGAGGGCGAGCCGGAGGGGACCCGCTCGGATGCGCCGAAAGAGCCTCGCGACACGATTCAGCAGGGTGATTCGCTGGCGGCGAAGGCGCGGCGGCTCAAGAAGCAGCGGGACTCGTCGGAGTGAACTGGACCGACTGATCGCCGCAGATCCGGTAGCGAGCCAGGGGGGCGTCCGGCGCCCGCCGCATTCGTTGTGAGAACGCTGTCCGCCGCCAGTCGCATTCGTTGTGAGAACGCTGTCTGTCATCAGTCGCGGCTGTTGTGAGAACGCTGTTCTGTCGTCAGTCGTGGCTTTTGTGGCCCCGGCGCCCTCGCCGGGGGGCGCCCGGCAGGGCGCCATGTCGTTGTGATCGTAGCAGGGAGAAACGACTTTTCGGCGCTGCGCGCCGACCCCTGCGAGGGCGCAGGGGCCACAACGACAACGGCTACAACGACAACGACAACGGCTGCAACGACAACGAGAACGACTGAAGCAGTGCTGTCGTCAGCTGCATCCGTTGTGAGAACGCTGTTCTGTCGTCCGCCGCATTCGTTGTGCGAACGCTGTCTGTCGTCCGCCGCATTCGTTGTGCGAACGCTGTTCTGTCGTCAGTCGTGGCTGTTGTGGCCCCGGCGCCCTCGCCGGGGGGCGCCCGGCAGGGCGCCATGTCGTTGTCGTCGTGCGTCGGAAACGCGAGGGCATCCAGCAACAATCATCGGAGGCAGCGCATGGACGCGGGAACCTTCATCGACCGCATACGCGGGAATGACTTCTTCGAGCAGCAGACCTCGCACATCGAGGTGATCCCCGCGCGGGAGGCGCGCTACGCCGACCTGCAGGACGGCCTGCACCCCGGCGTCGAGCAGGCGCTCCGCGCGCAGGGCATAGAGCGGCTCTACACACACCAGGCCGAAGCGATCGAGCACATCCGTGCGGGCCGCAACGTCGTCATCGTCACCGGCACCGCCTCGGGCAAGACTCTCTGCTACAACATCCCCGTGATCGAGACGATGCTCGATGACCCGATGGCCACCGCGCTCTACATCTATCCGACGAAAGCACTCGCGCAGGATCAGCTACGCGGGCTCGGGCGGCTCGAGACCGACGAGATGGCCGAGTGGTTCATGGCCGGGACCTACGACGGCGACACGCCGAGCAATCTTCGCCGGCGGCTGCGTGACGGCGGCAACGTGCTGCTCACCAATCCGGACATGCTGCACCAGGGGATCCTGCCTCACCACGCCCGCTGGAACCGCTTCTTCACCCACCTGCGCCACGTGGTCATCGACGAGGTCCACGCCTACCGCGGGGTGTTCGGATCGCACCTCGCGAATGTCATGCGCCGGCTGCAGCGCATCTGCCGCCACTACGGCGCGCAGCCGCAGTTCGTCTGCTGCTCGGCGACGATCGGCAACCCTCGCGAGCACGCCGAGCGCATCACCGGCGTGCCGATGGAGCCGGTCGATGACGACGGCTCGCCCCGCGGGCCGAGGCGCTTTGTGCTGTGGAACCCCCGGCCGTTGAGCACGGCCGCGCGCGGCTCGGGCGAGAACTGGCGCGTCGGCGGCGACAGGCGCAGCGCGCTGAGTGAGGCGATCGACCTGATGACCGAGCTTGTGCGCGAGGAGGTGCAGACGATCGCGTTCGTCCGCACCCGCCTGGCCGCGGAGCTTCTCTTCAAAGGCGTGCGCGACCGCCTCCGACCGATCTCGCGCCGGCTGTCTCAGTCGGTCCACGCCTACCGCGGCGGCTACCTGCCTGCCGAGCGCCGGGAGATCGAGCGGCGGCTCGTCGAGCGGGAGATCCTGGGTGTCGCCTCCACGAACGCTCTTGAACTCGGCATCGACATCGGCTCACTGGACGCGTGCATCCTCGTCGGCTATCCGGGCACAGTCGCCAGCACCTGGCAGATGTCCGGACGCGCGGGGCGTGGGGAGGAGGAGGCGCTGGTCTTCCTCGTCGGCCAGAACACGCCGATGGACCAGTACCTGATGGCACACAGCGGCTACCTCTTCGACCAGAGCCCCGAGCAGGCGGTGGTGGACCCGGACAACCCGCACATCACCATCGGCCACCTGCGCTGCGCCGCGTATGAACTTCCGCTCGCGGACGAGGAGGCGCCGCGCTTCGGCCCCTACTCCGACGTGGTGCTCGAACTGCTGGAGGAGGAGCAGCTTGTGCGGCACCTGCAGGGGCACTGGTACTGGGCGAGTTCGGAGTACCCGGCGGCGGAGGTGAATCTGCGAAACATCTCCGGGCCGGTGTACACGATCCAGGATGAGCGCGACGGCGAGCGCGTGATCGGGACGCTCGATGAGGTGTCCGCCCTCAGCCAGCTTCACGACCACGCGGTGTATATACACGGGGCGGAGACGTATTTCGTGGAGGAGCTTGACATCGACCAGAAGATCGCACACGTGGACCGCCGCGACCTCGACTACTACACCCAGTCGGTCCAGTCGTCGCAGATACGCATCGAGGAGGTCGAGGATGAGCGGGGCTGGATGGACGGGCTGCTGGGCTTTGGTGACGTCACGGTGACCACGGAGATCCCGATGTTCAAGAAGATCAAGTTCGCCAGCAGGGACTCGCTGGGCTGGGAGAAGCTCGAGCTGCCGCCTCAGCAGCTTGAGACCGTGGCGATGTGGTTTGCGCCACGCGAGGACGTTGCTGAGGAACTCACGCGGCGGAAGATGATCGTCGGTGAGGCGCTGATTGGGATCGCGAACGTGTTCGTGGAGGTCGCGCCGCTCTACGTGATGGCCGATGTGCAGGACATCGGGACGGTCGTGGACTCGTCGAACCTCGGGCGCGACGCGCTCTTCGTGCACGACCGGTATCCGGGCGGGATGGGCTTTGCGGCGCGCTGCATGGAGCGCTTCGACGACATCATGCGGACGGTCGCGCGGGTGATCGAGGAGTGCGCCTGCGAGGACGGCTGCCCCTCGTGCGTGGGCTCGGCGATCCCGCCCTTCGCCGCGACGGACATGGACACGGCGGTGCGAGGGCGGATCCCCGACAAAGCCGCCGCGCGCGCACTGATCCGTCGGATGATCGAGGGAGGCGGTGGCGTGCCGAGGTCCTGACGTACATGAAATGAGGCGAGGGAGCCGAAGCTCCCTCGCCTACCGCCGGCTGGACGTCCTGCCTCCTGCAAGCGCCTACGGGTACTACCCGCTACACTTGTGAGACAGGAAACCTGTGAGACCGGCCGGCTCCGGTTGGAGCCGAAAACTTGATGGACCGGGGCGGTTGCGGCCCTATCCGTCTCCGGCGTCCGAGATGGTCCCGGCCGAGTTGTCGACTGCTGTGATGACGGTGAGACCAAGGGCCTGCCAGGCAATGACTCCCGCTACGATGACAAGCGCCATGAGAAGCGCATACTCTACTGTCGTGAGGGCCTGCTGATCGTTCCAGAAGTCTCGCACTGCGGCCACTTCCTAACGATAGTCCCGACCCGGTAGCAGCCAGGCGCGGTCGGCGAGCAGTATCCCTTGTCGCCGGAGAAGTCCCGGCTGTTGTGCACCCCCGTAGCCTCACCACTCTCGCAACTATCTCAAGCGCAACTCAACGCTCTGTGTCTATTACGTGCACCTTCAGTATACGTGAATGAGCGCGCCTGTCAAGCGAATGACGATCTTTTTTTTGGGAGTCTTGTTCCTCGGTGACCGTTTTCGGCCTCGGATGCACCTATTTCGGGGGACGGCAGAGCCGGGGTCGAGGTGTTCGGGCGCAGGGGCGAGGGCGTCGGGGAGTATCAATATCCGCTCAAGAGGCAACCGGACGAGAGAGGCCGTCTGCGACGATCTGAGCAACGCGCCGAACGCGAGCGGTCGGCGGGTCTTACGCGGGTGGTGGCCGCGCGGCCGGGGGGCCGGCGCGCGGCCGCCGATACGCCGCCGGGCGGTCACTCGGCGGGCTGTGTTGAGAGCGGCCAGTCGTCGGTTCGGAAGGGCACGGCCGGAAGGCCCGCGCTGTTGTAGAGGTTCGCGACCGGGTTGACGGCCCAGCCGTAGCGGACGGCGACCGGGCTGTGCACCTGCTCGGACGAGACGATCACGCCGTCGCTATCGATCCGCGCATCGGCCCAGACCCACCGGCGGTCGGCGCCGGCGACCTGGAAGCCGCGCACCGTGGCCGGATCGGGGGCGTTCTCAGTCACCTGTGTGCGGAGGCCGCCTGCCGTGTCGGTGAATGTGAGGCGAACGCGGTCGCCCTCGATCTGCATCGATGCGTACGTGGGACCGCGGGCGACGATCTCCTCGCGGTAGACCTCGGCGCGGGCCCACAGCGCGAGGCGGTGGCCGACGGTCTGCTTGTCTTTGGGGTGGATGCCATCGGCCTCGCCGACGTCGATGGCGAGCGCCTGGCCGGTGTTGGTCAGAGCGAGCGTGAGTGTCTGCGATTCTCGGAGTTCGGCCCATGCGTCCGGGCCGGGCTGGTCGGCGACCGCGCGGTAGTTGGCAAGCTGTACCCAGGCGAAGGGGAAGTCGCCCTGCCCCCAGCGCGCGCGCCAGTCCTCGATCATCGCGGGGAAGAGGTCTCGGTACTTCCAGGCGCCGGAGGTCTGGCCGCCGCCCGCGTTGGCATTGGCCTCGCCCTGATACCAGATGGCCCCGCGGATGGCGAAGGGGATCAGGGGGTGGATCATCGCGTTGAAGAGGTTGGCGGGGCGGCGGTGATGCGCGGGTCCCGGAGGAGCCTGCGGCCTGCGCGGGGGCGTCTGTCCGGCATCACGCGCGGCCTGTGCCTGCTCCTCCCACGCGCGAAGCGTCTCGTTTCGGTAGGTCTCGAGGGCGTCGGGGTAGCGCTCGATCGCCTGCTCCCACCAGTCGAAGACCGGCGCGTAGTCGGGGTCGTCCAGCAGCGTCTCGAGGCTGGTCCACGCCTCGGCGGGCGTCCCGCCCCAGTTGGTGCTGATGAGGCCGACCGGGATATCCTGCGTCAGATGAATCTCGCGGCCGAAGAAGTAGGCGACGGCGCTGAAGTTGCCGACGGACTCGGGTGAGCACTGAGCCCACGTCGCATCCACCTGCGCGGCGGGCTCGGCAGCGGTGCTTCGCCGGATCTGACAGAGGCGGACCAGGGGGTGATCGCCGGCGGCGATCTCCTCATCGGCGTTGAGCGAGTTGCGAACCATCCAGGCCATGTTCGATTGTCCCGAGCAGATCCAGACGTCGCCCACCATGACGTCCTGCAGCACGATCTCGTTGTTTGCGCTGACGGTCAGTGCGAAGGGATCGTCGGTCTCGATGGGGTCGAGACGGATCATCCAGTTCCCGTGGGCGTCCGCGGTGGTGGTCGCCGACTGACCGGGGGCGGAGACGGTGACTGTCTCGCCCGGTTCGGCGAAGCCCCAGACGGGGATGGCCATCCCGCGCTGAAGGACCATGTGGTCGGCGAACAGTCCGTTGAGAACGACATCGGCGTGAGCGGCGAGGGCGAGCGTTGACAGCAGCACGATCAGGGGCAGCGACAGGGACCATTGCATCTCTCGTTCCTCCAGGTGAGGGCGGCTGAATCAGCGTGCCGCCAGCGGGGCGGGCAGCGTGGCTGTCGGCCTATCTTCGACGCCCGCTCGCCGATCGCCTTCCGGCGTCTCGCAGGAGAGTCGGCGGTGGTTCGGGAACATCTACGTCCGACGCGGGGCGGAGGCCGGTGATGCCACAGACAGGGGAGCGTCTCAAATGCCGAAGCGAGATTTCCGGGAAAGACTGAGCGATCTTTACAGGCCACCGCAGGAGCCGGTGATGGTGGACGTGCCGGCGATGAACTTCATCATGGTGGACGGTGAGGGCGACCCGAACACGGAGACGTGGTATGAGGCGGCGATCGAGGCGCTCTACGCGATCGCCTACTCGATCAAGTTCATCGTGAAGGAGCGCAGCGCGGACCTGGACTTCGTGGTGCCGCCGCTTGAGGGGCTGTGGTGGGCGGAGCAGATGAAGGCGTTCAGTGAGGCGGAGAGGGACGCGTGGCAGTGGACGATGATGATCATGATGCCCGAGCCGGTGGACCGGGAGCTGTACCTGCAGGGGCACGCGAAGGCGTGTGAGAAGAAGTGCCTCGTGGCGGCGGAGATGATGCGCTTCGAGGAGTATGACGAGGGGCTGAGCGCGCAGATCATGCACATCGGGCCCTACGACGAGGAGCGGCCGACGATCGAGCGGCTGCACGCGTTCATCGTCGGGGAAGGCCGTGAGCCGCGCGGGAAGCACCATGAGATTTATCTGTCCGATCCGCGCAGGACGAAGCCCGAGAATCTCAGGACGGTGCTGCGTCAGCCGGTTGCGTGAAATGCACCGCAGGCCGCAAGGGAGGCGCGCCGATGCTCGCCGACGAGAGATATGATGACCTGAGCGCGGATGACTTCGCCGATCCGCCCGCGGCGTTTCGCCTTCAGCCGTGGTGGTTCTGGAACGGGGCGATGGAGCCGGAGATGATGCGCCGGCAGATTGCGGAGATGGACGAGGCGGGCTGCGGCGGGTTCTACGTGACCCCGCGGCAGGGGATGGCGGTGCCCTATCTCTCGGCGGAGTACTGGGAGCGCTTCCGTCTGGCGCTGGATGAGGCAGACGTGCGTGGGATGCTCGTCGGGATCATGGACGAGTTCCCCTACCCGTCCGGGATGGCCGGGGGGCGGGCGACGTGGGCGGACCCGGGGTTTATCCGCACGGAGCTTCGGGTGGATGCGCTGGAGGTCGAGGGGCCGGGGCAGTTGCGGCGGCTGCTGGGGACCGGGGAGGTGATCCGCGCGTGGGCGTGGCCGATGCGAGATGGAGAGACGGACTGGTCGGAGGAGGTGGACCTGCGGCCGCAGATCGGAGTGACGCACACGCAGAGCGGCCTCGCGTGGGGCCGGAGTCTCACCGACTACTCCTACGCGCGTTTCGGGGACTGGGCGCCGCAGAACGAGCTTCGTTGGGGCGCGCCGGAGGGGCGCTGGCGGGTGCTGGTGTTCATCGTGGACCGCTGCCGGTCGTTCAAGTACTTCGGGGAGTTTCTCGACACGTACAACCCCGAGGCGGTGGCGAACTTTTTGCGTATTACGCTCGGTGAGCATGAGGCGGGCCTCGGCCGTCCGCTGGGCGAGCGGATCCGGTCGGTCTTCACCGATGAGACGCAAGGCGGAAGCTGGACGGTGGAGCTTCCGCGCGTCTTCGAGGAGCGCTGCGGGTACGATCTGCTGAGCAGGCTGCCCGCGCTGGTCGATGCGCGATTCCCGGACGCGTCGCGGGTTCGCTACGACTACCTCAGCACGCTGCACGAGCGGTTCATGAGCGCGTATCACGAGCAGTACGCGGCCGAGTGCGAGGCGCGGGGACTGCTCTACACGACCGAGGTGCCGATGCTGCGTAACGCCGACGAGGGCGTGGCGCACATTCCGGGGATCGATCACGCCCACGAGCGCATCGGGGAGGAGATGCCACACGGCTGGGCGGCGCGGAGGCTGACGCACTCCCGGCACTGGCCGCGCTTCAAGTCGTCGATTGCGGCGCAGAGGGGCCGTCCTCGGGTGGCGGTGGAGGCGTTCCACTCGCTCGGCTGGGGAGTGCGGCCTGCGGACCTGAAGGCGCTGATCGACCGGATGGCGGCGCTGGGCGTGAACCTCGTCGCGCTGCACGGGTTCTACTACACGGCGGCGGGGCTCGCGAAGTTCGACGCCGCGCCTTCGGAGTTCCACCAGCACCCGTGGTGGCGGCATTTCCGCGCGCTTGCGGACTACGCCGCGCGGCTGTCGTGGATCGCGTCGCGGGGGCGGGACGTGGCGCCGATCGCGCTGCTGGACCCGGTGACGTCGCTGTGGACGGGCGCGGGCGACTGGTGGAACCTGCTGAAGCGACTCGGGGCGGACGATGCACCCGCCGGACGGATCGCCGATGACTGGAGCGCGCTGATGGAGGCGCTGACCGGGCAGCAGCGGCTGCATCACCACCTCGACCCGGCCGACCTCGCGCAGGCCACCGTCGAGGGCGATGAACTGGTCGTGGGCGCGGCGCGCTACCGGGCGCTTGTCGTGCCGCCGGTGACGAATCTCGAGGCGAATGCATTCGCGGTCCTGAGGCGGTTCGCGGAGGCGGGCGGGATCGTGCTCTGGACGGGGCTGCCGCCGATCGAGCAGATCGAGCCGGACGCCGACACGCCGCAGGCCGCAGCTGATCTGCTCGGCCTCGACGTGGGTGAGGTCGCTGAGGGATACTTCGGAGCGCCCGGGGATGCCTCGGCGGCGTGGTGCTCGGAGGACGGGCGTTTCCGCTTCATCGCCGCGCCGGGCGGAGTGAGGGCCTCGAGGGCGGATCGGGTGGTGCTGGAGGCGCTGGAGGAGTTACTGCCGCCGCAGGTTGAGCTGAAGACGTACGAACGCTGGCGCGGTCATGTGCTGGCGCACGTGCGCGATGTGGACGGTCGGCGGGTCGTGCTGCTGGCGAACTGCTCGGGGGAGGAGCTTCCGGGGACCCTCTGCCTGCGGACCGATGCGCAGTCGGCCGAGCGGTGGGACGCGGAGACCGGTGAGCGACGGCCGCTCCCGGCGCGGCGTCACGAGGGGCGACTTGTCTGCGCGGTCACGCTGCCGGCGCACGGCTCGCTGGTCGTCGTGACGAGTGAGGCACCCGCGACCGCTCCAGAAGTCTCGCGGTGGCACGAGGTCGCGCTGGACCTCACCGTGCCGTGGCGGGTGGCAGAGACGCCGCGCAACATCCTGCGGCTGGGTCGGTTCGAGTTCACGCCCGGCGAGGGCATCCGCGCGGAGGGCGTCCCACCCGAGCCGATCATCAATACACTCGCGCGGCTCGGGGCCGAGGGCGGGGTGCCGATGCGGATAGTGCCCGGGGGCATGAGTCCGACGAGCATGAGCGTGGACTATCCGCTGGTCGGGAGGTGGCGGGTGGAGTTCGTCGCGGAAGAGGTGCCTGACGACCTGACGCTGGTGGTGGATCGCGACGGCCTTGCGGGGGATGCGCAGGTGCTGCTCAACGGGAAGGCCCTCGCGCTCGCGGACGCCACGCCCGCGTTCGTGTTCGAGCACTCGAACGTCGGGTGGCCGGTTGCGGAACTCGTCAGGCCGGGGACGAACGAACTTCTCATTCGCATCGAGACGGATGCTGATGATGACGGTCTGCTGGAGGCCGCGTGGCTGGTGGGCGGATTCGGCGTGGAGGGGGCTCCGGGAGCGAAACGACGGATCGTCGCACCGCCGGAGGAGGTGCTGCCGCTCGACCTTCCCGCCTCGGGGCTTCCACACTTCGCGGGGACGCTGGCGCTGGAGCGGGTGGTCGGGTTGAGCGCGGATGACACGCAGCTTGGGCTGGACGCGGGCGATGCGCGCTTCCTCGACTGCGCGGAGGTATTCGTGGGCGACAGGAGCCTCGGCGCGCGCTGCTGGCCGCCTTTCCGGTGGGATCTGCCGGCGGATCTGCGCGAGGACGGCGAGGTGGCGGTGCGGCTTGAGATCACGACGGCGGCCGGTCCGGCGATCGAGGGAATGACCTTTGACATGGACGCGGGTGAGTACGTGGAGTTGTGACGGGCACATCAGGCGAAGGAGAGACAGCAATGAGCGAAGACGCAGTCGGCAGCATCGACTTCGACGTCATCCCGCCCAACCCGCCGAACGAGGGGATATTGTTCGTCGATCACTCGAAGGAGGACCGCAGCGGGCACCTGGGGCATGCGCTCGTGGAGTATGCTCCGGGGAAGATACTCGCCTTCTACGCGAACTGCTCAAACGCCAACAAGGGGCACTGTGCGGACGGGTGGACGGAATTCAAGCGATCGGAGGACGGCGGAGAGACGTGGAGCGACCCGATCGAGTTTGAGCACGCAAAGCGCACCTACGATGATGGGCGGCGCCGGTCGGTCTTCTGTGAGAAGGCGGTGCTTGCGCCTGATGGTGCGATCGTCGTGAGCACGCTCGAGTGCGACCTGCAGACGAATCCCGGCTGGCATCCTCACTACGAGCCGATGTGCCTGCGCAGCACCGATGGCGGGGAGACGTGGGAGGAGGCGGTGCCGATCAGCGACGAGCCGGGACGGGTGTACGACATGATGCGCATCGGTGATGAGATAGTCGCGCTGGAGTTCTGCAACGACACCGCCGACACATGGACAGGCACCCTCCCCGAGCATGTGTACAACCTCTACGTGAGCGGCGACAGCGGCAGGAGCTTTTCGCTGCGCAGCACACTGCCGTTTGTCACGGAGGGCCGCGGCTACGGAACGATGTGCGTGCTGCCCGACGGCGGCCTGATCGCGTACGTGTACAACATCAATGACGAGCAGAACCTCGAGTACGTCGTCAGTTACGACGCGGGCCGCACATGGACGCAGCCGGAGAGGTCGTTCTTCGAGCGGCAGATCCGCAACCCGCAGATGACCGCGTTCAGGGGCGGCTACGTGCTGCACGGGCGGAGCGGCAGCAAGGGCGACGAGGAGATTCGCGGGCACTTCATCCTCTACGCGTCCACCGACGGGGTCACGTGGGACGGCGGGCGGTATCTGCGGATGCGGGAGGCGGGAGCGGGCGCGTACTCGAATGCCATCGTCGTCGGGGCCCTCGACCCGGGGGCTCCCGAGCGGGTGCTGATCCAGGCGTCGCACGCTTACGACCAGTCGAAGACGAACATCCTGCACTGGTGGCTGACGTGAACGCCTGTATGAGGTGACGGGACGATGCCGAACGCGGGACGCGACCAGTTCGTGAGCTGGAGCCGGGACGTGCCGCTGCGCTACCGGGCGGACGTGGCGGTGATGGGCGGCGGCATTGCGGGGGTCTGCGCGGCGTGCGCGGCGGCGGTGGAGGGCGCGTCGGTGGTGCTCGTGGAGCGCTTTGCGGTGACCGGCGGCAACGCGACGGTCGGCGGCGTGGCCAACTGGTCGGGGGAGACGGCCGGACAGGGCGCGATCTTCGATGAGATCATCGAGATGCAGGAGCAGTGGGACAGCATCGCGCCCTACCCGGGCCCGGTGGATGGCTTCGCGAACACGAACCGGGTCTTTGACCACGAGATTCTCGCGGTGATCCTGCAGGAGCTGCTGCTCAGGCACGGCGTGCGTCTGCTGCTGCACACGAAGTTCGTGGATGCTCAGCGTACGGGCGGGACGCTCGGCCCCGCGCTGATAGCGGGCGCGTCGGGGGTGGAGGCGCTGGAGGCGGCGGTGTACATCGACGCGACCGGGGGCGGGGAGGTGGCGCGCGCGGCGGGTTGTAAGCTGCTGCCGGGCGGCGAGCTGGGGCCGATCCCGCCCTCGATGATGTACTTCGTGCGCGAACTGGGTGAGCCGGCGGGACCGCAGTTGCCGCCGGGCTGGTTCGAGCCGGTCGAGCGCGAAGAGGACATGCCGATGACCAGCACCTGGCCGGCGGGTCCGGAGGCGAGGGCGCTCAAGCTGAAGGTCATCGGCCACGACAGCGGCGACACCGTGGGGTTGACGGAGCTTGAGATCCACGCGCGGCGGCGTGTCTGGGAGGTGCTGGACTTCTACCAGCGCGACTTCCGTGGCGAGGAGACGCCGCGCCGGGAGCATCCGCGGAACGCGAACGCGGACCGCTGGTGGGTCGATCATTGCTCGCCGATGATCGGCCTGCGCGAGACGCGCCGCGTGGCCGGGGACTACGTGCTGACCGTGGATGACGTGCGCGCGGGGCGCGCGTTCGATGACGGCGTGGCGCGTGGCGCGTTCTACCTCGACGGGCTCAGGCCCGATGACGAGAAGCGCACCTATCTGCTGACGAAGGAGCAGCAGGTGGTGCCGCCCTATCAGATCCCGCTGCGCTCACTCGTCGCGCGCGGTGCGGACAACCTGCTGATGGCCGGACGATGCTTCTCCGCCGACCAGATGGCGCTGTCGTCGGCGCGCGTGATGACGACCTGTGCGATGATGGGGCAGGCGGTGGGGGTCGCCGCGGCATGGAGCGCCGATCGCGGGCGCGCGCCGCGCGCGCTCGACGCCAGCGAATTGCGCGCGAGGCTCACGGCGCGTGGGGCGCAGCTCGACGTCTGACGTGTTCGGGCGAGCCGGGGCAGGTCTGTGTTCAGGCTCGGGGAAGGTCCTCCTGCACGAAGAGATCGCACTGATCCGGCAGGGATGATTGTCATGACCGGGAGTTCAGAGGTGAGGAGCCGCTATCTTGAGCCGCGTTCGGGCGCGCACCCCTACGACCACGACGCGAACGCGCGTCCGCCTCACGTGTTCTACCTGACGGTGGACATGATCCCGCGCGAGGCGTGGCACCCCGACAGCCCGATGCGCGAGCACCTTCGCACGCCGACCCTCGACCGACTGATGGCCGATGGCGCGACGTTCTCCCACGCCTGCTGCAACTCGCCGCTATGCGGGCCATCGCGAGCGGGGACGCTGACCGGGCGTTACTCCTACCTGCTGGTGAACGAGGAGCGCGCTCATGACGGGATGGAGGTGCTGCTGCGCGCCGATGACGCGATCTTCGCAGAGTATCTCCGTGACGTCGGGTGGATCACAAAGCACGCCGGAAAGTGCCACGTCGGCGCGCACAAGTTCATCGACGCGTTCGGCGAGGCGGATGACGCATGGGACCGCTGGGCGCCTCCGATGAACGATGACGACGGCTACCTGCGGTACCTCCGCGAGCGTGGCGTGCGGCCACCGACGTGGCCCGATCCGCTGCAGGGGGTACGTCCGGGCGGCGACGCGGGGAACAACTACGGCGGGTGGATCGCGCAGGAGGGCGGCGCGGAGTTCCCGGAGGAGGCGACGTACTCGCAGTACCTCGCGTGGCTGGCGGGGGAGCGGCTTGACAGCGCGCTCTACCAGCGCGGCGCAACCGGAGCGCCGATCTACCTGCAGCTCGACTTCTTCGCTCCGCATCAGCCCTTCTTCGTGCCGGGATGCTACCGGGAGCGGGCGAGTGAGCTCGCCGCGCGGATCGAGCTGCCCGAGAGCTATCACGAGGCCGTGACGGGCACCGTGTCGGGCCTTCCCCGGGTGTATGAGTTCTACCGCAAGAACTGGGGCCTTGACAACCCGCAGACCGCCCGGCAGTACATGCTGATGAACTTCCTTCAGATTGAGGCGCTGGATGCGGCGCTTGGCCGATTCATTGCGGAGCTGGATCGGCGCGGGATGTACGATGACGCGCTGGTGATCTTCGCGGCCGACCACGGGGAGATGAACTGCGAGCTGGGGCTGGTGGACAAGGGCGTCTACGGGCATCCGAAGACCGCGCAGGTGCCGCTGGTGGTGAAGCTCCCCGGCGGAGAGGCTGCCGGGACGCGGCACGAGCAACTGGTGACGCTGCTGGACATCGCGCCGACGGTGCTGGAGGCTGCGGGGATCGAGCCGGCCGACCGCATCGACGGTGAGTCGCTGCTGCCGCTGATTCGCGGGGAGCGCGCGGAGCGAGAGCGGCCCTTCATCTTCGAGGCCGGGTGGCATGTTGCGCCGAACCCGGCGGTGTCATACTTCGCGGAGATTGGCGGTCGCCACCTGATGTACACGTACAACCTCACCAGCGACTTCGATGAACTGTATGATCTCGACGCGCGTCCGTGCGCAAACATCGCGGGAGACGAAGCGGAGGCGGCCGTGAAGGATGAGTTGATCCGGCGACTCGGTGCGTTTCTCAGCTCCGATCCTCGCTGGAACTGCTACTGGCACACGCTCCGGCTCGATCACTACGAGTTGCTCGACCTCGGGGGCGGGGATTTTCAGATGTTCCGGCCGGAGTAGACGGGCACATCGACCGGACTGCGGGGCGGCGCTTGAGAAGAACGTGGAAGATGCCGAGATTCGGTGGAATCGGCACCGGGGTCTGTGCGTCAATGCAATCACAAGCTAATGCTGCCACGTCGTGCCGGAGGCGAAGCGATTATGCGCCGGTTGATTGTCTCTGCGTTGATCCCCGCGGTTGTGTTGGGCTGTCTCGTGTTGGTGTCGGGATGTCGCGACGATCTGATCGATGTCACACCACCTGAGGAAGTCGTTGACCCGGACGCTGATGCGGCTGTGCTCGAGGAGGGCGAGCAGCCCGCCGACGGCGAATCTGAAGGCGAGGGCGTCGAGACCGATGAAGCCGCCTCAGCCAACGAGGCGCGGGAGGGTTCAGAGCAGCCGGAGGCCACGAGGCGCGATCGAGAGGCAAGGCCGGAGCGCGGCGGTGAGGCCGGATCCACGGGGGCTGCGGGCGCCAGGCCCGAGCGACCCGCCACCGGTGAGCGTCGCGGTGGCGATGGCGGCGAAGCGCGCGGGGATGGCGGGCAGCCGCGCGGCGACCGCGTAGGCGGGCTCTTTGAGCAGTTCGATGCCAACGGCGACGGACTGCTCCAGCGCAGCGAGATCCCCGAGGAGCTTCGCGAGCGCATCATGGCGGCGGATACCGACGGTGACGGGGCGATCAGCCGGGAGGAGTTGCGCGCGGCGATGCCCCGGCGCGAAGGGGCTCCCGATGGTGGCGAGCAACTGACCCCTGAGCAGCGGCGGGCGCGGCTGATCGAGCGGCTCGACACGGACGGCGACGGAAAGATTCGCGTCGATGAGCTGCCCGAGCGGATGCGTGAGCGTTTTGCCGGGGCCGACACGAACGGAGACGGCATCCTCAGCGTCGAAGAGCTTGAGGCCGCGGGTGGAGCATGGGGCGGCGGGAGGGGCGGCGGAGGCGAGCGACCTGAGGGCGGACGCCGGGGTGGAGCGCGAGATGGGAACTGACCGCGGGGTTGTCATGGCGAATGCCCGTGCAGCGACGATCAGTTGATCGGAGGGATCGTGATGGTGAGGTATGTAGTCATTACGCTTGTTCTGGCGATGCTGGTGACGGCGCTGCCTGCCCTGGCGCAGGAAGACGCGGCCGAGCAGGAGCCGAAGGTGAACATGACCGCGCAGCAGTGGAACGCCTCGACGGTGGCTGCCGAGCTTGAGAAGCAGACCGGCGTGCAGGTGGCGGTCACCGAGTGGAGCGAGGGGTCGCTCACGGGCACGCTGAAGGACTTCGCGCTCGAGGACGCGGTCAGCTCACTCGGACGGGCAGCAGGCCTGTCGTGGCTGCGCTTCTACATGCTGGAGACGGCGCCACCGGATGAGGCGTACACGGCCGCCGAGTTGATCGCGAAGCTCACCGAGGCGCGCACGGAGTTCCTGCAGAACCTCACGCCGGAGCAGCGGGCGTCATTGTTCGGCGGGATGCGCGGCCCACGGGCCGAGGATGGCGAACGGCCTGACGCAGCGCGTCCTGGTGACGAGGCTGAGGCCGCCGCCGACGGCGAGGGTGCTCCGGCCGCTGAGGGCGAGGGTGCTCCGGCCGCTGAGGGCGAGGGTGCTCCGCAGCCTGAGGCGGCGGGCGAGAGAGGGCCGCGAGCTGAGGGCGAGCGCGGTGGACCGGGATTCGGCATGAACATGGAGGGCCCCGGCGGTGCGATCGCGAGGCCGGCCCCCCGCGAGGGTGCCGAAGGCGACGAGGGGCAGCGGGCCGAGCAGTGGGGCGGGCGTGGGATGATGGACGTCGAGGACCCCGTGCGCGGGCTCTTGCTCGCCGGGCGGACCGACACGATCACGCTCGATCTCACCGACGCGCCGCTGGCGGATGCGCTGACGGAGTTCATGCTCAAGAGCCGCTTCATCGTCGTGGCCGATGAGGGCCTGACGGGAAGCGTCTCGGTGCAGCTTGAGGATGGCGAGCTTTCGGAGGCGCTTGATGCCATCGCCGAGGCGGCCGGTGCGCAGTGGCGGACAGTCTACATCGCCTCCACGCCCCGGCAGTTGACCGAGCAGGAGATCGCACAGCGCGAGGCCGTCCGCGAGGAGCGCAGGAACGAGCGCTTCAACCAGCAGTGGTCGGAGTTCTGGCAGCAGCCTGCGCAGCAGCGCGCAGCGGACATGCAGCAGCGCGTGGAGCGGATGGAGCGCATGGCAGAGCGGATGGCGCAGCGTCGCGCCGAGGACCCCCGGCGCGGTGCGAGGATGCAGGGGCGCATGCAGCGCGGGATGGAGCGGATGCTCACGCGTATGATGAACTACACCGAGCGACTCACGCCCGAGCAGCGCCTCGAGCTCAAGCCCTACCTGCAGGCGATGTCGAGGGCCACGTCCGGCCAGTGAAGGCGCGCTCGCGGGGGAATGCAGGAACGAGATGGAGGGGATTGCCGTGAAGCGATGCATCGCGTTGGGCGTCGCCCTGGCGATGATGGGGGTGCTGTCTGTCTCCACGCAGACCGGTGCGGTGGAGGAGGCCGCCACGGTGACCGTGACGGCCAGCCAGTGGACGGCCGCACAGGTGGCCGCGGAGATCGAGCGGCAGACGGGTGTGCAGGTGGCGGTGACTGAGTGGACCGAGGGCTCGGTGACCGGCAGCCTCGCGGATTTCGCGATCGAGGACGCCGTCAGTTCGCTGGGAAAGGCGACACGCTCGTCGTGGATGCGCTTTTACATGCTCGAGACCGCTCCGCCGGAGGTGCCTTACACCGCGTCGGAGCTGCTCGTCAGACTGGAGACCAGGCGCGGCGAGCTTGTCGCGGGCCTGAGCGATGAGCAGCGCCGGGAGCTTCGCGGTCCGGCTCGTGCAGACCGCGCCGGGCAGGGCGATCTGCCCGAGCAGCCCCGTGCAGACGCCGGGCCGTTGCCGGGCGGGGCGATCGCGCAGCCTGCCACACCCGAGGGCGCCGAGGGCGCTCAGAGGGGGCGTCGTGCCGCGATGAACGCGGTTGACCCGATCCGCCCGCTGCTTTTTGAGGGGCGCTCCGACAGCATCACCTGGGACGCGACCGACCTTGCGCTCGACGAGGCGCTGGCTGAGTTCAGCTTCAGGAGCCGCTTTACCGTGCTGGCGGATGAGGGCCTGACGGGCACGGTCTCGCTGCAGCTTGAGGAGGCGCCGCTGTCGGAGGCGCTGGACGCGATCGCGGAGGCCGCCGGCGCACAGTGGCGGACGGTCTACGTTGTCTCGACGCCGCGACCGCTCACGGAGGAGGAGATCGCGCAGCGCGGTGTCGCGCGCGAGGACCGGATGGAGGAGATCGCGCGCGCGCAGATGGCTGAGTTCTGGCGGCAGCCTCCTGAGGAGCGGGCGCGACAGATTGACGAGGGCGTTGAGCTGATCGAGCGGATCACCGAGCGCATGCAGGACGCCACGCCCGAGCAGCAGCAGCGGGCGTTGCGCTTTGCGGATCGCGCGCTCGTGCGGATGATCGGCTACACCACCGAGCTTACGCCCGAGCAGCGCCAGGAGGTCAAGCCGGTGCTTGAGGCGATGGCGAGGGCGATGGGCAGGGAGTGACCTGACGGGGGGATCGCGTAAGCTGACGGGGGATTTGCCGAGGCGAGGGCGGCGGAATGCCCTCGCCTCGATGATGTACCGGTCGGCGAAGGGCCCGACGGCGCGGAGGGCGAAGTAGGTGCGACGGAAGCGGGAAACGGGAAGCGGGAAACGGGAAACGGAAACGGAAACGGGACGGCAACGGCGACGGCCGGAGACTCTGTCACACAAACAAGGAGCTTGCGGGATTATGAGCGAGTTGCGCTACCGAGCGATCCATCTCGACTTTCACACCTCCGGCGACATACCGGGCATCGGCGGGGCCTTCGACGCCGAGGAGTTCGTGAGTACGCTTGAGACGGCCCGCGTCAACCAGATCTGCTGTTTCGCGCGGGGCCATCACGGCTGGATCTACTACCCATCGGAGACGCACCGCGAGCGCGTTCATCCGGAGCTGACGACGGACTTGCTCGGGCGGCAGATCGAAGCCTGCCACGCCCGGGACATCCTCGTGCCGATCTACATCACGGTCGAGTGGGACCTCTACTCGAGCAGGCGACACCCTGAGTGGTGCATGGTCGATCCGGAGGGCTGCTTCATGGGCACGAAGCCCTTTGAGGCGGGGTTCTACCGGCGACTGTGCAAGAACTCCCCCTACGTGGACTTCCTCGCGGAGCACACCGAGGAGGTGCTCACGCGCTTTGACTGCGACGGGTTCTTCTTTGACATCGTTCACGCGCAACCGTGTGCGTGTCGGCACTGCATCGAGGGAATGCTCAGCGAGGGCCTCGACCCGGAGAGGCCCGAGGACCGTCAGAGCTACGCGCTTGATGTGCTTCTGCGGTTCCAGGAGCGGATGAGCGCACTGGTGCGCGAGCACGCCCCCGACGCACTCATCTTCTACAACTCCGGGCACATCGGGCCGATGCACCGGAAGATGCAGCATTCATTCACGCACTTCGAGCTTGAGTCGCTGCCCGGTGGCAAGTGGGGGTACGCGCACTTCCCGGTCGCGCAAAGGTATGCGCGGACGCTGGGCCTCCCGACCATCTCACACACGGGTAAGTTCCACACCACATGGGGTGACTTCCACTCATATCGCAACCCGGTTGCGCTGGAGTACGAGTGCATGCGGATGCTGGCGCTGGGCTGCCGCTGCGAAGTGGGGGACCAGCTTCCGCCCGACGGGAAGATCGACGGCCCCACCTACGAACTGATCGGCTCGGTGTATGAGAAGGTGGAGGCGGCCGAGCCCTGGTGCCATGGTGCCGAGGCGGTGGTGGACATCGGCGTCATGACTCCCGAGGAGTTCGTCACCGATCCGGCGAGTCGCGACATCCCTCCCGCGATCTCCGGCGCGACGAAGATGCTGCAGGAGCTGCATCATCAGTTCGATGTGATCGACTCGCAGAGCGACTTCTCGCGCTACCGGCTGATCATCATGCCCGACGAGATCCCGGTCGATCACGCGCTGGCGGTGAAGCTCGGTGAGTACGTCGCAGCGGGCGGGAGGCTCCTGGCAACGTACCACGCGGGCCTTGAGCCGGAGGGCGAGCGGTTCGCGGTCGGTGAGCTGGGCGTGGAGTTTGTTGGCGAGGCGCCGTTTTCGCCGGACTTCATCGTCCCGGGCGAACTCGGTGACGGGCTGGCCGACGCGCCCCATGTGATCTACCTGCAGGGCGCGGAGGTGAGGCCGCTGCTGGACGCCGAGGTGCTCTCCCCGGTGTGCAAGCCGTGGTTCAACCGCACCTGGCGGCATTTCTGCTCGCACCGGCACACGCCGGTTGAGGGTCCGGCCGAGTACCCCGGTGCGGTACGTAACGACCGGTGCATCTACCTGATGCACCCGCACTTCACGCAGTACCGCGAGCGCGCCCCGCGCTGGTGCAAGCTGCTTATCCGCAACGCGATCGAGCTGCTGCTGGAGGAGCCGGTGCTACGCGCGGATGCACCCTCGACGGCGATCTTCACCGTGAACCGGCAAGCCGCGGAGCAGCGGCTCGTGGTGCACGCGCTGCACTACGTCCCGGAGCGGCGGAGCGAGCAGCTTGAGATCGTTGAGGACATCATCCCGCTGCACGAGGTGCCGGTGAGCGTGCGGGTGGATGACGAGGTCGCGTTGGTGCGGCTCGTGCCTGGGGGCGAGGAGATAGCGTTCACGATGACCGACGGCCGCTGCGGCTTCGTGATCCCGAGGGTCGAGGGGACGCAGATGGTGGAGATCGCGCTGAGGGGCTGAAGGGGCGTGGCCGTCGAGGGCGACGCCCGGGTCCCGCGATCCCGCCGGAGGCCGTTGACGAGGGGGCGAGCTTGAGCGCTCGCCCCCTCGTCGTGTCAGCCAGCAGTGATTCGCAGGAGCCTGCACTCGCCAGCGCGAAGCACGACCGTCAGCATCCCGTCAGGCGCGCGCAGGGCCTCCGATGAGGCGCAGTCGGTGGCGATCTGCGCGTCGATTCTGATCTCCGCGGCCAGCGGCGCCTCGCTGAAGTTGGCGATGACGGCGTAGCGCGCTCCGTCGGCCCCCGGGACGATGACGGCGCGCAGCGCGTCCTCGTCGAGGTCAATACGCTCGATCGCCGCGGCCACCTCAGCGGTCTCAGCCGCGCTCGCGCCGGAAAGAACGAGACCCGCGCTGTCGAGGATCACCTGGCCCGGCGCGAACTCGAGGTAGGGCGGGTCCTCGCTGGTGATCGCCGGCGCGATGCCGGGGAAGCACAGCTCGTCGTAGTAGAGGCTGTTGGCGTAACCGGAGGCGCGGCGGACGCCTGCCTGGCAGAGCGAGAGGCCCTCCGCGCCGTGTATGCCGACGAGACCGATGGTGTCATCCACGCACGCCCAGCGGGAGCCGAGCGGGATCACCCCCGCGGGCTCGTTGCCCTGGACTGTGATCGAGCCGCCGTCGAATGCGTATGTGCGCTGCAAATCGTTGAAGACGTCGTTGGGCACGTTGAGCTTGAGACCCCTGACTTCAGCGAGGTAGCAGCGGAAGGGCGCCACGCAGTGCTCCATCACGACCATGGTGCGCTCATCGGGCAGCGCGGCGACGGCGTGGCGGTGTTCGAGAGCGCTGGGGAACTTCCATCCCTCGGGCAGCACAGCCCCCGCGCTGTCGTCCATCACGCCCCACGTGACGAAGCCGCCGTCGAAGAGGATCTGCTCGTGGCCAAGGACCTCCGCGCGTCCGCCCGCGCCGAGCGGAAGTGCGAGACCGGCGAGGTTGCGGTCCCACTCGGCGAGGTCGCCCGAGTCGGGTGGGAGGCAGAGGCCCTGGGGGCGGGCCCATGCGCGCCAGCTCCACGAGGCGATGCGGCGCGGCGAGCGGTGCATGACCGCGCCGTGCTCGGGCTCGATCCAGCCGCCGCGCGCGCTCTCTTCGAAGGTCTCCGCGGGCGGGCGGCTCGGGATCTGCAGCGCGCGCCGCCAGTACGCATTCATCGAGAGCACGACGGCCTTGTCGGCCTCGAGGCGCGTGAAGTAGTAGGGGCTCCCGCGCTCGATGCTCACCAGGCGGTGGGCCATGAAGCTGCCGTCGCCGGAGATCTGCTGCTCGCGTCGGATCAGTTCGAGCGCCCCGGCCTCAAGCTGCGCTGCGTGCTCGTCGCCGAAGAGTTCGGCGGCCATGAGCAGGCTCGGGAGCAGGTAGTCCTGGCAGTAGCAGTAACGCTGGCGCGAGTCGCCGCCGATGCGGCAGAGGCGGCCGTCGCCGAAGATCAGCCGCCGGACCAGCTCCCAGAGTTCGCGGCCGTGAAGGTAGAGCCCCTCGGGCGGATCCCAGCCGGCCGTCCTGCAGGCGAAGTGCATCATCGCCATATTGCTCAGGCAGATGAGCATGTATCCGACGTTGAGGTAGCCGTGGTGATCGAGCGCGTAGTTGTCGAAGTAATTCGGGCCGATGTGCCACTCTCTCAGCGGCCTGCCGGCGAAGATCGTGCCGTCGTGGGCATCGGCCTCGATGGAGATGCTGTTGAGCAGAAAGCGGGTGCCGCGCTCGGTCCACAGGTCAACGTGGCTCTCATCGGGGTACATGCGGGCGACGCGGGCGAGGAGTGCGCCGTTCCAGAGGTTCGACTCGGGGCGGTTCCCACCGTCGGCGGCCCACTTCGTGGCGGTGATCGGCAGGTCGAGGAGTGCGTCGGCCTCGGAGACGAGCATCCGGCGCAGGCCCTCGCGGTCCGCGTCGGTGAGGTGTTCGTCGATCGCCTCGACGCCGTGCATCATCCGCTCGACGCCGAGCAGTGAGATCCAGGTGTGCCCCCACTGCGTGCCGTCAGCGCAGTGATGGTCGCCGGAGAGGTGGCTGGCGCAGGAGAAGCGGAGCGCCCGGAGCGCGCGGTCGAGTATCTGCTCGCGCGAGATGCCCGCGGCCTCCTCGTCGAGGTCCGGGTCGGCGGCGAGGACGGCCATCGCGCCGAGGTATTTCTGATTCGTCTGTACGCCCCAGTGATTGTACCCGGTGCCGAAGCAGCCGAGATCGGGTCTCGCCGGGTCGTCCCACCAGTAGCGTTCCGCGAACTTCGGCCAGCGCTCAAGCACGCGTATGAACTCGACGGCTGTCGGTTCGGTCACGACGATCCCTCCACGGTGAACGTATCAATGTCGCACCTGTGGTTCACCATCGGCGGCGGCGGACCTCCAACGCTGGTGAGCATCCCGGAGGCGGCGCGTACAGAAGGCGCGGCCGGAGCGTGAGGTGTGCTCCGGCCGCGAGGGGCGCGTTCGTGTCAGACAGCAGGGTGACTTACCTCTTCCACTTGACGGTGCAGCCATGAGGCGGGGTGTTCGCCATCGAGATCGGCTCACCGGCGAGCAACTCGTCGAGTGCCTCGCGCAGGTGGCGGCGCTGCACCTGATCGACGTGCTCTGAGTCCTCGATCGATCCGCGGTAGACGACGAAGCCCGCCGGGTTGACGAGGAAGACGTCCGGGGTGCGCTCGGGCCCGTAGGCGCGGGCGACCTCCTGGGTCTCATCGCGGACGTAGAAGAAGTTGTATCCCTTCTCCTCTGCGCGCTCCTGCATCTTCTCGAAGTTGTCGGCCGGGTACTGCTCACCGCAGTTCGACCCGACCGCCACGAACTCCACGCCGCGAGGCGTGTAATCCGCCACGAGTTCGATGAAGCGGTCCTCATAACGGATCACCGTCGGGCAGTGGTTCGCCCACCAGACGACGGCGACGGCCGCTTTATCATCCCACGAGGTGCGCTCGTAGGGGCCGTTTACGCCCGGCAGTACGATCGCCGGGGCCATCATCCCGACGGCTCCGGTGCGCAGTGCCACCACGCGCTGCTCGGGGTGCCAGTCGATGTCAACGTCGAGCGCCTCATCGAGCGCCTCCATCGGCACGAGAAGGCGCATGTCCACCTTGATCGATTCCTCCCGCGGCATGTCGGTGCAGCGCTCGCCGCTGCAGACGACCACAGCCTCGCGATGCGCGAAGTACGTGACCTCCGAGCCGACCGCCTCAGAGACCGCGCGGACCGGCAGGTAGACCTGCCCGTCCCGCTCCATCGCGGCCGGGTCGAGCTCGAGCAACTCGCCATGCACATACACATCCACCGGATCGTCTGCCGCGGCCACGCCGGCGAAGGCGACCACGAGGCACAATCCCATCCACACACTCATTCGCATGTGCTCAGACCTCCGTCGAGTTAGGTGAGTACTAATGCTCCTTCCCTCCTTTCGGGGTTCGCGGCAGAGTTCCTGCCCGCGTCAAAGGGAAAGCTCAGCGCAGCGTCGAACGCAAGACCGAGACGTCAGGAAGGCGAACGAGGGAGCAGAGGCCATGACGCGCGACGAGGCACTGGAGATCCTGCATGAGTACGTGAGTAACGAGAACCTGCGCAAGCACGCGTACGCGGTAGAGGCGGCGATGCGGGCGTACGCGCGCAAGTTCGGGGAGGATGAGGAGTACTGGGGAACCGTGGGGCTGCTGCATGACTTCGACTGGGAGATCCACCCGTCGATGGAGGAGCATCCTCAGCAGGGCGCGGAGCTGCTCCGTGAGCGTGGGTTGGACGAGGCACTGATCGGTGACATCCAGGCCCACGCGCCGCACACGGGGGTGCCCCGTGATTCGCTGGTTCGCAGGGCGATCTTCGCGGTGGATGAACTGACCGGCTTCATCGTAGCCTGTGCGCTGGTGCGCCCCAACGGCATCAGCGACCTGAAGGCGAAGTCGGTGAAGAAGAAGATGAAGGACAGCTCGTTCGCGGCGGCGGTGGATCGCGAGGACATCCGCACGGGCGCTGAGGAACTTGGCGTGGACCTCACCGAGCACATCGACTTCGTGATCGACGCGATGCGCGAGATCAGCGACGAGTTGGGGTTGTGAGCGCGGCGGCGGGGATCCCGCCGCAGATCGGCCTACCCGACGGTCAGCGCGAAGTCCACGCCGTCGATGATGACGCCGCCCTCGGGCACGGTGATCTCGCGGGAGATCTCGCGGTCGCCGAAGGTGACCGTCAGTTCGTAGCGTCCTGGCGCGACGAAGAGTTCGTAGCGTCCCGCGGCGTCGGTCTCATCAGTTGCGGCGACGCGGCCGGTGGCGAGTGAGAGGGCCGTGACGGTCGCGCCCGCGTTGTCGGGGCGGCCGCTGAGCGTGACGTTGCCCGCCAGTGTGAACGGGGCGCCGGGCGGGTCTCCGGCCGCCTCGAGCAGTTCCAGCGTGATCTCGCCCATGCCCGGCAGCACCCGGATCACGGTCGTCAGCTCGTCATACCCCGCGGCACCGGCGACGACCGTCCGATCACCCACGCGGACATCCGTGGCCCGGAAGCGCCCGTCGGAATCCGTCTCGACCGGTTCGCCGTCCTCGAAGGTCACCACAGCGCCCGCGATCGCCCGGCGTGTCAGTGCGTCTACGACCACGCCACGCACGTTCACCGTGGTGTCGCCGGCGACCAGCTCGAACTGCAGGTCGTCGTTGCCGCCGGACGCGTCGGATCGGATGGTGACCGTGGAGGTCCCGGAGGGGAGGTACCCTTCCGCCTGGACGGCGACGTCTCGCCGGCCGGTGGGGATGCCGCCGATGATGAAGCGGCCCTCGGCATCGGTGTATCCGCCGACGCCGCCCTCGTCCTGGCCGGGCGGGGTGAAGTGCACGAACGCGTTGACGACAGGCCCGCCGGTGTCGGCGTCACGGACGGTCCCGCCGACGCTGCCGGTGGTTGCCGGATCGGCCTTCGCCAGCTCGACGGTGACCCACGTGGCGGCCGTCACCTGCATCTGCACCTGCTGGGTTCGCGTGACGAATCCCTGGGCGGTCGCGGTGAGCGGTTGGGTCGGTGGGGTGCCGGTGCCGATGGGCACGCCGCGAAGGATGAGTTGCTCGTCCGATGGCCGCAGCTCCCCCCGCACACCGCCGACGATGATCGTCACGGGGACCTGGAGCGGCGCCGAGGTGCCCTCTTCGACCGCCATCACGACCACCGTGCCGCCACCTGCGCCGTCGTCGACCGCGGGCAGGCCGCCGCAGCCCATCAGCCCGGCAAGCGCCGCGCCGATGCTCAGAATCAGCGCGCGAAGCACTGAGCGTGCGATACGTTCGGATGTCGGCTGGCGGTCTCTCACGATGTCGCGATGCTCCATCTAACGCGTGATCTGCAGCGGTCGGAGCGCCTGTGTCTGACGCCCTGTGTCGTCTCGCGCGGACATTCGGACCAGATACGTCCCGCTCGGCACCATCGAGGCGCCGCGGTCCCGGAGGTTCCAGCTCAGCGTGTTCTGCCCCGGTTCACACGGGCCGACGGCCAGGGTGCGCACCGTGCGCCCGGCGATGTTGAGTATCTCGACCTCAACATCCGCGGCGTTGGAGAGCGCGAAGACGATCTGCGCCGAGGCACCGCCGCTTTGCATCGCGGAGACGCCGGAGATCATCAGCGGCTGAGACGAGCGCACGTATGTCCTGATGCTCAGGCTCCGGCCGACGCCCTCTTCGCCCGCCGCGAGGTCGTAGCCGCCGGTCGTGCGCATGTATACCTGCCTGCCCGCGGCCTCATCCACGAGCATCGGGATCAGGTCCTCGGGCAGTCCGCTCATATCCGGCCACCTGAGGCGCACGGGCGTGTGAGGGAGGGTGCTGTTGACCTTCAGCGTGTACGTCTGCTCGGGCGTTGCGGCCGGGCGGATGTCACTGAGGTAGCCCGCGTCGCCGGTTGCGGCCGGGTCCAGCGTCACCTCCACGCGTGGTCCGAAGCCCGGCGGGGCCTGCAGGTCGTGACGATCGAGGCGCTCATCGGCGTCCGTGGCCGCGCCGATGCGGGCGGAGCCACTCATGTGCCCGGCCTGCGCGACGATCGGCAGCGACCACTGAAGGCTGTTGACCGGAGCACTCTCCGGGGTACTGTCTGCGGCCGCAGTGGCTGCGGCCGCAGTGGCTGCGGAGGTGACCGGGAAACGCATGATCGCGCCATCGGCCTTGAGGCAGCGAAGCCAGTATCCCTCGAAGGGAACGATCTGATTGCGCTCCGTGTACCCGGCCTCCTGTGAGTAGCCGAACACACCGGCCTGGATGATCCGCTGCTCGACCGCCTGCTGGTAGCCGACGGCCGCCTCACCCTCGGCCTGGAACTGCAGCGAGGAGACATCGACGGGCGCGGTTCGCGGCGAGCCGATCTGATTCCAGCCGACCTTCAGCGGCACCTCGGCAGGCCGTGCTTCGGGCACGCGCACTCCCTCGAGCGTGAACGACAGGTCGGACAGGATGCGGATCCAGTAGCCGCGACCTGGAGCGGCCGGATCGGTGCGAGGCCAGATCGTGTACTTGCTCTCCGCCGGTGACTGCGGGTCCCAGCGCGCCACAAGCAGATTCGCGGCGGGGATCCCGAGCACCGCCGAGAGATCCTGAGTGAGCGGGATCAGCGGGAATGAGATCATGTGCACGCCGGTGCCGTCGGCGGAGAGCTGATGTGTGAGGCGATCCTGCCGATTGCCCTCGAGGAACACGGCGTACGAGTCCCACGCGACATTGATGGTGCGGGTGATCGTCTCATCGCGCTGGTTGGTGAACGTCACCTGAAGCTGTCGCGGCTCGAGCGGGCCCTGGGTGATGCGATCGCCCCAGACGCCTCGGCGGACGGTCACGTCCTCGAGCCCGCCGCCGCCCTCCACGTCGATGGTGCCCTCGATCGCGCCGATGGTGGAGCCGTAGAGGTTGTTCTCACTGGCCTCGAAGCCGCGCATGCCGTAGGGGAACGGGAGCATCAGGCGGAGCGAGCCGAGGTCAACCTGCACGGTGATGTTCTGAGGGCCGCCGATGTTGAAGAACGTCGGGATCAGGAAGCCCTCGCCCGCGGAGTCACCGCTGGCGGGGATGGAGATCGTGTTGCCCTCCTCTGCGAAGAGGGAGACGGCGAAGTCATAGCTCCAGTACGTCGTTCGCGCCTGGCCGCCGCGCGGCTGTTCGTCACCGCCGAGCGTGGTGGCGAAGTGCTCGGCGATCAGCGCGACCGACTGCGTGAGAGGGATGTTCCAGACGAAGAGCTTCCTGCCGAGTCGGACGCTGGTGTCGAGCACCCACTGCCGCTGGAACCACTCCTGGAAGGGCATCCCCTCAACCTGCGGGAGGACCTCCGCGGCGAGGACGCGCAGCCTCGGGACGTCGCCGGGCAGGCTCTCGGTGAAGTTCGCGTAGTACGCCTCGTTGAAGCGGCGGAAGAACTGCCTGTCCTCGACCCAGCACTTGAACCATGCGCTTCGCACCATCGCGATTCGCCACACGAGCATCCCGGTCCATCCGGACTCGGGGAAGAACGTCGGGCCGCCCAGGGCCTGCTGGTTCTGCGGTTCGTAGACGGATGTGGCGTAGAACGGTCCCGGCTCGATCGGGCTGTAGCCGGGCGCGACGCCGGCGCGCGTCTGAATGACCGTCGCGGCCGCGCCCGCGAAGCCAAGCTCCCACGCGTCGTAGAAGAATGCCGCGTCATCGTGGAAAGCCTGCAGCACGAGGATCATCAGCACGAAGGTATCCTCGGCGAGGTTCCCCGACAGTGGCGCCATGATGATCACGTTCTCGGTGGCGTCGTAGACGCCGCCCTGGAGCGTGCTCAACTGCGGATCGAGGCGGATGGTTACGTCAAGGTCGAACGCCGGACGGCCGTAGACGTTGTAGGCGACCGGGAGCGCCCGCCCGAGGTAGTCGCGCAGGGCCGTCTCATCGCCCTGGGAGAAGCCCTCGAAGCTGAAGCGCAGTTCGTTGGTGGGTTCCCCGATACGCGTGCCCATCTGCGCGGTTCGCATCAGGTCCGGAGCGACGATCTTCCCGTCCCTGAGATGGACGAGGCGGCGGGGGAACGTGACCCGCGCTTCCCTGCTCTTCAGGCCGAGTCGCTGCAGGGTCCGGAGACTCCGCTCGGCGCGGCGCAGGGAGTCGACGCTGTGCTGCGACTGCACCGCGTGGCGCACCGCGTCGCCGCGGGCGGCGGCGGTGGAGACGGCGTCACGATCCACCACGATGGCACCCTGAGGGCCGTTCGCGACGGTGGCGAACGGCTCGTTCACCACGTTGCCGAAGGGGTTGGCCCCTGCGACCGCGCAACTGACAAGGACCGCCAGCGCGCATGATGCGACGATGCCTGTCCGGCTAATCATACCACTGCCACCACCGATTCACGCCCTCCCGCAGGCACGGCCCGTAGGCCTCCTGCAGCCAGTCGCCGGGCCGCGCGTGGCGGTCGATGCCGAACGGTGTCGGCTGCTCGACAACCACATCGTCACGCTCCTGGAAGTCGCCGATTCCGGTCTCAAAGCCGCTCTGAGCGCCGACCGGAGGTGTGTAGCGCGCACTGCTGCCGCGGGTGTCCTCGGCTCCGGTGAAGAAGTCGCCGCCACGGCTGGAGAAGACGCTCGCCCCGGTTCCGAACGGGCTGGTCGAGAACCCGGACTGCCCGAATGTGCCGCGATCGTAGGTGCTCCTGCCGCTGAAGTCGCTGATGCCGCCCGAGTCGTATCCGTAGCCGGAGCCGGACATTGAGCCTGCCCCGTAGCCGCCGAAGCTCGACAGGCGGCCTGAGTAGGCTCCGGAGCTCCGCCGAGATGAGCCAAGTCCTCCGGCGAAGTTGCTGGAGATCTCAAGCATGAAGGTATGCGCGATGTAGTCCTGACTGGCGAGAGTGCCGGTGACCGCGCCGGGGAGCGGCAGTGCCGGGCTGCCCGAGAGGTTCTTGATGAATCGGTAGCCGAAGTTGATGTCCGCGAGTTCGCTCATGCGGTAGCGCACGCCAAGCTCGCTGGTGTCCTTCACGAAGGCCGCGTAGCCGCTGTCGTAGTCGGCTCGCCCCATGCGTCCGAAGAGACTCATGCCCGGGCGCAGTTCGTAGCTCAGTTCGCCGGAGATGTCGAGCAGATCGGTCGGTACGATGCGGGTGATGCGGTCGCTGCCGGAGCTGATCGTCGTCGGGCTCGATCCGCTCTGCTTGTGGAAGTTCAGCGCGAGCCCCCACGGCTGCTCTTTCGGGCGGTAGTTGACGCCCAGCGCGAGCATGTCGTTCTTGACGGCCCCGGCTCCCTCCTCGAGGAAGACCTGCTCGTCGCTTCCCCATGTGGTGGTGAGCGACCATTCTTCGCTGGGACGCCAGCCGAGTGATGCGTTGTAGTACGTCTGCTCGCTGTCGGCGAGGTAGCCGATGCCGCCTCCGCTGGAGTAGTCCCGGAAGCCGGCTGCGAGCGACAGGTTGAGGTTGTTCGCGGGCCGCCACGACACGTCCATGCGGGTATTTGCGTCCTCATACCGGGTTCTATCAGGACTGTCGGGATCAGGGATGACGCCGCCGCCACCTCCGCCCGGGTTGTCGATCTGCAGGGTCGAGAACCCCGCGGTGGCACCTTCGGATTCGGACCGGGTGTGATCCACGCTGAAGCTCAGAGTGCTCGATGGCGTCCAGCGCGCGGAGAGCTGTGTCACCACTCCGTCGGAGCGCGTGTCGCTGCCTCTGGTGATCGAGCTGTTCGTCCCGTAGTGGCCTGACAACGAGAGTGTCGAGCTGGGAGTATACGTTGCCGAGACCTGCATCTGCTCGGTCGAAGAGCCCCGGACCGTCTGCGTCTCCGGGACGCCGGAGTAATCGAGGTCGGTGTTGCTGAGGCTGAAGTTCAGGCTGAATGGCAGCTCGTAGGGTGAGTAGCTCAGCGACAGCGAGTCCGTGGTCTGCTGCCGGTCCGCCCCGGCCGTGCCGCGGTTCTCGAGGGTCTGGCGGGTCAGGCTCAGGGTCGGCCATCCGGGGTAGTTGACGTCGATCCCGAGGTCGTTGCGCTGTGTCTTCGTCTCCAGCGTGGTCACACCGGTGTCCTGCGCGGTGTTCATCCCGAAGGTGCTCAGTGAGCCATCGGTTCCGAATGAGCCGAAGGTCAGGCCGCTGTCGCTCTTGAGGTCGGAGAAGCGCTCGTAGACGGAGATGTAGTCGTTCGCCTGCCACTGCGCCGCGAAGTTGAGGCCCTGCTCTTTGCGCTGGAACCCGACCGTGTCGATGTAGTTGAACTGCGGCTGGACATCGCGCATCTCGAGGGTTGCGGTGAGCCCCGGCTGCGAGTAGGCGAGGCTGCTGCGCCACGCCTGACCGCTCCCTTCGGCCTCGCGGTCGCTCTGCGCCCAGTCCGCGCGGAAGGTGAGGGCGTCGGAGACGCGGTAGCCGAGATCGACGCCGAAGACCTGTGAGTCTCCCTCAAAGCCCCTGTCGCCGATGTCGTAGAAGTAGCGGATGATGACCAGCGCGGTGGGTGGGACGGCGCGCCGGAAGATGATCCGGCCGATGTCATGGTAGACATCGTAGTCGATGCCCTGGATCTGCTCGACGTTGTCCACCAGCACGACGACCGTCTGGTCGATGGTGCGCCGCTCGCCGTCGATGACGACGGTGGAGCCGTTGGGCAGTATCGGGCGGAAGTTCGTGTCGAACGGGCCGGTGCTGCCGGAGGCCTGATAGATGTCCTCCTGCTGCCCGGCCGTGTCGCCGGCGTTGTTGGGGCCGCGCCGGTCCTGCATCAGGCCGGTCAGCCCCACGACCATCCGATCATCAAGCAGCCTCGTCTCCGCGCGCGCGCCGTAGAGGGCGCCGGGGCTGCTGTCATAGCCGTAGGACTGGTAGGCGACTGAGATGGTGGAGGTGGTGGGGATGATGCGCGGTGGCGCGGAGACCGGCTCAAAGCGAAGCTGACCGGTCTCATAGTCCAGCCGGTAGTCCTCGCCGAAACGCATGACGCGTTC
>JBMNNW010000136.1:0-11017 GCA_050942735.1 Armatimonadota bacterium
GCACGGTTCTGTCCGGCGGCCGCCGCCTGGCCGTCCTCGAGCACCAGTTCGATCCCGCACAGCACCGGCGGATACTGCGCGTTCCCCGCCGGGACAAGGGCCACCACCAGTTCGTCGGTCACCTCGACCCCCGTGACCTCCTGCACCAGCGCCCGCTTCGCGCCCGCGGCCTGCCGGGCCACGTCGAGGCCGGTGATGACCTCGCGGTCCTGCAGGCGCACTCCGAACTGTCGCTGGCCCGCCGCCGCCTCACCGGGCTCGATGAAATGCAGGCGCACCGTGTACCTTGCCGTGGGGGCATCGTCGCCCTCGGCGGCCAGCCCGATGCGCAGTGTCGCCGCTCCCTCAATCCCCGAGGCGGCCACCCAGTCCATCCCTGAGCCCACCCGCTCCACCCACGATGAGTGGTGGATGAAGGGACGAGGCTCCCGGCCCTCTTCCGCGGCGGACATCTCGATCGGAAGCTCCAGCGCAGAGCCACCCGCGGGCGGATGCTCGAGCCACCATGTCCCGGCATCGTCGAGCCTGCTACCGGGCGCGCCGAGGTTGATTCCCGCGCGCCGCACCACGCCCGCTCCGCGCTCGACGTCCGTGTACGTCCACATCTCCGCATCAGGCATGTGCACCAGCCCGTACGACGTCTGCAACTGATAGCTGCAGAAGCAACTGCGGGTGTACTCCGGAGCGTTAAGTACGCCGTCACCGACCACCATGCTGTTGGTGCAGCCGGCCTTGGTGCCGCCGAAGTTCCCCGTCCCGCCGTCGCGCGCGAGGTCGTAGTACCCCGCCGCGCCCGAACGGAAGGTGATGAGGTTCTCAGATACATTCTGCGTGCCGCAGCCGTAGGTGCGCGTGAAGCTCCACGGGATCTCCATCCCCGTCAGCGGATGGGTGCGCATCAGATTCTCCCCGGTCCTCAGGTCGATCGCCGGCTCACCCCGCCCGGTGATGATCTGATCGCCCCGCAGCGCGATCGGACCGGAGTACCTTGCGGCACGCTCCCACAGGACCTCGCCCGTCTCACCCCGGTGCGCGAGCATTCGCTCGCGCGGTTCGTCGGGGAGCGGCCGCCGCGCGCCGTAGCGCCCCGACTGGATCAGCGTGTCGTACTCCTCGGAGTAACTCAGCCACGTACCGAAGGTGTCTGCGTCGCGCGTCCACAGCGCCTCGCCGCTCCGGGCGTCGAACGCCATCAGTCGCGCCGGCTCATCGGGGCGCTCGCCCCGCCGCTCGAGCAGCTCAAGCTGCTGCTCCGACAGACCGTCGATCACGAACACCTTGCCCGCCGCGGCGATGATCGCGTTGTGGCGGAAGCCGATCCTCGCATCGGTCTGCCACAGCACCTGACCGCTGTGCCTGTCCATCACCACGAGTCGGTCACTCGACGTCGCGTTCCACGACTCCTCCCCACCGATCGGCGCGTCGTCGAACATCTGCGGATCGGCGCCGGTGACGATCAGATCGTCGTGGATGACAAAGCCCCAGCTCATCTCCGCATCGCCGCCATCGCGACCAGGCACGCGGAACTCGCTCACCAGCTCACCGGTGGCCGCGTCGAGCCTGAGGCAGCGGCCCTCGTAGCCGACGTAGACGCCATCCTCCACCGACACGTAGTTGCTGCCGACGAAGTTCGCGCCGGGCTGGTTGGGGAAGTAAGGATGCCCTCCGGCCGCAAGCTGCTCCTCATGCTCGAGGCTCGTGAAGGCATGCCCGACCCCCGGCAGATCGGTGACCCACAGCTTCCGCCCGGTGTAGACATCTCGCGCGCTGATCGTGTCCACTCCCAGGATCACCAGGCGTCCACCCACCACCTGGGGCACCGGACCGTTCTGATGCCGCGGGAGCGCGTTGTGATTGTTGTACCCGCCGCCGTACCACAGCAGCCCAAGCGGCGCGCGCGCCAGGCTGTCCCAGGACACACCGCTGTTGCCCGAGTCGGCGTACTGATGTGTCCACTGCCCCGCACCAGGCAGCGGCCCCTCGCGCGTGATCGTCGTGTAATTCGCCGCGCGCGTCACCTGCGCGCCCGCTGTCCCCGCGGCGGCCCACTCGCTGACGGCCTGATGCTCCTCCGCCGACAGCGGCAGCCACGCCGCTCCTCCGTAGGGCCGCAGCGCCTCGAAGATCCGCCGCGCAGTCCGCTCCCATGCGTAGCCGTCCGGGTCGATGTTCAGCGCGGCGAGGCTCTCAGCCGCCACGAGGTCCGCGAAGTAGGGCGCCAACTCCACCTGCGTCGGGTCGGCGTGCAGCACCGCCACGCGCCGGCCGTAGTATCCCGCGTCGTCGAAGAGCCGACGCATCTGCTCAGCCCGCGCGGCATCGGGCTCAACGACGATAACGTGCAACTCCGACTGCCCGACCAGCTCGTGCACCAGCCGCCCGCTGCCCGCTCCGAGCACGAGCGCAAACCCCTCGGTCGCCCCCGACGCCAGCATCGCGGCGGCCTGCTGCGGCCACGCATCCTGCGGCCTGTCGATCACGCCGTTGAGTGTGTGTCGCGCCACCTCGGCCTCGTCGGCGCCGAAGCAGAACACTGCGCCCTCCTCGCTCACCACGAAGAGCCGATCGTCCGCCGCGATCATGCTCCACGGCGTCCCGTCGATCTGCCCCTGCCAACTCACGTTCGCATCGCCACCGTCACCGGGCAGCTCGATCGCGGCCACCAGCCCGTCGGCGCCGCTGGCGTAGAGCCGATCCCCGGCGCGGATATGCACCTTCGTCAGCTCGACGTCGAGTTCGGCGCGGAAGAGCTCGACCAACTCATACTGCTCCTTGATCGCGCCACGCCCCAGCCGGTCGGTCACCTCGACCTCCAGCACATTCGGCTCCGATGCGTGAATGACCAGTTCATTCCCGGCGATGCCCGCGATGAGGTCATCGCTCACGACGTCCGCCGGAACGTCGCCGAGCTGAGCGCCATCCTGCAAGGCATACATCGGCCTGCCGGCCGTGTTCGGGTTGTAGAACCAGCCGCCCTGGGCCCAGACGCCGTAGCCGCCCGCGCCCTTGCCGACGATGTCGGTGGCCTGGCGAAGATACACCAGCTCACCGGTCGCGCGATCGTGCGCCGCCGGTGGAGTGCGGCCGCCCGGGATCAGCAGCAGTTCCTCGGTCGCGACCAGGTACCCCTGAGGGGAGACACCGCCGAACGCGAATGCACCACCATGCTGATGGAGGTTGTACGTCGAGCCGGTCCCGGAGTTCTCCCACTCGACGGCCCCGGTCTCGGCATCAAGCGCGTACATAAATGTGCCCATGAAGGGGAAGACACCCGCGGCGAAGTACACCGTGCCGTCACGGACCACCGCTCCGCCACGCACCGGCCAGATGTTGACCATCCGCGCGTTGCCCAGCAGGTAGCGCTCCCGTGGAGCAGCGCGGAACGACCAGAGCAGTTCGCCGCTCCCGAGGTCGAGGCAGTAGAGGTAGCCGTCGTCCGAGCCGGCGTAGACCCGGCCATCGGAGACCGCCGGAGCGAAGCGCACCGGCCCGTCGGCGTAGAAGCGCCACAACTCCGCGCCGGTCCGCGTGTCATATGCGGTGACGCTGTCGGAGACCATCGAGCCGACCACCAGCGTGGTCCCCGCCGCGACCGGCTCGTAGGAGACGTCGAAGTCGAGCTTCCCGGCGTCATCCCACTGGAAGGGCCACGCGCGCATCGGCTCGGGAAGCTCCCTTACCCACTGCAGGTGGAGCTCCCCGGCCAGCGCGTCGGGGGAGACGGCGCGCCGCTGCTCGTCGTAGCGCCACATCGGCCAATCGGCCGCCAGCGCGCCCGTGACCAGCGCGCACAGCAGGACCGGCACGACAGTCATTCGTACGAGTGATGTTCGCATTGTGATCCCTCCCGGATCGCGTGTCGGCACAAACGTGGCCTCCGGCTACCCGGCCGCCTGTCCGTCCTGTCGCAACTGCCCTTTGCTGTCATCAACCAGCCTGCCGCCATCGAGGCGGACGATCCGCCCGGCCTCCGATGCCGCGGCGCTGTCATGTGTCACCAGCAGCACTGTCCCGCCCTCGTCCGCGAAGTCGGCCAGCGCGCCGAGCACGATCGCCGCGTTCTTCTCGTCGAGGTTGCCGGTCGGCTCATCGGCGAGAATCACCCGCGGCTCATGCAACATCGCCCGCGCCAGCGCCACCCGCTGCCGCTCGCCCGTGCTCAACTCGCCGGGCGTGTGCGCCGCCCGCGACGAGAGATTGAACCTCGCCAGCAACTCCTCCGCACGGTCGGGCGCATCGGCCCTCGGCAATGCAAGTGTCGGAGCGAGCACATTGTCACGCACGCTCAGATAGGGCACCAGGTGGAACTGCTGGAAGACGAAGCCGATCCGCGTGGCGCGGAACTGCGCCCTCCGCTCCAGCGGCATCGCGTAGACATCCTCGCCATCCACCAGGACCGACCCGCCATCGGGCTGCAGCAGCCCCCCGACCGCCAGCAGCAACGTGGTCTTACCGCACCCGCTTGGGCCCTGCACCGCCGTGAACTCCCCCGCCTCCACCTCAAGCGTCACACCGTCGAGCGCCTGAACATTCTCGCGCCCGGTGTGGTAGACCTTCCGCACGTCCTTAATCCGCACCATCGCGCCGTCATTCCTCCTGAAGCACCAGCGCCGGATCCTGCCGCGCCGCCATCCGCGCGGGCAGCCAGCTCGCCACTGCCGCGAGGATCGGCGCGCCCAGCAGCGCCCCTACCAGCAGGCGAGTATGTATCAGCGTCCCGAAGCCCTCCGCTCCCGGCGGCACCTCGCTCAGCCACGCGCCCGCGATCACTCCCACGATCAGGCCGACGACTCCGCCGCACAGCCCCATCAGGACCGCCTTGAGCAGGAACGCCGACTGGATCTTCCGAGCGCTCACGCCGATCGCGCGGAGAATCCCGATCTCCGCCCGCCGCTCGCGCACATTGCCCATCATCAGAAACATCACCCACGCCGCAGCACCCAGCCCCGCCACCGGCACCAGGACGCTCGCGAAGGCCCGCCGCTCCTCCCGCAGACTCGCGCGGTAGAGCATCTCATGCTCGATGGCCTTCTCATGCGCCTCCGCCGCCCGCTGGCGCGCCAGCCCGCGCGCCATGATCAGCGACGTGAACTCATAGGTCTGTGTGTCGGGCAGGATCTCGCGCACCTGCTGCTGGATCGTCCCAAGCTCCTCGACATCGCACAGACACTCAAGCGCGAGAATCCCGTTGATCTGTCCCGGCCTGCTCATCCACTCCTGCGCCTGCCGAAGGCTGACCCACGCCGTCTGATCGTCGGCCGTCCCGCGGCGCTCGTAGACCTCACGCACGGTCAACTCCTCGCCCCGAAAGACAAGAGACTCTCCTTCCACCGCCGCGATCTCCTGCGCCAGCTCATAGCCGAGCTTGATGTCACCCGGATCCACCGGGTTCATGATCGGCGGCCGCTGCGACTTCATGCCATGGAAGATCGGGACCTGGCCGCGCACGCCCGTCAGAAGCACCTCGCGACTCATCTCCGGCCAGCTCACCATCTCCTGCAGCAGCGGCAGCAGGTGGTTGAGCGACGCGATCTTCTCATCGGCGAGCCGCTGCGCGTAGTCCTCCGGCATGTAATGCGTGGGGTAGCCCAGCCGCTGAAGCTCCTCCCGGCTCTGATCGGCGTGCAGAACGAGCACGTTGTACCCCATGTCCTTCATGATCCGCCGGTAATCGTCCTCCATCCGCGCCATCTCTTCGCGCGTCTCGGCCTCTTTCTGCGCGATCACCTGCTCGGTGCGCAGGTCATGGCCGCGCAGCATCGTCACCGCGCCGACGAGGACGCCGACCGCGATCATCACCGACACCAGCCCCAGCCCGAAGCTGAGCCTGCGGTGAGCGATCTCCTGGATGCTAAGTCGCAACACGTTCATGCTTTTCGTCCCTCACTGCGTTACGCCGTCGTCTCATTACAGCCACGGCGGTCAGTGCGGCGGTGATGCCCCCTGCGATCAGCGCGAGCGTCCCCACCAGCCGGGCCACCCCGCCGCCGTCCGAGCCGGGATCATCCTGCGTGACCGCCGCGCTTTGAGGCGCGCTGTCTTCGGCCTCCGGGTCCGGGGCCGGCTCATCCTCCGGGCCGGGCTCCCCGGCCGGCTCCTGCTCATCAGGCGCCGGCGGCCCCGCCACTTCGCCCGCGCTGCTCTCCGCGCCGCTGCTCGGAGGCGCCTGCGTCGCAGGCCCCGATGCGCCCGTCGCCGCCCTCGGCGCCGGCGCCTCAGCCGCTCCCATCGTGCGCGGAGCGGTCGAGCGCACCTGCCCGCCGGCCGCCTCGTTCGCGGACGGCGTCGCCGCACCATCACCGGCCCGCGCGGGCGAGCCACCCTGCGCCGCATCGACTTCCGCGAGCCGCCGCTCCGCCTCGGCCGCCCGCTCCCCGAAGCTTGCCATGCCCGCCGGCGGCGGCATCCGCTCCCGCGCCATCTGCCTCACCTGCGCGTTCCAGTCCAGCGCCACAAGCAGATCCGTCCCCGGGTTGCTCGCCTTCACCTGGCAGGAGCACGGTCCCGTGACGAACTCGGCGGCTTTCGTGATCGTCCACTCGTTGATCCCCGCGCCTGCCAGCGCGTAGAGGATCAGCCCGCGCCCGTAGATCGGGAAGACCAGCGGCTCGCGCGCGAACTTCGTCGTCAGGTCCGGCTCGCTGTGCAGCAGCATCCGCACAAGCATCCGCTCAGCGGCAGAACCGCGGCTGAGCCGGTGCATCGTGAACCGCACCGGGTCCGGCTCTCTCGCCGCCGCGTCGGGGCCCCATGCCTCCAGCACCGGAAGCACCAGCGTCTCCTCCAGCCGCCGCAGCTCCCGCTCCAGCAGTGCCGCAGCCGCGTTGTCCCTCCCCCGGTCGCCGCTCTCGAGCAGGATCCACGCCGCCGTCACGCGGCTCGCCAGCTCGCCCGCGATCTTCCGCCGCAGCGGCGAGTCGAGCAGCGCGCGCATCTCCGCGGCCTCAAGCGGCCCCGCCCACGCCGGCTCCCGGATGCGCTGCACACGCGGATAGTACGCCGCCACCCACGGCAGCTTCGCGGTGCCCTGATCGCGCCACCGCTGCGCCATGATCGAGTCACGGCTCGTTGCGAGGTCAACGGTCTGCACCAGCACGTTCCCGTCCTCGGCCGCGCGCAGCAGGCCCACCGCCTCCCGCTCCACGGCCGAGAGCTCGCCGCGGTGGAAGACGAACACCTCGTACTCATCCGACTCCCAGTTCTCGAGTGCGTACTGGTAGACGGGAATCTCACACGCCACGGCGTTGAGCGCGGGGAGCAGAAGCAGAACGCAGACGGCGTAGGCGACGCCTCGCACCGAGTTTGACGGTCCTCGCGGCATGATCCGGTCACCTTTCACAGCCACGACGGGCGAAGGTCACCTCGTCAGAGTCTCCAGATATCACAGACGTCGTTTCCCCGCGCAGGGTTTATTCCCCTGCTGCATTGACTGAGTCTTAACCTGGAGTCTCGCGCGCCAATGCTCACCACTCCTGAAGGGATTAAGCGGACGCCGGGCGAATGAGACCCTACGCCGCAGGACACCCACGACCGTGCAGGAGGCCCCAGTGATGCGCGCGACCGCAATCATCGTGACCGTGGCCATCGCCACCACCACCGCCGCCGCCCAGGACTTCGATCGGTGGCCACCCCGCGATTACCTCGTCGAGAGCCTCGTGAGGGCAGTCCCCGGCATCCTCAACACCTACGACCCGGACACCGGGCGCTTCGGCGGGGAGCCGTGGATATGCACCGATCAGAACGTGATCTTCCCGCTCGCCGCCGCGTGGAGCATCGAGCACCCCGAGAACCCGTTCCATCACTCCGAGGAGGTGCTCGCCGCCATCGCGGGCGGCGGAGTCGCCCTTGTCGAGGCGCAGGATGAGGCCGGACGCTGGCGTTTCGACAAAAAGGACGGCTCCTACTGGGGGCAGATCCACATGCCGTGGACCTACTCCCGCTGGATTCGCGCCTACTACCTCGTCGGCGACGCGCTTCCCGATGATGTGCGTGCCACGTGGGAGGAGGGGCTGCTGCTCGGATACGAGAGGATCGCGGCGCCCTACCCCAACCAGGGCGTGCACAACATCCCCGTCCACCACGCGATGGGCCTTTACATCGCCGGGGTTGCCTTCGACAACGGCAACTGGCGCGAGCGCTCCCGGCAGTTCATGGCGAGAGCCGTCGAAGAGCAGGACCCCGGCGGCTTCTGGTCGGAGAACCAGGGGCCGGTGGTCGGCTACAACTTCGTCTACTCAGACTCGCTCGGCATCTACTATCACTTCGCGCAGGATCCGGTGGTGCTCGATGCGCTTGGGCGCACCGCCCGCTTCCACGCCTCGATCCTCTGGCCCGACGGCTCCTCCGTCGCCTGCATCGACGAGCGCAACACCTACTCGCGAAGCATCCGCATCGGCGACCCCGGCTTCTCACACACCCCCGAGGGCCGCGGCTACCTCCTCGCCCAGATGCAGCGTAACGCGGGCGACGCTCTCCGCCCCATCGCCGCCGACATGGCCGCAGCCCTGCTGCTCTACGGCGGCGACGGCGAGGTCGTCATGCCCGAGGAGATCGGCGAGGACGGCGTGGTCATCCTCGGCGACGCCGACGCGCTCGTCCGCACCGGCGACCGCTGGAGCTGGGCATTCTCCGCATACACCGCCGAGGTACCAGGCAGCCGCTGGATCCAGGACCGGCAGAACCTCGTGGACCTCTTCCACGCCGACCTCGGCCTCGTCGCGGGCGGCGGGAACACCAAGCTGCAGCCCCACTGGTCCACCTTCACCCTCGGCGACACGACCCTGCTGCGCCACATCCACGGCGATGAGAGCCCGAACTTCACCCCGGAGATCGACCTCGCCTGGACGCCGGACGCCGCCTCCGTCAGCCGCGACGGTGACCTGACGCGCCTCCAGGCCACGATGGTCCCGCGCACCCGCTTTGACCGCCAGCCGCTGCTCGCCGAGGGTTTCGAGGACACGGCCCCGGGCAAACTGCCCGCCGACTGGAGCGTGGACTACGGCCCCGCTGCCGCCCTGTCGGCCACCGCCGAGGTTGGCCGCGAGAGTGCCCGCGCGCTGCACCTTGTGGACGACGGGACGTCGAGCGTCGGCCTCCGTAGCCCGAAGCTCCCGGCCACGCCCGGTGAGGTGTACTACGTCGAGGGCTGGTGGCTCGGTGGGGAGGAGAACAACGCCGCGATCTACCTCGAGTTCTGGGATGACCAGCAGCGGATCGACGGCGGCATCCGCACCTTCACCGGCGCCGGAACCGGGGAGTGGAGGCGCATCGGCGGAACGGCGCGCGCGCCCGAGGGGACGATGGCGGTGACGCTGCTTGCGTACAGCGCCACCAGCGCGGTGACCGACGGGTACTTCGACGACCTCCTGCTCGGTCGCCTCGTGCCCGAGGATCGCGCGGATGAGGCCGTCGAGTGCTCCGTCGAGGTCCGCACCGACGGCGAGGACCTGCTGCTGAGCTACCGCACCGAGCCGGGCGTGGGCGTGCAGGCGCATCTGCCGCTGATGCTCCGGGGCGCCCGCCTCGACCTCGCCACCGGCGAGTCGCTCGCGCTCACCGACGAGCCGATCGAGCTTGCCGGCGAGCAGATCGGCGACCACTTCATTCACGCCGATCTTCGCGTCTCAGTCCCCGACGGCGCCTCAATCCGCTGGCCCGCGCTGCAGCACAACCCCTACACCCGCGACGGCAGCTCGGGGCTCCACAACGCCAGGCTCGTGCTTGTGCTGCCCTTCGAGCAGACCGCCGAATCCACCGTCCGCCTCAGCGCGATCGAGCCCGAGCCGTTCGACGGAGTGGCCCTTGAGGCCCGCGACCTGCCCTTCGAGCACTCCGAGGGCACGTACACCCGCCGCCTCGATGAACTCGGCTCCCAGTTCATCGGCGGCACCGAGATCGGCGACTGGATCCGCTTCACGCTCCCGGACGTTGAGCCGGGCCGCTATGAGCTGCTCGGCGACTTCGTCCTCGCCCACAGTTACGCGATCGTGGAGGTCCTGCTCGACGGCGAGGTCGTCGGTGATCCGTTCGACGGCTACTGGACGGGCGTGGACGCCTCAGGCACGATGGAGTCATTCGGCGAGGTGCAGCTTGGCGAGGGCGAGCATACACTGACCGTCCGCATCGCGGGGCGCAACCCCGAAGCCACCGGCCAGTGGTTCAGCGTCAGGCGCTGGCTGCTGCGTCCGGTTGAGTAGACGGCCGCACACCACGCGGAAGCTCACTCACACGAAGCAGCGGCGAAAAAGCGCCCCGCATCTGCACGATGCGGGGCGCTTGAGTGTGTGGCGTCAGACCGGCAGAGGGCCGCGCGTCAGGGCCTGAAGATGATGCCCAGGTTGTCGTAGGGGCGGTCGCCCTGGACGAACTGCGTCGGGTCGGGAACCGAGAGCCACTTGCTGTGACCGTCGGCGAAGCCGAAGTTCGCGCCGCCGTTGTGGCGGTCCGAGATGTGGCTGGCGGGATAGAAGCTGTCATAGACGACGAAGGTGTTGGCGCTGCCGCTGCCCGGAAGCTGAGCGGTGTCGCAGATCAGCAGGAAGCGAGCCGGCTCCTTCATCTCACCGATGAATGTGGCCGAGCCGATGTGGCGGTTGTAGCCGTAGGGGTGCGCGCCGGTGTACGCTCCCGTCCAGACGAGGCTGCGGGTGGACGGGCAGTTGTAGACCTGGATGTTGTTGACGTACGGGAAGATCAGTGACGCCCAGTGCGTGCGGTTGTGGGTGCTGCCGTTCGGGTGGGTCACCGCGTTGGGCACGCCGGTGTCCATGACGTGTGAAGGCGGAAGGGTCTCGTCGTAGTCCTGGGCGTACATCAGGAAGCCGAGGGAGAGCTGCTTGACGTTGGACAGACAGCTCGTCTGCCGCGCCTTCTCGCGGGCCCTCGCGAAGACCGGGAACAGGATGGCTGCAAGAATCGCAATGATGTGACCGCTGAAAAAGTATTGATCGCTGGAGGTTCGGTTGTGAGGAGGGGGAATCTGGCTGCGAGGTGGTTCGATGAAGCACACACCGCAGCC
>JBMNNW010000137.1:0-10784 GCA_050942735.1 Armatimonadota bacterium
GACGCATCTTCAGATGCGTCGGCTGTTGCCGTGCCTTGCCCCTTCCACCAACGGCGACAGGCAGGGATGCCTGTCCTACAAACGACGACGACCAACGACTCCCCGGCGAGGGCGCCGGGGCCACAACAACCACGGCGGACGTTTCCCTTCCCGTTTCCCGTTTCCCGTTTCCCGTTTCCCGTTTCCCGTTTCCCGGCCGTCACGCCGCGCACAGCAAAGAGGGCGCCGACTTCTCGGCGCCCTCCGATGCTACGTTTCTGCTCTCACCGATCTCCGTCAGTCGATGCCGGGGCCGTCGTCCACGTAGGACAGCGGCAGATCGACCGGAGCGCCGCCCTCGCGCGAGGACTTGTAGATCGCCTTGATGAGCTCGACGGCGCGCCGTGCCTCGCGGCCCGGGATCGCCGGCTCGCGGTCCTCGACGATCGCCTCGCACAGGTCGCGCACGTGCTCGGTGTGGCCGGTCGTGGTCAGAGCGGTCGGGTCCGAGGCGGTCCCGAGTTCGCCCTCCTCGTTGACCTCCTGCTCGTCCTCGTCCGAGCCGGGGAACTCCCACTTCGTGATCGTGTCGCCCGACAGGCCCACGGTGCCGTTGTCGCCGGAGATCTCGACCTCGCAGCCGCTGCCCGGCGTCACGCTCGTGGTGCCCTCAAGAACGCCCAGCGCGCCGTTCTCATACTCGATGATCGCGACCGCCGTGTCCTCGACCGCGATGTTCCGGACCAGCCGCCGCGCGATCGCGCTCACGCGCTTGGCGGGGCCCATCAGGTGCAGAATCAGGTCGATCCCGTGCACGCCCTGGTTCATCAGCGCGCCGCCGCCGTCGAGATCCCACGTCGCCCGCCAGTCGCCGCTCGCGTAGTACTCATGTGAGCGGAAGTACTTCTGATAGCAGTCGCCGATGACCAGCTTGCCGAGCTTGCCGCTGCGAACCGCCTCGCGCACGCGCCTGGTCGACTCATACGTCCGGCGCTGGAAGACGCCCGCCAGCTTGACATTGTGCGCCTCCGCCGCCGCGATCATGTCGTCGATCTTCTTCAGCGTCACATCAAGCGGCTTCTCGCACAGAATGTGCTTGCCCGCCTGCGCCGCCATGATCGCATGCTCCGAGTGCATCCCGCTCGGCGTGCAGATGCTCACCGCCTGGATGTCGTCGCGAGCGAGCATCTCCTCGAGGTCGCGGTGGTAGTTGTCACCGAGGTCGAACTCCTCCGCCCATGACGCGGCCCGATCCTCGATCACATCGCAGCAGGCCACCAGCTCCGCCGCCTCGACCTCCCGGATCGCCTTCGCGTGTGTGCGCGAGATCACGCCACAGCCGATTACACCAAATCCGATCTTCTCCATCGGTCTGTCCCTCCGTCCTTCATTTTCACACTACCGGCACCTGTTTGCACCGACCCGTCGGTCGGCTGCTCCCACACGATCTCGAGGCTACGCCGTCCCGACCTCGAGGTTGTCGAGTGTCTCCAGAAGAATGATCAGCGACTCGGCCGTCGCATCCGTCCGCGCCGAGGTCAGCTCGCTGGGCAGACACGACTCCAGCCAGCTTCCGTCCGGGCCCTGTCGCGCCACCATCGCGTCCGCGACCGTCCCCGCGATCCGCTCGTAGTTGACGTTCCCCGTCAGCGCGTACAGAATCGACGCCGCCCAGCCGAAAAAGCCGCTGCGCGGACTCGAGTACCGATCATCCGCTCCCGACTCGCAGAAGTCCACGTACTCCTGCGCGATCTGCAGATACGACCGCTCCGCCGTGGCGTCCGAGAGCCGCGCGAGGAAGCCCGCGACCAGCCCCGGCACGAAATACCACTGACCGACCGGCGGCGGCTCGTCCTTCGCCCCGCTCACCTGCAGCACATACTCCTCGTCGAGGCCCTCACCGTGTACGCGCACCGGCTCCTCGCCCCGCCGAACCATCAGGTACATCCGCTGTCCCGACTGCGGCTGCCTCTCCCACCGACGCACCAGGAAGTCGCCCGCCGCCGTGGCCGTCCGCTCGTCGCCCATATACAGCGCCGCAAGGCCCGCGGCGGCCGTACCGAGCATATCCTGCTCGTCATCAAGCCCCGCCTCCGGGCCCGTGCGCAAAAAGCCGCCGGTGTCGGGATGCTGCAGACTCGCCACAAAGTCATAGGCGCGCAGCGAAAGCCCGAACTGACCGAGCTTCTGCGCGCCAGCGATGATCCACGCCGACGGATACAGGTAGTACCTCTGCATCGGACCCTGGCGGCCGAAGGTCGCCCCAAGATCGCCATCCTCATCGAGGCTGTAGTCCACCAGCCACGTGCACAGACGTACGCCCCGACCACTCTGCCCGCTCAGCGACAGCGCATACGGAACCTTGTGAAAGCCCGCCATCCCCTCCGCCAGCGGGTTGAAAGACCCATCACCATTCTGTTGTTTAATCAGCCATTTGACCGCCTTGATGGCTGCCTGCTTACCAGCGGCTCTATCCGTCGGTATCACTCCCGATGCAGGGGAGCGCCGCCGTAGAAACCGGCGGCGCTTCCCCGCTCATTTTCCCGGTCGCGGTCGTCAGCTGAGGACGACGCTCTCCTTGACGACCTTCTCGCCCTGATCCGCATACGCGACCTTCTCGCCCTGCGGCACCGTCCGCCAGATCAGGAACTGCTTGCGGATCGATGAGAGAAACAGCGAGTTCGTCTTCTTCCACGACGTGATATCACCGGCAAGGCGCGTCAGCACGATCTCGATCGCGTAGATGTCCTCATCCTCGGTCGGGATCATGCTCAGCGCGAAGTCCTGGCTCACGCCAAGGTCATACGGCGCAAGCCACATCCGCAGCTTCGCCGCCACGCCCTCCTCGGGCTTCTCGCCAAGCGCCTCAAGCCGAACGTTCTCGGCGAGGAACTCGCCACCGGCGTACCCCACGTACTCCGAGAAGTACTCCTCGAGGAATGCCGCAACACCGAAGGCGTCCCGACCCGTCACCGTGAACGGCAGCCGCACCGTCAGCAGATCGCCCACCGGATCGGGAAGCTCCCACTTGCGCGCGATCCCCGGCGACGCGATCTCCGACGCCCGCTTCGACGGGTAGACCGTCGAGAGCAGCACCACGACCACGACCAGCAGGGTCACGCCCACCGCCGACATCGAGGAGTAGTTCAACTCCACCCCCGCCTGGATGTCGAAGACGTGAATCACCTTCGCCAGCATCTGCCCAAGCAGATACCCGACGATCGCCCCCAGATTCGCGAACACGCTCGCCTCGGCAAGGAACAGGATGCTGATATGCGACGGGGCCAGACCAAGCGATGAGTAGATCCCGATCTCCGTGGTCCGTTCATACACCGCCCCGAGCATCGTGTTGAGCACGATCAGCGCCGCGATCAGAATCGGGATCGCCATGATCTCAAGACCCTCGGCGCTCGCCATACCCACCGAGCTGAACAGAAACGCCGTGTTGCCAACGCCCGCGTAGAGGCTCAGCGCGTACCGGCGCATCATCTCCGTGACCGTCTGGGCCACAACCTCCGGGTCATCGAAGCGCATCGCGATCGAGCGCAGCGTCCCGCCCATCTCCACGGCCGTGTCATACGGGATTACCGCCATCTTCTCCGGCCCGTAGTGCGAATACTCCTGAAGCAGCGACTGGGCGCCCGAGGCGCCGAGCTGGCCCCTCCGCTGCGCCTGCCGCTTCAGCTCCTCGATAACCTCCGGCCGCAGCATCGCGTAGTTCACCGGCGTCAGCGGCTCGCCGTCGAGGTCCAACGTGTCGCGCAGCCCCGTCTCATCGAGAATCCCGATGACCGTGAACTGCCGCCCGAACACCACCATCTGCGCCTCGCCCACGTCGGAGTCGCTCACGTCCAGCGCCTCCGCGATCGACTCGGGCAGCAGGATGACGTTCTTCTCGCCCTCCTCGATCCACCGACCAACCTTCAGCAGCCGGTCGGTCTCGGTCACCTCCACCTCCTGCGGCGAGAGACCCAGCAGCGCGTTCACCGTGTACGTCCGCTCCCGAGCCCCGGCCGGGCTGATGTCCACCATCAGCTCCTTCTCAAGGTCGGTCGCGGTATACCACGCCCGCGGCGAGACGATCGCCGTCTGCTCCAACTCATTGTCGAGGATCGCCGCCGTCGGCGCCTCCAGCGACAGCCACGAGCGATCGCGCAGCAGCAGGCCCTGATACGCCGGCTGATGCGCCAGCCTGATCTCGTTCGACCGCAGGAAGGTCCGCACCGAGGTGAACGACAGCACCGTGAAGGTCAGCAGGATAAGCGTGATCGCCGTCAGCGCCGTCCGCGACTTGCGCCGGCGCATGTTCGCAATCCCCAGCCCGAAGGCCGCACCGGCCACCGACAACCGCCCAACGTCGGCCTCATGCACCCCGCCCTTGGACTGCTTCATCGACTTGAGTTCCTTGTTAAACTTCATCGTGACGATGCTGATGACCATCACCGCAAGCGCCATCACGATAAATGCCAGCAGGATGATCGGCGGGCTGTTGGTCAGAGCGAACGCCGGATGCACCATCGCCAGCATCAGGAACACGATCGTAAAGACCACCACCGTCCCGATGATCTCACCGATGATCGTCCGAGCGTGCACGAACAACCGCTCGCCGAAGTACGCGAAGGGCAGCAGGATCGCAAGGTAGAACAGCACGCCCTGCACCACGTCCTCGGCCGTGCTCTGCACGTCCGGATATGCGTGCGACTCATACCCCCACGCATGCCGCGCCGCCGCCATCGCCACGTCGTAGCGCTGCTCCTCCAGCGCCTGCTTCGCCGTGTCCAGCGACGCTTTGGCCGTCTCGTGAAGCTCGATCACCCGCTGATTCGCGATCCCGTGGCGATCCAGCCGCTGAATCCGGAACTCGTCGAGCATCCACATGTCCTGAGCGATCTGCAGCGGCGTCATCGGAATCCGTTTCGTCTCCGCCGCCGGGAAGCCCATCCCCGTCGGCCTCTGCTCCGTCGCGTTGATCGCCACCATCCGGATGCCCACCAGGCCCATCGACATCGTCACCTGCATGTCGAGGTCCGGCATCGAGAAGATCACCGCCGACGGCTCCGTGTACGATGGGAACTCCGCCGCCAGAAGCTGCGCCATCTCGTTGATCGAGTACCCAAACGAGATCGGCTCCGAGAAGTCATCGGCGTTGTAGATGAACACGCGCTCAAGCGTCTGGAAGTACCGCTCGTCGATCAGGTCGAACAGGTCCGTCGCGGCACACCGGAACACGATCACCGGTCGCTTAAGCCCCGCCCGGCCGTATATCTCACGCGGATACTTCTTGTCGCCATCCGTGCCCCGGTCCGGCGCATAGATGATATCGCCGCTGTCGGGGTCGAAGTTGTACGCCTCCAGCGCCACCGACTGGTTCGCCATCTCGCCACGAAGCGTGAACTCAGAGGTCTCGTTGGCCATCTCGAGAACCGTCGTGTGCACACCCATCATCGAGCGGTACTGGCCCTGCGCGATCACCAGCGAGTGCGGAACCGGGCTGTTGGGCACGAAGCTCTCCTGGCGCAGGAACTGCAGCACCGTCCCCTGGGCGTCCTCAAGCTCGTCCATCTTCTTAAGCGCCTCGACCCGCTTGAGCGCCCGCTCGCTCAGCGTCGCGTCGCCGAGGAACATGTGCAGCATGTTCACCAGCAGCCGATTCTGCGCAACCAGGTTCTCCATGTCCAGCCGATCAACCGTGTCCACCGGCGTATCCACATACTGCCGCGCGTCGTTGACCGTCGTGAACACCATCCCCGGCCGACCGCCGCGGATCACCATCTCGTGGTCAAACGCGATCCGACCCGGGAAGAACGTGTGCCACTCCCGGCCCTTGATCGGGTTGATCCCGTCGATAAAGTGCGGAGCGAAGGCCTCTGTCTGCTCCTCCATCGTCCCCGGCTGAACCAGACCAAGCTCCTCACCGATCTCCAGACCATACTCCGTGAACTGCTTGCCAAGCGGCGAGTAGAACCGCAGCAGATGCGCCTGCGCGTAATACCAGCCCACCTGGAACGCGCCCAGCGTCGGCGTCTGCGTGCTCAGGTCCAGCCCGATGAACATGTGGACCTTCTCGAACCGATCGAGCGCCTCCCAGATCCGCATGTAATCGTGCTGGCGCCGAATATCCGCCTCAAGCCGCGTCACGCGATCATACGCGCCCGCCTCGTCCAACTCCAACTGCCCCACGAGGACCCGGCTGGCGAGCTGCTCCTGGCGACCACGCTGCGCCTCCGGGAGCGTGTCCTTAACCCGGTCGAAATCCGCCTTGCGCCGCTCCATCCGCTGAATCTCTTCGCGCGTGTCCTCAAGCGCGCGCTCCAACCTCGCAAGCTCCCGCTCAAGCTCCTCATACCTCACCCGCCGCTCCCGCGCGCGACGCGGCTCCCGGCCCCACAGATTCACGAACTCACGCGCACCCGCGAGCGCCTCGAAGTGGCCGCTGCACGCCAGAAAGACGATGCTTCGCGCGGGACGATACTGCTCCTCGCTGAATACCTCCGCAAGCTCCAGAAGTGTCGCGATCGAGACCGCGTTCTCCGCCCCCGGCGCCAGCGTCGGCACCACCGAGATCGAGTCGTAATACGCCTCCAGAACGATCGCCTCGTCGCGAAGCTGCGGGTCACTGCCGGGAAGGATCCCGATGATGTTGCGATTCATCCGGTTCTCCCAGCGGATATCCGCCGTCAGCTTCCCCTCCGCACCGGCGGCCGCGGCCGCCTTCAGCGCCTCACCGTGCTCGTGATCCACCCAGAAGCGCGGCACGTTCACCGGCACCCGAAGCCACTTGACCTCAGCCTCGCCCCGCGTGGTGTTGTCGGCCCCGATGAAAACGACCGCGTCCGCGTCAAGCAGCGGCACGTTAAGCCAGTTCTGCCTGGAGTTGAACTCCATCAGCACGATCGTGCCCTTCACGTCCATGCCGTTGAAGTCCGAAAGCTTCCCGTCCCCAACATACAGCACGGGACCCTCAACGCCCGCCGAGGGCACGCTGGCGGTGCGCACCAGGTTCGGCCACAGGCCGTGGATGTCGTAGGTCTCCCCGCCAACCTCAAGCGACGCGCTCCGCTGTATCGGCGCCGGCATGTCGAACTCCTGCACATACGTCTCCATGCCCAGTTCCTCGAACGTGTCGAGGATCATATCCGCGGCCTGCGCGTTGCCCGGATACCCTGATACGCGCGAGCCGAGCCCGACCATATCCTCGATCCGCGACTGCAGTCGCTCCTCGGTGATCTGCTCGGCCAGATCGCTGATATCGACCGCGGTCCAGCCGGGCCCTGCCGCCATCAGGCACAGGAGCATGCCCGCGGCGACGACCGCGCCGAACCCTCGGAGTTGAATGCGCTGTCCGTAGCGAGTCATATCAGTGCTTCCTCCTCATGCGTCGGTCCACCATCGACCGGGCCGTTTGCAGACCCCGCCACGCTACCGCCGCCCGCGCTGCCCGTTCGGCGCGGAGTCCCGCCTGTGGCCGTCCGTCATCATCGTCGCTGCTGTGTTCGCCGTCGTCGCGGCCCCCCGCTCCACCGCCACCGGGCTCACCCGAAGTGAACCACGTAACGACGGCCCATCTCCTCAAATACCGCGCTGAGCCAGCCCCAGACAAGACCGGCTGTGAAAAAGTGCCCTATCACAATACCAAGGAAGAACGGGATTAACCGCCGGTACATACCCATGCCGCCGATCCTCAGGACCAGCGTCTTAATCACCCAGACGATGAAGAACGGGCCCCACAGCGGGCCGCCGTAGGCCGTCACCATCGCAAAGCCCAGAGGGTGCAGCGGAAAGCGCAGAAAGACCGAGCGCAGGCCGATGAGCGCCACGGTAATCACAAGGCCCGTGCCCGCCGCGATGGTTCGCGGCCGATCGGGCTCCCTGTGCCCGCGCGTGTAGCTCGCGAGACCCTCATACTCCTGGATCGCCAGCCGCGTCCGGTAGCCGCCCTGAGTCGTCCCGCCCTCCAGAATGTTCGCACCGTGGGTATAGTACGCCTGCAAGTGTATCACATAGGCCCCGGCCAGTCCAACCACCAGCGCCGCAACCAGCCACCACGTCATCACCCGCTGCTTGATCCGCGCCTCGTCGGCGATCTTCGTCGCCTCGATCTGATACGCCATCATCGACTGGAAGTACCCGCGCGAGAGGAACATCAGCAGCGAGAAAATCGTAAGATTCGACCAGCCTCCGAAACGCTCGTAGATCGCCGAGCCGGTAACGTTGATCATCATCCGCTTGTGCTGGTAGAACGGGAACAGCCAGACCATCGCCGCGCCCGCCTCCGCACGCGCCCGCGCATACACCAGCGCGAACAGCAGAAACAGGCCGAAGAAGATCGCCGCCGTCCACAGCGCCATCCCCGCCGCCTTCGCCCACACCAGCATCACCACCACGCCGGCGATCAGGCCGATGACCGCCGCCCGGTAGCTCATCGGCTCGTCGCTGTCATCCACCGACTGCGCCGCCCCGACCGCCTTCCGGAACACCCGACCGAGGTGCTCGCGCGCCACGAAGATCAAAAACACACCCAGCGCCAGATACGAGCCGAATGACTGCTCCTGCTCGAACGGAAAGCCCGAAATATCGTAACCCACCGCGGTCTGGAACACATTCGCCAGCCGCAGCGCAAGGTAAAACACCCACACCGACAGCGTTATATCTGTCGGGACGAGATAGCCGATCCCTATGTTCTCGGGCCGCCACGCGATCGACAGCGGAGCAATCGCACTCCACGGCCGCTCGGTGAACAGACCGCCGAGATCCTCCGCGCGACCCATCGCCGGAATCGCAGGGTTCCACGCGTTGAGGATGTTCATCAGGTTGTAGACCGCCGCGAGCCCAAACCCCGTCCACATCACCGGATTCTTGAAGAACGAGAGGATCGTCTCCGCGTCCTTGCCGCCCGCAAGGTCCATCACCAGATGTACGATCGGGAAGGTCAACCGCTCCCGCTCCACCCACTGCCGCCGGAACATCGTCATCAGCGACATCATCGCGATGAACGCCGCAAGTAAGAAGATCGTCCACGCCGTCAGCGGCGTGATCCACGCCCCCCACGGCACCACCGCGAAGACGCCAAGCAGCCCCGACGGCACGTCGCCGCTCAGCGCCGCATCAGAGCCCTCATACATCTGCCGAATAACTTCCGGACCATCGCCCGGCCGGATCCAGTCGGGAATGTGCTGCTGGAACTGCTCGAAGTTGTTCTCCGGAGTGGCGAAGTAAAACAGCGCTGTGGCGTTCGGGAACAGCATCCGCGCCACACCCACCGACGACATCGACACCGCGATCGCCAGGAACGCGTACACCATCAGCACGCCCGCCCGATCGAGCCGCAGCCACACCGGCAGCTTCCGCAGCAGCGGCAAAAGCAGCGTCAGAAACAGCAGTGCCCCCACCGCCGGGATCACCGGAACGCTCTCACCAAGCTGCGCCCCGCGACCAACCAGACCCGACATCTGCATCCATACCAGCGAGAAGATCAGGAAGACCAGGGACAGCAGCACGGCCCTCCACGAAAGACCGTAAAGCTCCTTCCCTTCCGCCTCCCTGTCTGCGGTTGTCTCAGCTTCCTGCCGATCCGTGGCCACGTATACAGACCCCTGGCACCCGTCTGGAACTTGACTCTCTCGAAGGGCATCTGCTATTCTCCATCCGACTTCCGAGCACCTCCGCCGGTCTGATAAATTCCGCCGGGTTCCCGATACAGGCCTCTTTTTGGCACTCCATCCGAATATGCTCGACAGATGGCGGCGGGCCTGATGATGCCCTCGCCTGACTACCTCGTGGGAAGAGCGTGAAAATGGCTGTCCAGATCTGCCCCGAATGCGGCGCCATCTGCCAGGAGACCGACACTCACTGCATGGACTGCGGCTGCGACATCGCCGAGGCCGAGCGCGCCATCACCCGCCGCGCCAAAGAGGACCGGGGCGGCGGACCGGCCGTCGGCGACGCGCACACCATCGAGGGCGCTGCCGCCGGAATGGCAGAGCCGGGCGAGACCTCCGAGAAGGTCCGCCTCAAGCAGTTCGACCGCCATATGGCCGAGAGGCTCGAGCGCGAGCGCGCCGCCGTCATCATCACCGCCATCATCGCGCTCGTCATCGGCGCCGCGATCCTCCTCGTCGGCCTCAAGGTCCTGCAGTCCGCCGGTGGTGTTGAGGCGCTCAGGTCGCTGGAATACAGCGATCTGCGCCTGCGAGGATTCGGAGCGTTCGTGGTCCCCGGTTTCTACGGACTGCTGACGCTCCTGCTGGGGCTCGCGGGCTTGCTCTGCGCGGTCGGTCAGATCCGCCGGGTGATCCTCGCCAACCGGGCCATCGCACAGGTCAAGCGCGGCGAGCGCCCTGAGCTTGTCGGCATCAGCCAGCTTACGTGGATCGGCCTGCTCATCGCGTCCTTCGTCGCGCCGCCGCTCGGCATTGTCCTCGGCATCATCTTCGTGCTCTCGAAGGATGAGAGCACGCGGCTGCTTGGCTCGCAGATGATAAAGAGCGCGATCCTGGCGATTCTGATCGTGGTTGCGCACCTGATCTGGAACCTGATCGCGGATCTCGCCTCTCGCGAGCCCGCCGCCCCCACGGTCAGCCCCGACGCGGACTGACCCGGTGAGCCGGGAAACGGGAAACCTTAGCCGAGAAACGAGAAGCGTTAGCCGAGAAACGAGAAGCGTTAGCCGAGAAACGAGAAGCGTTAGCCGAGAAACGAGAAGCGTTAGCCGTGAAACGAGAAGCGTTAGCCGTGAAACGAGAAGCGTTAGCCGGGAACCGAGAAACGTTAGCCGGGAAACGGGAAGCGTTAGCCGAGAAACGAGA
>JBMNNW010000029.1:0-42276 GCA_050942735.1 Armatimonadota bacterium
AGCCGCGCTGTTTCTGACCATACACCGCCTCAACACGAACTGGGCGAACAGCTCGTGGGCGCGCCAGATCGCTCCTCTACTGCAAAACTCAACCCTTAGACTTTGATACAGAGCCCCACCAGGTCGCGCAGAGGTCACTGACTTCGTTCAAGAAACCTTTGCTACTGCGGATGCGAAACACTTATTACGACTACATTTGACCTCGTCACAATTTCGCATTAGAATGCTCGCAGATGCACGGCACTCCATGCGGCGCGAGCGCAGGTAGGGAGATTACCATGAGATACGCCGTCATCGGGCTGCTGATCTGCCTCGCGGTCCCCGGTCACGCCGTCTGGGTTGAGGTCGACTCGCTCTCCCGTCCCTGCCGCGCCGCGGGCCGCAACGTCACCTTCACTGCCGGCGACTTCCTTGAGGACGGGCGACACGGGTGGGTTGTGGGAACGTACCGCCGCGAGGAGGGTGAACGTCTCGCGGTGTTACGCACCTCGGACGGAAGGAACTCGTGGATCGCCGTCTGGACCGACATGGACGTCACGCCGATCACGTCGGTCGATTTCGCCGACCCGGATCATGGCTGGATCATCCGGACGGACCGAAGCGCGTACTACACCGAGGACGGCGGTCTGAGCTGGCGTTGGACGCCTGGCTTCGGGACTGACCACGAGCTTCACGACCTCCATGCGGTGGACGCCACGCAGGGCTTCATCGCGGGCAACACGCGTTCGCCGGCGCGGGCCTGCATCTTCCGCTTTCGCGCTGAAGACCGCCAGTGGGAGCCATTCCTCACCGACACGCCCGGCACCCTCCATGCGCTCGCCGCGAACTCCGCCGAGCTGCTCTGGGCGGCAGGGCTGACGCCGGCGGGCGTCTCGCTGGGCTATCGCCGCGCGGCGGGTGAGTGGCAGCCGATGCCCATCCCCTCGGCGGTGAAGGCCCTCTCGTTCGTCGATGCGAGGCGCGGATACGCCGCGGCGACGTCCGGACGTATCTTCGACACCTCCGACGGCGGCGCATCGTGGAGGGAGAAGAGCACCCCCGTCCTCGCGGACCTGAGCGACCTGCACTTCTCGTCGCTCAACGAGGGCGTCGCGCTCTCGGCGGCCGGAGATCTGCTCCTGGTCACGAAGAACCGTGGTGACGCCTGGGCAGTCGAGCGGACGCCGGACGGCGCGCACACGCTCATGTGGGATGGCAGCAAGTACCTGGTGCTCACCCCCACCGGCCTCCACGTTCGCGAGGAACTGCGCACTCTGAATCCGGTGCCGGACCTGCAGCGCCTGCAGCAGCCGGAGCCAGCCCGCATACTTCCGCTCCCGGGGCCGCTCACGCCCGTGCGCACCTGGCGGGAGGCGGCGGAGCTGGTTGAACTGCTGCAGGACACAGGCCGTTTCCGCACGGACGGCTACTTCCTGACCACCGCAAGCTTCCTTGACGATGGTGTTCACGGCTGGATCGTCGGAAGAGCCTCATCGAACCTGCGGGCGATACTGCGCACCCGCAACGGCGGGCAGACCTGGGACCTGCTGCTGCCCACCGATCCCCTGCCGAACAGCCCGGCCGGTGTCCACTTCGTCGATGCCAACAACGGCTGGATCTGGGGCGGCGATCCCCTCATATGTCGCACCCGCGACGGAGGAGCCACCTGGGAAGCAGAGCGCTGCGAGGGGGCTGCGGCCGCATCGCTCCGCGTGATGAGGCAGCTCAGCATGTTTGACGCCGAAAGGGGCCTTGCTGTGGCGGACGTGCACGATGTCGGCGACGATATGCTGCTGCGGCGAACGGCCGCGGGCACATGGCAAACCGTCACGGCGGTTGGCAACTTCGCGAAGCTGGCAACATACCCACCCGACTACCTGTGGATCGGCCACATCACCGGACGTCTGCTTGCCGGCACCGATCTGGATAGCCTTCGGGTCATCATGAGCGACACGCGCCAGGTGGATGTCATCGACGAGCTCATGCTCCACGACCGCAACGTAGGGTGGGTGCTCCCCTCGCAGCGAACGCACATCTGGCGCACGACCGATGGTGGCGAGACGTGGAGCCCGAAACGTTTCGCATCCGATGCAGCGAACTATGCCATCGATGCGGCCATCGCCGGGCCGAACCGGTGTTACATCCTCACGCGACTGGGGCACGTGCTTCACACACGCGACGGTGGGGAGAGCTGGGAGGAGGTCCACCGTCTGCCATCAGTGGTGGAGCCGCATCGCGGGTCGATCTACGTCTTCGGCGGCCACTGCTACGTGCTTGCCGGTAACGAGCCGTGGACGACCGTCCCTCCGCGGGAGCCGGCGAGGATCACGACCGAGCTCGAGCCGCTGCGTCCCGTGATGGCCGATCGGCTGCTGAGCTGGTCGGAGGACGGCCGGTGGGCGGGCGATGGCGTCTCGCCGGCGACCGGACGTGTTGGAGCGGAGGCGGTCTTTCGTGTGCAGTGGGATCGCAGGAACAGCAGGCTCCCGGGCCAGCTGACGCTCCAGATGCGGCTGCCCGCAGCGGCCGGAGGCATTCCGATGCTCGCGACGCTTCGGCCAGCGGACTGGTGGCAGACCCACGAGACCGGCGCCCGCGACTGGGGGGTCGGCTTCACTCCCACCGTTGCCGGGCGCTACGAGTACCGCTTCTTCGGAACGAACGAGGAGGGTCGGGAGGTCACGGGCGAGCCGACCGAGTGGCGGCACTGGACGGTGGAATAAGTCTCGCCTGCCCTCGCTCCGCCCCCCGTCAGGATCGCCCGCCGTCATCGCGAGCCGTTCTCGCGCTGCGCTCACATGCGTCGCCGCTGTCTACCAGTACCCCTCCATCGATCGTGCGTGCCGGTGCAGGAAGTCCACCTCTTCGAGCACCTGCCCTGTGCCCATGGCGACGCAGGAAATCGGGTCATCGGCGATCCGAACGGGTATGCCGGTCTCCAGCTCCAGCAGTCGGTCGAGGCCGTGCAGCAGCGCCCCGCCGCCGGTGAGGTAGATGCCCCGCTCGATGATATCCGACGAAAGCTCCGGCGGCGTGCGCTCGAGCAGGCTCTTGACCGCCTCAACAACCGCGGATACACATTCGGCGATCGCGGCCCGAATCTCGATCGAGCTTACTGAGACGGTCTTCGGCAGGCCGCTGATAACATCACGCCCGCGCACCTCGACCTCGCGCTCATCGTCGAACTCGTACGCCGAGCCGACCTGGATCTTGATGTTCTCGGCGGTGCGCTCGCCGATGTCGAGGTTGTACACGCGCTTGATATGTCTGATGATTGATTCGTCGAGATGGTTGCCGCCCAGCCTCAGCGAGTCGCTGACAACGATCCCCCCGAGAGAGATCACCGCGACGTCGGTGGTTCCTCCGCCGATGTCAACCACCATGTTCCCACCCGGCGCGGCGATCGGCAGTCCGGCCCCGATCGCAGCCGCCATCGGCTCCTCGATCGGGATGACTTTGCCCGCGCCCGCCGCACGTGTCGCGTCAAGCGCCGCGCGCCGTTCGACGCTGGTGGCCGCCGAGGGGATGCAGATCACCGCCATCGGCTTGAAGAGCCGCCCGCGGAAACCGGTGGCTTTGCGGATCAGATACGCGAGCATCTCGCGCGTGACCGAGTAGTCGGCGATGACGCCATCGCGCAGTGGCCGCTTCGCGACGATGCTTCCGGGTGTGCGCCCCAGCATCGCCTGAGCCTCTTCACCGACCGCGAGAACGCGGCCACCCGGTCCGTCGGTGGCGACCACCGACGGCTCTCGCACGACGATCCCCCGGCCGTGGGCATAGACCACGATGGTCGCTGTGCCGAGGTCGATGCCCAGCCGCTCACCTAAGGTAAACATTCGGGGTCCAGTGTCTCCGGATCGGCTTCAGGGAGCGCCTCGATGCGCGCGCCCAGGGTTCGAAGTTTGCCTGTGATGTCCTCGTAGCCGCGATCGACCAGCGACCCTCCGCTGACCTCCGTCACACCCTCCGCACACAGCCCCGCGAGGATCAGTGCGGCGCCGGCTCGGATGTCCGTCGCCACGACGGGCGCACCGAAGAGCTGCGGGACCCCCTTGAAGATCGCTGCCCCCTCCATGACGCGAACGTCCGCGCCCATGCGAATCAGCTCATCGACGTAGTTGAAGCGCGCGTCGAAGATGGTCTCCTCGATCACCGAGGCGCCGTTTGCCACCGACATCAGCACACCTGTGTTGGGCTGCAGGTCGGTGGGGTAGCCCGGGTAGGGCGCGGTCATCACATCGACCGCCTCCGGCCGGCGATCCATCCGCAGCCGCACCGAGCGATCGGTGTAATCTATCTCACAGCCGGTCTGCTCGAAAAGGTCGGTCACGATGCGCATGTGTTCGGGAACGATCGGCTCAACCGTCACGTCGCCGCGGGTCAGCGCTCCGGCTATCAGGAACGTCCCCGCCTCCATGCGGTCTGGGATAGAGGTCCACTCGGTGCCCTCCAGCCGCTCGACGCCGGTGATCTTTAGCGTGGTGGTGCCGATCCCCTCGATCTGCGCTCCACAGGCGTGGAGGAACTGCTGGCAGTCAACGACCTCCGGCTCGCGAGAGGCGTTCTCGATGACGGTAGTGCCCTCGGCGAGCGTCGCTGCCAGCATCAGGTTGACCGTGGCACCGACGCTGCGAAGCCGCGGGTCCATGTAGATCTGCGTGCCGACCAGGCGATCAGCCTTGCCGTGCATCACGCCGTACTTCTCCTCGACCTTCGCTCCGAGGGCCTTGAAGCCCCGGACGTGAAAGTCCACGGGGCGGCTCCCGATCACACAGCCTCCCGGCAGCGGGACCTGCGCCTCTCCGAAGCGCGCCAGCAGGGGCCCCGCGACGTAGAATGACCCACGCATCCGCCGGACGAGATCATATGACGCGACGACTGAGGTGATGTCTGATGAGTCAATACTGAGCCCGCCATCCTGCCGCGCTTCGATCTTCGCTCCCAGTGCCTGGAGCATCTTGATCATCGTGCGGATATCGCGGATGTCGGGGATGTTGTGAAGCACGACTTCTCCGTCCACGAGCAGCGTCGCGGCAAGCAGCGGGAGCGAACCGTTCTTCGAGCCGCTGATCGCCGCCGTCCCATGGAGCGGAATGCCGCCGGTTATTCTGAAGCATGCCATCTATGTACTGCCTCCCGGGTCTGCCCCCTCACCACTCCGGCAGATCAACTGCACACACCGCCACCGCGGATGCGGGGCGGTCCAACGTACTCGCAGCGTTCGCCGCGTCGGGCGCAGTCTTCCGTATCGGAGGATGCAACGTTCAATGAGGAAGGTACTGCATCACAGGCCTTGCGTCAAGGCAGTGATCGAACCTCCCGCCGTCAGATCGTGCGGGCTCCGGCGCTCTCGGCGACCCTCAGCCGGTTCGCAGCTCGTGCCAGCGCCATCTCGGCCCGCGCGATGTCCGTGTCATCCGCGCGCGTCGCAAGCCGCTGTTGCGCGCGCGCGAGCGCCCTGTGGGCTCGTTCGACGTCGATCTCATCGGCCTCCTCGGCGGCATCGACGAGCATCACGACCTCGTCACGCTTGACTCGCAGCACACCCCCGACCGTCGCGAGCCAACGCCTGCGGCCATCCGGTCCGGTGACCACCGACGATCCGATCCGCAGCAGCGCGATCATCGGCGCGTGCCTCGCCAGCACTCCAAGCTGACCATCCCATGCCGGCACGCGCAGGGCGGACGCGTCCATGTTGAGCGCCTCACCCATCGGGGTGAGCACCCTGAGCGTGAATGTGTCTGCGTCTGCCCGCTCCGCCATCTCTACCCGAGCCCCTTCGCCTTCTCGACGGCGTCCTCGATCGTCGCGACCATCCGGAACGCGTCCTGGGGCAGGTCGTCGAAGTCACCCGCGAGGATCTGCTCCATGCTGTCGAGATTGTCCTCGATCGAGACATACGCGCCGGGCAGTCCGGTGAACGGCTCGGCCACGAACATCGGCTGCGTCAGGAACTGCTGGATGCGCCGGGCGCGCCCGACGACCACACGGTCCTCGGGCGACAGTTCCTCGATGCCGAGGATCGCGATGATATCGCGCAGGTCGCGGTAGCGCTGGAGGATCTCCTGCACCCCCCGCGCGACCTCGTAGTGCCGCTGGCCGACCACGTGCGGCTCGAGCAGCCGCGAGGTTGACGTAAGCGGGTCAACCGCGGGGAAGATCGCCTGCTCGAAAAGCTCTCGCGAGAGCGCCACTGAGACGTCCAGATGTGCGAAGGTCGTGGCGGGCGCCGGATCGGTGTAGTCGTCTGCCGGCACGTAGACCGCCTGCACCGAGGTGATCGAGCCGCTCTCGGTGGAGGTGATCCGCTCCTGAAGCGCGCCCATCTCGGTCCCCAGCGTCGGCTGGTACCCGACCGCCGAGGGCAGTCGGCCCAGCAGCGCCGAGACCTCCGAGCCCGCCTGCGCGAAGCGGAAGATGTTATCGATGAACAGCAGCACATCCGTCCCCTCGTTGTCGCGGAAATGCTCCGCCATCGCCAGCGCCGTGAGGGCCACGCGGAAGCGCGCCCCGGGGGGCTCGTTCATCTGACCGAACACCATCGCGGTGGTGTCGAGCAGGTTCAGATCCTGCAGCGAGAGCCACATGTCATTGCCCTCGCGGGTGCGCTCCCCCACACCGGCGAAGACCGCCACGCCCTCGTGAATCCGCGCGACGTTGTGCAGAAGCTCATTCATCAGAACCGTCTTGCCGACGCCCGCTCCGCCGAACAGACCGATCTTCCCACCCTCAGGGCAGGGGCAGAGGAGGTCGAGCACCTTGATACCGGTCTCGAAAAGCTCGGTCGCCACCACCTGGCTTGAGTAGTCAGGCGGCTCGCGGTGGATCGGCATCTTCGCGATGTCCTCCGGAAGCGGCTCGCCGCCGTCCACGATGTTACCCATCACGTCGAAGATGCGCCCGAGGGCGGCGCGTCCGACGGGCACCTCGATCGGCCCCCCGGTGTCCTCCGCCGGCATTCCCCGCATCAGGCCGTCGGTGCTCGCCATCGCGATGCAGCGGACAGTGTTGTCGCCGCGATGCTGAGCGACCTCGACCACGAGGTCGATGCCCCGCTTGTCGTCGCGTATGTGAAGGGCGGTCAGCAGTTCCGGCAGCTCATCGGCGGGAAACTCAACGTCAACCACCGGGCCCCTGACTTCCGCCACCTTACCTGTCGCCATGTTCGATCACTTTCCTGCGGCCTGGATCCAATGTGCGTGAGTGCCCGCGACCGGCGTCCTCATACGTTCTGCCCCAGCGCGTCCGCCCCCGCTGCGATGTCGAGCAACTCCTCGGTGATCGCGGCCTGCCGTGCCCGGTTGATCTGCCGCGTGAGGTCGCCGATCATCTCTTCGGCGTTGTCGGTCGCCGCGGTCATCGCCATCAGCCGCGCCGAGTGCTCCGAGACCGCGGTTGAGAGCAGGAGCTGGAAGATGCGCGCGACAATGTACTGCGGAACCAGTGAGCTCAGCACCTCGTCGGCAGCAGGCTCGAAGATAGGCTCGGGCTCGTGCGCAGGCGGCCTCGGCAGCGGCACGGGAAGCACCTGCCGCACATCCGGCTCACTGCTGATCCGTGACAGAAAGCGGGAGTAGCAGCATACCACCCGGTCGAACTCGCCACGGTCGAACTGCCGCATCACGTACCTCGCGACATCCTGCACATCTGAGCCGCGCTCCCGCTCGTTGATCGCGGGGAACTCCCGGATCACGTTGAGCCTTGCGCGGTGGGCCATCTCCGCCGTCCGAGCGCCGACTGTCACCGTGTGCACGCGCCGGTCGGTCTCGCGCACGAACTGCCGGGCCCTCCCGATCACCTGGCCATTGAAGGCCCCGCACAGCCCCTTGTCACCGGCCACCAGCAGCAGCCCGATCCGCTCCACCGGCCGCTCCGTCAGATAGCGATGCTCAACATCCCCGGAGTGCGCCGCCACCACTGAGAGCGTCGCCTCAAGCTCCGAGTAGTAGTCCTGCGCGGCCGTCCGCCAGTCCATCGCGCGCTTGAGCTTGGCCGCGGAGACCAGCTTCATCGCCCGCGTGATCTGACGGATCTCGCCCACGATCTCTCGTTTTCGGCGCAACATGCGCAAGTTCTCGGGCACTGGGTTCCCTTCTTCTCACGGCCGGCCTGCGAGCAACACGCCCCCGCATCCTGTGACCGGGCGAGCTTCACTCACTCACCGGGATTCTGCAGTCGCCACTCGCTCTTGAACGCATCGATCAGTTCGGCGAGCCGCTTCCCGTCCTCATCGGAAAGCTCCTGCGTCTCTTCCAGACTCCCGACAAGCTCGGGTGCCTTCTCGCGCACATACTTGATGAGCAGCGGCTCGACCTCGATGATATCGGCCGCCGGCACATCGAGGAGATGTCCGCGCGTGCCCGCGTAGAGGATGATGACCTGATCGACCTCGCTCATCGGCGCCAGGGGCGGCTGCTTGAGTACCTCCACCATCCGCTGGCCCTGCGCGAGAATCTTGCGCGTATCCTCATCGAGGTCCGCGCCGAACTGCGCGAACGCCTCATACTCGCGGTAGCTCGCAAGGTCCAGCTTCAGACGCGAGCCCACCGCCTTCATCATCGAACTCTGCGCGTCCGAGCCCACACGAGAGACGCTCATCCCGATGTTGATCGCCGGCCGCTGCCCCTCGTTGAACAGGCGCGGCTCGAGGTAGATCTGCCCGTCGGTGATGGACACAACGTTCGTCGGGATATACGCCGAGAAGTCACCCTCCTGCGTCTCGACGATCGGCAGCGCCGTAAGGGAACCCGCGCCCTGCTCGTCGGACATCTTCGCGGCGCGTTCGAGCAGCCGCGAGTGGAGGTTGAAGATGTCTCCGGGGAATGCCTCGCGCCCCGGGGGGCGGCGAAGGAGCAGTGACATCTGCCGGTAGGCCGCCGCATGCTTGGAGAGATCGTCGTAGACAACCAGCGCGTGCCCGCCTCTGTCGCGCACCCACTCGCCGATCGCGCATCCCGCGTAGGGCGCGATGTACTGCATCGGCGCCGGATCCGACGCGGTCGCGACCACCACGCAGGTGTACTCCATCGCCCCCTCCTGCTCCAGCGTCGCGACCAGCCGGCGGATCGTGGACATCTTCTGACCGATCGCCACGTAGACGCATTTGACACCGGTGTCGCGCTGATTCACGATCGCGTCGATCGCGATCTGCGTCTTCCCTGTCTGTCGGTCGCCGATGATAAGCTCGCGCTGTCCGCGCCCGATCGGAATCGCCGAATCGATCGCCTTGATCCCGGTGCGCAGCGGCTCGTGCACGGGCTGGCGCAGCACCACGCCCGGCGCCTCAGCCTCGAGCACGCTGGTCTCATCGGTCTGAAGCGGGCCCTTCTCATCGGCGTCAAGCGGCTCCGCCAGGGGGTTGACAACGCGCCCGAAGAGCGCCTCTCCCACGTTCGTCTCGGCGATGTGCCCGGTGGTGTGCGCCTCGTCGCCCTCACTGATGTCGTCATCAGGCCCGAGCAGCACGCAGCCCACGGTGTCTTCCTCGAGGTTCAGCGCAAGCCCCATCACGCCGCCGCCGAAGTCGATCAACTCCTGCGACATCGCGTCAGAGAGCCCGTAGACCTGCGCGATGCCGTCACCGACCTGAAGCACGATGCCCGTGCTGGTCAGCTCCAGCTCTTCCTCATACGCGGCCAGCCGGTCCTCGAGGACCGCCCGCACCTCTTCAGGTCGCACAGACAACTTCGGTCACTCCCTCAAGCCGCCGACGCCACGCTCTCGCGCCCCTCACGGCGGTCACGCTTCCATCATCCGGGCCAGCATCCTCTGCAACCGGCCACGCAGGCTCGCATCGAGCACACGATCGCCCACGCGGACGGTGATCCCACCGATCAACTCGGGATCGATCTCCGCGTCGATCACCACGTCCTCGTCAAGCCACTTCGAGAGCGTCTCAGCCAGCCGCCGGGACTGGCTCTGGGCCATCGGCGCGGCCGTGGTGACGAACGCACGCAGCACACCCGCCGCCTCGTCCTGCAACTGCTGATACACCTCGTCGGCTATCTCAAGCACCGCCAGCCGATCGTTGTCGATCAACACCTCGATCAGCTTCCGCAGCGGCTCCACGGGCGTCTCACCCAGCAGATCCGCAAGGGCCTGAAGCTTCCGCTCCAGCCCCATCGTCGGGTGCCCCAGCAGCCGCCGCACCGCAGGCGTCGTCTCCAGCGCCGCCTGCACCATGGAGAGCTGCCGACCGAGTACGTCGGTCAGCCCCTTCCTCCGGGCGGCGTGCATCGCGGCCTCCAGATACCGCTGCGCGACCGAGCGCCCGATCACGAATCTCCGCTCCCCGCCCGCTCAGCGGCGATGCGCTCGATGTCTGCGATGAACGCATCCACCAGCGCGGCCTGGCGCTCCTCGTCAAGCGCCTCGCGCAGTGCCTGCTCGGAGACCTTCACCGCGATCTCGGCTGTCTGGCGGCGCAGCTCATCCCGGGCGCGCCGGGTGGCGAGTTCCACGCTCCGCTCGCCCTCCGCGACGATCTGCTGGCTCTGCTCTTCGGCCCGCTCAACCAGTTGCCGGCGCTGCATCTCGGCCTCGCTCTCAGCCTCAGCCACGATCGCGGCGGCGCGCTCATCGAGCTTCGCCAGCTCCTCCTCCATCGCGCGCCTGTCGGCCAGTGCCATCTGCTTCGCCCGCTCCGCCTCGCCGAGGTTGGCCCCCACCTCACGCTCGCGCTCGGCGAAGACCTCGCTGATCGGCCCGAAGGCGAACCTCTTCAGCAGCAGCACCAGCAGCACGAAGCCCGACATGTGCACTGCGATGACGCCCGGCTTGATGCCGAGGGTGTGAAACAGTTCCTCCATGAGCCTTCAACCCGTCTCCTCTGGGGCCGGACCGCTTATTGGCCTGCGGCCTGGATGTATTCCATCACGGCCGGCAGCCTGCCGAACAGCAGCAGGAATGCCAGCAGTACGTAGATCACCAGCGACTCGATGAGTGCCAGCGAGATGATCAGCGCGCCCCGAATGTCGCCGGAGGCCTCCGGCTGCCGGGCCATGCTCTCCACGGCCGCCGCTGCCGCCCGCCCCTGCGCCAGCGCTCCGAAGCAGGCCGCCATTGGCAGCCCGAGTCCAACAACCAGAGCCAGTATGCTGGAATAGTCCATGTTCCTGTCTTCCTCCTGAGGTCCGTTCTTCGTAGTCTCCTCGGGGATCAGGCCGCTTCAGGTCGCGGCTCAGTGGGCTCCCGGAGGTGGTTCTCGTCGGTGTCCTCCCCGTGCTCCTCATCGCCGTGATGATGAGTCACCATCTCGATGTAGGCGGCACTGAGAATGAAGAATATGAACGCCTGGATCGGCGCGATGATCAGGTGGATCAACACATTGACGAAGTGCACCGGCAGCGGCACGTAGACGTACGGCATGATCGCCGCGCCGAGGGCCATCATCCGGTAGATCGCTGTCTCCTCGCCAAACATGTTCCCGAAAAGTCGGATCGCCAGTGACAGCGGCTTCGCCAACTCGCCGATCACGTGCACCGGAATGTTGATCGGGGCCATCCAGACGGGCTCGCCGACGAAATGCATCAGGTAGCCCTTAAGCCCCAGTTCGCGGATCCCGGAGTACTGCACCGCGAGAAAGACGCTCAGCGCAAGCGCGGCGGTCAGATTCAGCGACATCGTCGGCGGGATGAACCCGGGGATCATCCCCCAGAGGTTCATGAAGAGGATATAGACAAACAGCGTGCCGAGCATCGGCGCGTACTTCTCCGCGCCCGGCCCGATCTGCGCCCGGCAGAAGTCGCGCACCCACTGGACGTAGATCTCCCAGACCGTCTGCAGACCGCTCGGAACCCGCGCCCGATGCCTCGTCCCCGCCCACGCAAGCAGCGCGAGAGTCAGGATCACCACCCACGTGGTGACCACGTAGGGATCCACAAATGCCTCCGCGCTCTCCGGGAAGAGATCAACGAGGGGTTGGACCCAGCTTCCGTGCGCTTCCTCCATCTCCAGGATCACTGCCTGACGTCAGTGTCGGCCCTGACAACTCATTCTGTGACTTGCGACCCGGCGGCCTGCCCTCCCGGTCTACTGCGCGGGCGACGAGACCGGTCTCAGGCCGGAAATCGCGACCAGCGTAATCAGCGCGGTGGTGTATCCAAGCGCGAATCCAACCGCGCTTCCCTCCCACACGAGAATCACCACGAAGGCGATCACCATCGCGAGACCGAGCTTGCCTGCATGCAACAATGCCAGCGGCCAGACTGGGGCTGTGCGCTGCTCAGGAGGGACGATGAGCCGGTTGAGGACATAGACGAGAGCGCTGAGCATCCCCGCGCCGGTCAGTACACCGCCCAGATAACCCAGCGCGACGGACGGACGCCACAGCAGCAGGGCCACCGTCACGACCCCGCTGACACCGGCTGCTACCGCCAGCACCACACGTGATCGCCGGGCGGCCCTCTCAGTCTTCATCGTTGTCCGTCTGCTGGAGTATCTGTGCAATACCTGCCAGTGCGCCCAGCATAAAGCCCACGATCTGCAGCCAAGGCTCGGTCCCCAGATACCCATCCAGCCACCAGCCCACTCCGTAGCCGATCGCTATCGAGATCGGGACGGACCAGGCGAGTATCCAGTAACTCGCCCCTTTCATCAGGGGGCTTCGGGGCCCGCGCATGTCGCTGCCTCCGCCGGTCATTGTAGGTTCTCCCCAACACCCCTGTCAAGGCGCCCCGAACCGGCGCGCGCCCCGCCCAATCGTTCGATCGCCCCGCCTGAGACGTGTCTGCATCCGCTCACGCCCGACCGATGATCGCCGACGGCCTCTGAGTGGTCACCCGCTCGAACGCCCCGCTTCCGCCCGCCCGCTCAACCATGCTCCGGCAAGGTGTCAGTTGCGGCAACTTGTCGTGCGAGTCGTGCGCGTCCGAGCCCATCGCCGACACGAGATCATCGCGAAGCAGGCGTTGTGCAAGCTCCGTCACCGACCGCCCGCGCCGCCCCATCAGGCTCTCGCAGTTTACCTGCAGCTTGATCCCCCGCTCGTGGAGCACACGCGGGCTGATCTTCCGCACCGGCGCGTCGGCCAGCCGCTCGAAGTGGGCAATCACCGGCTTGTAAGCCTTGAGCTGCAGCTTGAAGAGCACGTCCTCAGCGTAGGCCGCGTAGGTGGTCATCGGCAGCTCGATAAGAACGTGGCGGCCGTCGCCGAGCGTGGGTAGCAGTCCGCGGTCGGCGAGATCGGGCAGCTCCTCGCACATGGACACCTCCGCCCCCGGGACGACCTCAACGTTGATGCCTCGCTCCTGCAGAGTCGCGTTGAGCGTCTCAACGCCAGAGTGCAATCGCTCATAGACCTCCTCGAGCTGGTCCCCGAGCCTCTCCGGACGGTAGTGGGGCGTGGAGACGATGATGCTGATGCCATCTTCCTCCGCGATCCGGGCCATCTTCACCGCGGTCTCGATGTCGGGGTCGGTCCGGTGCAGCTTGACGACGTAGCGAAGTATGTGATTGTGAAGATCGATCACCAGTCATCTCACCTGCAGTCATGTAAGGTATCGGCGCCACTCGCGCGAACTGAAGGCGCCACCGGGAACCCGCGCGCGTCGGCTCCTATCATAGCAGATTTCCCGAAGAAGCGCAGAGGCCGCTCATCCGGATTCATTCGCCGGCCGATCTCTCCGCCCCGCAAACGGCGAGAGGCAACCCGCGTGCAGCCGCTCGACGGTCAAAGGGCCTGACCGAATTGTGCAGGTGCGGCAACGACAGCCTCCCCCGCCCTCATACACGACATTCGGGCACCCCCTCCCTGAGAGTTCGCTGTGCGAACTCCGGCGGGAGGGGGAATGAGTCCACGTTCCGACCTCTCAAGGCCCTTTCGCATTTCCGCTCACGGTTGTGTTCTCCCCCTTGTATGATGGCAGTGTGCAGTTTGATGGAGGTGCGGGGGAGGCCGGGGGGTGAGGCCGCCGTGAGCCGCCAGCGCCAGCAACCTACATAATTCGGTCAGACCCACGGACAAATCCGCGCTTGACAATCGCCCGCCCGCTCCGGTATACTCGCATAACAACATGAGGCATGCCGAAGTGGTGGAATTGGCAGACACGCTGTCCTCAGGAGGCAGTGGGATACTCTCCCGTGCCGGTTCGAGTCCGGCCTTCGGCACCACCTGATCTCACCGGCGGCGTCCCGTAGAGGGGCGCCGCTTTTCGCGTACCAACACCAACTCGCCGAGAGGGGCAGGACAATGATTGACGAGCGGATGAACGAGGCGATCAACGACCAGGTCAACGCGGAGTTGCTGTCGGCGTACATCTACTACTCCATGGCCCAGTGGTTCGATTCTGAGGATCTGCCGGGCATGGCTCAGTGGATGTACGCGCAGACGCAGGAGGAGATGTTCCACGCAGACAAATTCGCACGGTACATCAACGAGCGCGGTGGCCGCGTCGTGCTTCAGGCCATTGACGGCCCGCCGACCGAGTGGGACTCGCCCGTCGCGGTCTTCCAGCACGCCCTCGAGCACGAGCAGTGGGTCACCGGCAACATCAACAACCTCATGGACATCGCCATCGAGATCAACGATCACGCCTCGAAGAACTTCCTCGTCTGGTACGTCGACGAGCAGGTCGAGGAGGAGGCGCATGTCGGCGGAGTCCTCGCGCAGCTCAAGCGCGCCGCCGACAGCCCCAACGCCCTGATGATGCTCGACCGCGAACTCGGCGCGCGGGTCTTCACGCCGCCCGCCACCGAAGAAGAGTAAACCGCACAGACAAAGACCGAACTCAGCACGGGGCACCCTCAGGCGAGGGCGCCCCGTCGCTATGTACGACAACCGCGGAACCCTGGGACACGAAGATCTGTCGAATGTACAGGTGACGGCGCCCGGAGAGAGGAGCGTCCCATGATGAAGCCCGGTGGCCTCAGGATGGTGGGAGTGGCGCTCACGGCAGTGATGTGCGCAGTCGCGGCGTTCGTCTTCGCGCCCCGCGCCTCGGAGCAGCCGGCGGGCGCGGTCGTTGAGGCCCAGACGGTGCAGGAGCAGACGTCTCGTGAGTGGCTGGTCCCTCGACGCGACCGTGACTGGGCGCGCGAGTGGTCCGAGCGCAACGACGTTGAGGCCGAGATAGCTCTCCTCTCCTCCCCGGAAGCTCTCGAACGCGCGCGCGCGGCGGCGCGCCTCCGCGACATCGGCATGCAGTCTCGCTATCACATGGTGCCGGAGGAGGAGCGCCTCGACATCAGTGCGGCCGTGCCCGAGTTGATCGCCCTGCTCGCGGACGACTCCCCGCTGCTCTCGACAAACGTGCATCCACTTCGCGCCGCACTCCAGCAGACCAGCCCCGGCCATGAGGCCGCGGGGGCGCTCGGGGAAATGCGCCCTCCGCCAATAGACGCATTGCGGGCGGTCCTGCGCGAGCCTCCGAGCGATTTCGCACTGGCGCGCGCGGTCCACGCCGTCGGCAGCGGAAGGCTCACCGAACTGGCTCCGGAGGTGGTGGCGCTGACTCGCCATCAGAATCCGGAGGTCCGTCTGGAGGCGTACCAGACGATCGCCCTCAGCGGAGTTGGCTCGGTGTCCTCCCTCAGGGCAAGCATTCCAGATGAGCGGCAGGAGCTTGCCGCACTGCTCCATCTCCATGCTCATGCAGATCTGGCACCCGGTCTGGAGGCAGTTGAACGCGAGCTGGTCAGTCCGCTGCAGGAGCGCCGTCACGCGGCGGCCGAGGCCGTCGTGGAGATCTTCAGCAGCACCCGGCCGCAGGAGGCCCGTGATCGTATCTTCCCGCGGCTTCTCGCCGCAGTGGCTGATGAGCCCGACGCCAAAGTGCGCGAGCGCCTCGTCCTGGCCCTCGGTCGAGTGCGCGCCGATGCCGCTCTGCTGACCGAAACGCTGCTGGCCGTCCTGCGGGACGACCCGGCTGAGGAAGTGCGCGCCCGCGCCGCGGGCACCCTCGCATTCGTGGACGCTCACCCGGTCAGGGAGCGCGTGGCCGCGCTGGTCGATGCCCTCGACGACGACAGCCTGAAGGTGCGCAACTCGGCGGTGCAGGCACTCCACAACATGTACCGCACCGACCTGATCACCCCGGAGAGGATGCCCGATCTTCCCGATCTCGAGGAACGCCTGCGCGCGCGCCTGATGGTTGCCCTCGCCACCGAGGAGCAGGCGGTCTCCAACTGGGCGGCGAGGATCGTGGCGCAGATTCCCGCCCCTGACACGGTCGATGAGTTCCTCCGCCTGCTCGGTGAGCGTAAGTGCGTATTTCAGGTGGCCTCCACGCTCTTCACTCTCGCGCCCGATGATCCGCGCCTCGTTCCGGCGGTCGATGCGCTGGTACGGGATGAGACGGTGCACGATTCCACGCGGCGCGAACTGGCGCAGCGGCTGCACCTGCTCGTCACCGGAGAGCGGTGGGCGGTTCCCGAGGCGGACCCGGTCGAGTGGTGGCTCGAACATGGAGCAGAGGCAGTGCGCTGATGCGGGGGGCAGACCGGGACGCGCAGCCTGTCCAATGCATCTGCCTGCCCCGGATGATTGAGCCAATCTGCGGTCCTCGTAGTCCGAAACACCGCCGCCCCGACATGATGATCGTCGCGTCCGTCAATGGTGAACCCGGCGTGCAGCCGTGAAGGAGTCACTGCAACGCTGAAGCGGGTTCAGATGACCGTCGTCGTGGCTCCCCCGGTCAGATCCGGTGGGCGAGGCGCACTCACACGAGGTGGGCCGGCCTCCACTCCCCCACGCTCTCGATCACGCGAATCCGGTCACTCATCCCGAGCTTCGCGTACGCGTCAACCGTCCACTGGTACGCCGCCGGGATCTCGCCCACGAAAGTGATCGGCCGCGGGAAGACCAGCGCGAGGTTCTGCGGCAGATCCCCCACCCGCAGCACGCCGAGTATCTCCGGCGTCTCAGGGGCTTCATGCGACGCAGGCGGCTCGTCCAGCACTATCTCGGTCACGTGGGGGTCGAGGATCGCCGCGTAGATCGCCTGCACGCACCACGAGCCCGCGCCGAACACCGCCGTCGTGTCCACGGCCTCCTGTGCGCGCAGAGCCTGCAGGCCCGCGAGCAGGTCGAACGTCTGCAGCCCCGGGATCGTGTATCCGCAGTTCACCGCGCCTCGGCGAAGCGTCCACTCGATTCCCTCACCGACGGACGTGCATCCCGTCCCCCGCACCTCGACCACCCCTCGCGCGATCTCGGCCGCGACACCCGGCCGGCAGGGCCCGCCACCCCAGTAGGGCGTGCGCGAATCGGTCATGCAGGTCACCAGCGCTGGCCGGGGACGATCGCCGAGTTTGTCGAGCGTCAGATGCGCGCGGACCTCGAAGCCGTCGCCGGGGTCGAGATCGAAGCGGTAGCTCAGCAAGTCTCCGCCGCCACCGGAGTCCCGGGCGAACTTCACCCTCGGCCTCACCGGCTCGGGAACCTGCCGGAAGCTCACCGCGCGAAGTCGCTTGATCGCGTCCTCCTGGTGGGCCAGCCACTGCTGCTCGGAGCGCACCTCAATCGGCCTCGCGGGCGGCGTGAGGATCGTCTCAATCCGGTCCATCGTGTCGTTCTCGGGCAGCTTCCCGCCGAAGACCAGCAGGTTCTCGGCCGGCTCCTCGAAGTCGGTGACATCGTCCTCGACCGGCCTGTCGTCGCCCTTCAGGTGGAGATTGAACCACTCGAAAATCGCCTTGCGCAGCATCGGCGTGTACCCGTGGAAGCTCAGGTCCTCGACGAGCCGGCACCTGTCCGCCGCGCCCAGTGACTCGTAGACCCGGTGGATGCGGTGGATCTGCTGCTTGTACGCGTAGGGCCGCCAGAGCGCGTCATCAGCGCCCGCGCAGACCAGCAGCGGCCTCGGAGCGATCAGCGCGCCGATCTGCGCCTGGTCCCAGCGATTGTAGTTGATGATGTGCGCGCAGTCGCAGTGCCCGTCGATGCAGCGGTCGCAGATAAGCTGCTCCTGCGAGCCGGTCTGGCAGACCGGCGCGCAGCACTTGATCCGCGTGTCTGCCGCCCGACAGCCCCGTCACGCCCATCCGGCTCGCGTCTACGTCGTGGCGCGTCTCGAGGTAGTCCAGCGCCCGCATCGCGTTCCAGACCTCAGCGCCGCCGGGCGTGTACCCGCGCGAGAACCAGTCCCAGCGGCCGAGGCGGTGCGTCCCGTGGTGGAAGCCCTGCGACTCGCCGAGCTGGATCGGGTCGAGCACCAGCGCGACGTAGCCGTGCGCGCCGAACCAGCGCGGATTCTGCTGGTAGCCGAGCCGAATCTTCCCCTCCGTGTGCCCGCACAGGTAGAGCACCGCGGGCAGCGGCTCGTCGATCTCCCTGGGCCGGTAGATGTTGCCGGGCACATGCGCCCCGGGCGCGGACTGGAAGTGCACCTTCTCGCAGACGTAGTCCTCGCGCTCGAAGCTGCCCGTCAGCTCCGCCTCAAGCGGCGTGCGCTCGGGAAGCGGCCACAGGCCGATGCTCTCGAGCCATCGCGTGCGGCGCTCATCCTCCGACCACCGAAGCTGATCGGCCGAGGGCGGGATCAGCATCGCCTCGGCCGAGATCGCCGTCGCTTCATCGCACAGCCAGTCGTACATGTTCATCGTCACAAGCTCCCCTCGCATCAGTCGCTACCTGCAGAGCGTCACGCTTCGTAAGGCCGCCACTCCCGTACCTCACCGATCACGCGCACGCGGTCGGCCATCCCGAGCCGCTCGTAAAGGTCCACCGTCCACTGATACGCCGCGGACATCTCGCCCACGAATGTGATCGCGCGCGGGAAAAGCAGCGCCAGGTTCTGCGGGAGGTCGCCCACGCGCAGCACCCCCGGCAGCTCCGGCGTCTCCGGGTCGAGATGGGTGGCCGGCGGATCCTGCAGCACCACTTCCGAGACACTTGCATCGAGCAGCGCCGCGTAGATCGCGTGGACAGATGTCGCGCCGCGGCCGAAGGTCGCGATCTCCCCCACCTGGCTCTGCTCGCGCATCACACGGATGGCGGCGAGCACATCCACGATCTGGCGCTCCGGCAGCGTGTATCCCAGCACGCCGAGCGCCCTCCGCTCGCTCCACGCCAGTTGCTCCTCCATCGCGGAGTTGCCCGTCCCTCGCACCTCGACCATGCACACGCCGATCTCGGACGGAACTCCCGGCGCGTCCTCGCCGCCCGCCCGATGCAGCCGCACCGACTCGGTGTTCGCGGCCACGAGCGTCGGTCGCGGCCCGTTCGCGCGGATCGGCAGTCGCAGGCGCGCCCGCGCCGTCCACCCGTCGCCGCTCTCGAACTCGTGCGTCACGACCCGCGTGATCTCACTGCCACCGGATGACACCGCATCGCGGACGCGCGGGCAGATCGGCTCGGCGATGTTCCGGAAGGTCAGCGCGCGCAACTCCGCAAGCATCCGCTGCTGCGTCTCAGGCCAGCGATCCGCGTCCTCGACATCCGGCGGCTCGACCGGCGGCAGCAGTATCTCATGCACCCGCGGCATCGCGTCCTCGGGCCGCTCCACCCCCTCGGGGAAGACCAGCAGGTTCTCCTCCGGCTCCTCTTCCTCGGAGGCGTCCTCGCTGACCGGCTCATCGCTGTCCTTGAGGTAGCGGTTGAACCACCGCAGTATCTCCATGCGGCTGCGGGGGGTGTACGCGTGCGGCACAATCTCGTCGATCAGCGCGACGCGCTCCCCCACCCCGAGCACATCGTAGGTCTCGCGGATCCGGTTGACGGTCACCCGGTAGCCCCACGGCCGCCAGATCGGGTCATCGGAGCCGGCGCTGATGAGCAGCGGCCTCGGCGCGATCAGCGCGCCAATCTGCGGCCAGTCCCACCGGTAGTAGTTCATCCAGACCGCGCAGTCGCAGTGCGAGTCGATCACGCGCCCGGCCGCAAGCATCTCCACCGAGCCGGTCTGGCAGACAGGCGCGACCATCGTTACCCGCTCATCGGCGGCTCCCTGGAACCACGAGATCGCGCCGCCACCGCTCTTGCCTGTCAGCGCCACGCGCGAGGCGTCCGCCTCCGGGCGCGTCTGCAGGTAGTCGAGCGCGCGCATTCCGTGCCAGACCTCCGTCCCCGCCGGCGTGTACCCGCGGGAGTACCAGTCCCAGCGGCCGTTGCGGTTCGTCCCGTGGTGGTCGCCGAGCCCCTCGCCGATCTCGATCGTGTCGAGGATCAGGCAGACGTAGCCGTTGCGGGCGTAGTAACGCGCGAGGGCGTGGTAGGGAGGGTTCGCCTTTCCGGTGGCGGCGTGGCCGCAGTGGTAGATCACGCACGGGAGCGGCTCGTCGATATCATCGGGCATCAGCAGGTTCGCCGTCACGTAACAGCCCGGCTCCGGCTGGAGGTGCAGCTTCTCAATCACGTACCCGTCACGCGCGAGCCTCCCGGTGATCGTCGGCTCCATCGGCGTGCGCTCCGGCAGCGGCCAGAGGCCGAGCATCTCCAGCCACATGCGCCGACGTTGCTCCTGCGTGCGCTCCCACTCGTCGGCGTACATGGGCACCGGCAGCGCCGACGCGGTGAGCGCCCGCGCCTCTTCGGACAACCAGTCGTGAATCATGGAACCCTCCAGTCACGGCGGCAACGACAGCGGTCGGCAGGATGGTCAGTTCGCCGGCGGCGAGGGCGGGGCCTGCGCGGTGGTGAAGCTGCGCATCGAACTGTGCAGCCAGCCGCGCTGCAGCAGCATCTGGTTGACCGGCTGCGCCTCACCGGTGCGGCGCGCGCCCACGCGCCAGTAGAAGCGGCTTCCCGCGGCGAATGTGTCCACGAACGTGTGACTCATCGTGCCCGCGAAGTCCTGGCGCAGCGTCATCTGGTAGCGCGGGCTGCGCTGCCCGTCCGGATCGTCCGACGGAAAGACCTGCAGCACGTACTCATTCGCGCCGGTGGTGGCGCTCCACGTGAAGGTGATCGAGGCGGTGGACTGGTTGAGCGCCCCGTCGCCGGGGCTCTGCAACACCGCCGGAACCAGGTAGGTAACACCCGCGGTCGGCTGGCTGCCCTCACTCAGCGCGTTCCACGGATCAACGTTGATCGCAGCCACCTGTGCGGGGTTGAGCCCCTGCGCGATCGGCGCGCCCGAGCCCGCCCGCGACGGCGGCTCCACCACGCGACGGGCGCGATGGTAGTACCTCACGCCGGGCTGGAGCGCGGGATGGTCGAACTCGAGGCTGATGCTGCCCGTCTCAAGCTCACCGCCCGGGCTGATCCAGGTGAACTCGCGATCCATTTGCACGAAGCCGTGCGCGCGGGACGCGTCATCCCAGGTTCCTCCCGGCAGCCGCGCCTCAAACACCGCATCGACGAGGTAGTTCGCGGTGAGCGAGAAGTACCGCTGCTCGGCGCTGCGGTAGAAGAGCCACGCGAATATCTGATCGCGCAGCGGGACGGTGGGCTGCTGAAAGTGCAGCCGGATCGTGGGCGCGTCTCCGGGCGCCTGCTGATGCAGGTACGCCGATTCGAGCTGCTGCCCGGGCGCGGAATCGGTCTCCGTGCCCGAGCACCCCGCCATGATCAGCAGTGCGATGATTGCCAGACACAGCGAAGGGAGCGAGCAGCGCATCGATATGACCTCCGTTCGGTTTCGGCGCGCCTCCGCTCGCCCCGCTCGAACGGATGACCGGTGAATGTTCGCCGCACACGTTAGACGGACCGGGAGTCAATCACAGTTCCGCAGCGTCTATGTTCGCCTCATCGGGATCGAACACCCCGCACTCCTTGAACGCCTCGTACCCCCAGTGCTGCCAGAGTGGATCGACGCCGATCGAGGCGTTGTCGCCGTAGTCTTTCGCAATGAAGCCGCCGTTCTGCCCGAGCTTCTCCACCATCACCCGCGCCCGCTCGCGGATCAGCGCCTCGTCGCCGGTGGGGAGGACCTTCTGAATATCCACCGGGCACCAGAAGGTCGTGCGGTCTGAGTATTCCCCCAGGAAGTCCAATCCATGCAGTTCGGGCTGATCGAACTGAAAGACGTCCATCCCCAGCTCGACCAGCGGCGGGATGATGTCGCGGACGTACCCGCAGGAGTGCATCCACACGGTCATCCCGTGCCCGTGCGCGCGGTCGATCAGCCGCTCGAAGGTCCACTTGAACATCCGGTCCCACATGGCCGGACTGACCAGCAGTCGCTCCTGCGTCCCCCAGTCCTCGGCGAAGGTCACGCCGTCGAAGCCGAGGTCCGCGTAGATGTCCACCTGCCCGATCACGATGTCGCTGACCATGCGGTTGAGGTCGTTGACAAGCTCGGGGTCTCCCGCGCACCACTCGAGGTAGGTGCCGAATGTCGGCAGGTAGCGCGCGCGGTTGAAGCAGCAGCCGGTCAGTGAGCCGAGCAGGTAGCGGTCGGGATGGGCCTCGCGAACCTCCGCGCAGCGCTCGTAGCGCGCCGGGTCATCGAGGTCCGGCGGCTCGTAGGCCTCGAGGTCCTCGCGCGAGGTGATCGCGGGGTTGACGACCTCACCGCCCTTCGTCCACTCGATCAGCCGCCGCCACGTGCAGCCCCACTCGTCCTCCCAAAGTTCGCCGCCCCTGCCGTCCTCGCGACGATTCTCATCGAAGTCGGGGTTGCCCGCCGGGCCGCCGCCGGCGGTGTCGCGCAGGCGCCCCTTCCCGTCGTAGTCCGAATACGTGAAGCCGATGCGCGGCGGACTATCATGTTCGAGCACGCGTCGGATGATCTCTCGCGGTGTCATGCCTTCTCTCCCTGTGTCGAACGATCTGCGACCACGCTAAACTGCCCCGAGCCCCTTCCCGATACCTTCCACGCCCGGAGCGCGGAATCCTTCGCGCTCGACCGCCGCGGGAGGTTGACGCCGGCGGTCCGTCGAATCACTGAATGTCGCAGAGCCTCGGCGAGCGGTCCCTGATGAGCGCGCAAAGCGGACTGTCCTGCAAACCGGTCGCTCCACGCATTCGTCTCCTGATGACGGCGGTCGCGCTGCTGCTCGCGTCAGTGGCCGTCTACGCATTTGTCGCCTTCCCTGTGTACGCGCATGACGCGCAGCAGCACTTCGGCATCTCTGAGGCCCGCCTGGGCTTTCTGCTCAGCTCCGGCGCGATCGGCTCGCTCTTCTCCCTGCTACTCGTCGGGCCCGCCACAGACCGCCTCGGCCCGCGCGTGATGCTGCAGGGCTGCGTCGCGGGGACGGGAGGCGCGTTCCTCGTCGCAGGCTTCGGCCGCAGCCTGCACGCCTTCCAGCTCGGTCTTGTGCTCGCTGGCTTCTTCGGTGCCGCCAAGGCCGTCTCCCTCCCGACCTTCCTGATCTGCCTCTACCCCGACCTGCGCAGGCGGATGGTGACGATCAGCCTCATCTCGCTCGCGGTACCCGGCATCGCGCTGCCTATCCTCGCTGAACGCCTGATCATGGCGGCCGAGGCGGGCGTCATTGAGTTCGCAACCGCACTCCATGTGCCCTTCCTCGTCGGCGGCGCGCTTCTCCTCGTCGGGCAGTTTCTCCTGAGCCTCGCGCGCGACGCCGGTCAGGAGGACCCCACCGCCCGTGAGGACCGCCCGCAGTTCAGGCTGCGCAGCGTGCTGACCGCCCCCGCGCTGCTGATTATCCTGATGGCGACGCTCCACGCGGGCGCGGACAACGCGGTCTACGGCTGGCTTCCGAAGTTCCTTCGCAGCGGGTGGGACGTGCTGCCCATCGGCACCGGAGTGATGCTCGGGCTCTACTCCGCGGCCTACGCGATCTCCCGGCTGGGCCTTGCGGCCCTGCCCGAGGGCCGAGGGCAGCGCGCGTTCCTGGTGCTGCCGGGGCCCATCGGCGGGCTGCTGCTGATCGGCGCCATCTGGCTCGGCGGACCGCTCATGGTCGCGCTCGCCTACCCCATCGCGGCGTTCTTCATCTCCATCGAGTACCCGACGCTGCTGGCCGAGATCCGCGAAAGCTCGCCCGCACGCTTCTCCGCGATCTACGGCGCGTCCATCTGGACGACCTCGCTGCTGACGATCATCAACGTGAACCTGATCGGGCAGGTCGGCCAGCGCACCGGCGACCTCCGCGTCGGACTGACCATCGCCGCGCTGGGCTTCATCGCCTTCGGCGCGATCGCGTTCTTCACCGGCCTCGGCCGCACCGGGGGATCCGACGACCTCGATGGCGAACTGGTCGAGCGCGACGCCGGTGAGTAGGCCGCCGCGGCGGAGAGCAAGTCGTTGCAGGCCGCTGCTGACCACCGTCGAACTCTGTTCTGACAGGCATGTCGTGGTGGAGCCCGCCGCCATGCGGGCAGATCGGCCCGGCGAGCCCGGGCACACTGAAGGGTGTTATCATGGACCTGAACATTCGCATCGCGGGGGAGGCCGGGCAGGGCATCAAAACCACCGGCCATCTGCTGGTCGACTCGTTTGCCTCGATGGGCCTGTGGGTCTTCTCAACGCAGAGCTACATGTCCCGCATCCGCGGCGGCCTCAACTGGCAGGACGTGCGCATCGCCGACTACCCGATCACCTCAAGCCGCAAGGACGCCGACCTGCTCGTCGCGCTCACCGAGGAGGCCCTCGAAACCCTCGCCGAGGAGGTGCCTGAGGGCGGGGTGATACTCTTCGACGGCGACGAGGCCGATGGCGGGGTCCCAATCCCCTTCACCGCCATCGCGAAGGAGGCCGGCAACGCCATCATGGCCAACTCAGTTGCCGGAGGCGCAGTCTTCGCCGTCCTCGGCTACGACACCGGCGTGCTTGAGGACTACCTTCGCCACGTCTTCGGCGACAAGGGCGAAAAGGTCGTGGACGCCAACATCGCGCTGGTGCGCGAGGGAGCGAAGCGCGCCTCCAATCACGGCGTGACTCTCGATGCGCCCCGGCCCGGCGACGCCCCGACCACTGTCTACGATGGCACGGAGACGACCGCGCTCGGCGCGGCGACCGCGGGCGTGAAGTTCATCAGCGCATACCCGATGACCCCATCCACCGGCGTCTTCACCTGGCTCGCCCAGCACGACGAGCAGTTCGGAATCGTCGCCGAGCAGGCTGAGGACGAGATCGCCGCGATCAACATGGCTTGCGGCGCAACTTACGCGGGCGTCCCTGCGCTCGTCACAACCTCCGGGGGCGGGCTCGCGCTGATGAGCGAGGGACTCTCGCTCGCCGGCATGCACGAGCTTCCCGTCGTGGTGATGCTTGCCCAGCGCCCCGGTCCGGCCACCGGCCTGCCCACGCGCACCTCGCAGGGCGATCTGCTCTTCGCGCTGCGCACCGGCCACGGCGAGTTCCCCCGTGCGATCTTCGCGCCCGGCAGTCCCGAGCAGGCCTGCGACCTGATGAGACGCGCGCTGCAGACCGCGCACAGATACCAGACGCCGGTCATCCTCATGACCGACCAGTACCTCGCGGACCTGCGCATGAACGGTGAGCCGCTCGATGAGACCGAGCGGCCCATCGACCGGGAGATAGTGCGCGACGCCGGTCAGGACTACCGGCGCTACGAGATCACCGACAGCGGCATCTCGCCTCGCGCTATCCCCGGCGGAGACGCGTTCGTGGTGCTCGACTCCGACGAGCACGACGAGGAGGGGCACATCACCGAGGATCTCGAGATCGCGCAGGCGATGATGGACAAGCGGATGCGCAAGATCGACGGGATGATCGAGGAGTCGATCCCGCCGGAGATGTATCGCGCTGATGACGCGTATTCACTGCTCGTCTGCTGGGGTTCGACCTATCTGCCCTGCCGCGAGGCGGTGGACATCCTCCGCATGCGCGGGCACTCAATCGGCATGATGCACTTCGCGCAACTGTGGCCGCTGCGGGTTGAGGAGATCCGCCAGCGACTGGGCGTGCGCGAGCGCGTCATCTTCGTGGAGGGCAACGCGTGGGGGCAACTCACCTCGATCCTCCGGGAGCAGGGCGTCGTCGGCGAGGTCGAGCTGATGAGCCGCTACGACGGACTGCCGCTGACGGCCGAAGAGATTGTGTTAAAGGTGGAGGGGTAACAAATGCGCAGACTGAACTCAGAATCACCGGCGTGGTGCCCCGGCTGCGGCAATTACTCAATCCTGCCCACGCTGGACAAAGCGATCGAAGAGACCGGCCTCGACCGCCGCAGGCTCGTGCTGGTCTCGGGGATCGGCCAGGCCGCGAAGCTCCCGCATTACACGCAGGCGAACGTCTTCAACGGCCTCCACGGCCGCGCGCTGCCGCCGGCCACGGCGATCAAGCTCGCCAACCACGAGCTTGAGGTCGTCATCACCTCAGGCGACGGCGACATGTACGGCGAGGGCGGCAATCACTTCGTCCACGCCATTCGCCGCAACATCGGCGTGAAATGCTTCGTGCACAACAACCAGGTCTACGGGCTGACGAAGGGCCAGGCCTCCCCCACCTCCGACTGTGGGATGCAGACGCCGATCCAGACGCACGGCGTGATGTTGCGGCCCTTCAATCCGCTGGCGATCGCGATCGTGGAGGGGGCGTCATTCGTTGCCCGCTCATTCGCCAACGATCGTGACCACCTGCTGGAGATAATGGTGACCGCGCTCAAGCACAACGGCGGCTTCACACTGCTGGACATCCTCCAGCCCTGCCCGAGCTTCAACAAGCGGAACACCGCGCAGTGGTACAAAGAGCGCGTGACGCCCATCGGCGACGATCATGACCCGACCGACATGCACGCGGCGCTCGACCTTGCGATGACATGGGGCGACGAGATCCCGATCGGGCTCATCTACCGCAACGACCGTCCGACGCTGGAGGGCATGCACCCGGTGCTGGCGAAGGGGCCGCTTGTAGAGCAATACGACGGCTGACGCTTACGTGTACGGAGAGGCCGGCCCACGTGCCGGCCTGTGCCGTTCGTCCGTTTTGCCGTCCCGCCGCACCAACAGGAGGCAACCGATGAAGCGCATTATTCTTCTCAGACACGGTGAAGCCGAGCACGCAGAGCAGGGCCTGACAGGGGGCTGGACCGAGTCGCACCTGACGCCACTGGGGGAGAAGCAGGCGCATGTGACCGGCGGCTACCTCACAAAGATGCTCCGGGACGTTGAGTTCGGCTTCTACTCGTCGAACCTCGCGCGAGCGAGCGAGACCGCGCGACTGATCTGCGGGCAGCTCGATGTCAAGCCGAAGTTCGACGGGGATCTGCGCGAGTTCAACAACGGGCAGGCCGCGAACATGACCGTCGAGCAGGCGCGAGAGATACAGAATCCGCCGACCGAGCCGCTGGTGGATTACATCCCCTACCCCGGCGCGGAGAACTGGCGGCAGATGAACGAGCGGGTCGCGGGCTGCATGGAGCGGATGGAGGGCGAGTGCCCGGACACCGCACTGATCATCATGCACTCGCTCTCGGCAACCGCGGTGGTGCACTGGTGGCTGGGCCTTGATTCCGACGAGTGGGGCCGGGTCTCCTACGACTTCGACCCGGCCTCGATCACCATCCTCACGATCAACAGGTTCGGCCAGCGCACGATCTCGCGGCTCAACGACACCCGCCACCTGGCCGCCGCGGACTGCGAGAGCGACGTGGAGGCGATCCCGGGAGTCAGCACGTAACTTCCGGGCGCGTCACAGTTGTCGTCCACCCGGAGGCCGGCCAGATGCGCCGGCCTCCACTCTGCGGGCATGGCACGTCTGCGCTCAGGTCAGTTTGACGACCCCGCGCGAGCCTGCTAAGATTGCCCCGTAGCGCGACTCGCATCGACTGGAATGCGGACGCTCAAGCTCAACGTATCAAGTGCGGGAGGCCATCCCCCATGCCCGATGTATCACGCGAGGTCGTCGAGCACGTAGCCACGCTGGCGCGACTGGCGCTCAGTGATGAGGAGATCGACCGGCTCCAGAACGAGATGGGCCGCATCCTCGAACACGCCGACAAGCTCCAGGACGTCAACGTAGACGACATCCAGGGCACCTCGCATGTGATCCCGATGACGAACGTCTACCGCGAGGATGAGGTGGGCGAATCGCTCACCCCCGACGAAGTCGTCGCGAACGCGCCCGACTCGGCGGAGCATTTCTTCAAGGTCCCGCGCATCGTCGAGGAGTAGCGTTGTCCGTGCCACCGAAAGGTCCTTCCCACGGAGGCAACACCGTGAAGCTGCATGAGTTGACGGCATTTGAACTCGGCGAGCGCCTCGCATCCCGCGAGGTCTCGGCCGTTGAGGTCACCGAAGCGCACTTCGAGCGCATCGACGAGGTCGAGGAGAGGGTCGATGCTTTCCTCGCACTCACCCGCGATGAGGCGCTCGAGCAGGCGAGGCAGGTGGACGACCTGCGCGCCGGCGGAGAGGACCCGGGCCCGCTCGCAGGGGTCCCGATCGCCATCAAGGACGTGCTCTGCACGCGCGGAGTCCCCACGACCTGCGGCTCAAAGATCCTCGAGGGCTTCCGCCCCCCCTACGACGCCACCACCGTCCGCCGCTGCCGCGATGCGGGGATGCCGATGGTCGGCAAGGCGAACATGGACGAGTTCGCGATGGGCTCCTCCACGGAGAACTCCGCGTACAAGGTCACGCGTAATCCGTGGGACCTCGACCGCGTCCCGGGCGGCTCATCCGGAGGCTCGGCCGCGGCTGTGGCCGCCGGTGAGGTGCCGGTCGCGCTGGGCTCGGACACCGGCGGCTCGATCCGCCAGCCCGCTTCACTCTGCGGACTCACCGGGCTCAAGCCGACCTACGGTCGCGTCTCGCGCTACGGGCTGATCGCCTACGCCTCCTCGCTCGACCAGCCGGGACCGCTGACTCGAGACGTCCGTGACTGCGCGCTGGTGATGAACGTGCTGGCCGGTCGCGACCCTCGTGACGCAACCTCCGCGGATGTGGAGGTGCCCGACTACCTCGCGGCGCTCACCGGCGACGTCTCAGGGCTTCGGGCCGGCGTGCCGAAGGAGCTCATGGGCGAGGGGATCGACCCGCAGGTCAAGTCCACCATCGAGGCGGCCATCGCCCAACTCGCGGAACTCGGGATGGAGATCGAGGAAGTCGAGATGCCGAACGTGGATTTCTCTCTCCCGGTGTACTACCTGATCGCCACCGCCGAAGCGGCCAGCAACCTCGCGCGCTTCGACGGCGTGCGCTACGGTCACCGGACTGAGGAGCCGGTCGAGGACGTCTACGACCTCTTCGCGAAGTCGCGCGGCGAGGGATTCGGCCCCGAGGTGCGGCTGCGAATCATGCTCGGCACATTCGGCCTGAGCGCCGGCTACTACGACGCGTACTACCTGAAGGCGCAGAAGGTCCGCACGCTCATCAAGAACGACTTCGACGCCGCCTTCGAGCGCCACGACGTGCTGCTCTCCCCCACGTCGCCGACCGTGGCGTTCGGCATCGGCGAGAAGGCCGACGACCCGCTGCAGATGAAGCTCGCGGATATCTGCACGATCCCGGTGAACCTCGCGGGCATCCCTGCGCTCAACGTCCCCTGCGGGATGGCGGACGGGATGCCGGTCGGCCTGCAGATCATGGGCCGGCCCTTCGCCGAGGACACGATCATGCGTGTGGGCGACGCCTACCAGCAGGCGACAGACTGGCACACGCGAAGGGCGGAGCTCGGATAGACCGCCGAGACGAACTCCAGGGCGCCCTCGACGAGGGCGCCCTGCGCGTGTACGAATGTGCATCGGCGGAGGGCTCACCCGCCGCGGGCGCGAATACTCACCACGGATGTGCGACCGACCGGAGAGGATCATCATGGCGGATACCAACGCGCGCCTTGATACGCTGATCGAGATGTCCCGCAGCCTCGGGGACCCGGAGAACGACTACATCATCCTCGGCGAGGGCAACACCTCCGCCGGCGCCGATGACGAGACGTTCTACGTGAAGGCCTCGGGCACGTCGCTGGTGGAGATAGGCGCGGACGGCTTCGTGCGAGTCTCGCGGGAGAAGGCTCGCGAACTGCTCGCTGCTGAGTCGCTGACCGATGAAGAGGTGGCGGCAGGCTTGATCGCCGCCTCGATTGACGCGGACGGCGTGCGGCCGTCGGTGGAGACGTTCCTGCACGCGCTGCTGCTCGACCTGCCCGGCATCGAGTTCGTCGGGCATGCGCACCCGACGCCGGTCAATGCGCTGCTGTGCTCGCAGGAGCCTGAGAAGGCCATCCGAGGGCGACTTTTCCCCGACGAAGTGGTCTGCTGCGGCCCCGAGTCGGCGTATGTGCCTTACACCGACCCGGGCCTGCCGCTGGCGAAGGCCGTCGGGGAGGCGGTGGGCGAGTTCATCGACCGCTGGAATGAACCACCGAAGGTCATCATGATGCAGAGCCATGGGCTGATCGCGATGGGCGCCACGCCCGCGCAGGTGCTGGCGGCGACGGCGATGGCCGTGAAGGCCGCTCGGGTGAGGACCGGCGCGGCGGCGTGGGGCGGGATTCGCCCGCTGACGGAGATTGAGCTTGAGCGCATACACACCCGACCTGACGAACACTACCGCCAGGAGCGACTCTCCCGCGAGCGCGGCTGACGTCGGCTGGCTTCGGATCACCGGAGGATGACGATGAGCACCTACGACGACTTCGTTGACGGAACCGCGCCGCTGCCGGGAAGGAACGTGGCCTGGCCACTCTTCGGCACGGGGCTTGAGAACCTGGGCATTGGCGGGGAGCCCGTCGAATGGCAGATGCCCGAGATCGCGCCCGATGAACTGCTCGCCCGCGTGGACGCCTGCGGGCTGTGCTTCTCCGACATTAAGGTGCTGCGCCTCGGCCCCGATCACCCACGCATCTCCGGGCGCGACCTCAAGAAGGACCCGGTCATTCTCGGCCACGAGGTTGCGCTGACGATCGTGAAGGTCGGCGCGGAGCGCACCGAGGACTTTTCCGTCGGCGATCGCTTCGTGGTGCAGGCGGACATATACTACAACGGCGAGGGCCTCGCGTTCGGCTACGCGCTGCACGGCGGCCTGCAGCAGTTCGTGACGATCCCAACGCCGATCCTCGACGGCGATGACGGCTGCTACCTGATCCCGATCCCCGACGGGATCGGCTACTCCGAGGCCGCCCTCGCGGAGCCGTGGGCCTGCGTGGTCTGCGCTTTCCGCGTGGAGACGCGCAGGCAACTCAAGGAGGGCGGGACGCTGGCGATCGTCGGCGGCCCACGCGTCCGCGAGGGCTTCACGCTCGGCGAACTCGACGCGGAGGCGCCGGAGACCCTCATCGCGCTCCACGCGCCCGGCGCGGTGCTGGCGGAGTTGAGCCACGCGGAGCGCCATGTCGCCGATGAAGATGAGCTTGAGCGGCTGGCGGAGGACCTTGGTGGGATCGACGACCTGCTGCTGCTCGACCCGACCGCCGTGCAGGTTGAGCGGCTCGCCTCGCTGCTGGCCGACGACGGCGTGCTCTGTCTGATGATGAACGGGCCGCTCGAGCGACCCGTCGAGGTGGACGCGGGACGGATTCACTACGACGGGACACGCTACGTCGGTGCATCGGGCCTCGACATCGGCGAGGCCTACGCATCCACGCGGTCGGTCGCTCCGGTCAAAGGCGGGACGATGCTGATCTCCGGCGCGGCCGGTCCGATGGGTCAGATGCACGTTCAGCGGGCGCTGGAGCACCCTGACGGCCCCTCGGTGGTGATCGCGACCGACATCGACGACGACCGGCTGGCGACGCTCCCGCAGCGCTTCGGTGCACTCGCCGAGCGCAACGGCCGCACGCTGCGAACGCTCAATCCCTTGAAGCTCGACCCCGAGGCCGTCGATGAGCAGTTGGAGAGCTACGCGCCGGAGGGCTTCGATGACGTGGTGGTGCTGGTGCCCGTGCCCCAGGTGATCGCGGAGAACGCGCAGTTCCTTGGAGAGCGTGGAGTGTACAACATCTTCGCGGGCGTGGCGCGCGGCACGATGGTCACGATGGACGTTTCCGACGTGGCGCTGCGGGGTGTGCGTTACACCGGCACGAGCGGCTCCGCGATCGAGGATCTGCAGACGACGATCAGCATGACCGAGGCAGGGGAGCTTGCGCCGAACCGCGCCGTGGCGGCCGTCGGCGGGATGGACGCGGCGTGGGACGGGCTGGAGGCGGTCGCCAACAGCGAGTTGACGGGCAAGGCCGTCATCTACCCGCACGTGCGCGGCCTGCCGCTGACTGAGTTGCATGAGCTGGCGGACGAGGAGCCGGAGGCGGCGGAGAAGCTCGACGAAGCCGGCGCGTGGACGAACGAGGCCGAGGAGGCCCTGCTGCGCAACCACGTCGGCGACACCGACGCCCCCTGCCGCCACCTCACGGGGAGGGTCGCGCTGGTCACCGGCGCGGCCCAGGGTCTCGGAGAGGCGCTCGCGGAGCGACTCGCCCGCGAGGGTGCCGACGTATGCGTCGCGGACATCAACCTCGAAGGGGCGAACGAGACCGCCGAGCGGATCGCGGAGGCCACCGGCAACCGCGGGATCGCGGTGGCGATGGATGTCACGGACGAGGGTTCGGTGGCCGCGGCGATGAGCGAGTGCGTCGAGCGACTCGGCGGGCTTGACATCGTCGTGAGCAACGCTGGCGTCCTCATCGCCGGCGACACCACGGAGTTCGAGGTCGCGGACTGGCGGAAGGTGATCGAGGTCAACCTCGTGGGATACTTCATCGTCGCGAAGCAGGCGGCGAAGATCATGCTCGAACGCGGAACGAAGGGTGCGATCGTGCAGATCAACTCCAAGTCCGGGAAGAAGGGTTCCTTCAAGAACTCCGCCTACGCGGCCAGCAAGTTCGGCGGCGTCGGACTGACGCAGTCGCTGGCGCTCGAGTTCGCGGAGCAGGGCATCCGCGTGAACGCAGTCTGCCCGGGGAACCTGCTGGACTCGCCGCTGTGGGTGGACAGTCTTTACGCGCAGTACGCAGAGCGCTGGCGGATCACCGAGGAGGAGGTTCGTCAGAAATACGTTGACCAGGTCCCGATGAAGCGCGGCTGCACATACGAGGACGTCGGCAACGTCGTGGTCTTCCTCGCCTCGGACCAGGCGAGTTACATGACCGGCCAGGCGATCAACGTCACCGGCGGACAGACCCTGAACTGATTACGCCCGAGGCGGAGCACCGCTGATGCGCTGCGAGAGCTGCGGGAAGAGCGTCGCGAAAGACGCCGCATTCTGCTCTGAATGCGGTGCGCGGGCGACCGTGCGGAGCGCGCGGGAGCTCGTTGACCTGGCACAGACCTCCGGCCTGGTCCGCGGCGCGCCGATCGATGACGTGCCGGATCCCGCGGATATCCCGGAGTTCCCCGCGGATGTGCCTGAGATTCCTGAGGCGGCGCCTCTGCCCGAGGCGATGGGGATGGCCCTGCCGACGGGCGAGGTCGCCGAGACCGACGCATCCGTGGCCTCGAGTGTGGGCAAGGCGCGTATCCGTGAGGAGAGACGTCGCGCGGCTCAGGCGCTGGTCGAGACGGCGCAGACCGAGCTGCGCGAGGAGCTGGCCGAACTGGCCGAGCGTGAGGCGCGGATCGAGGCGGCGACACGCGGGGACGAGATCGCTCACTCCCGCGGCGGGCCGCCACCTCCACCGCCTCCGCCCGCCTTTGAGGAGCGGATCTGGGCGGAGACGCGCGAACGAGCGGAGATGCACGGGTTGACGGCTCCGCGGCAGGCGGGGGCGTCCGACCCGGAGCGGGAGAGCGAGCAGGCGGGCGAGGATCGGAACGCCAACTGCCTCACCTACGGCTGCATTGCTGTCGTCGTGGGGCTTTTCCTGATACTGCTGCTCCAGCTCATCCTGAGCGTCCCTCAGTAGCGGCCGTGTCTCGGGGGCGAGTACTACCGGCAACTCAGTTTGGCATGACGGCACACACCAGCAGAGGTTGAGGAGGGTCCGAGATGTTCTGCCCCGAGTGCGGCCAAAACGTGCCCGATGAGGCGAGGTTCTGTCCCAACTGCGGAAAGGACCTCACGCGGTCCGAAGATGAGCGGAGAGAGGACGAGGTTGCGGATGAGCAGGAGGCTGCGACCCCGTCCCCGGCGGTGCCGGACTCGGTCGAGTCCGCGGTGCCTCCGCCACCGGGGCCCGCTGTGCCCGGTGAGCCCGCTCCAACGCCCGCACCGGATCTGACCGAGCCGGACGGGGCTGCCGAGGAAGGGGATCTGCCTCCCGCGGTCCCGCAGCCGACCCCGCAGCCGTCCGCCGAGGCGGAGTCGCCGCCTGCGCCCTCCTTCGTGCCGCCGGTCTCGCAGGCGGTGCCCGGTGAGCCGCCCGGTCAGGCGTCGGCGGCCCCCCAGCCACCTCCCAGCGCGCCCGGTGCATCGGCACCACCGCCTGCTGAGAAGAAGACCAACTGGGGCTCGATCTGCCTGATCGGCTGCGGCATCCTGCTGCTGCTCGCGATCCTCGGAGGCGTCGGCCTCTTCCTGTTTGGCCGCTGGGCACAGGAGAAGGTTGAGCAGCTTCCCCAGCCACCGGCCGGCGTCTTCCAGCCGGGTGACCAGGATGGCGGGCAGGGCCCCGATATCCGCGAACCCGGCGAAGAGCCGTCCGGCGATCAGCCGGCGGGCGATCAGCCGGCGGGCGGCGGAGCCTCCGGGATCGGTGACGTGCTCGGTCGCCTCGGTGAAACCGTCGAGGGAATCGGGCAGACAATGGCGGCGATGAACATCGAGGGCTTCGACCCCGCCGCCGTCGATGCGACGATGCTGCCGACCTTCTACGGCTTCATGCTGGCACTTGCCGAGGACAACCCGCAGGGAATGCACCGCTGGATGAGCCCCGAGTTCAAGGAACAGTGGTCACCTGGCGACTGGGCTACCTCACCGCACATTGAGCACCTCAGCTACCGCCTCGATGAGAAGAGCACGCTCGACGATGGCACGGTCAAGTTCGTCATCGCAGAGGGCATCCGTGACACCAACGAGAACGAGGAGGGAACCATCTCCTGGGACATATACTTCCGCAAGATCGGCAACCAGTGGTACGTGACCGACTTCGAGTGATGCGCGAGCGCCGGGCTCGCTCTGCCGGGTTCGGAAAGAAGCCTGGCGCCGCGATCTGCAGCAATCAGGAGGACCTTTGATGCCCCGACAGGTCGAACTTCAGCTTGGGATCAACGGTGCGTTCCTCACCCGCAGGTGGGAGCGCCCCGGCAACTGGATGCGCCTGACCCGAGAGATCGGCTTCCGCAACCACGAGTTCTGCGGCGATGTTCTCGACCCGTTCTTCTCCGGCGACCGCGAGTTCCAGCTTGAGACCGCCCGCCAGGTCAGGTCAGAGGCCGAGCGCTATGACGTCAACATCGTGGATATCTACACCGGCGTCGCGACCCATCGCTTCCACGGACTCTCACACAGCCACCCATCTCCGCGACAGCGGATGAAGGAGTGGATCCTTGACTGCTGCGACCTCGCCCTGGAGATGGGCTGCGATCGGATCGGCGGCCACTGGGACGCGATCTCCGTGGAGGTCATGGAGGATGAGCGAGCGTATCGCAGCGCCGTGGGCCGGGTGCAGAGCATCTTCCGCGAACTCTCCCGCGCCGCGGCCGCGAAGGGAATCGGTGCGATCTACAACGAGCAGATGTACATCCCCAGCGAGATCCCCTGGACGCTCCAGCAGGCCGAGGACTTCCTGCTGGCGGTCAACCGCGACAATGACGGCTGTCCGGTTCTACTGACCATCGACGTCGGTCATCAGGCAGGGATGCACTACGGCCTTGAGGGCGAGGACCTCGACTACATCGAGTGGTGCCGCCGCTTCGGCGCGGTCACGGAGATCGTTCATCTCCAGCAGACAACGCCTGACGGCAGCCACCACTGGCCGTTCACCGAGGAGTACAACGAGCGCGGCCATGTGGAGATCCCGCCGATTCTTGAGGCGCTGGAGCAGTCGCACTCGGAGTTCGCGTCGTCTCCTCTGTCAGAGGTTCTTGAGCCTGTCGATCACACGTATCTTATCGGCGAGATCATCCCCGGTTCGACGAAGACCGAGGAGGCGCTGCTCGAGGAGTTGCGCGTGTCGGCGGAGTATCTGCATCAGTTCGTGCCCGAACAGGGACTGACACTGGCAGTCTGAGCCGCTGTGGCGGAGGGTGGGCGGTTCGCTGATGAAGCCGGAGGCCGGGTCGGACGTCACGTCTGAGACGAGCAGGGCGGAAGCCCGGCGCAGTCTGCGCCGCCTTCTGCGCGAGCAACGGCTGTGCGTGCTCTCGACGCACCGCGACGGCGCGCCCTACGCGAGCCTCGTGGCGTTCGTCGCCTCAGAGGATCTCGGCGGCATCATCTTCACCACCCCGCGCGGCACAAGGAAGTTCGAGAACATCAAGGCCGATCCCCGCGTGGCCGTGCTCATCGACAACGCGCGCGAGCTTCCGGCGGACTGCGAGAAAGCCGCCGCTGTCACGGCGACGGGCAGGGCCGTCGAACTGAGCGACGGAGCGCGGGCGGAGGCAGCAGAGCGCTTCTGCGAGGCGCACCGGCATATGCGTCAGTTCGTCGCCGACCCCTCAACCGCACTGATCTGCATCCAGGTGGAGACCTACTACGTGGTCCGGCACTTCCAGGACGTCACAGAACTGCCGCGTCCGACGTGGTGACCGTCGCGGGGCTGCCTCGGGATTGCAGCGCTCGGTGCATCCCGGCCTGCGGCCCCCACCCTCTGTGTCCCGCGCCCGGTCCTGCATTCCCCCGTACACAACAGGAGGGCGCCACGAGAAGGGGCGCCCTCCGGGTGAACTCCTCTGTGGCCTCGCCGCTACTTCGCGCCGCCGTCGCGCGACCGCCTTCGGGAGCCCCGCGGGACCTCAGGTAGATCGACATCGACGTTCTCAGGCGCGTTGTCGGGCAGCACGACGCCCGGATAGGGGGACTGCACACCGCCGCGCGCGCTGGGGTCCCGGCCGACGACGTTCGCTCCCGTGGCCTGGTGCTGGGCGTCCACGATCTTGCGGGAGATCTCAAAGCCCTGCTGCATCCGACGGTAGCGGCGGACGAAGATCACCGCCAGCCCAATCGGGCTCACGTAGTACAGCAGCGCGTGGAACCACGGCGGGTCGTAGCCGGTGAAGATGTGGACGAGGAAGCCCACCAGCACCGCTATCATGAAGATCTGCTCGACAAGCTCGTCTCGCCGCATCACGTCACACTCCTGCATCCCCGCTTGGCTCAAGCTGGCGGATCGCCAGCAGTGTCTCGTAGATCGACATGCGCAGTACCTCATCAAGGGGCAGCTCAGGCGCCCCCTCCGGCGGAGCGAGCAGCGCCGGATCGGCCTCCCGCAGCGCCTCGGTCTCCCGGTCGCTCGCCGGCAGCAGGTTCCCACCGTGTTTCGCGCGGAACCTCGCCATCCGCTCGGCGAGTTCCTTCGCATCCTGCTCCAGTCCCAGCACGCCCTCCTCGTGAGGGATCGGCCGCTGGGTTCGGACGCGGTCAAGCCACGTGGGTCGGCCCGGCTCGATCAGGTAGCCCTGAGCGATCAACGCGGCCTCGACGTACTGCCGGATATCCCCGAACACGCCGGTGCGCTGCCAGAAGCTCATCTCCTGGCGGATGCTCTTGAGCGCCTGCTCGATGAGCGCATCGAGAGTCACCCACTGGCGCTCCTCCTCGGACTCGGCGCTGCCGTTGGCCCGCTTGCGCAGCAGTCCGAACGCCACGGCCAGGGCGTCGCTGATCGGGGCCTCGGGCATCGGCCCGATCTGACAGATCTGCATCTCCCACGTCTTCTGTGGGTAGGGAGGCATGAGTGTCGCCATCCGGTCGCTGACGCGGAAGTCGATGCAGCCCATCTCGTAGAGGTCGATGAGGGTCACGTAGAGTATCTGGTGCGCCCAGTGGTGAGCGTCAAGCTCCTCGTCCGTCAGAGGTGCGTAGCACTTCGCTCGGGGGCTGACCATCTTCCCCGGCCGCGAGCGGTCGACGAAGCGGTCGGCGAACAGCACTATCAGCCCGTCCGGGCCGACGTGGCCGATCGGCTCTTTGGGAGGCACCGGCACATCGGCCTCGGGCTCGATCTCCGCCACCTCATCCGCGAGGCTCTCGTTTACGAATCGGGCCGCCGCGCGCCAGATCAGCACGCCGGCGACGACCAGTACGATGATAATGACTATCTGGACTGCTGGCATCGAAGATCGGTGCCCCCTGCGTCACTGGGTCTCGGGCGCGTACCCACCGGCCGCCGACTACTCCTGCGGCCACTCGGTGCATGCGTACGCGCTGTGATTGTGGATTGACTCGAAGCTCTCGCATTCCACGGAGAACCACTCTACGTCCGGCAGTTCCCGCAACGCGAGTACGCTGTCTCTCACGACGTCCTCGACGAACTTCGGGTTCTCGTATGACCGCTCGGTGACGAGCTTTTCGTCCTCCCGCTTGAGCATCGGGTAGATCTGCTCACTGCCCTGGCTCTCGAGCAGCGGGATGAGGTCCTCCAGCCAGACGATCCGGTCGTCGCGCGCGCGGAGATCAACCCGCAGCACCGCGCGCTGGCTGTGCGCCCCGTAGCGCGAGATCTCCCGGGAGCACGGGCAGAGCGTGATGATCGGCACCTCAACGCCCGTGACGAAATCGAACCGATCGCTAACGTCGCCGGCGCTGAACCAGCAGTCGTAGTCGAGCTGGCTCGGCAGGTGCGTTGCCGGAGACTCTTTCGGCAGAAAATACGTGAAGTCGAGGCGCAGGTGAGCCGCCCATGCGTCGAAGCGTGAGCGGATCTCCGTGAGCATCTCCTGCATCTCCGGCAGTGCGACCGCCCGTTTGGACCAATTGGAAAGGATCCTCACGAAGCGACTCATGTGCGTACCGCGCTCATGATGCGGCAGCTCGACAGAGGCCTCAAAGACGCCCGTCACACGCGCGTAGCCGCCCTCTTTCTCTCGAATCATCACCGGGAGATGGATATCACGCACACCCACCCGGCGGATCGTGATGCCTCGTTCGTCCTGCTCAGATGCGACGTCGCGCATGCCGCTCGGGTCCCGTCCACCGGCTGGTTTCCGACCTCGCGTACAGTATACCTCAGCGCCCCATCTCGCACAAGACGACCCGGAGCGATCTCGCTGACCACGATGACGACCGACGTGCAACGCAACAGAACCGGCGCGCACGGCCACACGTCATATTCTTAACGTCGAGGAGGCATACCACGGGCAATGTGGGTATAGTGTGTACGCGTACGGTCCGACTCAGACGGAAAATCGCACTGAGTGCTCTCGTTACAGCGGACTGCTTAAGGGAGGTGGGCGAAACTGAGGCGCGAGGGGTTGCGTCGCACGTTCGACGCGTGTATACTGTTCGGCAATCCGCCAATAGCTGATGAAGAAGAAAGGGATGTGAAGGCGTTATGCGACGAAAAGGCTTCACCCTCATCGAACTGCTCGTGGTCATCGCGATCATCGCAATTCTTGCGGCGATCCTTTTCCCGGTGTTCGCGCGTGCCCGGGAGAAGGCACGGCAGGCCTCGTGTCTGTCGAACATGAAGCAACTCGGACTCGGCATGATGATGTACGCTCAGGACTATGATGAGCGGTTTGGCCGCGAGTCCCACTACTACTACGGCCCCATCGCCATGGGTTCGTCGTACGCTCGCGCATGGTTTGGCGACTACGTGCAGCCCTACGTGAACAACCGCCAGATCCTCGAGTGCCCGTCCATGTCCTGGACATACAGCAGCTACCGCAGCGACTGGGGTCCGCTGGTGTGCTCCTACGCATTCCCGAACATCAACCGCGACGCCAACCACAACTCCGTCACCAGCCTCTCCGGCGCGAAGCTCGCAGCCGTTGAAGCCCCCGCGGACACGATCATGCTGATCGAGTCCCGGAGCGTGCAGATCTTCACCGGCTCGACCAATGACCTGCGCCTGCTCGACGTGATCGACGACGGCAGTGGCGACCGGACCCGCCGCGCGCACAACGACGGCTTCAACATCGCCTTCTGCGACGGTCACGCGAAGTGGCAGCAGAAGACCCAGCCGGGCCAGTGGACCACCCCTGGCAACGACTGAGTCCACGCCTGACGTCATCTCAGACACTCTCACCGGGGGCCGGTACCATGTCGGCCCCCGGTCGTCGTTTGTGCCGAGTCGCGCGAGATGATTCCGTCGGCAACACACGGAGGGAACCGGTCCAGAAATATTTCCTGCTCTCTGATGGAATCTCCGCGTCTCATGGAACGTCCTTAGGTGGAGTACATCTGTGCACGAGGCAACTTGAGTGCCGGGTCTCGAGCGGCTGCCGCGGTTGCCCCAAACCCATGAGGACGGAGACGGAGAAGGAGGAAGTACCATGAGACCCATGCGACACGGTTTCACGCTCATCGAGTTGCTCGTTGTGATCGCCATCATCGCGATCCTCGCGGCAATTCTGTTCCCGGTCTTTGCGAGAGCCCGGGAGAAGGCGCGGCAGTCCTCCTGTCTATCGAACATGAAGCAGCTCGGACTTGGAATGATGATGTACCTGCAGGACTACGATGAGCGCTTTGGCGGCGAATCCCGCTACTACTATGGCGCTATCGCCTCGGGAGGGGATCCCTACGCCCGCGCATGGTTCGGTGACTACGTTCAGCCCTACGTGAACAACCGCGAGATCCTCGAGTGCCCGTCCATGTCGTGGACGTACAGCAGCTACCGCAACGGCTGGGGGCCGCTCGTGTGCTCCTACGCATTCCCGAACATCAACCGGAGCGCCACTCACGCGAGCATAACGAGCCTTTCAGGCGCGAAGCTCGCGGTGGTCGAGGAGCCGGCGGACACCATCATGCTCATCGAGTCGCGCAGCGTGCAGATCTTCACCGGCTCGTCCGCTGACCTGCGCCTGCTCGACGTGATCGATGACGGCATAAGTGACCGAACCCGCCGGGCGCACAACGAAGGCTTCAACATCGCGTTCTGCGACGGCCATGCGAAGTGGCAGCAGAAGACCCAGCCAGGCCAGTGGACCACGCCGGGCGGAGATTGATGAGATACCGCACACCATCTCAGACACAGTCGCCGGGGGCCGGACAGCGTGTCGGCCCCCGGTCGTCATGCGCCACGGTGCCCCGCGCGCACCGCATCCTCGCGCTCCTCGCCGGGGTGCTGCTGTCATGCGTGACGCTGATGGCCGGCTGCGCGCTTCTCCACCGCCCCGCCCACCCGAGCATCTTCGACGCCGTCCGTGAGGGCGACGCAGATGACGTTCGCGCTCACTTGCGCGGTGGTGTGGACCCCGACATACCCGGCGACCGGGGCATGACGCCGCTTCACTACGCCGCGACATACGACGATGTCGCGGTCGCGGCCGCCCTGCTTGAGGGTGGTGCCGACCCCGATGTGCGCGACGAGCGCGGTGACGCTCCGCTCGCGTGGGCCTGTGTGTTCGGGGCCGCGGAGACGGCACAGGTGCTGCTCGACGCCGGAGCGAATGTGCGCGCCCTCAACGATCGTGGCGGCGCGGCTCTCAACGCGGCAGCGACCTACGGCCACCCCGAGCTTGTCCCGATGCTCCTGCAGGCGGACCTTGCCCTGCCCGACGCCGGCGGCGAGTTGCGGCGGGCGGTCATCGAGGCCGACGCTGAGAGGGTCGAGGCGCTGCTTGCCGAAGGCGCGGACCCCAACCAGGCCGACTTCGCCGGCAACACCCCACTGCATTACGCCGCCTGTGTTGGCGACGCCCCGATCACGAGGATGCTGCTGGAGGCGGGAGCGGACCCGGATGCCCGGAGCCTCTGCGAGAAGCGGCCGCTGCACTTCGCGGCGTCGCTCGCGCCGATTGAGATCGCGGAACTGCTGGTGGAGGCGGGCGCGGACGTGAGCGCCCGCGATGCGTGGGAGTACACCCCGGTCGGAAGAGCGGCGCGGTGGGGCCGCGAACATGTCGCCGACTACATCGAGGCGGCCGGCGGACTGATCTCCCCCATCGAGCGCACATTCGCCCCCGGTCACGCGATCGCGGACGAATAAGCACGCCGTGACGAGCCCGAGCGCCGGCTGCAGTTCCCCCGCAATGAAGGTGCTCCCCTGCCTCCCGATTCCGGTTGACATGGCTGCTAAGAGCGAATATGGTTATCCACAGGTAGGATTATCATCACCGGAGGTGCTTGTCATGCAGCAGCGCAGAGGCTTCACGCTCATCGAGTTGCTGGTGGTCATCGCGATCATCGCAATCCTTGCGGCGATCCTCTTCCCGGTCTTCGCGAGAGCGCGGGAGAAGGCGCGCCAGAGTTCGTGCCTGAGTAACGCTCGCCAGATCGGCACGGCCTGCGCAATGTACTTCCAGGACTACGACGAGGCACTGTTGCACTACCGCCACGAGCTTCCGGGCGACACGAGCATCTACTGGTCGCACATGGTCAACCCCTACGTCAACAACGATCAGATCTGGGTCTGCCCCAGCAACCGCAACTACGCTCGTGGCTATGGCTGGGCCTACAACGTAACTACTCACCTTGTGGTATCAGGTGCGTTGTAGGAGGAGGTTCTCGTCAATAGAGGGACCGACGGCGTCGGTGAGCGTTTCGAGGGCAGCATGGCCATGTTT
>JBMNNW010000030.1:0-42115 GCA_050942735.1 Armatimonadota bacterium
GGCAGCCCATTTCGCGGTAGATGCGCAGGAACCGGCAGAAGTCCGACTCCACGCTGTTGCGCCCCGCGCGCGGGTCGAGGCTGCAGAACGGGATCAGCCGGTCGGGATAGCGCTCGTACATCTCGATGACGTCCTCGGGCGGCACGAAGCGCGAGCGGGCTTCCGGCGCCACGCCTGAGAGCAGCACCGCGCGGTCGATCTCGTACTCGTCCAGCTTCGCGATCAACTCCTCCACCAGCGGGTAATCGCTGCCGTGCCAGCGCGGCACGGCACGTGAGCGCGATGCGTGTGTGTGGCAGTCGATGAGCATGGTCGGCCACCTCTCAGATCACGTGCGCTACCCGGCGGTGGGAGGGTTCGCCGCGCGCCCGCGAAGGACTTCCCCGCGGCATCGGGAAATCAGGGGAGAGTCACAGTCCGGGAGGTGTGTGCCATGAAGCTGATGCTCATCTGCATGGCGGGCCTGATGACCGGAGCGGCGTGGGCCGCGCCGGTGGTCCTGGGGCCTGAGACGGCGCTCGATGCCGACCCGAGACAGGAATTCCCGCGGTTGCTCAACTTCCGCCCGGCGGACGGGCAGATCGTTGGCCTCAACCCGCCCCGGATGAGTTGGCCGTGGTACCCGGAAGTACTGCCGACGGACGAGCCTGCGGCCGACAGGCGCTTCACACTGCAGATCTCCAGTACGCCTGACTTCGTCGCGCCGGAGGTGGAGGCAGAGGAGGTTGGCGTCAACTTCTTCAACTTCCTGCCGCCGCTGGAGGGCGCGGATCAATGGTACTGGCGCGTCGCGTACGATCCGGGCACCGAGAACGAGCGGTGGTCGGAGGTGCGCGGCTTCACGATCGCGCCCGACGCGACCGTCTGGGACCGCTCGACGCTGCAGGATCTGCGGCCGCTGTTGCGCGACCATCCGCGAATGCTGCTCGGCGGGATGACTCTCGAGGAGCTTCGCGCCATCCGGGATACGGATGAGCGCTCGGCCGAACTCGCCGGGCATATCATCGATTGGGCCGACTCGGTGATCGAGGAGGAGTGGTACACCGACTTCCCGGAGGATGACAGCGTCGATCGCAGCTACATGCAGCACTGCCGCTCGATGGTTGCGGTGGCCTTCGCCTATCTTCTCACCGGTGACGCGAAGTACGCGGGTTTCCGGGAGAGGTTCCTCACCGTCGCATCATGGCCGAAGGGCGGCTTCTCCTCCCCGGAGGGCATCGTCGGGCCCAAATGGCCGACCCACGTGACCGGCTTCCTCGGGCTCTTCTACGACTGGTTCCACGATGACCTCACCGAGGCTGAGCGCGCGGTGGTGCGCGGTTCTCTTCAGTGGCGCATCGAGCACACCGTCTGGAGCTTCGCCTTCAAGCGCAACGAGGGGGCGACGATGCATCCCGGGTCGATCGCGATGCGCTGTGGAAGCCACCCCTACGAGAACATCTGGGTCTCGCTGCCGGGCATGCTCGCGATCGCCGACGAGTCGGAGATGGCGCGCGAGGCGCTGGAGATCTCGCTCAACTATCTGATCGGCGTCACGAACGGCTTCGGCCCCGATGAGGCGTGGAACGAGGGGCCGGGCTACGGAAACGGGAAGATGAAGTGGCTGACCGATGCGGCGTGGATCGCGCAGACGGCGATCCCCGAGCTGAACCTGCAGAACAACCCCGCCTTCGACGAGTACTGCGACTTCTTCGCGCGCGTCACGCCGCTTGGCGCGCGACACAGCTCCTTCGGCAACCGCGGCATCAACGAGAGCGACTGGTGCGGCAGCCGCATCACGAACTTCCGCCGGGTCGCGATGCTCCGGGACAACCCGGCGGCGATGCAGAACTGGACCGACACGGGGCGCCGCCTGGTGGAGATGACCGGGCGCGAGGTGTACTCCTACGCCCCGTGGATCGACTACTGCCTGCCGGCGTACGCGCAGGCTCCCGAGCCGCGGCCTGAGACCGATCCGGTGCGGCTCTTCGGCCTTGAGGGATGGGTCGCCGCCAGTTCGGCCCCGCCAAGTGACTACGACGCGCAGCAGGATGCCGTCGGCATGGTCTTTCACTGCCGCCCGCGCGGAGGCTACGGGCACTCGTTCCGCTCCGAGAACGCCTTCGACATCCACGCATACGGCGAGACGGTTTCCTCGGGCGGCGGCACGACGTCGAACCAGGAGTTCTTCGCGAATCACACGATGAGTCACAACACGCTCCTGGTCGGCGGGCGGGAGCAGGAGGCGGCGAATCGCTGGGACGTCCCGACGCTGGGGCGGATCACGCGTTTCGCGCGCGGTGATGGCTACGTCTACTGGGCGGGCGACGCCACCAGCGCATACGCTGACGAGCAGGGGCTGGAGCGATTCATCAGGCACGTGCTCTTCGTGGATGATGCGTACTTCGTGATCTTCGATGACGTCGCCATGCACGATGACGCCGAGCCCACGACCTTCCAGTGGCTCTACCACGTGCTTCGGGCCGACGAGATGGAGTTGACGCAGGAGCCCGCCGGAGCGGATTACCGGGTGGGGGAGGCGCGGGTGCGCCTGCGGCACCTGCCGCTTGTTGCGGGCCTCGCAGTGACGAACTACCCCGGTGCGGAGGGGATGGTCAACCCGATCACCGGTGAGGACGTCACGCGGCGCGACAAGTGGGTGGAGGGGACAGACCGCCAGGGCCCCGAGCCCGCGGACGCCGATCACCTCTGGTTCACGCACGATCAGCCGCTACGCGAGGCGCAGTTCCTGGCCGTCATCGTGCCCTACCGCGCCGACGCTGAGCCGCCCGTCATCGAGGCGGCCGGAGAGGCGGGCGCGCGGGTCAGCTTGGGCGGTCAGACACGCACGTTCTCCTTCGTGGAGGCGGACGGCGCGGACTTCACCATCATTCCGTGATGCACCGAAGGGAAGTTGTCGCGATGAGACTGATGGCGATCATCGGCGTGGGAGCGATCGTGATGAGCGGGGCGTACGCTGAGACGTACTTCCTGTCGCCGGACGGTGACGACGCGGCCGCGGGGAGCCGGGAGGCGCCGTGGGGGACGCTGAGGCAGGCGAATGAGCGCCTGCAGCCCGGCGACACGCTGATCTTCCTCGACGGTGAGTATGAGTGGAGCATCAGCCCCGCCAACTCGGGCGAGGAGGGCGCACCGATCACCTACCGCGCGGAGAACTCGCAGCAGGCCATCCTGCGCGGGATCGACACGCGCCGCGCGATTCAGATGGAGGACCGCCAGCACGTGGTGGTGGAGGGCTTCCGCGTCGAGCCGATGGCCGGCTCAGGCTGGATGCAGCTCACGCGGACGCAGTTCGTGACCATCCGCGACTGCACCTTCGAGGCAACCACCGGCTTCATCATCGGCTGCGAGGACTCGCATTACAACCGCTACGAGAACAACCGCGTGCTCAGGTCCCTCCGTCTCAACGCGTGGGGGCACACCGGCGGTGACATGTGGAACAATGTCAACTGCAGTCACAACGTCTTCGAGGGCAACTACTTCAGCCGCTGCGGACACCGGCCCCTGGGCTTCCTGCGCGAATCTCCCTTCAACGTCCTGCGCGGGAATGTCTTTGACGGGCGCTGGGGGCGCAACTTCGAGTTCTTCTCGACTCCGCAGATGCTCATCGAAGGGAACGTCATCACCAACGGCTTCATGGGCTCTGGCTCGGCAGACGGCCGCGCCAAGCTCTTCATCATCGACAGCATCTTCCGTCGCAACGTCATCCACCGCAACTGGTACATGCCGCTGGTCATCAACGCCTACCACTACCAGGGCTTCCCCGAGCCCTTCTCGATGCGCGACTCGCGCCTCTATCACAACACCTGGTTCCGAAATCATGATGGCGCGTTCGAGATGTCCGATCTCGGCGGCGGCGACTGGGAGCGGGAGCATTACGTCGAGGGCAACGTCTTCGTCAACAACATCATGTATGACAACGACCCCGCCGGCGGGCACCTCGCACTGCGACTGCGCGCGAACATCGCCGATGACAACCGCTGGCTGAGCAACACCATCTGCGGCGACCGGCCCGGCCGCAACGTGATCCGCTACGACATGGAGTGGCCGCGCGCAACCGAGTGGCCGGGCGCGTCGCTCACACTTGCGGAGGCGCAGGAGGCCCGGCCGGAGCAGTTCGCCGAGAACCTCGATGCGGTGCCGCTCTTTGTAGACGCCGAGGAGGATGACTTCCGGCTGTCGGAGGGCAGCCCCGCGATCGACGCCGGACGGCCGCTCACCACGACCGCCTCAGAGGGCTCCGGCCGGTTGATGCGGGTCGCCGATGCGCGTTACTTCTACGATGGCTTCGGCATTCCCGGGGAACAGGGCGACCTCATCTGGGTGGGCGCCGCGCGGGAGCCCGCCCGCGTGGTCGCACGGGACATCGAGCAGAACACGCTCACCCTCGACCGCAACCTGACGTGGGAGGCGGATGAGCCGGTGACGCTGCCCTACGCGGGCGACGCGCCCGACCACGGGGCGTATGAGCGAGGCGCCGGGGAGGGCTGGCACATCGAGCCGGTGATCCCGGAGGGCATGCGCCTGCCGACGATGGCGAACGCCACCGAGCCCATCGTGGCTCTCAGCTTCGAGCAGGAGGACCTTGAGCAGTGGCATTACTTCTTCAGCTTCTCCCGGCAGCGCAACACCGATTCGCGCATTGATGACACCACCGCCAACACAGGGAGCCGCTCGATGCGCGTGTACGCCGAGGGCGACGGCGCGACGCTGTCGTGTCACATGCTCCCGCGCTGGTGGGACATCGACCGCTTCCCGTGGGTGCGGCTGGCCTATCGCATCCCCGAGGGCGTGCCGGTCGGCATCCAGGTCCAGCAGTTCCCCCGCGACGACCGCGGCCAGGGCGCGGCCTACATCGCCGCAAGCCCCGCACATGACGCTGGCGGCGTCCCGGCGGTGGGCGACAACCGGTTGATCGATGACGATCAGTGGCACGAGATCACGCTCGACGTGCGCGCGATCCGCGAACTCTACCCCGACGCGCAGACGGTCAAGACGCTGCGCTTCTACACGAACGCCAACGCCACCGAGGGGCAGCAGTTCTGGTGGGATGACTTCACGATCCTGCCGGCGGAGGGCATCCGCTGAGATTCGGGGACGGCGATGCGCCTGCGGTGCGGAACCCCGGGGTGTGAATGGCTGTCGAAGAAAGTGTGGATGCCGACGAAGCGGCACACCCACGCGTTCAGGTGAGCCGCAACGCGACGTCAAGGGGGTCCTGCCATGCCACGCACGCTGTCGCTCATCTGTGCACTGGTACTTCTCACGGGCCTGCCGCACATGGCTCCCGCCGAGCCGCCCGGCACGCAGAAGGTCCTCGATGCCGCCCGCGAGGCGGCGCGCGAAGACGGTTCACGCGAGAGCCTTCTGCAGGTTGCGACGTATGCCCTCGAGCACGATCGGGAGCACGCCCTCGCCGACTACCGCGCAGCCCTCGCAGCTCCACCAACCGGCTCCCGGGGAATCGAGCAGTGGCGGTACACCGACCGCAGCCTCGTCGACGGACTTCTCGAATTGGGCGCGGAGGAGGAGGCCCGCGAGTTGCTCGAGCCGGCGATCGGGGCGGTGACGACGATCTACGGTTCGCATCCCCCGGGCGTATACGCGACCGCCGCAACGGTCGCCGCGGAGATGGCGGAGCGCCTCTGGCCGCACGGTGAGGACACGATCCGCCGCGCGGCCGATGAGATGGCCCGGTGGATGGACCTCCCGGTCACTCCGGGCCACAGCGCGCACATTCTGAGGCCCGCATGGCTGCGGACGCTCGCCCTCGTCCACCCGCAGAGGGCGTGGCGCGAGGCGATGGACGGCGCGCCGGAGAGCCGGCCGCTCGACGCGCAGTTCGGGAGCAACATCGCGCGCGTCTGGCCCGTCCAGGCTACGATCGTCCTCGACCTGATGATGGAACGGGGTGTCGGTGGAGCTGACGCGCGGCAGCGCTCGCGCGGCGTCTCCGAGGTCGCGGCCGCGGTGCTGCGATCGCAGCCGGAGCGCGCGATCGAGACGATCGCGTCGAACAGACCGCGCGACCTGATGTGGGACTACGATCCCCTGGCGCGCGCGGTGCTCGAGATCGGGTTGGACGCCCTGCCCTTCGGCGAGGCGTACGAAGGCTTCCACGCGAACGTGTCGTGGAAGCTCGCTCAGCTGGACCCGGACTTCGCTCTTGCGTTGATGAGGCGCATTGAGACGAAGGAGCATAGGGCCGGCGCGATCGCCGCCATCTTGACGGCGATCGCCGACAGCCAGCCTGAACGCGCTCGAGCGCTGGCGCTGGAGGTTCTTCCGCTGCTGGAGCCCTCATCCCGCGGGTATGACATCGTGCCGCTCCAGTGCGCACGGGCGCTGATTGACGCTGGGGGAGGTGAGGAGATCGGACAGCTGCTGGGCCGTACGCTTGACAGGAGCATGGTGGGGCCGGCGTGGTGGCGATGGCGCGAGAGGTATCCTGAGGAGGCCGAGCGGTGGATCGCCGGGATCAGCGAGAGAGACCGGTGCGATCTGCTGGCGGTCGTGGTGGCGTCGGTTGCCCGCGAGGGCACGCCCGAGCAGGTGCGGGAGTTCGCCAACCGTGTGGTTGACTCCCCCGAACTCAGAGATTCAACCTTTGGGCGGGTGATAGCCCATCTCGCGGTCGTCGATCCGGACCGGATGCGTGGGGTCTGGCGGGGAAGAGTCTCCGACAAACCCGTGACCGGATGGAATGCGCGCGAGTACGTCGAGGGGCTGCGGATCGCGGCGGAGGCGTTCATGCGGCGTGGAGAGAGCGCCGCGCCCGAGCTTGCGGAGATCGAGCGGACGCTTGAGTCCGTGGACGAGGATCAGAGCTGGGTCAGGGAGTTCCGTGGCCGGCTCACGCGCGTCCACGCCCTGATCGACCCCGGGATGGTGAACGATGAGGCCGCGCGGCTGCTGGCCGCCCTCGAATCGGCGGAGTCCGGCCGGCTCAGCAGCAGCGACCTCAACCCCGCCATGATGGTGCTCGGTGTCCTCGGCTCGGTGGACCTCCCGGCGATGGAAGCGCTTCTGAGAGAGCACCCGGTCATCATGGAGCAGAGAAACGCCCTCACCGAGATCGTGAAGGTGCTCGCCCCGCTCAATCCCGAGGCCGCGCTGGAGCTGAGCGAGCGCCACACGGAGGACACCGAGAGGGTCTCGCTCACCACCGCGGCGCTCCGCGCGGTCATCGACGACGCGGACCCGGAGGCGGTCGAGCGGATGCTGGAGGCGTGGCTGCAACTGAAGATCGACAACGCTCTGGCGCGGCAGTCCCCCGGCCTCTACACCCCGGACTCCAGACACGCGCCGTGGGAGCACGCCCGCGCAGGCGCGATCGCTCAGGCGGCGGGGTGGCTGGTCGGCTCCAATCGGCCCGAGCTTCAGCAGATCGCGTTCGACCTCATGCGCGCGGTGACGGGCAGCCCGCCGGTGATCGAGCTGCTCAGAACCACCTCCCCTGCAACCCTGCGGCCCGCCCCCGATGACCTGCTGGAGCACCTGCTGCGCGAGACAGGGGAGGGCCGCGGCCACCAGTTCTCTCAGGCGGTCCGCAAGATCGGCAGCGAGATGGCCGCGCGTGACTGGGAGCGCGGGATGGAGGCGCTCAGCGTGCTGGAGCCTGGGGATCGCGTCGGGGCTCTGCTGAGCATCCGCACCCGGTGAGAGCGACCGCCGGCCCGCGAAATGCTGCGTGGATCGCCGCCCGAACTCCCCCGGCAGAGGCCACGTTCCTGGCCCTTTGCCGCTGCGGGCCGGGCGATGGCTCCAGTGCGGCGAACTTGCGTGCGGAGGGCCGATGTGGTAGTATATTCACGGCGAGGGCAACCCTGCGAGATGCGTGCCGCCCCAAAAGTTTGAGCCAACACCAAACAAATGGGAGCCTGGCTTCGCTGGCGGCGTGACGCTTTACTCCGAAGGGGCCCGCCCCTTCCATGTGAAGATACACAAAGTCGGCGGGAGGGCACCCACTTTCCTAGTGGGTTCATAACCCAGGGGGCCAACGGTCATCGCGGGGTCCTCGCCACCTGAACCACCCTTCTTCCGAGATGCTCATTCTCCGTCTGCACGCACCCTCGGCGGCCTGAGTCATGACTGAGAGCCTCTTTGAAAGCAGCCGGAGGGTCGATCCCAGCGCGCCACTTGCAGCGCGTATGCGCCCTCGCGACCTCAACGAGATGGTCGGCCAGCACGAGGTGCTGCGCGAGGGCTCGATGCTCCTCCGCGCGCTGGAGGCCGACCGGCTCCCCTCGATGATCCTCGTCGGGCCCGCCGGAACCGGGAAGACTACCCTCGCGCGCATCGTCGCCACCCGCACCAGTTCACACTTCGTCCAGCTTTCCGCGGTGGAGGCGGGCGTGAAGGACATCCGCGAGGCCGCCGCCGCCGCCCGTGAGCGGATGGGCCTGCATGATGTGGGCACCGTCGTCTTCCTCGACGAGATCCACCGGCTCAACAAGGCCCAGCAGGACTACCTGCTCCCGCACGTCGAGGACGGCACGTTCACCCTGATCGGCGCGACCACCGAGAACCCCTTCTTCTCCATCATCACCCCCCTGCTGTCGCGCTGCCGCCTGGTCACGCTCCAGCCGCTCGAGTCGGAGGCGCTGGAGGAGCTGCTGCACCGCGCGCTGGCCGATGACCGGCGCGGGCTGGCACGGCTCAACCCTAAGGTCCCCGGCGAGGTCGTGGAGTACATCGCGCGATCGGCAGGCGGCGATGCGCGGCTGGCGCTGGGTGCGCTGGAGGTGGCGGTGCAGAGCGTCGTGGCCGACGCTGAGGGCGCGCGCACGGTGACGATGGAGCACGCGAAGGCGGCGCTGGACAGGCCCGTGCAGAGCTACGACCGCGCCGGCGATGAGCACTACGACACAATCTCCGCGTTCATCAAGAGCATCCGTGGCTCCGATCCGGACGCGGCGATCTACTGGCTCGCGAAGATGCTTGAGGGGGGCGAGGACCCGCGCTTCATCGCCCGGCGGCTGGTGATCGCGGCGGCTGAGGACGTGGGACTGGCCGACCCGACATCGCTGAGGCTTGCGGTTGCCGCCGCCGATGCGGTAGAATACGTCGGATTGCCCGAGGCGCAGATCCCGCTGGCTGAGGCAACGATCCATCTGGCCGTGGCGCCCAAGAGCAACTCCGCGTACACGGCCATCGCCGAGGCCCGGAAGGATGTGCGGCGCGAGGGCGGGAAGAGGGTTCCCGACCACCTGGCCGGGGGACCACGGGCCGGTGGCGATGAGGATGCGAAGTATCTCTACCCGCACGACCATCCCGGCGGATGGGTCAGGCAGAGCTACTGGCCACCCGGGATGAGGCCGCGGAGGTATTACGAGCCCGGTGCAGGCCCGCGGGAGAGGCGCATTGCGGAGCGACTGGAGCAGTTGCGCGCTCTCGCGGAGGACGGTGGGGGCGAGCAGGAGCCTGGCGCCATCGACAGCGATCCGGGCGTTGAGAGAGATGCAGGAGGGCAGGACCGTGAGGATTCGAACTGAAGAAGTCGGTGATTGCAGGGCTATCTGTCACGTCTCGGGAGAGCTTGACGCGTACACCGCCCCCGACCTGCGCGACGCTCTCGACAGGCTGGTTGACAACGCCCTGTGCTGGATCATCGCCGACCTGACCGAACTGACCTACCTCGACAGCACCGGGCTTGGGATCCTGGTGGGGACTGCGAAGAAGTGCAGGCAGGCGGGCGGCGATCTTGCGGTCGCGTGCGCCCGGAAGAACCTGCTGCGGATCTTCCAGATATCCGGCACCCAGGAGATACTCAACGTCCTGCCCGACATCGAGGCGGCGACGGCCCGACTGCAGGAGCTTGACCGATCGCGTTCGGCCGGCTCGGGCGAGGAGGGGACCTGACGATGCCCGACAGGGATGCCAACAGCGTCACCATCGTGCTCCCCAGCAGGCCCGAGTATCTGCTGCTCGCGCGCCTGGCCACCAGTGGCGTGGGACTGCGCGCCGACCTGACAGTTGACGACATCGAGGACCTCAAGGTCGCCGTCGCCGAAGCGTGCACCAACGTCATCAACCACGCCTTCGACAAAAACTCCGACCCCGCGAAGCGCAGGATCAACCTGCACATGACCGTGGGCAAGGGCGAGATGACCGTGGAGATCGAGGATGAGGGGCGGGGCTTCGACCCCAGGGAGCTGGAGCGGTCGAAGCGTGACGGCCTCGACGGCCAGGGCGGGTTGGGCTTCGGCCTCATGAAGGAACTGACCGACTCGTTCCGCGTGGAAAGCGCCCCGGGAAGCGGCACCCGGGTCATCATGGTCAAGCGCGCAACCAGGTGAAAGTATGAGCCAGCGCCTGGATGACCTTTCCACGAGGGAACTCTTCCGCATTCTCCGTGAGACGAGTGACCCGGAGGTGCGCGACCATCTGATCGAGCGCCATGAGGGGCTCGTCAGGCACGTCGCCAACTCCTACCGCGACGCCGGCGTGCCCTACGGCGACCTGATCGGCGTCGGTCACATCGGGCTGGTCAACGCCGTGGATCGCTTCGACCCCGATCGAGGCACGAAGTTCGCCACATTCGCCGTCCCGACGATCCGAGGCGAGTTGCGGCGTTACTTCCGCGACTCCACCTGGGGCGTTCGCGTACCCAGGCGTGTGCAGGAGCTGAGCCTGCGCGTCCGCGATGCGCGGGAGGACCTGATGCGGACGCTCGGACGCTCGCCGACATACTCCGAGCTGGCGTCCTCCCTCAGTGTCTCAGAGGAGGCCGTGATCGAGGCCGTCGAGGTCGCCAACCAGTACGAGCTGGCCAGCCTCGATGACTCGACCACCGATGACGAAGGGCCCTCCGTCGCCGATCGTACCGGTGACGACGACCCGGCCCTCGAACTCTTCGACCAGCGAAGCGAGCTCTCGTGGGCGCTCGAGCAGCTCACGCCCCGGCAGCGTGTGATCATCATCCTGCGTTACTTCCACGAGCTCTCTCAGCAGCAGGTGGCCGACCGCCTCGGCATCTCGCAGATGCACGTCTCACGCCTCCAACGCAGGGCCATCGACCAGTTGCGGGAGATCATGGCGAGGGGGAAGGACGGGTAGGCTCCTCCCGCTTCGCCGGAGACGACTGACCACGCCCCGCATCCTCCCTCCGGGGACGCGGGTTGACGCATGTGCCGACGGGATTCATCACCGCGCGCAGTGGCGCGCATCCGGGAGAGGTTCACACCGATGAAGTGCCAACAGATCCGCGACAGTTTCCTTGGCTTCTTCGAGGAGCGGGGGCATCTGATCCTGCCCTCGACGCCTCTTGTCACAGACGACCCCACGACGCTCTTCACCGTCGCCGGGATGCAGCCGTTCATCGGCGCGTTCCGCGGTGAGGAAAGACCGCCCGCCCCGCGCGTCGCGACGAATCAGAAGTGCGCCCGCATGGGCGACCTCGAGCGCGTCGGCCGCTCGGCGACCCATCACACCTTCTTTGAGATGCTCGGGAACTTCTCGTTCGGCGATTACTTCAAGCGCGAGGCCATCGAGTTCGCGTGGGAGTACGTCGTGGACGTCCTGAGCATCCCCACCGACGCCCTGTGGATCACCGTCTTCACCGACGACGACCAGGCCGAGCAGATCTGGCACGAACACATCGGAGTCCCCATGGACCGGATCGTGCGGCTGGGGCGCGGGGAGAACTGGTGGCCGGAGGAGCGCTGGGAGGGCCCGTGCGGACCGTGCACTGAGATCCACCTCGACAACGGTCCGGGCGTGGGCTGCGGTGAGGCCGGCTGCGGGCCGGCGTGTGATTGCAGCCGCTTCGTCGAACTGTGGAATCTCGTCTTTCAGATGTACACCGAGGCGCCCGACGGAACCCTCACCGAGTTGCCCGCGCCGGGCGTTGACACAGGGATGGGCTTTGAGCGCCTCGCGATGATCCTGCAGGACAAGCCGTTCAGCACCGAGACCGACGAGATGTGGCAGATCATCCAGCGCACCATCGAGATCGCGCGTGAGGACTGGGGCCGCGAGCTGAGCTACGGCGACGACCCGGAGACCGACGTGGCCCTGCGCGTGATCTGCGACCACGCCCGCGGCGCGGCGATGCTCACCGCCGACGGCGTCGCGCCCACCAACGAGGGCGCGGGCTACGTGCTGCGCAGGTTCCTCCGCCGCGCCTACCGCTTCGGGCTGGAGATCGGCGCGGACGGGCCCTTCATGCACAAAGTCCTCCCCACCGTCGCCGACGTGATGGGGCAGGCCTACCCCGAACTGCACAGCCGCCAGGAGTTCTCCGTCGGCGTCGTGAAAGCCGAGGAGGAGCAGTTCGCCTCCACCCTCGAGCACGGGATGGATCGCATCCGCGGGCTCATCGACATGCTCGAGCAAAAGGGTGCGACGGAGATCCCCGGCGAGGAGGCGTTCAGGCTCTACGACACCTTCGGCCTCCCGCGGGAGATGACCGTCGAGATCGCGAAGGACCACGGAATGAGCGTTGACATGCAGGGCTTCGAGGCCGCTATGGCCGCGCAGCGGCAGCGCTCGCGAGCGGCCGTCGACGGACTTCGGCTTCACGACCGTGTCAACCTTCAGATCAAACCGGCGCCGACCGAGTTCACGGGCTATGACTCACACGTGGCGCGTGGTGAAGTCATCCAGATACTGCTCGATGATCACGGAGTGAGTGAACTGGCTGATGGTCAGGAAGGAGTCCTTTTTCTCGACCGGACGCCCTTCTACGCCGAGCGCGGCGGACAGATCGGTGACGCGGGAATCATCACAGGCGACGACTTCCGCTTCGAGGTCACCGACACGCAGCCGCTGGGCGAGGCGGTGGCGCACATCGGGCGAGTGACCGAGGGCGCCGTCGCGACCGGAGACGCGGTGACCGCCACGGTCGATGAGGACCGGCGCGACGCGGTCCGCCGCCATCACACTGCCACGCATCTGCTGCACGCCGCGCTGCGCCAGGTGATCGGCGAACACGTCAAGCAGGCCGGATCGCTGGTCGGGCCCGATCGGCTCCGCTTCGACTTCTCGCACCACCGGGCGGTCGAGCACGAGGCGCTGGTGGAGATCGAGGAGCGCGTCAATCGCTGGATCCTCGAGGACCTGCCGGTCAATGTTGAGTTCATGGACCTCGACGAGGCGCAGGAGTCCGGCGCAGTGGCGCTCTTCGGTGAGAAGTATGAGGAGACCGTGCGTACCGTGCGGGTGGGGGAGACCAGCTTCGAGCTGTGTGGCGGCATCCACTGCTGCCGGACCGGCGAGATCGGCTCGCTCCGCGTGCTGGCGGAGAACTCCGTCGCGGCCGGCACGCGGCGGATCGAGGCCGTCACGGGTATGCCCGCCGTGAAACACTCGCGGGAGGCCGATGAGCGGCTCCAGGCGCTGTCGCGTGAACTCAACTGCCCCGTCGATGAGATCCCCGACAGGATCGCCGCTCAGCGCGAGCGTATCCGCGAGCTCGAGCGCGAGGTCGAGCAGGCGAGGCAGATGTCCGCGTCGATCAACGTGCCCGACCTGATCGCCGCGGCCGAGGAGGTTGGCGGCGCCACGATGGTCGCCAGCGTCATTGATGGCGCCGATCGCGAGATGCTCAAGAGCCTCGCTGATGAGATCGTCGAGAAGCTCGGAAGCGGTGTCGCGGTGCTCGGTGGTGACGGAGACGGCGTCGCGCTCGTGGCGAAGGTCTCGAAGGACCTGATCGGCCGGGGCGCGCATGCGGGCAATCTCGTCAGCGAGGTAGCGCGCCGCGCAGGCGGTGGCGGTGGCGGAGCGCCGCACTTCGCCCAGGCCGGCGGCGGCGACCCGTCGAAGCTCGGCGAGGCCATCGCGGCCGCGGCTGAGATCCTCGCGGAGCAGCTTGGGGGCTGAGATGCGGACGCTTGGGGTCGATGTCGGCGTGCGACGGATCGGGCTGGCGGTGAGCGACGCATCAGGGCTCATCGCCTCACCGCTGGAGGTGCTGACCCTCGATGAGCGCGACGATCCGGCGGCGCTCGTCGCCCGGCGCGCCCACGACGTCGGCGCCGGGACCATCGTGGTGGGAATGCCGATCGACCTGCGGGGCGAGCAGGGGATCGCGGCGCAGAACATGCAGCAGTTCGTCGAGCGGCTGCGCGAGGCGACCGACCTGCCGGTGGAGACCTGCGACGAACGCATGACCTCAGCGGTGGCCGCGCGCTCGATGCAGGAGGCCGGGCTGACCGAACGCGACCGCCGCGGGCAGGTGGACAAGGTCGCCGCGGCGCTGATACTGCAGACGTGGCTGGACCGGCGGCGAGCGGGTGAGGACTCTCGATGAAGCGATGGATCGTGGGCGCACTCGTACTGCTGATCGTCGCGATGGGCGTATCCGCACTGCTGGCCCTGCGCTGGTACCGCAGCGGCCTTGAGCCCGCCAACCCCGCTGCCGAGCCGAAGCTGGTCCGGATCGCCGAGGGCAGTTCCGTCGAGCGGATCGTCGACATACTGCACAGTCAGGCACTCATACGCGACCGGCGGGCATTCACTCTCATGCTCAAACTCGAGGGGCTTGCGGGGAAGCTGCAGGCCGGTGTGTTCGAGATCTCACCCGAGATGACCGCCGAGCAGATCGCCCGGCGCATCGCATCCGGCGAGGTCGCCGTCCGGCGGCTCACCATCCCCGAGGGCCTGCGGCTCGAGCAGATCGCCGAGCGCGTCGAGACGGCCGGGCTGGTTGAGACCGCTGAGGCCTTCGAGCAGGCCGCGGTCGCCGAGACCGTCGCGTCACAGACGCGGATGCCCCTGCCCGAGGGCGGCCTTGAGGGCTACCTCTTCCCGGAGACGTACGACTTCTCATGCGAACTGCTGCCCGACCCGATCATCACGCGCATGGTCGTCGAGCTTGAGCGGCGCTTCTATCTTCCGCATCGCGCGGAGATCGAAGCGCGGGGGCTGAGCCTGCACGAGATCATCACGATGGCCTCGCTGGTTGAGCGCGAGGCCCGGGTCGCCGACGAGCGCGCGCTCATCGCCGGGGTCATTCAGAACCGCCTCGACCGGGGCATGAAGCTGCAGATCGACGCCACCGTGCAGTACGCCCTCCCCGAGCACAAAGAGCGACTGCTCTTCGAGGACCTCAGGGTCGACTCGCCTTACAACACCTACCTGCATGAGGGACTGCCCCCGGGGCCCATCGCATCACCGGGGCTCGCCTCGCTGATGGCGGCGCTGCGACCCGCTGAGACCGATGCATTCTTCTACGTCGCGCGGCCCGACGGCACACACGTCTTCACACCGACCTACGAGCAGCACCAACGCGCGATCCAGCGCATCAGGGGACGCTGAGAGCATGGGATTGTGGGACAGCTTCAGGCCCGACGAGGTGGCCATCAGCGTCGCGGACATCGACCTCGACGCACTCGAGCAGCGCGGCATCCGCGGACTGCTGATCGACGTGGACAACACCCTCATCGCCCACGGGACGCCCGAGGTGTCGCCCGAGCGACTCGCGTGGGTGGAGCGGGCTGTCGAGCGCTTCAGCGTCTGCCTTGTGTCCAACTCGATCACCGGCAGGCGGATGAGACGCCTCGCCCGGGCGATGGGCATCCCCGGGATCAACGTCTGGCACTGGGACCGCAAACCCTTCTGCGGCGGCATTCGTCGCGCGATGCGAATCATCGGCACGACCCCGGAAACGACCGCCATGATCGGCGACCAGGTGATGACCGACGTCATCGCGGGCAACCGCACGGGCCTTTACACCATCTGGGTGGACCGCATCGCGCACCATGAGTTCATCTTCACCCGGCTGGTTCATCGCACCGTCGAAAAGCTCGTGGCCCGGCGCATGGGCTTCTGGCCGGAGGACACCAGGGAGGCCATCCCCGATGAGACCTGACACGAAAACCCGCCTCGTAGGCGTGATCGGCTGGCCGATCGAGCACAGCATCTCACCGGCGATGCAGAACGCGGCTCTGCGCGAAATGCAGCTCAACTGGGTCTACCTCGCCTTCGCCGTCGAGCCCGAGCGCGTGGGCGAGGCGATCGACGGGGTACGGGGCCTCGGTCTGGTCGGCCTGAACGTGACAATCCCCCACAAGAGCGCGGTCATCGAACACCTCGATGAGATCGACGATGCCGTCAGGGCGCTTGGCGTGGCGAACACGATCGTCCGCCGTGAGGACGGCTCATTGATGGGGCACAACACCGATGGACCGGGCTTTCTGCGCTCGCTCGCCGAACACGGGCACGGCGTTGACGGCCGGGCGGTGACGCTGCTTGGCGCCGGCGGCTCGGCCCGCGCGGTCGCGTGGGCCTGCGCCAGAGACGGCGCGGCAGCCGTGACGGTTGTGAACCGCACGGTGGAGCGAGCCGAGGATGTGGCCGATCTTGTGCGCAGCACCACCGGCCTCGAACGCGTCGCCGCGGTCGGGCTTGAGAGCGGCGAGGCCGAGGGCGCGGTCTCAGGCGCGGATGTGATCGTGGACTGCACCTCGGTCGGCATGTACCCGCACCACGAGGTCGAGCCGGTCATTCCGGGCTCGTGGATGCGCGCCGGGCAGGTGGTCGCCGATCTGACATACAACCCGCTCGACACGGTCCTGCTGAAGGCCGCGCGGGAGGCGGGAGCGGAGACCGTCGATGGCGCGGGGATGCTTGTCCACCAGGGCGCGATCTCCCTGCAGTACTGGTCGGGCCAGGAGCCGCCGGTTGAGACCATGCGGCGGGCGCTGCTCGCGGGACTGGGCGTCAGGCAGTAGGCCGGCGGGCGTGTCGCGGAATCAGAAGAGGCGACCGCGGAGAGCGGTCGCCTCGTGATTGGCGTCGGGGTGCGGGACGTCAGCCTTCGCGCCGGCGGCGGAGCCGGGTGCCGATCAGGCTCGCGATGCCCAGGCCGAAGAGCGCCGTCGTCGCTGGCTCGGGCACGTAGCCGTTGGGCGCGAGAATGTGGTTGTCGATGCTTCCGTTGGTCGGTCCGACCAGCGGATCGTCATCCTCAAACTCCGTCAGCCCCGCGTTCCAGGCCTCGTTTACGAATCCCTGCCGGCCGCCACACTTCGCGTAGAAGTCGGCCCAGACCGGGTTCCGCCTGCTGAGGAAGCTGAAGTCCACCGCAGTGTACCCTGGGTCTCCCTCGTCCGCGATGTAGCCGTCGAGCTTGATCCCGTAGATGAAGCCGGGCATGTTGGGATTGCCGGACCCGCCCTCATAGGTGCCGAGCGAGATCTCGGTGTGCTGGCCCTCGACCTCCCAGATGTCATCGAGCGTGAAGTCGTCGCTGACCTCGATGATCATGTGGCTGATCGCGAACTCCGGCACTGTGAACGTGTATGCGTAATGCCACGCGTTCGCGACCTCGTCCCAGCTCACTGCCCACGATATGCTGCTGGGTCCCGGGTCGATCCACTGCTCCCTGCCATCAATGCCGCCACCGTCTGCGCTGGTGAGGCTCCCGGTGTACGTATCGGCGGCCGCAGGGACCCCTGCGGCCAGCACCAGCGCTGCGACCATCGTCACGGCCAGACCTCTCTGCCACCGCTGCATTGCGTCACCCCTGAAATCCGGCATCTCTTTGCGCGTTATTATAACGATTCTGGTGAATAATGCAAGGACGACCGCAGGTTTTTCTTGCTCAGGCAGGCGTTGCCACCCTCTGGGGCGAACTCCACGCCATCTCAGACCGACGCGCACTGGAGGTTTTGGAGTGAGATTCTCACTGATGACGTACACCGTTCACGCCGGGCAGCCCGGAGGGCTGCAGACGCTCGACGAGATGGCGGATTTCGCGAGAGAGGTCGGATTCGACGCCCTGGAGCTGTCTGCGCGCGACCTTGCGGGCCCCGAGCCCGCCGAGATCGCGCGGATCTGTGGGGCGCGCAACCTCGAGATCTCGTGCATCAACGGATCGGCAAACCTCGCGGACGCCGATGAATCGGCCTTCGAGGCGGGGCTGGAGCAGGCTCGAGCGCTGACGGACGCGGCCGCCGGGATGGGCTGCCCGGTCATCATGCTGATCCCCGGGCGCGCCGAATCCGAGGACGACCTGCCCCGCGCGGCCGGGCGCATCGCCGAGGGCCTGCGCCAGGCCGTGGCCTACGCGGCCGACCAGGGCATTACCGTCACAATCGAAGATTTCCCGAACGCGCTCGCGCCATACGCCTCGATCGAGCAGGTTCAGTACCTCCTCGATGAGGCGCCGGGGCTGAAGCTTACCTACGACTGCGGCAACTGGCTGATCGGCGGGGACGACCCGGTCGAGGCGCTGCATCAGTTCGCAGGCGCGATCGTCAACGCGCACATCAAGGAGTGGGAACTCGACCCCACGGAGAGCCGCCATCGGCTGCCCGATGGCAGGCGGATCCGCGGCGGCCTGCACGGTGAGGGCGTCCTCGACCACGAGGCGATCCTCTCCGGCCTCGTGCAGATCGGCTACGATGGCTACCTTGCTTTCGAGTACGAGGGCGTCGAGGACCATCTGGAGGCCACCCGGCGCGGAATGGAGTACCTTCGCGGAGTGCTCGATCAGATTCGCGCGTGAACCGGGGGGAGACAGGCCTCGTCTGTCGAATCGAACTTAGGGGGACGCGAACTCACTCCCGATGGGTTGAGGCAAGAGGTGTGGCAGGAATGAGAGTGCACGCAGTTCTGACCATCTGCATCGTCGCGCTGCTCGCATGTTCGATCGCGCTCGCACAGGAGACGTGCGACTTCGTCGCCGTGGGCGGCAGCATGGACAGCGCCGCCGCGCAGGGCGACTGGGATGCAGCGTTCGCCCACGCGCGGCAGATCGTCGTCGCTGCTCCCGCCGACCTGACGACGCTGTCGGCGGACGAGCAGTACTGGATCGGCCTCGCGCACAGGTATCTGATGGCGCAGGCCATGGAGATGGCGAAGGACGGTCTCGAGGATGACGCGCGCGCGGCTCTCGCAGCCGAACTGAGCGCCTCGGTGCTGGCGCCGCAGTATGAGGACGTACGCACGATCAGTCACGGCGAGGAGGTCACGCTCGAGGACTACCTCGTCGCCGGGCAGAACGTCATCATCGACTTCACCAGCAAGTACTGCCCGCCCTGTGTGGCGATCGCGCCCCGGCTTGAGGCGCTCGCGCAGCAGCGGGATGACATCGTGCTCGTGAAGGTGGACATCAACCGGCCCGACGTGCAGGGCATCGACTGGCAGTCTCCCGTCGCCCGGCAGTACGACCTCCGCGGCATCCCTTACTTCATGGTCTACGGACCGGACGGCGAGCTGCAGGCCTCGGGCAATGAGGCCCGAGCGATCGTGGTCGGCTGGCTGGAGGAGATGGAAGGGTAGCGACGCCGCATGGAGAAGGGGCGGCATGTGGATGGCCGCTCGCTCTTCGCCTTCGAGCCGCGTAGGCCATCGCGTCGGCGCGGCTTGTCTGCATCTCAGGGAGGTCGGCAGCATGGTCACGAGCCGTCGTGGATCGTTCATCATCGTCGCACTGCTCATCGCCGGTTGCGCGTCCGCGCTTGCACAACAGGAGATCCTGCGCTTCGAGGCCGAGGAGATCTCGAGCCCGGAGGACGCATGGCTCGTGAACACGCACAGCGACGAGCACTGGAACCTCTGGTCCACAGACGTCGACGCCGAGCGGAAGTGGTCGGGCGGCGTGGTCCTGCGCTCGCCTGAGGTGATGGAGGACCGCGAGCGCCCCGAGGACGGCGCCCCACCGCTCCACGCGACCGTCACCGGCATCCCCGAGGGCACATGGCGGGTGACCATCGGAGGCCTCGGCCGGCCGCTGGCGGTCTCTCTTGATGGCGCGACGTGGCGGCGGCAGACCTCCCGCGAGCTTGGAGAGTTCGAGATCACCGACGGCCGCTTCGAACTGTGGGTCGATGACCGCTTCGCCGCCGCGGAGAACCCCGGCTCCACGTATTTCGACTACCTCGAGTTCGCGCCCGCGCTCCCCTCGGTCACCGGCGTCACGAACGGGGACTTCGAGTTCCTCGCCGAGGACGACGCGGGGATCCCCGGCTGGACGTGGTGGACCCGTGAGGAGGGCGTTGGCAGGAGCGAAGCGGTCACCGACGTCGTCCACGAGGGCCGGCGCGCCGCGTACATCGAGCACACCGGCGAGCGCGACTTCGCCTTCAGCAATCTCGGACGCCTGCCCGTCGAGCCGCGTGACAAACTCACCGCGACCGCATGGGTGCGCACCGAGGGCGAGGGGCAGCTCACTCTCGCCTTCGTCGCGTGCCGGGGCGGTGAGGTCGTCGCGTGGAACATGGGCTCCGCCCACGTGCGCGGCGGCACCGAGTGGACGCACCTGGAGGCGCTTGCCACCGTCCGGCGCAACATCGACGAGGTCTACGTGCGCTTCACCGGCAGCGGCGAGATCCGCGCGTGGATCGACGATGTCCGTGTCCGGCGAGGCTGGCCGGAGCGCCCGCAGCGCGCGGACAGGCCGCCGGTCGAGGGCTGGGCGACCGAGCGCGTGGAGGAGCCGCTCGGCCGCGGGCTCGTCGCGATGCCTGTCGAGGGCGGTCAGGTCTACCTCGGCTGGCGGCTGCTGCGCGACGACCCGCCGGGTGTGGGCTTCCACGTCTTCCGGCGCGCGGGCGATGAGGGCCTCGTGACACTCACCGATGAGCCGATCACGCAGACCTGCGACTTCATCGACACCAGTCCGGTGCCCGGCGTGGTGAACGAGTACGCCGTCAAACCCCTCACCCCCGGCTGGGAGGGTGAGACGTCGCGGCCGGCGTCCGCGACGCCCTCCGAGGAGGGGCAGAGTTACATCTCCATCCCGCTCGTGGGCGAGCACACCTTCCAGAAGGTCGGCATCGGCGACCTCAACGGTGACGGGAGCTACGACTTCGTCATCAAGCAACCGAACGCGAACGTTGACCCGTGGGAGGTGGTCTGGACGCCCAGCGAGGGGACGTACACCGTCGAGGCCTACCTCTCCGACGGGACCTTCCTGTGGAGCCGCGATCTCGGATGGGCGATCGAGCGCGGCGCGTGGTACTCGCCGATGCTCGTGCGCGACCTCACCGGAGACGGAAGGGCCGAGGTGATCCTCAAGATCGGCCCGGACGAGGACCCTCGGGATGAGGACGGCAGGGTGCAGACCGGCCCGGAGTGGCTCGCAGTCTTCGACGGGATGACCGGTGAGGAGATCGCGCGGGCCGACTGGCCCTTGCGCGAGGGCTTCGAGTCGTACAATCTCGCCTCACGTAATCAGATGGCCATCGCCTACCTCGACGGAAAGACCCCCTGCATCGTGGTCACTCGCGGCACCTACGGCCTGATCCGGGTCGATGCCTGGCAACTGCACGATGGGCGGCTTGAGAAGCTCTGGGCGTGGAGCAACGAGGACCTTCCCGGCATCTATCGCGGCCAGGGAGCGCACTCGATGCATGCGGTGGACGTGGACGGCGACGGGCGTGATGAGGTCTTCCTCGGCTCGGCGGTGCTCGATGACAACGGCGTCGAACTATGGTCAACCGGCCTCGGCCACCCGGACCACCACTACGTCGGCGACATCGATCCGACGCGCCCGGGCCTTGAGGTGTACTACGGGATCGAGACGCGCGCCGCCGCCGACGGCTGCTCGCTCTTCGACGCCCGCACCGGCGAGTGGATCTGGGGCCTCGACGAGCCGACGACCCATGTCCACGGCACCGGGATGGTCGCCGACATCGACCCGCGTTACCCCGGCATGGAGTGCTACTCCGGCGAGCGCGACGTGCCTGAGGACCGCTGGCTGTGGTCGGCGCAGGGCGAGTTGATCGAGATGACCGACCTCGGTGGGCTGAGCCCGCGCACCGTCTACTGGGACGGCGATCTTCAGCGCGAGATCGTCCGCGGCGGCCGCATCCAGGAGTTCCGCGGTGAGGTCTACGACCGCATCGAGGGATCGATGGTCGGCTTTGCCGACATCCTCGGCGACTGGCGCGAGGAGATCATCACCACCGTCCCCGGCGAGCTGCGCATATACACCACCACCATCCCCGCGAGCGACCGCCGCGTTACGCTGATGCAGGATCCGCTCTACCGCAACGACGTGTGCATCCAGGCGATGGGCTACCTGCAGTGCCCGATGACCACCCGCTGCATCTCCGCCGGGCCGGCGAACCTCGCGCTGCTGTCTGAGACCGGGCGCGTCGTGGTCGGCGAGCCCTCGCAGATCGAGGTCGTCGTGAGCGCACCGGTCGAACAGAGTCTGCGGGGGACGGTCCGGCTGCAGGCCGGGGAGGACGTCGAGCTTGCCGCCGACGAGGTCGCGGTGGACGTGCCGGCGGGCGAGATGCGCCGCTATCCGGTGGCGTTCACGCTGGGAAGCGAGGGTCTGCCCGCCTCCGCGAGCGACCGACGAGCCGTCACCGCGCTCCTCGAGGGCGACCTGTCGCTGGAGGCGAGCCTGACGCTGCAGCCGCTCGACCTTCCGCTGGCCGAGATGCCGCGCACGCAGGCCACGGAGATCGCGGCGCAGGGCGGCGGTGAGGTCGTGATCCGCGACGACAAGGTCGGCGCGGACGGGGACTCGTTCTCCCACTGGGATGACGAGGGGCACTGGGTTGAGTGGACGCTCAGCGTTCCTGAAGCCGGCCGCTTCGTCCTGATGGTGCGCTACTGCGCCATCGAGAGCGTCCATCGCGAGGTCAGCGTCGATGGGGCGGTCGTCACCGTGGCGGAGTTCTCGGGCACCGGCGGCTTCAGTTCCGCTGCCAACGACTGGGCGCACGAGATCGCGCGCGACGCCGAGGGCGATCCGGTCGTGCTGGAGCTTCCCGCCGGCGAGCACGCGGTGCGGATGATGAACGTGGATGGCAAAGGCATGAACGTGGACTACCTGCTCCTCGCGGCGGCTTCGGAGATGTGACTTCGCCGCCCCGCCAGTCCGAGGCAACAGCGCGGCGCGGCACAGGTCCCGCGAGCATCGCGAGCGGGACCTGAGGTTCCACCCCGGCCCATGCCTTTTCGTGGCGAACGACAGTGCGCCTGCGGCGCACCCCCGGCGAGGGCGCCGGGGCCACAACGACAACGGCTTCGGCGCGGCACAGGTCCGCGCCCTACAACGGCGAGGCGCGGCGCAGGTTCGCGCGCGGTGTCCGCGTCCACGTCCACCGCGCTGACGCCCTTCTCCACGAACTCATTCATGCCTGTCCATCCCCTCGCTCCAGTCTCTGAACCGTCATCACACTGATTCAGCGCGCGAGGGGGAAGCTCCTGTCGGGATCGACTCTGAAGGTCCCGTCCGCGCTTCGGAGAAGACTCCCCACCGAGACCGCTGCCATCACGCCAACTGGAGGGCCCTGCCATGCCTGTTGACATCGAACCGACCCCCGGCGACACCGAGTGGTTCGTCCATGACCGCTTTGGCATGTTCATCCACTGGGGCATCTACGCGCTCGCCGCGCGCCACGAGTGGGTGAAGAAGTATGAGTCGATGACCGACGCGCAGTATCAGAAGTACTTCGAACACTTCTACCCGGACCTTTACGACCCGGCGGAGTGGGCGAAGATGGCCGCCGACGCGGGCATGAAGTACTTCGTCATCACCACCAAGCACCACGACGGCTTCTGCCTCTGGAACACCGAGCAGACCGACTACAAAGTCACGAACACCCCCTGGGGCGAGGACCTCATCGCGCCGATGGTCGAGGCCTTCCGCAACGAGGGGCTGAAGGTCGGCTTCTATCACTCGCTGATCGACTGGCATCACCCGGAATTCCCGGTGGACATGGTCCATCCGCAGTCCGGCGATGAGGAGTTCCTCAGGGCCAACCAGGATCGCGATGTGCGCAGGTACGCCGAGTACCTCCACGCGCAGGTGCGCGAGCTTCTCACCGGCTACGGGAAGATCGACCTGATCTTCTTCGACTACTCCTACCCGCAGCGCAAGGGTGAGGGCCTGCTCGCCGATGGGAAGGGGCGGGAGGACTGGCAGTCGGAGGCGCTCGTGCCGATGGTCCGCGAGCTGCAGCCGGGCATCCTCATCAACAATCGCACCGACACCCCGCAGGACTACTGGACGCCCGAGCAGGTGCAGCCCGAGGGCTGGTATGAGTTGGACGGCAAGCCGGTTCTCTGGGAGGCCTGTCAGACCTTCAGCGGCTCGTGGGGCTACCACCGCGACGAGCAGACGTGGAAATCCGTCCCGATGCTGCTGCGGATGCTTATCGACGGCGTCTCGAAGGGCGGGAACCTGCTGCTCAACGTCGGCCCGACCGCGCGCGGGACCTTCGACTACCGCGCGAAGGACCGCCTCGCGGGCATGGGGGAGTGGATGGCGGTCAACGACCGCTCGATCTACGGCTGCACGATGGCGGATTTCGAGGCGCCGCGAGATTGCCGCTACACTCAGAACCTCGAGACCGGGCGGCTTTACTGCCACGTCTTCAACTGGCCGATGAAGACGCTGCGGCTGCCGGGGATGGCCGGGAAGATCGAGTACGCCCAGCTCCTCCACGACGCCTCGGAGGTCCAGTTCAGCGAGCAGGGCGACGATCTGCTGCTGCAGATGCCGATCGTCAAGCCGCCGGTGGACATCCCGGTGGTGGAGATGTATCTGAGCGGCTGACCGGCGATCGGTGACAGCAGCGTCGAGACGGCCCATCCGGGAGGTGGAGCGAACGAGCGGCCGGCGAGTCTGGGTATAATGACGAGTGAGTGTCCGGAGAGGAGGCGTACTGCCATGTGCCAATTCTGCGCACAGCACGGGGACGGCAGGAAGTGGTACTTGCAGGCGAAGAACTACTCCGAGGACCTGCTCAGCGATCTGCGCCGCCGCGACTTCATCCGAGGGTTCTTTGGGCACTCCGAGGACCTTCGCGAGGGGCTGCAGGCGATGGATCGGCTCGAGAGGGCACCCGGCTTCGTGCAGCGCGTCGTCAAAGGCGCGATCACTCGACGGATGAAGAAGCAGCACTTCGGTCAGGTGGTGCCGCTTGAGGACATCGAGGCCATCTTCGGGTTCGTCAACTCGATCGTGCGCGTGGCCTGCATCTGCCGGCGTGAGACGCTGGGCCGAGACGTCGGCTACTGCTACGGGATCTCCATGGGGCCCGGTGGCGGAATGATGGCCGACCTTGTGCACGAGGTGGACCCGAGCTTCCTTCACGGTCCGGATACGTCGCAGTTCGACGAACTCACCTCGGATGAGGCGCTGAGGGCCTTCGCGGAACACGAGCGGGAGGGGCTCTGCCACAGCGTCTGGACGTTCGTGGCCCCCTTCATCGGCGGCATCTGCAACTGTGACCGCCTGAGTTGTATGGCCATGCGGGCAACGGTCATGCACGGCACCAGGGTGATGTGGCGCGCGGAGTACATCGCCGAGATCGATCCCGATCTTTGTACGGGCTGCCGCTCGTGCATGCGCGCCTGTCAGTTCGGCGCCCTCAGCTTCAATGCAGCAGACCGGAAAGTTGAGGTGGATCAGACCGCCTGCTACGGATGTGGCGTGTGCCGCAACGCATGCTCAAACGATGCGATTACGCTGAAAGATCGAGCTGAGGTGCCCACCGTGGCGGCGCTGTGGTGAAACGGCGAAGGCCGCCGTCCCCCGCGGCCGTTGAGCATGAGGCCTATCCTGACTGAGGCCGCATACGAAGGACGACGTCCGCGCTGTCGTCTGGCGTGGCCATCAGGTCGCACCCCTGCCCCTACCTTGCCGCAGATGACGTCGGGCGCGCGGCGGCTCCCGGCGCGGGCAGGCCCGACCTCCGGACGACAAAGGCACCGACAAACAGCAGACGTCCGGGCCGGACTTCGGCGCTCGCACCTCCCTCGGCTCGACCAAACGGCTGATCAACGGAATTGCCACACTTTTCACCGCCCCACCGTCACCGGCAGCGTGCCCGGGCAGTCGCGCCTGCCCAGCAGCGCCTCCAGCGACGCGCGGAAGCTGAACTCGTCGGCTCCGTAGCCCACGATCGTCGGGACGCCCCTCGGCAGGTCGCCCAGCGCGTAGGGCGACTCGAAGAGCATCAGCCCCCGCAGCTTGCCCGTCTCCATCGCGCGGCGGCCAAGCTCCACCTGCCTCGCCGGCAGTCGCACACCCTCGCCCTTGTACGACTGGATGTGCGCGACCGTCGCGCCGATGAGTCCGGTCGCGAACTCCGCGCGCGACTCGATCCGCTGCACGTCTTGCGGGCTCGGTTCCTCGGCGCAGACGATCACGTCGCAGTCCATCATCTCCCGCGCCATCGCCGCCAGCGGGTGTGTGCCCTCAAGGCCGCCCGCGACGCCCTCCTCCGCGACGCCCACACCGTGGCGGCCGAGGTCGTCGAAGATCACCAGCAGCGGGCGCGAGCCGGGCTTGATCCCACCCTCCGGCAGCCTCCCCACAAGTGTCACCGCCGCCTCCGCCACCCGCCTGCCGACGTCCCGGATCGTCTCGCGGATCTCGCTTTCCGGCGGCAGTTCCGGCAGCTCGCGCAGGCGGTGCTTGAGATTGCGCACCCGCGCCACCGCGTCGCGCAGCCGCTCCTCGGGGACCCGCCCGTCCATGCACGCGGCAACCATCGCCTCCACGCTGTCGCCGGGCGGGCGCTTGTAATCCACCAGCACCTGGTCGTGCCCGGCCGCCAGCGCCATCCACGCAGCCTCCGCCGAGTCGATCGTGGTGCGCAGGCCCTCCATGCCCAGCGAGTCGGTGAAGATGCAGCCCTCGTAGCCGAGGTGCTCGCGCAGGATGCCCGTGATCAGCGTGTGGCTGACCGTCGCGCAGTTCTCCGGGTCGATCGCCGGCAGCAGCAGGTGCGCGGTCATCGCGCTCTCCAGCCCCGCCTCGCGCGCCATGCGGTAGGGCAGCCAGTCCACCTGCTCAAGCTCCTCGCGCGACTTAGTCACCGTCGGCAGCGCGATGTGGCTGTCCACCGCGACGTCTCCGTGTCCCGGCCAGTGCTTCGCGCAGGGGTGCAGGCCCGAGCGGATGAAGCCGCGGGTCATCGCCGCACCCAGCCGCCCGACCTGCTCGGCGTCCTCACCGAACGCCCGCACGTTGATGATCGGGTTGTCCGGGTTCGTGTTCACATCCAGCACCGGGCTCCACGTCACGTCCACGCCCAGCCGCCTTCCCTCGAGCCCGACCGCGTGGCCCCACGCCTCGGCAAGCTCCTCGCTGTCCGCCGCGCCCAGCGCCATCAGCGGCGGGATCGCCGTGCCGTCCGGCGCGAAGTAGCTGCCGGTCTCCATGTCCGTCTGCAGGATGAGCTGGCCCGGCGAGCGTCCCCGCAGTTCCTCCGCCCGTGCGCGGATATCCTCCCGGCCCACCTGCGAGCTGAGCGCCGCTCCCGACGCGATCAGCTCATTGTCCTCCTCACGCCACTGCGGGTTGTTCCGCAGCACCACGACCTCCGCGACAAGTTCGCGGACCTCTTGCTCGGTCATCAGGAACCCTCCCTCGCGTCTTGCTCTGTCTCGGAATCATCGGTCGCAGGTCGCGTCTCAGGTGCTCCTCGCCCACGCGATGTACATCGCCGCCGTCCACGAGTAGTCGCGGATCACCGAGATACCGCCCTCCCCGCACTGCCCGCCCTTGCGGTGCAGCCAGAAGGGATGCGTCTCGCGAGCCGGATCGTAATACTCGAAGATTCCGCCCAGCGGCGCGCCCTGCCCGACATACCAGTGCTCGATCGTCTCCATCGAGCGCCTCCGCAGCTCAGCGGCCACCTCGTCGAAGCCGTAGCGCTGCAGGCCCTCCCAGATCAGGAAGTTCACGTTGATCCACGATGGCCCGCGCCACATGTCATCATCATACTGCGGCTCGTCGAACGCCACCGTCGGCACCGGCGTCGGCCCCCAGAACTCGCTCTCGTCGGTCAGATGCTCCAGCATCCGCCGCGCCTGCTCCTCCGTCGGGATTCCGGCGATAAGCGGCAGGAAGCACGCCGCCGATTTCATCGTCATCCACTCGGACGGGTCCTCGCCCGGCCCGCGGTCGAAGTAGAACCCGATCTCATCATGCCAGAGTCGCTCGTTGACCAGCGCCGCCAGCTCGTCGGCGCGCGCCTGCCAGTCGCTCTCCTCGCCCAGCGCCTCCGCCATCCGCGCGAGGAACTGCATCTCGCGGACCACCATCGCGTTGATATCCACGTGGTCGTCGATGATCTCGCGGTCGAAGCGCGGAGAGTTGTCCCAGCCCGACTCGCCGCAGCGGCAGCGCTCGACCTCGAACTCCTTCAGCCACTCCAGCAGACCGTTCTCATTGACGTCGCGCGCCGCGAAGAGCCAGTCGGTGAACCGCCCGAGCGGATCGTAGCACTGCGACAGGAAGCCCTCATCGCCGGTGGTCTCGAAGACACGCCAGGCGCTCCACGCGAGGATCGGAGGCTGCGTATGCCGATGGTTCTGCGGCTCCGGCGCGTCACACAGATGGATCTTCCCGTCCTCCTCCTGAAGCTCGATCACCGCGAGGATCGCGTCCTGCGCCATCTCGCCGTCAAGCTCCCGCCAGCCGACCGCGTGGAACGCAGAGTCCCACAGCCACATGTGCCGGTGCGGCCAGACGTCCGGCGTCGTCCAGCGCCGCTTGATCCGCCCCTCCGGCGCGCGGGCGTTGAGCTTGAGCACCTCGGCGCACTTGCGGAACGTCCGCTCGTCGCCCGCCGGCTCGACGCCCCGCACGAACGCGCTGCGCGCCTCGATCAGCGCGTCGAGATCGGCGCTCATCCCCTGCTCCGCCCGCCCCTTCGCCTCGTCCGCGGACTCCGCGCTCAGCGCGAGGCACCAGCGGACGGCCTCGCCGTTGGGCTCGGCGACAAGCTCCACGAACCCCGCTTCGGTGTCCGTCTCACCATCGAGCCGCACCATCAGCTCGCCCGTCACCTCGCCGACCAGCGTCCAGCAGTCCGCGAACGCGAACCTCAGGGTCCCTGAACCGTCTGAGGTATCAGCCGAGATATCCGCGGCGTCGCCGAGGACCGGACCGCTCTGGTGGTCAAGCCGGCCGCCGAAGAGCAACCGCACATCCGGCCGGAGGTGCCAGACGATCCCGAGCGGATCGGAGGTCGCGCCGCCCACCAGCGTGTGCGCCCAGCTCGTCTGCCCGTCGAGCCCCGAGAACGTAAACAGCTTGCCGTCGCCCCAGATATCTGGCATCATTACATCTGACATTGAGGACCGTCCCCTGCGTTGAGCAAAGTTAGTGGCCGCCTGAAGGACAATTCCGCACCACCGTCGAACCGTCCTCCATCATACCCGGGGGCAACCATGCAGGAGGGATTGGCGTGGCCTTGATACGATTCACCGACAACTACGAGAATCTCAGCACCGATCAGGGCTTTCAGTTCAAGTTCTTCTGCGAGCGCTGCGGCAACGGCTACATGAGCGAGTTCCAGAGCTTCGCCGCCGGGAAGGCCACCGGCTTTATCCGCGCCGTCAGCGGACTGATCGGCGGCCGCGCCAACCGCGTGGCCGACAGCGCGTATGAGATCCAGCGGGCGATCGGGAGCCAGGCGCACGACAAAGCGCTCAAGGCGGCCGTGGAGGCCGTCGAGCCACACTTCCACCAGTGCTCGCGCTGCGGCGAGTGGGTCTGCGATGTCTGCTGGAATGAGAACGTCTCGCTCTGTGAGATGTGCGCGCCGGACACGACCGAGGAGATGGCCGCGATGCAGCAGCAGGCGCGGCTCGACCAACTCCGCAACCGCATCAGCGAGACCGACTACTCCTCCGAGATCAACGTGAAAGATGACGCCGTGATGAGCTGCCCGCACTGTGGCGCGAAAGCCACCGGCGGGAAGTTCTGCAACGAGTGCGGCAAGCCGCTGAGGGCGGCGACCGAGTGCCTCAGGTGCGGCTCCGAGAATCCGGCGAACGCCAGGTTCTGCTCCGAATGCGGTGAGGGGCTTGATTGACCCGGGGGTTTTCACCGCGGGGGGCGAGATCACGCTGCCATCGGGAACCACGGCCTGTGAGACAGCCGTCGGCCCCGAGGGCCTCCGCGCCTCCGACGGTGAACGCGCTCTCGTTGCCTGGCCCGCGCACGAGATCGGGCAGGTCATTCGCGACGAGTATGAGATCGCCGTGACGAACGTCTTCAGCGACGAGCAGGTCGTGCTCCGCCGCTTCGCTCGGCGCACCGACGAACTCGAGATCGCCCTCCGACGCGCGCGCGCCGATGCGCTCGCGCGGCTGATGGCCCCGCCCGGAAAGACCCCGATGGACGTGTTCGAGGCCACCGGGGAGCGGCCGGGCCTGCTCTACCGCTACGACGACGGACTCCGCTGGGTGCCGCACGCAGGCGACTGCGGCGCGCGATTGTACTCCGAGATAAGCGAGGCGGCTTTTGACGCCGACGACTACACGCTCGTCCTCTCCGGCCCCTTCGGCGAGACCCGCATCCGCGGCCTGCGGCGCCTGACCCGGGAGGTGGCCTCGGAGACCGTGCGGCACATCGAGGCCGCTCGCGAGGCATTCGCCGGGGCGCTCGAGGCGGGCGGCCTCCCGTGGCGCGCTGAGGCGCGGGCCGGGACGCTTCACGGCCACGTCCCCTTCGAGGCAGACAGGCAGAGGATCGAGGACCTCGCCGCTTCGGCGATTATCTGTGACGAGCGCCGGGAATACTGGAATCTGATGGTCGCGGCCGACGCCATCGAGCGGCTGGTGCTCAGCCCCGGCGGCGAGGGCCTGCGGGCCGTTGCGCTGTGTCGCGCGCGTGATGGCGAACTCTACGAGACGCTGTCTGAGGCCGATCATGCGAGCTTCGTGTTCGAGAGCGCCGGCGACGTTGTGCGCGCGTGGACGGAGGTCGGGTTCCGCCGCGAGCCGATCTTCAGCCCCGCGGAGCGCGACCCGGCGGCCGCGCTGGCACGCGTGCTGCCGTCGCTGAATGCGGCTCGCACGGGACTGCTGCGCCGCGTGATCCATGATGAACCGGGACTGTGGCGGGAACGTCTGTTCTAAGAAGAGAAGATCACGAAGGAACTCACCGAGACCGGCGCGAATAAGGTTAATGTATCATGCCCTGAGCCGAGGAGACGGCAATTGATGATCGGTTCCATGACGGCGATTGAGTTCACCGACAACTACGAAGACCTCAGCGACGAAGATGGCTTCCGCTTCAGGTTCTACTGCCAGCGCTGTGACACCGACTACGCGAGCGAGATGCATCCGTGTCCCCGCCAGGAGGAGACCGGATTGCTCAGGATCGTCGGGAAGATCTTCACCGACGCGGCCGACAACGGCTGTGATCTGACCGCCGACGAAGAGGAGATGCAGCACGATGCCGCGTTGCGCAGCGCGGTGACCGAGGTCAGCGAGCATTTCCACGAGTGCCCCGGCTGCGGCGACTGGATCTGCGATGTCTGCTGGAACCGCGCGATGCTGCTGTGCGAGAAGTGCGCTCCCGGCGGCGAGCATTGAGCCGGGAGTCTGACAGACCGCGGGCGTCGGCCTGAAGCTGCTCGCAGGGGAGCCTCGCGCGAGGCTCCCTCAGTCAGTCTCCGAGCCCCCGCGACGCATAGGCCATCCCGTCCTGCGGGCCACCTCCGTGGGTGGGCAATGTCGCCGGTCGCGACGCTTCGAAGTGCTCGGGCGGCAGGAAAAGGTCGGTGGTCAGTTCCGCCTTTTCGCGCCGCGCTCCCTTGCGAATACGTTCACGGCCTGTCGGCCATCGGTCATGTCTCGCTCCCGCGGGGCTGCTCCCCGCTCTCGTCGCTCGCGCCCGCCCATTCGCGCCGGAGGATAGCGTAGATGTACGAGTCCCGCCACTCTCCTCGCATCAACACATGCTCGCGCAGCCGCCCCTCCTGGCGCATCCCGATCTTGTCGAGGACCCGGATCGACGCCCCGTTGCGCGTGTCCACCGTCGCGCGGATGCGGTGCAGCCCGAGCACCTCGAAGCCCAGCCGCAGCATCTCCCGCGCCGCCTCAGTCGCGAAGCCCTGGCCCCACGCGTCCTGATGGTAGCAGTACCCAAGCTCCGCCTGCTGCAGCTCATCGTCGAGCCGCAGACCCACCGAGCCGATGACGCGGCCCGTGCCGCGCCTCACCACCGCCAGGTCCCACGTCCTGCGCGGATCGCCCGTTCGCTCGGCGAACTTGCGCTGGAGGAACTCCCGCGTTCGCTCGGGTGTGTTCGGGCCCCAGCCCATGAAGCGCACGACCTCCGGGTCACTGGCCCACTGGTGCACGGCCTCCACGTCGCCCTCCCGGAAGTCCCGCAACTCGAGGCGCTCGGTCAGCAGCGGCAGATGCTCGCTCATGGCGCTCACCAGGTGAATTCCGCCGTCGCAACGATCCCGAAGTGCAGAAGCTCGGGACTGCGATTATACCACCCCGATGTAATCATACCCTTCGCGCCCGCCTCAATGCACCGGTCTGCGAAGGTCTTGATGTTCTCACCGTGCCGCGGAATGTCCGGGAGTGTGTGCCAGTAACTGTGATTGCCCGAGCAGGTTGGGGCGCCGTAAACCACCCGACCGCGCTCCTGATAGTACTCGAGGTAGGGGAATGCGCGCACGTACTTCGGGAAGTCCTCGCCAAGATAGCCGCGGTAGACGCCCAGATACTCCTCCGTAAGGTCCGCATCAAGTCGCACCGGGCGCGCGAACCGGTCCAGCGTCCTGCGCGTCGTACCCGGCAGTTCGCCCTCCCACTCGGAGTCCCAGCGCTCGTCGTACACCACCGATCCACTGCCCCGCGCCACCAGCAGCGGGCTGGGGTCCTGCGTCGTCCAGTAATCCCAGTACATCACCTCCGCCGCCCCGTGCAGATGATCCATCGTCTCGGGGTGCGCGCAGAGGATGTCGTCCCAGACGATCGGCGCGATCCCGCGCTCCGCGAGCCAGGCGCAGACGCGGTTGACGTGGTCGGCGTAGAGCCGTCCCTTCCCGCCCTCATCGACCCTCGCGGCGCACCTCGGGCAGACCCCGAGCTGGCGCGTCTCGTCGCCACCGACGTGCAGTCGCTCGCAGCCGCCGAGGAAGTCGATCACCTGCTCGGTCAGCTCCCCCCACACCTCAAGCGACCGCTCGTTGCTCGGACAGAGCTGCGCGCGGGCCTCTTCCTCCTCGCGGACCCCCGCGTACTGCTCGTGCTTGAGAAGCCACTCGAGGTGCCCCATGCACTGCACCAGCGGAATGATCTCCAGCCCGAGGTCTCGCGCGGTCTCCACGATCCCACGCAACTGCGGCCGGGTCAGCGCCGACGGCGAGGCCACGCTCTCATGCTCGCCCTCGAAGGGAAAGCGGTCGCCGAACTCGATCAGCAGTGTGTTGAGCTTGTGCCGCGCCGCCGAACGCATCAGCGAGTGAATCTGCGCCTCGTCAAGCTGGTGAATCTTCTCCACCATCAGTTGCAGCCCGCGCACCGGCAGGCGTGGCCGATCACCGATACGCCCGACCGGCAGCATCGGGCCGTCGCGAAGATGGTCGATCGTCGCCAGCGCGTGCATGAACCCGGGCCGGTGACCGGCTGTGATGCAGATCTCTCCGGGCTCGATGCGCAGCTCGTACTCTTCGCGTCCCGCACCCTCTCCGCGCCGGAGGATGACCCTGTGCGGCTCATCGTTGACACCGATGCAGAATGCCTCGGCGAACTTCGTGCCGACGTCAATGAGCCCCGACTCGTCGCGAACGTGCCAGTCATGATCGACCAGCACCGCCTGCTCCTCCGACAGGTCCATCTCCTTCGGCGTCGGCATGATCTCCGCGATCCGCATCGGTGACGCTCCCTATCCGTCCTGAGGCTTGATGTTCTGATTGAGATGGAACATGTTCTGCGGGTCGTACTTCGCTTTGAGGCCCGCGAGCCGCTCGTACTTGCCCCCGAAGGTCGAGCGGATGATCTCCTGCCCCTCCTCGAGCTGCCCGGGGAAGTTGAAGTACATCGCTCCCGTCGAAAACTGCTGCATTGCCGACCACGTCTCGCGCGTCCAGGCGATGTTCGCGTCGTCATCGTCCGCGCTGGCCCAGTTGGATTCGGGGTTCACCAGAAAAGGTGCCTGGCGTCCGCCGAATGCCGTCGCGTCATCGGCGACCCGCGCGACCGCCCCGCCGACTGCCCAGACGTCGATCGTTGAGAGCGCCGACGGGCACTTTCGTGCCTGCTCGAGGATCGTCGCGATCACCTCATCGTCGAGCGAACTGACGAACGTGGACTTCCAGTAGTACCTCAAGTCATGTGCGGGATAGTCGTCATCCAGCATCTGCTGCAGGTCCACATACGCGATCGGGCCGCTCATGTCCACCAGCGGCTCGGCGATCTCCCGCAGCGGCCTCAACGTGCGCTCGGCCTCATCCGGCGAACCGCAGTGTGTCGCGAAAACGGTGATGAAGGGCTCACCGTGGATCGCGGCCGGAAAGCCCTCCGCCTGAGGGACGATCCCGGTGAACGCGATCCCGCTGACCTCGTCAGGCGCCTCCGAGAACCAGTCGCGGTAGAAGCCCAGGACGTCCATCGCGGCCGCCAGCGGGTAGAAGACGAAGCAGACACTGACCTCAGGTCCGACCGGATACGCCTCGAACTCAAACTCCGTGACGACCCCGAAGTTGCCGCCGCCACCGCGCAATCCCCAGAAGAGCTCGGCGTTCTCATCCTCAGACGCGCGCACCACCTCGCCGCCGGCGGTCACGACCTGCGCCGAACGCAGGGCGTCGCATGTGAGACCGTATCTGCGTGCGAGATGGCCCGCTCCGCCGCCCAGCGTCAGTCCGGCGACGCCCGTGTCGGAGACCGCTCCAGCGGGCGTCGCGAGCCCGAAAAGCTGAGTCTCCCGGTCGAGGTCGTGCAGCCGGGCTCCCCCGGCCACCCGCGCTCGTCGCGCCTCGGGATCTACGCCGACATGGCGCATCGGCGAGAGGTCGATCACCAGCCCGCCGTCACACGTGCCGAAGCCCGCGACGTTGTGCCCGCCACCCCGCACAGCCACCAGCAGATCATGCTCGCGCGCGAAGTCCACCGCAGCGACCACGTCGGCCACCCCCGCGCACCGGGCGATCAGCGCAGGTCTGCGGTCGATCATCCCGTTCCACACACGCCGCGACTGCTCGTAGGTCTGCGAATCGGGCGTGACGACCTCGCCGCTGAACGTCCTTGAGAACGCCTCGATCGCACCTTTGTCGAGCGTCAGTTCCGCGCCCACGCGACTGACGGCCTTCAGATCAGCCATCTCATCCACCTCTCCACTTCCCCGTGATGTTGACCAACCCGCTATGCTATCCCCCCGCGATAAGCCCCTCGACCCCGCGCACGATGAAGCTCACCGCGATCGCGGTCACAACGATGCCCATCAGCTTCCCCACGATCAGCGCGCCGCGCTCGCCCAGCAGCCGCGTGATCTCCTCCACCCGCCGCAGGATCAGCCAGCTCGCGCCCAGCGCGATGATCACGCTTACGGTCGCGATCAGGTAGTTCAGCGGCAGCGGATTCGTCTGCACTGTCACCAGCACCGTCGTGATCGCGCCGGGCCCCGCCAGCAGCGGCGATGCCACCGGAACGATGCAGACCGTCCGGGCATCACAGGTTGACGCGGGCAGCAGATCAAAGAGCATGTCCATCCCGATCACGAGGAAGAGCAGCCCACCGGCGATCAGCATCTCATGCACGCCCACGCCGAAGATCCGCAGAAGCTGCAGCCCAAGTGCCGCGAAGCCAAGCAGGATCGCCGCGCTCACCAGCACCGACGTGTCGATCGACCGACGCTGCTCCTCCGGTGAGAACTGCCGGAAGAGCCCCGAGATGATCGGGAGATTCCCGACCGAGTCGATGATGATGAAGAGTGTCAGTGATGCCTCTCCGATGACGATCAGCACTTCGCTCGTGCTCATCCGCGCTCCATGCCCTCAGATGTGATCGATGCCCTGATACTCCCACGGCGCGAAGGGGATCGCGCGCCCCAGCGCCTCCACGTCACCTGCTCGCGCGCCGCGCACCGTCACGATCTCCTGCGCCACCAGCGGCCCGAGGTCCAGCCTGCACATCAGCCAGCGCACCGCCTGGTGATGCTTCATCTCCACCGTGATCTCCCGCGCAGGGCCCCCGCGGGGCTCATGGACGACGAACTCCTCCTTCGGCGTCCAGACCCGCACCCGCACCTCTGCAAGCGCGCTCTGCGGCGTCCAGACGGCCGCGGCAAGCCGCTCGGGCGCGATCGGGCAGGCCATGATCATCTCGCCTCGCGGGCCCGGCACAAAGCCCAGCGCCTCGAAGACCGCTGTGGACGTCCCGCGGTCGTGCAGCGTGACCGTGACGCCGACGCCCCGCCCGGCGGCGACCGCGCAGACGCCGCGCAGCAGGCGGAGCGCGACCGCGCTGTCACGCCGGTGGGTCGCAAGCTCCATGATCGCGACCGGTCGCTCCTCACGCAGGCTCACGATGCAGTGGCCGACCGACCGCTCGTCGCGCTCGACCGTGAGGGCTGCGTACTGCGCCCCAAGCTCCACCGCCTCGAGCTGCGTGAATGCCGTCTCGTAGAAGCCCGGCAGACGGTCCTCGTACCCTCCGGCGTGCTCGTGGGCCGATCGGAAGGTCGCGGCGAACTGCGCCGCGCGCTCGAGGATCGCTTCGGCCGCCAGCGGATCGCCCTGCGGCTGCCCGATCTCGTCCGGCGCATCGTGCGTCCACGAACGCACGTAGCAGCAGTCGGTGAGGCCGTTGCTGTCGTAATGATTGTACGCGGGCGTCCGCTCGCCCCCGCGGTAGACCGTCAGCACCTCGACGCGGTCGCGCATGAATCGCTTCATCGCATCCTGGATGCGCGTACCCACGCCCTGCCCGCGCATGCTCTCATCCACGCAGACGCAGTGCTCGAACGCAACGCGCACGCTCACGCCGGGGCGCAGGACGAACTGCCGGATGTGCAGCGGGATCTCGCCGACGACGCGACCGTCCTCGATCGCGACGCCCGCTGTCACGTCGTCGCGCGCCATCCAGCGCCGCATCTCCTCGAAGGGGACCGGTGGGAAGACCGCATCGTGTAATGCGTGGAAGCTCTCGATATCATCGGGCCGGAACTCGCGGATCTCGATCTCAGGCATCGGCATCTCCCCGCCGGGTGCGAGCTTTGCGGCGTGCTGCTGATAGGTTCATCCCGCGACATCGCGATTCCTGCGCAGATAGCGCGCCCGGAGGCAGGGGACCTTCCAGGCGCGGGGAAATGAGCGGGCGCTGGAGACGTGCGGAATGAGAGGGTGGTCGATGTGACGACGCTGCGCATGCAGACGGGCCTGATGGTCGCGCTGGCGGCGCTGATGCTCTGCGCACCGGCCGCGGTCGCAGATGACGGAGGTGCCGTGATGCTCGGAGAACCGGTCGAAGTCGATGCGGAGAGCGGCGCGCAGGTATACCTTCTCGGCGCCGACGAGCGGCCCGCCGACAACATCTACGGGGAGCAGCCGTACTCCGACCCGGCCGGCCGCCGGATCGCCATCCGCTACTACCCCGATGGCGACAGGCCGGGGGGGATCAGCATCTTCGATCTCTACGACGGCTCGCGTCACGACGTGCTCACGGAGAATCCGCTCTTCCCGCCCTTCCACGCGTGGGGGGAGTACTTCTACTTCCGCCAGCGGGGCGAGGGCGGGCAGATGCTGCGGCGCTGCCGGTATCTCGCGCCCGATGAGGTCGAGGACGTGGCGCTTCTCCCGCCCGAGCGCGGCGGGTACAGCTACGGCACGGTCTCGCAGGATCATCGCTGGTATGCCGTCGCGGTCCGGGCCGAGGGCGCGGAGGGCTCGCGGGTCGATCTGCTGGACATCGAGACCGGTGAGTGGCGCGTGCTCCTCGACATGGAGGGCTACCACGCCAAGCACGAGCAGTTCTCGCGCGACGGGCGCAACAGGGTGCTGATCCAGCTCAACAAGCTCCCCGACGTCGAAGAGGTGCTCCTCGGTGAGATCGACCTCGAGGGCGAGATGCAGCTCTTCCCGGCCGATCGCGAGCACACCCTCAGACCGACCGGCCATGAGACATGGATCGGGGACACCGGCGCCATCTTCTTCTCCACTCGCGCCGATCCTGAGACGGGCGTGAACCTCTACACGGGCGCGGTCGGTGATGGGGGCCCGACGCCGGTGCCTGGCCCCGGAACGCGCGTCGGCCACGTGGCCGTCTCCGACTGCGGGCGCTACTGGATCGGCGACACCGGGGAGGAGGGTGTGCCGATCTACATCGGCAGCTTCGAGTCGGGCCGCTGCAAGCGCGCGGTCTTCAGCCGGACGGTCTACGACGGGAAGCAGTGGGCGCACGCCCATCCCTACCTGACCGCCGACAACCGATGGCTGATCTTCGCGGCGCGTCGCGATGGCGGCCATCCGCAGGTCTATGGCGCGCGCCTCCCGGACGGCTGGTTCGACGATCTCTGAGCGGCCGGCCGGCGACGATCGCGCTGCGGTCCTTTCCGTGGCACGGGCGTGTCTCGCCCGTCCGTCGTTGCCGTCGCCGTTCCCGTGGCACGCACACTCCTGCGTGCGTGGTTCCTGTGATCGCCACGGGCCGGGGTGGAACCTGAGGCGCAGTGCCGCCTCATTCCTCGCGCGGCCGCTGAGGTCTGCACCCCGGCCCGCGGACACTCGCGAGGGCCTCCAGCCGCAGCCGGCGCCACATACGCGCAACAGTCAGCCCGACAACCCCGGGTTCAATCGACTTTCGCTGCGTCTTGCTTTCGGCATCTCGCGGGTGTATCATCATGCGTATTGTGAGATGATCGGCCGCTGACTGGGGCGGCTCTTTGCCGGATTGGCAGCTGAGGCGTGATGGCCACCGAACCGTCATCGCCCGCCCTCCCCGGGCGGGCTGCAGAACCTGAGAGACCACCCGACCCCCACTGGCGGCGCACCGTCTACGCGGTGTGGTTCGCACACCTGCTCGCCGCGGCGGGCTTCTCGTTCGTCATGCCCTTCCTGCCGTTCTTCGTGCGGGAGCTTGGCGTGACGGACGAGGGGCTCGTCGCCACGTGGGCCGGTGTCGCGATGTTCGCCGCGGGCCTGAGTCTGACGATCTTCCAGCCGATCTGGGGCGCTCTCGCCGATCGCTACGGACGCAAGCTGATGCTGCAGCGCGCGATGTTCGGCGGCGCGGTCATGATCGCCATCATGGGCTTCTCGCAGACCGTCTGGCAGCTCGTGGTCTTCCGATTCCTCCAGGGCGCGCTCACCGGCACCGGCGCGGCCTGCAACACGCTGGTGGCGTCCGTCACTCCACGCAAACAGCTCGGCTTCTCGATGGGTCTGCTGCAGACCGCGATCATCATCGGCAACGCTCTCGGTCCGTGGCTCGGTGGCGTCGCCGCCGACAGCTACGGCTATCGCATTCCGTTCTTCGTCTGTGGCGGGCTCTGGGCGGTCGCGGGCTTCGTGGTGCTATTCGGCGCTCGTGAGAGGTTCGTGTCGCCCGGGCAGTGTGCGAACGGCAACCACGGCCTGCGGCAGGTCTTTGGCACCGGCGGGATGACCGCGCTGCTTGCGGCGTTCTTCCTGTCCGCGTTCGCGGTCACGTTCGTTGCGCCGATCTTCCCGCTCTTCGTGGAATCGGTCGCGGACACCGCTCGCGCGGCCACGGTCACCGGCCAGATCATGGGCGTCGGCGGCCTCGCGGCTGGACTCGCCTGCATCGTCGTCGGCCGGCTGGCGGACCGGCTGGGCCATCGGCGCGTGCTGATCGTCAGCAGCGCGGGCTCGGCCGTCTTCGGCGGTTTGCACGCCATCGTGCAGACGGTCGGGCATCTCTTCGGTCTGCGCATCGGCTGGGGGCTGATATCCGGCGGCGCGCGGCCGGCGATGAGCGCGATGATCGGCGCCCATGTCTCCTCCGACACGTACGGGCGCGCATTCGGCATCACCACTTCCGCGATGTGCCTCGGTTTCGCGCTCGGGCCGCTGGCCGGTGGGCTGATGGCCTCGTCGATGGGTCTGCGCCTGCCCTTCGTGGTGATGGGCGTGCTGCAGCTTGCGACGGCGGTACTGATTGGCGTCTACGTTCGTCCGAAACCGCGTGAGGACGTCAACGAGGAGAGCAGCGACGAGCCGATCGCCGCGAAGTAGCGGCGGAGGGCGGCGAGCGACGAACAGGAACGGTATGGCGGGGCACAGTGTTCTCCGGAGACAGCAGCCGATTGCTGCACAGACGCCGATACCCCAAAAGCAACGGCAACGACCCGAAGGCCGTTGCCGTTCGCCGTTCTCCTTGTTCGCCGTTTCCCGTTTCCCGTTTCCCGTTTCCCGTTTCCCGTTTCCCGGCCGTTCAATACCTCAGGATCGCGGCGGCGCCGTTTCCGTCGCCGGGGACGTTCTCGGCCTCCAGCAGATAGGCCTGGCCGCCCTGAAGCATGGTCTTCACGGCCGCGTAGTCGATGAGATCGTAGTCGCCCGGCTGGCGCTCGGCGCGCATCTGCACGCTTTCTCCCATCTCTGCGACGCTTCCCCAGTGCTCGCAGTCCCTCGCGCCGAAGAACGCCCCCACGCGGCCGTCCCGCGCGGCCAGGACGATCGCCTTGAGGTCATCCGTGGCGCGTCCGTAGGCCATCGCCTGCTCGAAACTCGCCTGCGCCTCCGCGACGCGCTTTCCGAAGTAGGGCTCCAGTAGCGCCCAGGCTTTCTCACGCAGTTCCTCGGGGCGCAGCTGCTCGGGATTGCCCCTGATCGGCGTGCCGAGGAGGTAGTCGTAGGTGTTCGCCTCGCGGTAGGTGGGGAACAGATCCTCGACCCCGGCGAAGACCAGGGGCGAGCGCCCGTCCATGTACCTGACGATCCCGTTGTTCACCTCGCGGAAGAAGTGGAAGAGCTGATGCGCCTCGACGCGCTCCTGCGTGGAGTGTCCGTGGTACATGGCCTCGCGGCCCCGGCCGGCGCCCCTCGACTTGCCGCTGCGGAACTGCAGGCTCTTCTTCGGCTCGACCTGGTGGATGACCTCGAGGATGTGATGCGGCACCTCGGTTCGCGACAGCGGCTCCTGCCTCTGAGTGTAGCGCGTGCACTGCAGCAGCCTGACGTCATGGCGGCTGATGGCGAGAACGTAGAAGCGGGCGTTCTCCGTCAGCACCGGGATCAGCGGCTTGAGATGGAATCTCGGACTCACGTACGTGCTGCCGTGGGGGACCTGCGCGGGCGAGTGCAGGATCTCCTCGAAGCCGTCGGCGAGGAATGCGCAGAGCGTCCCGGCACCGAAGTGGCCGGGTCTGAGTCCCGCCTGGAATGTCTTCACGGGCTCAATGATTCGCTTGATCGTCGCCCTGTCCGCGCCATGCTCGGAGAGCATCTGCTCCGCGTCCTGCAGACCGGTCTTGAGCCAGATGGGGTCTCCTACGGCCTCGGAGCCGGAGTCGTGTGTCGGTGAGTAGATCGACACGCACAGTCCGTCATGCTGCTCGGCGAGTTGTTCGAGCATCTGTTGCGTCAGCATCTCATCGCTCCTCCTCAGTCTCTCAATGCGCGCTTGCTCAACACGCGATGAGCGTCGCATCCTGGTCGGGTCCTCGCACGGTCTGAACGCCCGACGGGTGTGGCCTTCAGCGTACCTCGACGGTGCCTCGACGGGCCGCTTCGTCTCATGATTCACCCTCCGACCCATCTGCGCCTGCACGGACTGGCGGTCGGTTTGAGAGAGTGGTGCGGCCGCCTCGCAGGGGGGGGCGCGTCGGGCAGCCGCCGGGCGGAAGTATGCAGTTGTCAAGGAACGCTTTCGCGAATTCGCTGGAGGACTCCGAAAGTGTGGTCCCCTATTGATATACAAACCGGAGCACCCTTCCGTGGTATACATTTTCGCGTCTTCACAGAAGTTTAACGTTGGAATGGTGGATTTCCGCTTCGGAGTGGATGCGTTGGCGGGCGGGCCGAGTACGGCCTCAGCCGGGGGTGCGACCGGGTTTTGCAGGTGCGGCAACGGCAGCCTCCCCCGCCCTCATACACGACATTCGGGCACCCCCTCCCTGAGAGTTCGCTGTGCGAACTCCGGCGGCAGGGGGAATGAGTCCACGCTTGGACCTGCCAGGGTTGTTTCGGATCTCCGCTCAGGGTTGTGTTCCCCCCTCTCCCCCAGGACCCGCGCGCAGCGCGGCGTCTCAGGGGGAGGGGCCAACCCCGAGTGCAGCGAGCGGGTCGGGGTGAGGCCGCCGTGAGCCGCCAGCGACAGCAACCTACATAATTCGGTCAGACCCCTCAGCGCAGCAGCATCGGTTTTAGTTTGGTGAGCGATTGAGTTGTCGGTTAGGTGTGTTCGGGTGAATGGTCAGTGTGCGGGGTCTACGGTGGTGGTCGGCCCTCGCAGTGGCGCATTGCCTCGAGCAAAC
>JBMNNW010000138.1:0-10715 GCA_050942735.1 Armatimonadota bacterium
GAGAGGATCATCCATGCACCTGCTGGTGACCGGTGGCGCGGGATTCATCGGGAGTAACTTCGTCCGGCATGTGCTGGACACACGGGAGGACTGGCGTATCAGCGTGCTGGACAGGCTCACCTACGCCGGGAACCTCGACAACCTCGAGGGCGTGCTCGACGACGACCGGCTGGAGTTCGTCCACGGCGATATACTCGATCAGGAGACCGTCGAGGCCTCGATGAACGGGATCGACGCCGTCGTGCACCTCGCCGCGGAGAGCCACGTCGATCGCTCGATCATCTCCGCCGAGGCCGCGGTGCAGACGAACTTCACCGGCAGCTTCCGCATCTTCGAGGCCGCCCGCGCCCATGGCCTCACCCGCGTCCTGCACGTATCCACCGATGAAGTCTACGGCGCCTGCTTCGGCGATCCCTTCACCGAGAACGACCCGCTCAACCCGCGCAACCCCTACGCCGCGACAAAAGCGGGCGCCGACCGGATGGCATACTCCTACCAGGTGACCTACGAGCTGCCCGTCGTCATCGCGCGACCCTCGAACAACTACGGCCCGTGGCAGTACCCCGAGAAGCTCATCCCCTTCTTCACCTGGCGCGCGCTCAATGACGAGCACCTCCCGGTCTACGGCGACGGGATGCAGATCCGCGACTGGCTGCACGTGGAGGATCACTGCCGCGCCCTGATGCTGCTGCTCGAACGCGGTGAGCCGGGCGAGGCGTACAACATCCACGGGGGCAGTGAGCGGCCGAACATGGAGACGATCCGCCTGATCCTCGACGAACTCGGCAAGCCCGAGGGCCTCATCCGGCACGTCGAGGACCGGCCAGGGCATGACATCCGCTACGCGATGGACGCCTCGAAGATCGGCGAACTGGGCTGGCGGCCGCAGGTGCCGTGGGAGCAGGGCATTCGCGAGACGGTGCGCTGGTTCGCCGAGCATGTGGAGTGGATGCGCGCCTCAGTCGAGCGCGGGAAGGCGTACTTCGACGAGTGGTACAAAGGCCGCTGATACCACGTCTCAGCCCGGCTCCCCCACGGCCGCCCTACGGCGCGATCGACCAGTTGCAGATCGCATCCGAGCACTGCACCTGCGTTGGCACCAGCCGCTTGACATGCCCGTCGCAGAACAGGTAGTTCGCCCCGTCATTGTGTCGCGTACCCGCGGCATCGGTGCGTATGAACCCGTGCTCCTGCGTACCGTAGTTGCTGATCACGTGACTGCCGGTGAAGTCCGTGATCAGGATCGTCTCGGACGGGCGCCTGATCTCATCCATCGTGCGTCCGGGCGGCGGCTCGGCGTCGGTGCCGAGGTCGTTGTCCCAGTGCACGTGGTTGATCGCGTAGCCGGCGTCCTGGTGGTAGTCCGGCCACGTTCCGTCGAAATCGCTCAGCCGCGGCGCGGTGGGGCAGACGAAGATCTGCGTGTTGCGGATGTACGGTTGCAGCATCAGGCGCCACGTCCACGTCGGCGCCGTCCCCTCGCCGAGGCCGCCCACGGTCTGATCATCCCACGGCAGCCGCCGGTGGTCCTCCACGTACATCGCGAAGCCGAGGCCGATCTGCCGCATGTTGGACATACACGCGACCTCCCGCGCCTTCTCCCGCGCGCGCGCGAACGTCGGGAACAGAATTGCGGCGAGGATCGCGATGATGGCGATGACAACCAGCAGTTCGATGAGTGTGAAACCGGATTTTGACGGCATCTGCACGTTCCTCCATGATGGCTGATATGTTCACAATGGTACTTCGCCGCCACGAGGCGCTTCTCCTTGCTGCCGACGCAGGCGGCATCCGGCGCGTCGGTCGGCCCGGACAGGTCATCGGTGGCGGCGCGGCGAATGCGCATGCGGTTGAGAGGTCGCCCGCCTGCCCGCCGGGGCTGGCGCGCGCGCACCGTGGCGACCTGACACGGGCACGAGGAGGCGGCGCAGATGCACCTCATGGCGATGGCACTGATGATGACGATCGGAGGCGCGGCGATGGCGCAGCAGGGCGAGATGCTCGATAACCCGCGGTTCACCAACATGTCAGATGACGGCGCACCCGCGGGCTGGGAGGTGCACACGGGCAATCCGCGCACCGCGCCGCGCTACGGCGTGATCGAGCGCGAGGGCGACCGCTGGCTGCAGTTCGTCATGCAGGACAGCGCCGCCTCGATGGGCTACCTCTCGCAGTACGCGATGGTGCCGGAGGGCGCGGACGCGCTGCGGCTGCGGGCGCGCGTCCGCTGCGAGGCACCGGCCCAACCGCAGGCGCACGCGCTTGTGCGCGTCTACTGGGATCACGAGCCCCGCGAGCACCGCGGCACGCCGTGGATATACCGGCACTTTCCGCAGTGGACGAGCATCGACGGCGGGCAGGCTGAGCTTGACGTCGTGATCCCCGTGCCGGCGAAGTCCAACCGCGTGAGGCTCGATCTCATGGCCCGCTGGTCGCCCGGCGGCGCGGTCAGCTTCACCACGCCGAGCATCGAGCCTGCGCGCACACCCGAGCCGCGGATCGTCAGGCTCGCGGCGGTGCAGGGCCACGCCCCTGCGGGCAGCAGCCCCGAGGACGCCGTCGCGTGGGCCGTCGAGCAGGTTCGGGTGGCGGGCGAGAAGGGCGCGGACCTCGTCGTCCTCGGTGAGGCCATCAACTTCGCCGGCGTCAAAGACGTTCAGGCCCTCGACGTCTGTGAGCCCGTCCCCGACGGGCCGATGTCTCAGGCCTTGATGGGCGCGGCCGCCGAGCACAACGTGATCGTCTGCGCAGGGATCTACGAGCAGGCGGGCGAGATCGCGTACAACACCGCGGCCCTCTTCGGCCGCGACGGCGAGTTCATCGGGCGCTACCGCAAGGTCCACCTGCCCTCACCCGAGGTAGACTGGGGCTTCACCCCCGGCGACAGCCACCCGGTCTTCGACACCGAGATCGGCCGCGTCGGGATGCAGGTCTGCTACGACCTTGCCTTCCTCGAGAGCGCCCGGGCGCTGACCCTCGCGGGCGCGGAGATCATCTGCCTGCCGATCTGGGGCGAGGGCCGCGCCGATGACACCGCGTGGCCGCACTCCCCGCGGATGATGGCCGTCAATAACGGCGTCGCCTACGTCTGCGCGGTGTACTCCCAGCGGGAAAGCTGCGTTATCGACCCCTACGGCCTCGTCCTCGTCAGCGCCGGCGGGGAGGATGGCGTCTATGTGGCCGACGTGGACCTGACCCCTCACGCGGCCGTGAACAACTGGGTCGAGGAGGACCGGCTGACACCGCGCAGCTTCCGGGGAGTCTGGCGCGGCGAGCGGATGCCGGAGACCTACGGCCCGCTGCTGGACTGGTGACGCGTTGCAGAGCGATTCGCCCGAGACCTGAGCGGCCGGGTGCGCTCCTACCGTGGTTCAAGGAGCAGCATTCTGAACGAGTGCGCCGGGAGTGAGACGACGAGATTCGGCCCAAGGCGTGTCATCGGTGCGTCGGTCAGGGCGTCCCGCGCGGTGAACGACACGCCGCCGCACTCGGCCTCCAGCGGCCTCATGTCAAAGCGCGCCTGCGTCTTCTCGCCGCCCGCGTTATACACCGTCAGCAGCACCGCGTTGTCCTCGCGGCGGTAGCCGCCGACGATCACCTCCTCGCCCCGCGTGACGGGCAGCCACGCCGGGACGGCCTCTGGGGTGAACCACTCGACCGGCTCGCTGTCGAGGCGGAAATCAAGCCGCGCCCGCAGCGCCGCCGACAGCACGGAGTGGTCGAGCCACGTTGGCACCGACATCATCGCGTTGCCGAAGGGCAGCACGCGCCCCACGAGCCACTGCGTCCACTCCTCCCGCATGTTCAGCGCCGACGGCAGGATGCACGGCTGTGAGCCGAACTGCCGCCCGGTCCCGGTGATCGCGAGGAAGTCGAGCGTGATGTCGGTGATCTCGCCCCGCGACTTCACGCGGAAGTGCTCGCCGTCGGAGTAGATGTCGCAGAAAGTGAGCTGGAATGTGTTCGAGGTGCGCGAGTTGTGCTCCCAGATGAGGCCGGTGTCGGGTTTGTGCGCGCGGATCACCGTCCACAGGCGCTTGTGCAGGTCGCGATTGGCGAAGTACGGGTAGGTCCGTCCTCGCTCGCCGCCGCAGCCGTGCAGGCCGTTGGTGCAGTAGTAGGGGCCGGGGTTGTCGATGTAGACGCCGTCGAGGTCGTACTCGGCCATCGCCTGATCGACCGCCCAGACGAGCCAGTCGGTGTACGTGCTGGCCGGGCAGGTGCTCGCGTACACCTCCTCGTCGCCGAAGAGCGGCCTGCCCTCCTCAATGCTCATCAGCCACTCGTCACGATGGCGCTCGAAGACCTCCGAGGGGCCCGTCCCCGACAGCGTGATGTACACCACGCTGCGGATCCCGGCGTCGTGGTAGACGTCAATCGTGTCCTTTAGCCACTCGGGATCCTCCGCCTGCGGGTAGCTGAAAAGCGTCGTCTCCGAGTTCCAGACCAGCGCAACGTTCTGCCCGCGCTCCCGCAGCACCTCCACCCCCTCGGCTCCGCCCGGCCCCAGGTTGCCGACATGGCGCCCGTGCCAGCCGACCGGCAGCGGCTTGCCGGGGGAGGCCTGCAGCCCCAGCGTCCACGTCATCTCCCCGGCGATCGCCGTCGGCTCCCCCAGCAGGTTCGCGCGGAACACGAGGGCGTCGGCGGTGCGCTCGTACTCGATCTGCGACTCCTCGGCCCCCCTGAGATCGCCCGGGCGCTCGGCCACGAAGGTCAGTCCGCGGTCGTGATCGCCGATCCATGTCTGCGCATGCCAGTGCTTCGCGCGCGTCCAGCCCTCATCCGACGGGATGCGCAGGTACTCGTGGGTGCCCCACTGCGAGTGCTCGTGCAAGAAGAGCGCCCGCTCGGCCGCCACCGGGATCTCCAGCGCCAGCCGATCGACCGTCCCCTCGCCCGCCAGCGTGAGATTCACCTGGATCACGCCGTCATACTCCAGCCAGCAGGCGGTCGTGACGCTGAACGCCCCCGCGTCGTCGCCGGAGGTGAACTCAACGCGGTCGTCGCGCTGAAGGCCGACGGCCACCTCCCCGCCGGCCAGCACATGACGCTCGCCGCCCGCCTCCACGATCAGGCGCATCGGCGCGGCAAGTAGCGGCTCCCCCTGGCTGGTCATCTGCGCCGGGAGCGGGCTCGCCAGTTCGTAGCTGCGCCCCCAGATCGACGCGGTCGAGCCGTCGAGACCGACCGGCTCGAAGGGCGGCGGAACCTCCAGCGTGACGCCCGCGGGTGCCGCCAGCCACGGGTCGGTGGGGTCGCTCAGGTCGATCTCCGCCATCAGCGGGCAGGATGCGGCAAGAAACAGCGCGATCAGAGTGAGTGTTCGCACAGTGTCACCTCGGTCCCGCGTCGCGATGAGCCGTGTTAGAGCGGGCAGGCCGGACCTGCCGCCATCGGCGCTCAGATCTCCGGGACGGTCATGTCGCGCTCACCGGCATCTGCGGCCTTCTGCGCCGCGAGGACGGCCATCTGCGAGCGGAAGATGTCGTCCATCGGGAGGAAGCGCTCGGTGCCGTGTTCGAGATGTGAGACGAAGTCCTCGAATGGCGATGAGAACGGCAGGTCGGCGTCGGCCTCGATCACCGTGTCACCTTCGCCGAGCGGGCGCATCAGGAGGCTGCCGCCCTCCACCGCGAGGTAGCCCCTGGTGCCGGTGACGTAGAACTGCCAGCCGCGGCCGGGCATGTACGAGACATCCGCCATCACGCGCGGGCCCTCGGTCATCGTCATCATGCACTGGGCGCCGACCTGGAAGAAAGGCACCTCCGGCAGCGACTCGTTCCATGTCTCCGCCGCGACGACCGTCTCGAACTCCTGGCCGGTGCAGTAGCGGAGCATGTCGGCGCCATGGATGAAGATGTCGTTGATCGTGCCGCCGTGCTTCCCCTCCTCGAAATACCAGCCGGGCCGTGTGTCCGGGTAGCCAAGCGGGTGCTGGCCGAAGGCCGTGGCCGCGAGGAAGTCGCCAAGCTCGCCCTCCTGCATCACGCGGCGCATCGTCTGATAGGCGGCGCTGAAGCGCATCGAGAGCTGCATGGAGATCTCGAGGTCTTTCTCCGCGCACAGGTGCTTGACGCGGCGAAGCTCGTCGATCGAGGTGCACATCGGCTTGTCACAGATCACGTGCTTGCCGTGCTCGAGCGCTCTGATGATGACCGAGCCGCGTCTCGCGTAGTACTCGGCGGTGGCGACGACGTCGAACTCGACGTCATCGAGAAGTTCGTCAAAGCTCGCGTGTGTGCGCTCGAGGCCCGCCTTCTCGAGGATCGACAGATCGTCATCGGACTCCTCGACCACGCCGACCAGCTCGCAGTACTCCAACGCCTGTGCCTGCTTGATGAAGCTCGCGACATGTCCGTGCCTGAACCCGACCGCTGCAATGCGCAGGGGCATGATCGTTCCCTCCAGGTGGCTGCTTGGGGTGTGCGAGGGGCACTTCTCCGCCCGCCGCCTCCGGACCTGCAGGGGAGGAGTGAAGCCGGGAAGCGCCGAACTATCCCTCACACTTATTGCCAATGAATGCGAGGTGGTTGAGGATGGGGACGGAGAACCATCATCTGAGCATAGTAGGGATGAGCTGCGAGCACTGCCGGTGCCGCGTGCAGCGGGCACTGGAGGGTGTCGCGGGCGTGACGAAGGTGGAGATCGATCTCAGCTCTGGAACTGCGAACGTCCAGGCGGGACGAGGCGACGTCTCAATCGACGCGCTCGTCTCGGCGGTGGAGAAGGTTGGATACTCCGCGGGTACGATGAGCACGCCGTAGCGGCGCGCGGCCACGAGCCGTGCGGGCATCTCGCGCGCTCAAAGGCGTTGCTCCAGCACCACGTAGTCGGTCTCAGTCATCGAAAGACGGCGGTATGCCAGCAGCGCGGGCTCGTTCTGACGCGTGACGTAGAGCCGAACCGCCGCCGCGCGCGCCTCGCGGGCGCGGTCGAGGATATGCCGGTAGATCCGGCCGAACACCCCTCGGCGACGCCACTCCGGCACGACGTAGACGCTCTGCAGCCACCAGTACTCACAGCAGTGCCAGTCGCTCCACTCGGCGGTGACGAGGGCCTGCCCGATCAGCCCCTCATCGCCCTCCGCTACGAAGTACACGCCCTTCGAGCGGTCCTCAAGCGCCGTCCGCACGGCCGCCTCCACCGTCTCGGAGTCGAGCGCGACGTCCTCGCTGTCACGTGCCATCGCAACCACGAACTGCGTGATGATGCGCAGGTCCCGCGGCTGCGCTTCCCGGATGATGATCTCCTCGGATGCCATGCCGATCCTCCCTGGTGGAAGACTTGCCGCCGCTACCTTCGCTCAGCAGCCCCCCGCCCCCTCCCTCACACACGAAAGCGCCCCCGCCGGGACGGCGGGGGCGCGGGAGTGCAGGGTCGGCGGCGATCAGCCCTCAAGCACCTCAGGGTTCACCGGTGACGGCGGCTCGTCGCCGGCGAAGAAGTTGAGGATGTTGCTGACCGCAAGATCGGCCATCTCAGTGCGGGTCTCCTTCGACGCGCTCCCGAGGTGGGGCAGAATGACCGCGTTCTTGCACTCGGCAAGGCCGGGCTTCATCGCGGGCTCATCCTCGAAGACGTCGAGGGCGGCGCCGGCGATCGTGCCTTCATTGAGCGCCTCAACCAGCGCGACCTCGTCAACAACCGGACCGCGCGCGGCGTTGATGAGATACCCGTTCGGCCCGATCAGCTCAAGCTCGCGCTTCCCGATGAGATGATGCGTCTCATCGATCAGCGGGACGTGCAGCGTGACGAAGTCCGAGCGCTCCAGCAGCTCGTCAAGCTCGACCTTCTCCGCGTCGAGCAACTGCTCGGCGACGGGCGGAAGGTCGTAGACATCGGAGTAGAGGATCTTCATGTCAAAGCCGATGGCGCGACGCGCGACGGCCTGACCGATCTGTCCCATCCCGACGACGCCGAGGGTCTTGCCGTAGACGTCGCTGCCGAGCAGCAGCATCGGGGCCCAGCCGACGTACTTGCCCCCCCGCATGAACTCGTCGCCCTCGACGACGCGCCGCGCGACCGACATCAGCAGCGACCACGTGAGGTCGGCGGTGGTCTCGGTCAGCACGCCGGGCGTATTCGTCACGAGAATGCCGCGCTCGGTGGCGGCGTCCGCGTCGATGTTGTTGTATCCCACGGCGTAGTTCGCGACGACCTTCAGGTTCGGCGCCGCATCCATCAGCTCTGCGTCGATCGTGTCGGTGAGAAGACACAGGAGGCCATCGACGTCCTTGACTGCCTCCAGCAGCTCCTCCCGTTCGAGCACGCGGTCATCGGGATTGACATCCCACTCAACTTCGCCGTTCAGACGATCCAGCGCGGACTGGGGCAACTGCCGGGTAACGTAGACTCTCTTCACGCCTGTCACACCCTTGTTCGTGGTAGTGCGTCGCAGTTCCAGCGGGAGAGTGCCCACCGGCCGCTTCCGCGAACTGCCACGCATGGTATCCGGACTCTGTGTTGTGTCCAAATCATGGTTGCCAGTGAGCCAGTATAATGACAACCGCCTGCTCCGGTCAACCCGTGAGAGTTAGGCATTCGCCAACCTGCGGGCGCACACCTCCCGCCCCTCGGGCACTTTCTCGTCACACCGTCGCCCGCCCACGAGCTACCGCCGCATGACCGCCGCGTAGTAGCCGACGACCTCCTGTGAGGGCATCACGTCGCCGGAGGTCGAGTACGCCAGCGACTCGACCGAGGTCGCGCCCATCGCCTTCGCCGCGATGATCGCGGCCGCCACCGGTCCGGAGCCGCACATCGAGATCTGCCGCGACTGCCGCTCCGCGATCAGACCCTCCGCGTCGAGCGCCTCGATCCGACCGATCAGCACCCGATCCTGCTTCCGCGCGACCGCCGCCGACTCATAGTGTGTCATGTCAGTGCTCGCGATCACCACGGCGTCACGCTTCTGAACCGCGCTCGCGATCGCCTCACCCACCGCGGTCGCGGCCTCGATGTCCTGTGCCGCCATCATCACCGGCACGAAAAGCAGCGCCTCTTCGTAGAGGTACTGCAGAAAGGGCAGTTGCACCTCGAGGCTGTGCTCGGCGCGGAAGGCCTCCTGCGACGTCTCAAATCCCGGAAGCGCCGCCGCGATCTGCGTGGCCACGTCATCGGCGATCATCAGGTCACCCAGCGGCGTTCGCCACGCCCCGGACGTCTGGACGGCCGAAACGAGGCCGCCACGCCCGTGGTTGAGACCGACCACCACCGCCACGTCAGGGCAGCCGTCGGCCGCCAGGGCGTCGTACGCGTGGGCTGCGGTGTGCCCGGAGAACGGGTAGCCCGCGTGGGGGCTTACAAGGCCAACGATCCTGCGCGCACCGCTCTCAACCACCTCGGGAAGCTGGCCCGGCCCGAGGTTGTGCGTGAAGCTCTCCTCGATCTGCCGGGCCAACTCAGTTGCCGAGGCGGGGTAGAACTGCCCCGCCACGGCCGGCTTGCGGACGTTGTTGAGCATTGCGGATCCTCCTCGCGGCGACGACGCTCACCTGCCGCCGCCGACGGCTAACAGCTCTCAAGCAGCGCGAGGATGGCATCGAGGGCCTCATCGAGGTCCGCAAGCTCCTCGTGTCCGTCCACTCTGCGGCGCAACTCGACCTTCCCCTCGTTGCGCGTGGTGCGCCCGACCACGATGCGCACAGGGCAGCCGATCAGGTCGGCCTCGGCGAACTTCACCCCTGGCGAGGCGTCGCGTTCGTCGTAGAGCACCTCGACGCCGCACTCCTGGAGGTCTGAGTACATCTTATCCGCGATGGCCCGCAGTTCCTCGTCATCGGGCGAAAGAAGCAGGATCGTCGCGCCGAACGGCGCGGCCTCGCGAGGCCACATGATCCCCGCGTCGTCGTGATAGCGCTCCACCAGCGCCGCCACGATGCGGCTGACGCCAACGCCGTAGCATCCCATCACGCAGGGCAACTCATTGCCCTCCGCATCGCGGAAGGTCGCGTCCAGCGCCGAGGAGTAATTCGTGCCGAGCTTGAAGACATGCGCAAGCTCGATGCAGCGGTGTGCCTGAAGCTCGCCGCTCTCACAATGCGCGCAGACATCCCCGTGGCAGGCGTCGCGCAGGTCGGCCCAGTCATCAACCTCGAAGTCCGCCCCGACGTTCACGTTCACAAAATGCGCGTCGTCCCGGTTGGCGCCGGTGATGAAGTCGCTGAGCGCGCGAATCTCGTGGTCCGCGATGATGCGCACGTCATCGGGGAGGCCGACCGGTCCGGCGAATCCCACGCGCGCGCCTGTGAGCTGCCGCACTTCGGCGTCGGAGGCCATGCGCAGCTCGTCGCCGTGGATGTGCCGCGCGAGTTTGAACTCATTGAGCGCTCGGTCGCCGCGCACCAGCGCCGCCACAAAGCCGTCGCCGGTGCGGAACATCAGCGTCTTGACCAGCCGATCCGGCGTGGTCTCCAGCATCGCGGTGACCTGCTCGACGGTCTTCGCGTCGGGCGTGTCAACCAGCTCGCGCGCGCTCTCACCGACCGGCTCGACGGGCTGGGGGATCCGCGCGGTGGCACACTCCGCGTTCGAGGCGTAGTCGCACGAGTCGCACATGTACACCGTGTCCTCGCCGTGTTCGCTCAGCAGCATGAACTCACGCGTGTCGGTGCCGCCGATCGAGCCCGCCTCCGCCTCCACGGTCACGACCGGCAGGTTCAGGCGCTCGAAGATCCGCACATACGCGTCGTACATGGCATCGTACGATCGGT
>JBMNNW010000031.1:0-42066 GCA_050942735.1 Armatimonadota bacterium
GGGCGGCGGGGTCCCCCCCCCCCCCCCCCCCCCCCCCCCCCCCCCCCCCCCCCCCCCCCCCCGCGGCCCCCCCCCCCCCCCCCCCCCCCCCCCGCCTGCAACAATCCCGCGCACATCCGGCCGGCGCACCGTGGCTGACAGGCGGCGGTTCGGTCGGCTCCGATCGCAGAAGCTATCACAGCACCACGCAGGGACGCCATGAGCAATCAGACGCCACCCTTCGTACACCTGCACGTGCACACCGAGTACAGCCTCCTCGACGGCGCGACGGCGCTGCCGAAGCTGCCCCCACGTGTGGCGGAGCTTGGGATGCCCGCGGTCGCCATTACCGACCACGGCGTGATGTACGGCGCCATCGACTTCTACAAGGAGTGCAAGGCAGCCGGCGTCAGGCCGATCATCGGCTGCGAGTTCTACGTAGCGCCTCGCACACGCTTTGACCGGGAGAACCGCGACCGCTCCGCCCACCACCTCGTGCTGCTCGCGGAGAACAACGAGGGCTACCGCAATCTCGTAGCGCTGGCCTCGCGGGCGTCGCTGGAGGGCTTTTACTACAACCCGCGGATCGACCTTGAGCTGCTCAGCGAGCACAACGAGGGGCTGATCTGCCTGACCGCCTGCCCTCAGGGGGAGCTTGCGAAGCTCGTCGCGGGGGATGACATGGGCGGGGCGAGGCAGTTCGTCGAGCAGTACCGGCAGATGTTCGGCGAGAACAACTTCTTCATCGAGATCCAGGATCACGACCTCGAGATCGAGCGCGAGGTGACGCCCGGGCTCTTGCAGATCGCCGAGGAGATGGGCGTGCCGCTGGTCGCGACGAATGACGTGCACTACCTCAACCGCGATGACCACCGCTACCAGGACGTACTGCTGTGCATCGGCACGAACAAGTGCGTGCACGAGCAGGAGCGCCTGCGGATGGATACTGAGCAGTTCCACCTCAAGTCGCCCGAGGAGATGGCGGAGCGGTTCGCCGACTACCCCGAGGCGCTGAGCAACACCGTCGAGATCGCCGAGCGCTGCAACGTGGAGATCGAGCTTGGGAAGCTGCGCCTGCCGCAGTACGACGTGCCGGAGGGCCACGACCTCGACAGCTTCCTGCGCGAGCGGGCGATGGAGGGGCTGCGGAGGCGCTTCGACTGCGCGGAGGGCGAGGAGCCGCCCGCCGACGCGGTGGAGCGGCTTGAGTATGAGCTGGACGTCATCCGGCAGAAGGATTACTCGGGGTACTTCCTGATCGTCGCGGACCTGTGCAATGAGGCGCAGCGACGCGGGATGTTGATCGGCCCGGGGCGCGGCTCCGCAACGGGCTCGATGGTCGGCTACGCGCTGGGGATCACGCAGCTCGACCCGATGAAGTACGGACTGATCTTCGAGCGGATGCTCAATCCCGACCGCGAGAGCCCGCCGGACATCGACCTCGACTTTCCGGATGATCGGCGCCAGGAGATCATCGAGTACTGCAAGGAGAAGTGGGGCGAGGACCACGTCGCACAGGTCATCACGTTCAATACCCTCGGAGCGAAGCAGGCCGTCCGCGACGTGGGGCGGGCGATGGACGTGGAGCTGGACCGGGTGGACACGCTGGCGAAGCTGATCCCGGCGGGCTCGAGCATCGAGGAAGCGCGTGAGGCCGTCGGCGAACTGCAGCGGCTGATGGAGGAGGACCCGGAGCTTGCGGAGGTGCTGGAGGTCGCCGAACACCTCGAGGGGCTGTCGCGGCACTGCTCGGTGCACGCGGCGGCGGTGGTGGTCTCCGATGAGCCGCTGATGCAGAAGGTGCCGCTGCGCCGCGACAAGGACGAGACGATGCCGGTGACGCAGTACTCGATGAAGCCGGTGGAGGACGTGGGGCTGGTCAAGATCGACTTCCTGGGGCTCAAGACCCTGCAGGTGGTTGATAAGACGATCCAGCTTGTCCGGGAGCGGCACGGCGTCGAGATCGACCCGCTGAACATGCCGCTGGACGACGAGAAGACCTACGAGATGCTTGGCGAGGGCGAGACCGACGGGGTGTTCCAGCTTGAGAGCGAGGGTATGCGGAGGATTCTCCGGCAGCTCAAGCCCAACAAGTTCGAGCATCTCATTCAGATGATCGCGCTCTACCGCCCCGGGCCGATGCAGCATGCCGACCTGCTGTGCGAGCGGCGGCATGGGGCGGAGGTGACGTACAAGCATCCTGACATCAAGCCGATCCTGGAGGAGACCTACGGGATCATCCTCTATCAGGAGCAGGTGATGCACACCGCGTCGGAGCTTGCGGGATTCACGATGCCGCAGGCGGAACTGATCATGCGCGCGATGGCGAAGAAGCAGCAGAAGCAGATGGAGGAGATGAAGCCGCTCTTCATCGAGGGCTGCGTGCAGAACGGGATGGAGCGCGCGGTCGCGCAGAGTATCTTCGAGGACATGGAGACGTTCTCGAACTACGGCTTCAACAAGTCGCACTCGACGGGCTACGGGCTGGTCGTCTACTGGACGGCGTTTCTGAAGGCGCACTACCCCGCGGAGTACATGGCGTCGCATCTGACGACGGTGATGGACTCGAGCGAGGAAGTTGCGAAGTACGTGGGGGCGTGCCAGGCGATGGGGCTGGAGGTCTCGCCGCCGTCGGTGAACCGATCGGGCGCCGAGTTCGGCGTCGATGCGGAGAGCGCGATCACCTACGGTCTCGCCGCGATCAGAAACATCGGCCGGAACACCGCGGAGGCGATCGTGCGGGAACGGGCGGAGGACGGCCCCTTCAGCAGCCTCTCGGACTTCTGCGGGCGGGTCTCGTCGAAAGACGTTCCTGCCTCGACACTGGAGACTCTCGTGAAGGCCGGCGCGTTGGACGAGTTCGGCGACCGCTCGGCGCTGCTGGCGGCGGCTCCGGCGGCGCACGCGGCCGGGCAGAAGCGACAGGCGGACCGGGAGGTCGGGCAGAACTCGCTCTTCGGCGGCGACGGGGGCGGGCTGAGCGAGGTCGAGGAGATCGCGCTGCCCGACGTCGAGCCGATGAGCGACCGGGAGAAGCTGGATCTTGAGAAGGAGCTGCTCGGCGTCTGGGTGAGCGAGAATCCGCTGCTGAAGGCACAGGCGAAGATCGCTCAGTGTACGAGCGCGAAGCTCTCGGAGCTGACGGAGTTCCCGGACGGGCAGGAGCTGGTCGTGGGCGGGATGATCCGCAGCTTCAAGCCGCACACGACAAAGAAGGGCGACCCGATGTGCTTCTTCACGCTGGCGGACACGGAGACTGAGGTGGAGATCACGGTCTTCCCGCGGCTCTTCAAGGAGCGCGCGGAGATCATCGAGGACGACCGCATCGTGATCGTGACGGCGAAGCTGGAGCTGAAGACGCGGATGGGCGCGGGCGGCGAGGAGATCGAGGAAGCGCGGATGCTGGCGAACCGCATCACGCCGATCGAGACCGCGAGCGCGATCTCCGAGACGCGCGAGCGGGACGCGGAGATGGGTCGCCGACGCAAGATCGAAGCGCGCGAGGCCCGGCAACTGGCGGAGAACCCGCCACGGATGCGCGTGCGGCTGAGCCCCGACTGCGACTGCGACTGCGTGGTCAACGAGTTGCGGCGGGCGATCTACGACCACCCCGGACTGCTGCCGGTGGCGGTGGAGGTCCCGGGGCCGGAGGGCGACCGCGTGGTGAACCTCGGCCCGTCGTGGACGGTGGACGGCGACAACGGCTTCATGGAGTTCATCCGGCGCTGTCCGTGGGTGGACGGGGTTGAGGTCAGGAGAAACTGAGGTGTATCCCAACTGTCCGAACTGACAGGCATCATCGACGGGCGGGCGGACCTTGAGGTCTGTCTCGCCGAACTGAGCGAGCGGCGGCTTCGCCGTCAGCCCGCGCATATCGAGCAGGCGACGCGAGAGATCGTCGAGCGGGTGGCCGCCGAGGGTGACGCGGCGGTGGTGGAGTACACCCGCCGCTTCGACTGCCCGACGTTTGACGCCGAGCAGATGACCGTGCATCCGGATGAGACGCTCGCAGCCTACGATCATGCGCGGGACGACTGGGTGCGCGCGTTTCGTCGGGCGCGGGAGAACGTGCTGGCGTACCACGAGCGGCAGATGCCGCGATCGTGGCTCGAGGATTTCGACGGGATGATGATGGGCGAGCGGGTGCGGCCGGTCGCGTCCGCGGGGGTGCACGTGCCGGGCTTCAGCGCACCACTCTTCGCGACGATCGCGATGTCCGTCGAGCCCGCGAAGGCGGCGGGCGTGGAGCGGATCTGCATCGCGACGCCGCCGCGCAAGGACGGCACGATCAACCCGCTGGTGCTGGTGGCCGCGGCCGAGTGCGGGGTGGATGAGATCTACCGCTTCGCCGGCGCGCAGGCGGTGGCGGCGCTGGCGTTCGGGACGGAGACGGTCGAGCCGGTCTCGGTGATCGTCGGGCCGGGTAACCCCTACGTGACGGCGGCGAAGCGGATGGTCTACGGGCACGTGGGGATCGACAACCTCGCCGGCCCAAGCGAGTCGATGATCATCGCCGACGGCCACGCCGACCCCGCGTGGGTGGCCGCGGACCTGCTCGCGCAGGCGGAACACACCGGCGACAACACCGTGGTACTCGCGACCGACTCGGAGGACCTCGCGCGCGCGGTCGAGGCGGCGGTGGCGTCACAGACGGAGAAGCTGGAGCGCGCGGAGCTGATCCGCCAGTCGCTGGCCGAGCACGGAATGGTCGCGCTGGTCGCGGACATGGACGCGGCGGCGAGGCTGGCGAATGAGCTTGCGCCCGAACACCTGCAGCTTTGCGTGAGCGAGCCACTGGCGCTGCTCGAGCTTATTGACAGCGCGGGCGCGATCTTCCTCGGCGAGTTGGCGACGGTGCCGCTTGGGGACTACGCGGCGGGGCCCAGCCACGTGCTGCCGACCGGCGGCGCGGCGCGCTTTTCGTCGGGCCTGTCGGTGCGTGACTTTCTGAAGCGCTCGTCGCTGCTCTACGCGACTGAGCGGGGCTTCGCGCGGCTGGCGCAGGACGTTGAACTGCTGGCGGGCGCGGAGGGACTCGACGCGCACGCCGCCGCAGTACGGCTGCGACGCAGAGCGGGCTTCGGCCCTGAGGATCGGGAGGAGAGCGGAGAATGAACGAGCAGGGCGCGCAACCGCGGGTGGCGTCCGTCCAGCGGAAGACGAAGGAGACGCAGATCGAGCTGACGCTGAGCCTCGACGGCTGCGGCACGGCGGAGATCGACACGGGCGTGGGCTTCTTCGATCACATGCTCACACACATCGCCCGCCACGGGCTCTTCGATCTGAGCGTGAAGGCGACCGGCGACACGCATGTGGACTTCCACCACCTCGTCGAGGACGTCGGCATCGTCCTCGGCGCGGCGATCGCGATGGCGGTCGGTGACAAGGCGGGGCTGGTGCGGTACGGCATGGCGGCCTGCCCGATGGACGAGGCGCTGGTGCTCGTTACGCTGGACCTCAGCGGACGGCCGTGGTGCAGGTGTGAGCTGGAGTTCCCCACGCCCAGCGTCGGGGAGTTTGACACGGAGCTTATCCGCGAGTTCTTCATCGCGGTGGCGAGTAACGCCGCGATGACCCTGCACCTCGTGCAGCAGTCGGGCGTCAACTCGCATCACATCGCGGAAGGGACGTTCAAGAGCTTCGCCCGCGCTCTCGATGCGGCGACGAGCCTCGACGAGCGGGTGATGGGCGTGCCCTCGACGAAGGGGACGCTGTGAACGGCAGCTGACGACGGCCAACCTCGGCAAACGGCAAACGGCGTGGCGGGGCGCAGGTCCCCGCGCTACATACGGCAAGGAGACGCGTGAATGATCGCATTGATCGACTACGGGATGGGGAACCTCGGCAGCGTGAGCAACGCGCTGCGGTTCATTGAGTGCGACTACGAGATCACGAGCGACCCGGAGGTGCTGGCACGGGCGGAGGCCGCGATCCTGCCGGGGGTGGGCGCGTTCGGCGACTGCATGGAGAACCTGCACCAGCGCGGGTTGGTGGAGCCGATCCGCGAGTACATCGCCTCCGATCGGCCCTTCCTCGGGATATGCCTCGGCCTGCAGCTTCTCTTCACGGAGGGCGAGGAGATGGGCACACATCGGGGCCTCGACGTGGTGCCGGGGCGGGTGATCCGCTTCACACACGAACTGAAGATCCCGCAGATCGGCTGGAATCAGATCGAGGTCCGGCAGGACTGCCCGCAGCTTGAGGGCATCCCGGACGGCTCCTACGTGTACTTCGTGCACTCGTATCACGTGGTGCCTGAGGACGAGTCGGTGATCGCGACAGTGACCGACTACGGCTACGAGTTCTGCTCGGCGATCCGCCGCGGCAACCTCTTCGCGACGCAGTTCCACCCGGAGAAGAGCGCCGACGTCGGGCTGGAGATCCTGCGCAACTTCGCGAGGGAGGTCGGCTGCCGATGATCGTCATCCCGGCGATCGATCTCTCCGAGGGCGAGGTCGTGCGGCTCGAACGCGGCGACATGGCGAAGCGGACGGTGTACTCCGACGATCCGGCTGCGATGGCGCGCCGGTGGGAGGGCGAGGGCGCCGGCCGGATGCACGTGGTGGATCTCGATGGCGCGATCGAGGGCCGCCCGATCAACCTCGACGCCCTGCGCGCGATCTGCGAGGCAATCGAGATCCCGGTGGACATGGGCGGGGGCCTGCGGACGCTCGATGACATCGAGACGGTGCTGGCGTTGGGGGTGCGCTGGGTGCTGCTGGGCACCAGCGCGCTGACCAGCCCCGAGGTGCTGGAGGCGGCGATCGAGCGCTTCGGCGACTCGGTCTGCGTGAGCGTGGACGCGCGCGACGGGCGGGTGGCGATCGAGGGCTGGGTGGAGACCAGCGAGATCCCGGCGCTGCAGTTTGCGCAGCAGGTCGAGGCGATGGGCGTGCGGGAGATCGTGCACACGGACATCTCCCGCGACGGGATGCTCACCGGGCCGAACCTGCCGGCGCTGCGGGAGATTGCTGAGAACACGAGCCTGCGGATCATCGCGGCGGGTGGCGTGAAGTCGCTCGATGACATCCGCGCGCTCAAGCAGCTCGAGCCGCTGGGCGTGGTGGGCGCGATCTCCGGCCGCGCGATCTACACGGGCGATCTGCCGCTGCGCGAGGCGGTTGAGATCGCGGAGGGCTGACGGCCGTGAAGCCGTTGGAAAGGCCGGCCCCCGTGCCGGCCTGTGTCGTTGGGATGAGAGATTCGCAGGTCTGACAGGAGCGGCCAACCATGCTCGCAAAACGCATCATTCCCTGCCTTGACGTGAAAGACGGCCGCGTGGTGAAGGGCGTCAACTACGTGGACTTCCGCGACGCCGGCGACCCGGTCGAACAGGCCGCATGGTACAATACCCAGGGCGCCGACGAACTGACGTTCCTCGACATCGCCGCGTCGGTCGAGAAGCGCGACACGGTGCTGGACATCGTGCGCCACACCGCCGAGCAGATCTTCATCCCGTTCACCGTCGGTGGCGGGATCCGCACCATCGAGGACATCCGCGACACCACCCAGGCGGGCGCGGACAAGGTCTCGATCATGACCGCAGCGCTGCAGAACCCGGAGCTTATCACCGAGGGCGCCGAGCGCTTCGGCTCGCAGTGCATTGTGGTGGCGATCGACGCCAAGCGCGTGGTTGGCGACGAGGAGGACCTCGGGCCCGCCCCTGACGAGCAGATCGAGTGGCGGGTTTACACGCACGGCGGCACGCGGCCGACCGAGGTCGATGCGCTGGAGTACGCCCACCGGGCCGAGGAGCTGGGCGCGGGCGAGCTGCTCGTCACCAGCATCGACGCGGACGGGACGAAGGGCGGCTACGATGTCGAGTTGCTGCGGCGCATCAGTGAGAACGCGAGCATCCCGGTGATCGCCTCGGGCGGCGCCGGGAGCATCGATCATCTCTACGAAGCGATCGACTACGGCAAGGCCGACGCGGTACTGGCGGCGAGCATCTTCCACTTCCGCGAGCTCACCATCAGCGAGTGCAAGGAGCAGCTTGCCGCGCGGGGGGTGCCGGTAAGGCGTTGACGACCGGGCGGAGGGGTTGGCATGTCTGAGACAGATCACTGTCCGGACGGGGTCGTTGAGATGCCGCAGTTGCGTGACCGCGTGGGCGTGTTCGAGGATCGCGCCGACGCCGGACGGACACTCGCGGCGCTGATGGGGCCGCTGCGAGGCACCGGCGCGCTGGTGCTGGCGATCCCGGCGGGTGGCGTGCCGGTCGCGGCGCCGCTGGCCGAGGAGCTTGGCCTCGAACTCGACGTGGCGGTCGTGAGCAAGATCACGCTGCCGTGGAACACCGAGGCGGGCTACGGTGCGGTCGCGTTCGACGGGACCGTGCGCATCAATGAGCCGCTGCGGAGGCGCCTGGGCCTCAGCCGCGAGGACGTTGAGGCCGGGATCGAGATCACGCGCGGCAAGGTTGAGCGGCGGGTGCGGGAGCTTCGCGGCGAGCGCCGGCTGCCGGATGTCACGGGCCGGAGCGTGGTGCTCTGCGACGACGGGCTCGCCTCGGGGTTCACGATGCTGACGGCGGTTGAGGCGGTGCGCAACGCGGGGCCGGAGCGTGTGATCGTGGCGATCCCGACCGCTCATCGGCAGTCGCTTGAGCGGATCATCGACGACGTTGACTGCGTGTACTGCTGCAATGTGCGCGGGGGGATGGGCTTTGCGGTGGCCGCCGCCTACCGGCACTGGCGGGATGTCCCGCTGGCGGAGGCGCGGACACTGCTTGAGCGGCACGGCAGAAACGCTGACGAAGGATAGACAGGAGGACCTACGTGTACATCGACGAGTTGAAGTTCAATGACCAGGGCCTCATCCCGGCGGTCGTGTGCGATCACGAGTCGGGCGAGGTTCTGATGGTGGCGTGGATGAATGAAGAGGCCGTGCGGCACACCGTGGAGACGAAGAAGGCGACGTACTGGAGCCGCTCGCGGCAGTCGATGTGGGTGAAGGGCGAGACCTCCGGGAATACCCAGGAGGTCCGGTGGCTGCGCACGGACTGCGACTCGGATGTGCTGATGCTGGGCGTGGTGCAGGAGAGCGGAGCGTGTCATGAGGGATACCGCTCGTGCTTCTACCGGGAACTGCAGGACGGCGAGTGGACGACCTTCTGCGAGAAGTGCTTCGACCCCGACGAGGTGTACGGCAGTTAGCGACGCAGGAGCGCCCTGAGGCGACCGGCGGCAGGCGCTCTCCGCTCACGTCAGGTCACCGTAGAGTCGCAGGACGGAGCCGTTGACTGCGCCCGCCGGCTCGCTGATAAGCCACGCGAGCACCTCTGCGATCTGCTCGGGCGTCACCCAGCGCGAAGGGTCGGCGTTGGGCCTCGCCGAGCGCGTCACGGGCGTGTCGATGATTGAGGGCATCACCGCCGCACATGCGACGCCGGTGCCCGCGAGCTCCTTCGCCATGCAGGCGGTGAGGTTCAGCACGCCCGCCTTTGCGACCGCGTATGCCGCACGCCCGGCGGGCAGGTCGTCGGCGGCCTTCGACGAGACGCTCACGATGCGCCCGAAGCCCGCCTCGGTCATGTACGCAAGGGCGTGCTTCGAGCACAGGAACATCGACGTGAGGTTCAGCGTCAGCATCCGCTCCCACGTTGAGAGCTCCGTCCCGGCGACGCTCCCGCCCGCGGCGAAGCCGCCGACGAGGTTGAGCAGCGCGTCCGGCCCTCCATGCTGCTCGTGGACCTGCCCCATCATCTGACGGACCGCGTCCTCGTCGGTCACGTCGCACACGATCGTGCTCAGCCGCCCCGGGTAGTGGAGCGCGTCCGCGAGCGCCTCAAGTTTCTCTGAGTCCTGCTCACATGCGACCACATGCGCGCCGCCCTCCAGCAGCCGCTGCGTGACGGCCGAGCCGAGGTGCCCGGCGCCGCCGGTGACGAGCGCTACCCGTCCGTCAAGCTCCATCATGCGTCCTCCTTCTGAGCGATCAGGCGTAACACCCGGTGCCGATGCGGCTGACCGTGCGTGTGATCGACGGTGGAAAGCTCCTCGCACCGCTCCACCCGCAGCCCGGGGAAGAGCGCGATGAGCTGCCCGCGGGTGTAGTAGGTCCAACTGAGGCCGGCGAACTCGCTCTCACGTGGATCGCTCGCGGCCAGCGCTGTCACGAAGAGCCAGCCGCCGGGCGCGAGCGCCTCGACGATCCGCCCGCCGATCACCCGCGCCGCCTCCAGCGCGAAATGCCCCAGCACGGTGTCGGCGACGATCACGTCCCATGAGCCGCTGATGCAGCCGGGATCGCCGCAGTCCCCCACCCGCGCCTCGATCCGAAGGCGTCCGCGCCGGGCCAGCTCCCGCAGCTTCTCCACGGCCTGCTCGGAGATATCCACCGCCTCGACACGGAAGCCGTGTCGCGCCAGGTAGGTGGAGTGACGACCGTCGCCCGCACCGACGTCAAGCGCGGTGCCTGACAGCGCAAACCGCTCCACAAGCTCCATCAGCGCCGGGTCAGGCCGCAGCCCGAAGAGCGGCCCGGGCCGCGCGTATGCGGTGTCATATGACCCTGTCACGATGCGCCGGTCAGCCATCAGTTCGCTCCAGCCTCAGAACTCGGTCGCGCCGGAAAAGCGGAAGTCGCGGATCCGGAGCGCCGGTGCCCACGCGTAGTCCTCCAGCCAGCCCTCTCTCCCGATCATATCCACGCGCGACAGCGCTTCGAGCAGGTTCTCGGTGAAGCGCAGGTTGCGCACGCCACCGACGACCTCGCCGTCCTCGATCAGAAACGTGCCGTCGCGGGTCATGCCGGTGAGGACCGCGGCGCTGGGGCTGAGCATGTTGGTGTAATGAAAGCGCGTGACCAGCAGCCCTCGCTCGGTTGCCGCAATCATCTCCTCGACGCTCGACGATCCGGGGCTGAGGAGGACGTTGAGCGGCACCGGGCCCCACGTGCTCGACGGAGGGCCCGCGTGCCCGGTGCTGCGCGTATCCCATCGGGCGGCGGTGCGGCTGTCGTGGACGAGGCCGGTCGCGATGCCGTCGCGGACAAGCTCCACGCGCCGACGCGGGACGCCCTCGAAGTCGAATGCCCGCCGAATCCCGCGCGGATCGAGCGCATCATCCACGAGCGTGATGTTCTCTCCGCAGACCCGCTCACCGAGGCGGCCGCAGATCGCGCTGCGCCCCTCGAGGCAGGCGAGCGCGTTGAATGCGAAGAGGCCGAGGTGGAAGATCGCGTCGGTGACGGCGGGGGGCTCGAGGATCACGTCCCAGCGCCCGGGCTCGACCGACCGCGGGCGCGCTGAATTCGCGCACTTGCCCGCGGCGGTCTCGGCCAGCAGGCGGGGGTGGATCTGCGAGGCATCCTCGGCGTACGCCTCTGCGTATCCCGACGAGTCGTCCCCGGCGAAGACCATCCGCATGTGCGCCACGGTGTTCTCCTGGTACGCGCGCAGCCCCAGTGAGTTGGCGACCGCGTGCACGAAGACCTCGGCCGAACACGCGCCCGCGGCGGTCTGCCCACGCTCCACCGCGACCTCGATGCACTCGCGCACGGCCGCCGCGCGGCGCTCGGGGCCGAAATCCGCGGTGGGCTCAGAGCCGCCGATCGACGCAGGCTCCTCTCCCGGTGCGGGTAGACCGGGGAAGTGTTCATCCGGCGACGCGGCCGACGCAAGCGCGCAGGCACGCTCGGCGACATCGCGCAGGCCGGCGTCGGAGGTGTCGTTGGTGGTCGCCACGCCCACCTGCCGCCCGACGGCCGCGCGCACGTAGACCTGCCGATCTGACTCAGCGACGCTCTGATGAATGTGATTGTTGGCGAAGCGCGTCAGGCCGCCGTCGGAGGCCAGCAGGTTGACTTCCGTCTGCTCCGCGGTCGAAGCCGCAAGCGTCCGCTCGCAGATCCCCAGCGCCTCATTGCGGTCGATCAGCAGCGCCTCACTCATCGTCGGTCACTCCCACCTGCACGTTGCGGAACCTGGCCGCGGAGACGCCGTGGCCGACGCGCGCGGTCTGTCCCGGCTCGCCCTTACCGCAGTTGGGCACGCCCCAGATCCGCCACGTCGCCCCGTCCGCGACCGCGTCGCAGGAGCGCCAGAACTCGGGCGTGATGCCCGTGTACCCCGGCTGGCGGACCATCCCGGCGATCTCCCCGTCCTCGATCAACCAGCCGATCTCGCAGCCGAACTGAAAGTTGAGCCGCCGGTCGTCGATGCTCCAGCTCAGGTTGTCCTCCATCAGGACCCCGCGCTCGGTGGAGGCGATTATCTCCTCGCGCGACTGATCGCCCGGCTCGAGATTGATGTTGGTCATGCGGATCAGTGGCGGTCGGGCCCAGCCGTCCGCGCGCATCGAGCCGTTGCTCCCCTCAAGCCCGAGCTGCGCGGCGGTCTCGCGGGAGGTCAGATAGCCGGTGAACACGCCCGCGCGCACGATCCAGCTTCGCTGTGCCGGAACGCCCTCGTCATCCCACGCGAAGGACCCAAGGCCCCCCGGGAGGGTCGCGTCGGCGGTGATGTTCACAACGTCCGAGCCGTAGCGGAAGCTGCCGAGCCTGTCGGGGGTGAGAAAGCTGGTGCCCGCGAAGGACGCCTCCGTCCCAAGCACGCGGTCAAGCTCGATCGGATGGCCGCATGATTCGTGCAACTGCAGCGCAAGCTGACCACCCGCGAGTATCAGATCACGAGGGCCCGGAGGGCACTCGGGAGCGTCCACGAGCTGCCGCGACTGCGCGGCGGTGCGCCCAGCGTGGGCGGTCATCTCAAGCTCGTCGATCAGCTCCCACCCGCGGGTCATTACCTGTCCGCCGTGTGACGACGGGTATGACCGGCGGCAGGCCCCGCAGTCGCCCACGGCCGTCGCCTCGAGGCCCCCACCGGTCTCCACGCGCTCCTGGTAGATCGACGCGCCCTCGCTGGAGGCGAAGTGCTGGGCGCTGCGCAGAACGCTCACGAAGCTCACCGCGACCTCCACGTCCTCCGCGCGCATGAGTCGGTCGCACTCCATCAGCAGAGCGAGACGGTCGTCGAGGGGGACGTCCGCGGGGTCGATCGCAACCTCGGTGGCATGACTGCCGATGACCGGCTCAACGTCGGCGAGTCGGACGGGCTCATCGATCGTGGTGGCGGCGGCTCGTGCGAGTTCGACTGCGCGACGGGCCGCGGCACGGACAGCGCCCTCAGAGCGCTCCGCGCAGCCTGCGAAGCCCCACGCGCCGTCGGCTATCACCCGCACGCCGACTCCCTGGCTCCGGCCGTCGCTGAGGGCCTCCACCGAGCCGTTCTTCACCCGGGCCCGCTCGCTGCGCCTGTCAACTGCCCTCGCGTCGGCGTACGAAGCACCGCTCGCGAGCGCCGCCTCGACCGCCAGCTTCGTGAGGTTCTCCATGACTCGTCGCTCCCACGTGCTTTGATGACACCTGCGCGACATCGCCGCCGCGCAGTGAAGGGATTCGACGCTCGCGGCCGGTCGCCTACACGATTCCGTCGGCGAACTCGCGGGCGGAGAAGGGGACGAGGTCATCCATCTTCTCACCGACGCCGACCAGCTTGATCGGGATCTCCATCTCGTGGGTCAGCGACAGCAGCGCGCCACCCCGCGCCGTGCTGTCGAGCTTCGTGATCGCCACGCCGGTCACGTCAATGACTTCGTTGAACTGTCGCGCCTGGTTGATCGCGTTCTGACCGGTGTTGGCGTCGATCACCAGCAGCCGCTCATCGGCGGGGCGGCCGATCGACCGCTCCACCACGCGACCCATCTTCCGCAGCTCCTCCATCAGGTTGACCTGCGTGTGCAGCCGCCCGGCGGTGTCGGCGATGACGAAGTCGATCCCCCGCGCCTTCGCCGACTCGAGCGCATCGAACATCACCGCGCCCGGGTCGGCGCCCTTCGCCTGCGCCACCACCTCGCAGCCGACGCGCTCTCCCCACGTCTGCAACTGCTCGACCGCCGCCGCCCGGAATGTGTCCCCGGCCGCCAGCAGCACGCTCATCCCCTCGCGCTTGAGCATGTGCGCGAGCTTCGCGATCGTCGTGGTCTTCCCCACCCCGTTGACGCCCAGCACCAGCCAGACCGTCGGTGGCGTCGGCGCGAACACCAGCCGGTCCTCCCACGGCTGAAGGTGCTCGTAGACGAGATCGCGCAGGAGGTCCAGCAGGTCCTCATCCCCCGTCGCGCGCTGCCTCTCCGCGCGCTCCTGCAGCTCCTCCACCATTTGCATCGCCAGCGGCGCGCTGACATCCCCCATCACCAACGCGACCTCAAGCTCCTCCGTCGTCTCTTCGTCAAGCGTTGCGCGCCCGCGCAGCACATTGCCCACGCGGCGGAACATGCCCTTAAGCATGAGTTCTGTCTCCTGTCATCTGATGACGGGGCCGGCTTCGTCTGCCCCGGGTGGTGGTCGGTCGAGGGACGTCCGGTGGCGGCACTGCGAACGCCGAGGGCGACTCAGCCGGAGCCCGATACACCCGCGGTGTCCTCGCGAGCGCCGGTCGGCTCGCGACGCTCGCGCTCCTGCTCCCGGCGGCCCATGTCCTGCGCGTCATCAAGCTCCACCGAGATCCGCTGCGAGACGCCGGCCTCCTGCATCGTCACGCCGTGCAGCAGGTCCATCGCCTCCATCGTCCGCGGATTGTGCGTGATGACGATGAACTGCGACCGCTCGCCGAACTCCTTGAGCAACTGCACGAAGCGGTCCGTGTTGCTCGCGTCAAGCGCCGCGTCAATCTCGTCGAGCACGCAGAAGGGGCTCGGCTTGACCTCAAGCATCGCGAACAACAACGCCAGCGCCGTCATCGCGCGCTCCCCGCCCGAGAGCAGGCTCAGATGCTTGGGCTTCTTGCCCTTCGGCTGCGCGAAGACCTCAACGCCGCTCTCCAGCGGGTTGTCACTGTCGGTGAGGTAAAGCTCGGTCTGCCCACCCTGGAAGAGGGTGGTGAATGTCCGCTCAAATGCCTCGGCGATCTGCTTGAAGGTCGCGAGGAACTCCGCCTCAGCGGCTGTGTCGATCTCCTCGATGATCTGCAGGATGTCCGCGCGCGCCGCCTCGAGATCATCCCGCTGGCGCTTGAGGAACTGCTCCCGTGCCGAGAGCCGCTCGCACTCGTCGATGGCGCTGAGGTTCACATGCCCCAGCGCCCGAATCTCCCGCTTGAGCGAGTTGACGTCGCGCGCGAGCTTCTGACGGCTAGGCTCCTCTTCGCCGAGGCGCTCCAGAGCCTCCTTCGGCGAGACCTCGTAGACGTCGCCGAGCCGCTCGCGGATGCTCTCAAGCTGCGCCTGCTCCCGCGTGAGCGCTACCTCCGCCCGCTGCACCTTCTCCTGCTGATTGTCCAGCACGCGCCTCATCTTGCGCCCGGATGTCTCCAACGCCTGGGCCTTCTCACGCAGAGCGCCCGCGGCCTCGGTCCGCCGGCTCACGACCTCGCGCAACTCGTTTGCATGCTCGCGCTGACCGCCAAGCGTCTCACCTGTCTCGGTGAGACTCGCCTCCAGCCGCTCGATCTGCTCAGTGAGGTTCGACCGGCTCTTCGCCGCGTTCTCAACCTCCTGCCGCGCCCGCGACAGCTCCCCCTCCGTGCGCTTCACAAGCTCCTGCAGCGATCGCTGCTTCTCCCGCAGCTCCGCCAGCGCAACCTCATCCTCGGTCAACGACGACCGCTTCTCCTCCAGCGCGCTCGATGAGAGCTGCGCCGACCGCATCTCCTCAATCTTCGCGCCCAACTCGCGAACCTCAGACTTCTGCGCCTCGGCGGACTCCGTCAGCTCCTCCTGCCGCTGAGCGCTCGCGGCGACGCGCTTGCGCAGTTCCTCGATCTCATTGTCCATCTCATCCGCGGCCGAGACGGCCGCCTGCGCCTGGTCGCGAATGTGCACGAGGTCGCGCTCTGTCTCCGACAGCTCCGATCGCGCGTCCGAGACCGCCCCGGCGGCCTCATCCACCCGCGCGGACAGCTCATCGGCCTCCTGCTCGAAGCGCTCCTCGAAACGCCAGACGTTCGCCAGCGCATGTCGCAGCAGCTCCAGCTCACCGCTGACCTGCTCTATCTCACGCTTCCGGGAGAACACCTTCGCGGCGTCCTCGTCCGGCTTCGAACCTCCCCGGATCGCTCCACCGCGCTCAACGACCTCCCCCGAGAGCGTGACCGCGCGGCACTGCTGACCGGCGCGCTTGAGGTGCCGGCGGGCCGCGTCGAGGTCATCCATCACCAGGCAGTCACCCAGCAGGTGATCGAGCACCTGGTTAACCTCGCGGGGCGCCTTGACCACGTTCGACGCCGCCCCGATGCAGCCGTCGCCGGAGGCGAAGCTCGCGGTCCGAGGCGCCACGCCCGACAGCAGCGACAGCGGCATGAAGGTCGCCTCACCCCTGCCGTGCCGCTTCAGCCACTCGATCCCCGCGAGTGCCTGGTCCTCCGTGTCCACCACGATCCACTGCAGTCGCTCGCCCAGCGCCGCCTCGATCGCGATCTCATACCGCCCGGGGACCTCCAGCAGCGCCCCCACCACGCCGCGTACGCCCTGCAGTTCACCGCGCCCCGCCGCCTCCAGCACCGACCGCACCGCGTCCTCGAATCCCTCGTGGCTGCGCTCAAGCTCCTGCAGCAGCGCCAGCCGTGTCTCCGCCGCCGTCGCCGAGCCTGCGAGGATGTCCCGCTTGGCCCGGTGCTCACGGAGCGTGCGCGTGAGCCACTCGTGCCGGGCGGTGAGCGCCTGCAGCCGCTCACGCGCGGTGTCCACCTCATCCTTAAGCTGCTCCCGTCGCGCACGAACCTGCTCCATGCGCGAGCGCGCCTCCTCCACCTGCGCGCGCAGCGCCTGCTGCTGGCTCTCCAGCCGCTGCACCCGCTCACGCAGCTCCTCCCGGAGGCTCTCCATCGCCTCGGCCTCACGCGCGAGGTTCTGCGCCTGCTGCACTCGCTGCTGCTGCTGCGACTGGAGCCTTCCGAGCTGCGCCTGCGCCTCGCGCCGCCGGCTCTCAAGCTGCTCGAGCTCCCGGCGCCGCCCTGAGATCGCCTCGGCGCGCTCCTCCGCCCGCCGAACGACCGCCTCGCGCTCCTCGCTCAGCCGCTTCAACTGCTCGGCCAACTCGGACACCCGCGAGCTGTCGCCGCGGTCAGACTGCTCCAACTCCTCGAGCCGCTCCCGCGCCGAGCGAAGCTTCTCCTCGTTCACCGCGTGAGCGCGTTCGGTCTTCTCCGCCTCGCGCTCGGCCTCTCGGGCCTGATCGCGAAGCTTCCCGAGTTCGTTCTCCACGCGGTGCAGCTCCGCCTGGATCTTCTCCTCCTCGGCCTCAAGCTGGTTGAGCCGTGCGCGTGTCCCCTCCGCATCGGCCTTCCCGACGCTCTGATCGTTGCTCAGCTTCCCAAGCCGCTCGCTGCGGTCCCGGTAGTCCAGCGCGAGCAGCTTCAGCTCCAGTCCGCGCAGCTCCTCGTCAAGCTCGCGGTAGCGCCGCGCCTTCTCCGCGGCCTTCTCCAGCGGCTCCCGCTGGTTCGTCAACTCGTAAATGATGTCCGCGATCCGCCGCACGTTGCCCTCGGTCGCCTCGAGCTTGCGCTGAGCGTTCTGCCGGCGGCGGCGGTACTTGCCGATCCCGGCGACCTCCTCCATCAACTCCCGGCGGTCCTCGCTCCGAACGCTCAGGATCGCCTCGATCTCCCCCTGCCCAACGATCGAGTACGACTCCTGCCCCACCCCGGTGTCAACGAAGAGATCGTGAATGTCGCGGAGACGGCAGTTCGAGTTGTTGATCCCGTACTCACTGTCGCCGGTCCGGTAGAGCCTGCGGTAGACCTCGACTTCCGTGAAGTCGATCGGCAGCCGCCCGTCCTCGTTGTCCAGCAGCAGCCGCACCTCGGACATCCCCAGCGCGCTGCGCTTCTCGGCGCCCGCGAAGATGACGTCCTGCGAGGTGTGTGTGCGGATCGCGCGGTTGCTCTGCTCACCAAGCACCCAGAGGATCGCGTCGGCAACGTTGCTCTTGCCGACGCCGTTCGGCCCCACGATCGCCGTCAGGCCGGCGCCGAACTCGAACTCTGTGTGATCGGCGAAGCTCTTGAAGCCCCGCATCGACAGGCTCTTCAGATACACGTGCTCATTCCTCTGATCGGTCGTCTCCAGCTATGACCCGCGACACGGGCCACCGCATATTGTTTCCATCATTCGGGAGTCGTTCACCGCACGAGGATGTCCGGCCGCTCCAGCGTGATCCCCTCGTACGTCACCGACAGCGTCGGCCAGCCCGCGGGCTCGCTGAGGAAGCGCTGACCGTCCTCGGTGGTGATGATAGTGTCCTCCGACTTCGTCCCCGTGATCGACGGGTTCCACGCGTAGGGCTGGTTCGGCAGCACCGTCTCCTCCGTCTCGGAGGTCGCCTTGTACTCCCGCGGGGCGTAGCCGGTCGGGCCTCCCTGGTGATGGAGCCGCCACTCGTCGGCAAAGCCCGCCTCCGCGTAGGCCTCAGCGCCCCTGCCGAAAATCTCACTCACGTCCGCGCCCGGCACCGTCTCGAGGTTCAGGCAGGCGTCCACGTAGCAGCAGGCCGCGTGCTTCTCCCGCAGCTCCTCGGGCGGCTCACCAAAGTGCACCATCCGCGTGGCGAAGACGCCCAGTCCCCACTTGATCGCGCCGATCACCAGCATTGCGTGGCGTTCGAGCTTCTTCGCCGCCGGAATCGGGTGCCGGTACTTCATCACGCGCTCGTCGGTGGCGATCAGCGCCACCCCGGGCTGCGCGCCGGCCGCAAAGACCCTCTCCATCAACATCCCGGCGATCTCATGCTCGGTCATCCCCGGCTCGATCTCACGCCCGGTCTCCGCGATCGCTCGGGACGCGATGCCCGCGATCTGTTCGTAACGCTCGATCTCCGGCTCCATGAGCTGCCAGCGCAGGCGGTTGAAGCTGCCCGCAACGTTCCGGGCGAAGGGAAGCGACGAGGTGTCCGCACCGGCCACCCCCGAGGCGACCGTCGAGAGCATCTCCTCGAGGTCCTCTTCGTCCCACTGCATGTAATGCAACTCGAAGGGCAGGTCCCCGACTTCCTCATCCTCAAAGCGGCCCGCCTCGATGTTGTTTGTCAGCAGGTGTTGCCCGCCGGGCGTGACCACCAGCGAGGCCACACCGCCCTCCGAGCCCAGGCCCACGTGCGAGCTGCCCCCCGCGGTCAGCCACGCGAAGTTCGCGCGGCTCGTCAGGACGATCGCGCCCAGCCCGGCCTCACCGATGAACGCGCGGACCTTCTCCAGCTTCGTGTTGACCTCTTCGAGTCGAGTCACCTGTCTTCCTCACTCTCATGCGGAATAAGCCCGGCCCCATCGGCGGGAGCCGTGGCAAAGATGGCCGGCTCGAGACCCGTCTGAGCCCGGTACTGCTGACCGACCTGCGCGGCGAACTCATCCACGCCGTCGGCGTTCACCAGCGCCAGCACGCAGCCGCCGAAGCCCGCGCCCATCAGCCGAGCGCCGAAGCAGCCGGGCGACCGCAGCGCCGCGTTACGCATCGTCTCAAGCTCGGCGCAACTTACCTCGTAGTCGTCGCGCAGGCTCACATGGCTGGCGTTGAGAAGCTCGCCCAGCACCGCCATCTCCCCCGCCTCCAGCGCATCCGCGCCCGCCTGCACCCGCGCGTTCTCACTCACCACATGCCGCGCCCGCCGAAGCTGCGTCTCATCCAGTAGCTCCTCGGCCGCCGACAGCATCTGCTCGTCAACATCACGCAACGCCCTGACACCGAGGACCTCCGCGACCTGCTCGCAGGTCTCTCGGCGCTCGTTGTACGCCGAGTCGATCAGCTCGCGAGGCTTGTTCGTGTCGCAGACGACGAAGCGCGCCTCCTCGGAATTCATCGGCACCAGCCGCCGCTCGCGTGTCCGGCAGTCGAGCCACATGGCATGACCGGCCCGGCCGAAGACCGACGCGAACTGGTCCATGATCCCGCAGCGCATCCCGACGTAGTCGTTCTCCGCGCGCTGACACAGCAGCGCCAACGCCTCCGGATCGATCTCACAGCCGGCCAGCGAACTCATCACGATCGCGCTGGCCACCTCAAGCGCCGCCGAGGACGAGACCCCGCCGCCGATCGGGACGTCGCTGACGATCGCGAGGTCCGCCCCCACCGGCACGCAACCCTCCGCGCGCAACCCGTCGATGACCCCGGCCGGATAGTCCCACCACCGGCCCCACGGCCCCTCATCCACCCGGCGGATGTCGAAGGCGGCCTCGCTCTCGTCGCAGTCGGTCCACGCCCGCACAAGGCTGTCGTCGCGGCGGGCCGCCGCGATCGCCGTTGCCTGCTCGGTCGCCACCGCCAGCACGAAGCCCTCGTTGTAATCGGTGTGCCCGCCGAGCACCTCAAGCCGCCCCGGCGCCCGAGCGATGATCGCCGCCCGGCGGCCGAGGTGGCCACGGAGGGCCGCCCGCGCCCGGTCTCTCAACTCGCGCGTCCGCGTATCCATCACGCACTCGTGATTATACAACACACCTGCCCCCTGTCAACGCGACGGGCCGGCTCATGTCTCATATTGTCCATGTTTGCGAACCAAATCCATCACGAACTTGTATCTCTCAAAGCTCACGTTGTCCGGCACCGAGTGATCCGAGTGGTAGATGTATCCACCGCCACGCTTCGCGAGCCCGATCTTCGTGGCGATCTCCTCCTCGATCACATGCGGGTCAGGGTGCGCCATCGCGCGCACGTCGATCCCGCCCATGAACGCCAGTCGCTCACCGAACTGCTCCTTCAGCGCGACCAGGTCCATCCCCGCCTTGACCTCCAGCGGCTGCAGGCAGTCGAAGCCCGCCTCGATCAGGTCCGGGACCAACGCGGTTACGTTGCCGCACGAGTGCAGGATGACCTTCAGCCCGTGGCGATGGAAGAAGTCGCAGACCTTCGCATGCGCGGGCTTGCACAACTCGCGGTACATCCGCGGTGAGAAGAGAGGACCGTTGCGATAGCCCATGTCGTCGTAGAGGAATGCCCCGTCGAAGACGAAGCCGCCATCCATCATTATCTCCGCGCTGCGGATGATCATGTCCGTCCACGTCATGAAGATGTCCGCGCACCAGTCCGGATCGGTCGCCATCGCCATCAGCAGCCGCTCCGAGCCGATCACGCCCTGCGTCTTGTCGTAGCCGGTCGCCGCGCGGTAGGGGAACCACAGCCCGCGCTCACGAGCCGACCGCATCGCCGCGATGCCACCCTCCCACCCGATCCGGTCCCGTCCGACCCGCAGATGATCCTTCCAGGCGAACCAGTCCTCGGGCGTCTTGATCCTGAAGTCGATGCATTCGGGGGTGGAGGTCGAGTGCTTGAAGTTCTTGCGCAGAGCTCCGCTGGAGTTCCACGCGATCGTGTACTGGTCGGTCTCCTCGACCACCTCCGGCTCCATCCCCAGCGACAGGTCCGCGCCCACGCCGCTCATCTCGTAGCCGAAGTACTCCTGCGGCGAGACACGCTCGGGCAGCCCCTCCTCCCGCCAGCGGCTGATCGTCGTCTGCCACGGGCTGTCATCGATCGGCACCCGATCGGGCTCCTGGTGTGCCAGCGCCAGGTTGAAACGCTCTCTCCCGGTCATGATCTCTGATCCTCCCTCGCGATCGGTTCCGACGCGCGATACACCCGAAAGCCCCCGCGCATCGCAGTCTGCTCCACGTCGGCAAAGCGGGCCTCAAGCTCCCGCCGCAGCGTCTTTGCGCCCTTCCTCGTCGCCGCGACCATCCAGAAGCTCCCGTCCTCACGCAGCAACCCCGCGGCCTGGTCCATCACGGCCAGCACCGCCGCCCGTCCCGCGCTGATCGGCGGGTTGCACACAACCGCATCGAAGCGCCGGTCGGTGAGCACTTCGCCTGCGTCACCGGCAATGACCTCCGCCTCGACGCCATTCCGCCGGAGGTTCTCCCGCGCCAGCTCGCAGGCGCGCTCATTGACGTCCACCATCACGACCCTCAGCTTCGGCCACGTCTTCGCTGCAACCACCCCGACGAGCCCCCACGCGCAACCCCAGTCGAGCACATCCTCCGCATCGGACAGGTCCATCTGCTCGGCGAGCAGCCGGCTGCCCGGATCGACCCGCCCGTGGGAGAACACGCCCCGGTCGGTGACGAAGCGCAGCGCATGTCCCCGCACCTGCACCTCGATCTCGCGCGGCTCGCTCGCGACATCCGGTCGCTCCACGAAGTAATGCGTCCGCCCGGCGTCATCAGCCATCGTGCGCGCCACCTCCCTGCGGCTCCTCGGACTGCATTTCGATCAGCACCAGCTCAGGCGGGCAGTTCAGCCGCAGCGGCAGGTCGCCCATCCCCACCCCACGGGTGACGTAGAGCAGCGGCCCGGCTGCGGTTGACACTCGCAGCGGCGTTTCCGAGTCGAGGATCTCCCAATGACTCGCCACCCGTGCGGGTCGCGTCCCGCCCCGCTCGTAGCGGAAGAGGCCCGCCGCAAGCTTCCGCGGATAGGTCGTGTGCGTGAAATGCGCCTCCCGCCCGGGGAAGCGCACCTGCCCGCCGTGCGTGTGCCCCACCAGCGTGATATGCGCCCCGAGGCGCGGCAGTTCCTGCCACAGCGCAGGTGAGTGGCACAACCCGATGCGCAGATCGGCGCACCCTCCCGCCCTCGCGCGGGTCGCCTCCACGTCCGCATCGTCCCCCAGCGGGTCGTCAACTCCGAGGACCTCGATCGTCGCGGCTCCAACGCCCACTCGGCCGGCCCCGTTGATCAGCAGCCCGCCCCCGCTCGCGCGCAGGATCGCCGCGAGAGCGTCGTGGTCGAAGCGCTGGTGGTGGTCGGTGTTGCCCGGCACCCCGAAGGTCACACGTCCCTCACTCAGGCGCGCGACGAGCTCGAGGGCGTCCCGGTGATTCGTGGGGTGGGCGACGTAGTCGCCGCCGAGCAGCAGCAGATCGGGCCTGGCCCGATCGACGGCCGCCAGCAACTCCTGCACAGGCACGTGCAGCCGGCCGACGTGGAGGTCTGAGAGCATGACGACGCGAGCCCCGATGAGGTCCGAAGCAAGGCCGGGGACGCGGATCTGCAGGTGCGTGGTCTCGATCACGCGGCCGCTGCGTGTCATCAGCAGGCCCGACACGACGATCATGACGTAGAGGGCGGTGGCCGCGGCGAGGATCAACGCGATCAACGGCCATTCACTCCCGAGCCGACCTGCCGGACGGCCCTCACCTTCCGCCGACCCGTCCGCTCACGGTCATCACGTCCTGGCCTACATGGACGCTGTTGACGTGCACGTTGTGCTGGCGCATGGCCCGCTCCATCCCCCGATCGATCTCTCCGCGGACCTGCTCGCGCACCGCGTCCGGTGCGTGCAGACGGCCGACCATGACCTCCCGGACGTCGAGCCGCAACCTTCCGTCGCTCACCACCGGCTCGGCGCGGATCGTCAGATGGACGGGGCGGCCCCGGTAGTTCACCTTCCCGGTCGCGGCGATCGTGCCGGTGCCGAAGTACACCTGCAGGTCGCGCACCTCACCGGTGCTCTCCTGCCGGAGCATGTCATTGAGCTCGGACTGGCGGATCGTCATCGTGACGGGGACGGGCTGATCCGAGCGCTCCGCCTGCTCGACGTACTGCATCTGCTGCTGCAGCGGGGGGGCGGTTGAGCCCGGCGCCGACGGACTCGGGGTGCTCGGCGCGGAGCCGGTCGCCCGCGCCTCCGGGGGGAGAGGGGGCTCGCCGCTGACCATCAGCCAGAGGACCGCACCGACAATCAGCACCACCACGATGACGGCGCCGCAGCCGATCCCGAACCACGCGGCGGTGCTGAGCTTGCGCTTCTGCTTGCGGACCTTGCGGGCCATCTCTCAATTACCCCCCGTGATGTCGGGCTCCGGCGGGATTCAGCGGTTGAATGCATTCATCGCGGCTTCGATGCCCTCGGTGACGGCCGTCTCAACGCAGGCGGACGCGCGGGAGATCACCTCTTCGACGGCCTCCCTCTCCTCGGGCGCGAACTCCGACAGCACCCAGTCGCGGGCGTCCATCCCCCCCGGCGGGCCTCCGATGCCGATGCGCAGGCGCGGGTAGTCCTTCGTGCCGAGCTTCTCGTTGATCGATCTCAGCCCGTTGTGCCCGCCCGCGGAGCCACCCCGGCGCAGGCGCAGTTGCCCCAGCTCGAGGTTGAGGTCATCGACGATCACGATCAGGTCCTCAGGCTCGATCTCGTAAAGGTGGCACAAACGCACCACCGCCACGCCGCTGGCGTTCATCATCGTCAGCGGCATCGCGAGCACGACACGCTCGCCGTCGATCCGCCCGGTGCCCGCCACAGCGGCCGCTCGCGGGCGCCCGATCCTGATGCCGTGGGCGCTCGCGAGCGCGTGGATGACCTCGAACCCGATGTTGTGCCGCGTCTGGTCGTATCCGCCCCCGGGATTGCCGAGGCCGACGATGCCCCACATGGCCGGTGCTCCCCGCTTAGCTCAGAACGTCCTCGTCGTCGTCGATCTCCTGCACGTCCACCTGAGCACCCTCCGGCGCCTCGACCTCTTCCCCCTCGGGCGCGAGCGCCTCGGCCTCGACGACCTCCTCGCCGACCTCAAGGTCCACGAGCGAGCCGAGCAGTTCATCGTCGATGCGCGCCTCAAGGTCCTCCTCGGAGATCGGCGGCGCGATCGTCAGGACGACCTCGTCGGACTCGGAAACGTAGCTGATGCCCTGAATCTCCGGAAGGTCGGAGACGAACAGCGCGTCGGCGATCTGCATCCCCGTGATATCCACGGTGATGCTCTCGGGGATCTCAGTCGGCAGACAGGTCACCGGGATCGCGTGGAACTGCTGCTGGACGACGCCGCCGTCCTCGTCAACGCCGGGGGCGTTGCCGGTGATCTCAAGCGGGACCTCGACCTCAATCTGCTCCGTGAGCGAGACCCACTGGAAGTCAACGCTCAGCGGCTCGCGGCTGACCGGATCGCGCTGAACCTCCTGGACCATCGCGGCGACGGAGGCCTGCTTCTCCTCCCCGGGCACCTCAAGGTCGATCAGAACGTTGGTGTCGGTGCCGCTGTAGACGCGGTCAAGGTCCTGCCGGGACACGGCGAGGTGCAGCGTTTCGCGGTGCAGCCCGTAGACCACGCCCGGGACCGCGCCCTCCGCACGCATCCGCCGTGCAGGGCCCTTCCCTGTCTCCGTGCGAGCCTGCACTGTGAGCTGAACAAGTTCCATCTTCGTTGCCTCCTGCGCCTTCTACTCCTCGCGCGCGGGCGCGCGACAAAGGCTGATATCTCTCGATTACTCCTGTTCGGTCGATGGGTCAAACGAGTAAGTGGCTGGGGCGGCAGGATTCGAACCTGCGAATACGGGATCCAAAGTCCCGCGCCTTACCACTTGGCGACGCCCCAGCGTCGCGGTGGCGGACCTCACTGCCGCGCCGATCGTTCCCTCAGGAAGCGACTGGCCAGCTCGAGGTCCTCCGTGTGATCAACGTCGAATCCGATCTCGGGCCACGGCACCGGCACCGCCGCGACCGTCGTGCCCACCAGCTCCCCCCCACGTTGCTCGAGTTGCTCGATCGTCAGCCGCCCCGTCAGCAGCCGAACGAGGAAGCGCAACCCGAACATCCACGCGAGTCTCACCGCGCTCTTGCGGCGCTCGAAAGTCCGCCCGATCGCCGGACCGCCCTCGAGCACGAACTCCCGGGTGACGATGGCGAGATTACCGCCGGTGAAACGGCCTTCCCGCAGTGGGACAACCGTCTTGCCCCGACCGGGGAAGGCTCGGTCGAATGCTTCAGCCTGAACTATCGGGTATGATAACCCACCCTGCGTTTCTTGACAAGAGCGTACGAAGCCGTCAACCGCCTCCGCCGTCAACAGCGGCAGATCAACCGTCACAATCAGGATGCGTTCGCCGCTCGTGACGGCCTTCGCCGATGCCGTGAACGTGTCGATCAGACGGCTGCCCTCGGCCGTCACGATCGGCACCCCGAAGTCGCCATCGTACCGGCTGAGCGAGCGGCTCGGCCCCTCCACCGCGATGATCTCCCTCACGGTCTCGGCCTCGCGCAGCGCGTCGAGGACGTACGCGATGAGAGGGCGGCCCTCGATCTCAACGAGCGCCTTGCACGGCGCACCGGTCGCGCGCGCGACCACGTCGTCGGGGCCGCCACCGGCCAGAATCGCGGCGATCACCTGGTCTCCGGTCGAACTCACAGCTCTTCTCCGTTCCGCTCCATCGGCTCCGAACCTCGCGCCGCGCACATGACCGAGCGCGCCCAGTAGCCCTCCTGAACGAGCACCTCCGCGGCGGCGTCGGCGAGACCGGCCCTGTCGAAGAGGCCGAAGACGGTCGAGCCTGATCCGGTGATCTCGGCCGCCGACGCCCCCATCTGCTTAAGCTGCTCCTTCAACTCACCCAGCACCGGCCACCGCCGCTGCAGCGGCTCCGCGAAGGCGTTGCTCACCAGGTGCGCCCAGTCCCTGAGCGGCTCGGCGGTCGCGCAGTACGCAGCCAGCTCCCGCGCCCTGCTCCCCGGCGTGAAGTCCTCGGGCGTGAGCATCGCGTAGGCCTCGGCGGTGGAGATCTCCAGGTCGGGCCTGACGAGACAGACCCGGTACACCGGCGTCGCGGAGAACTCGGTCAGCCGCTCGCCTCGTCCCTCGCCCAGCGCCGTGCCGCCCGCGAGACAGAAGGGAACGTCCGAGCCCAGAGCCGCGGCCGCCCGCTCGAGCGTCTCATACGCAGGAGGGTGCGTGTCGATCTCCGCGAGCCCCCTGAGCACCGCCGCGGCGTCGGTTGATCCGCCCGCGAGGCCCGCGCCAACCGGGATCTGCTTGTGAAGCTCGATCAGCATGCCGCCGGGCCAGCCCCGCAGGCGCTGGTAGACCTCCGCGGCCCTCCAGCACAGGTTCTCCGGGCCCTCGGGAGCGCCGCCCTCCGGCACCCGCAGCGAGACCCCGGACTCATCGCGGGTCTCGATCTGAAGCTCGTCGGCGAGCATCACGGACTGGAAGACCGTCGCGAGATCGTGGTAGCCGTCATCGCGGCGACCGAGCACCTCAAGGCACAGGTTGATTTTGGCGTAGGCGAGCAGTCGGATGGACTCCATGCTCAGCCACGCACCTCCTCCACGGCCCGCGTCAGCGCCACGAACTCCTCGAGCGAGAGCGTCTCGCCCCTGCGGCTGGTGGTGATGCCCGCGCGGGCGAGCGCCTCCTTCGCCTCAGCCTTCTCGATCGGCAGGTGCGGTGAGCCGCTGAGGGCGTTGGCGATCTGCTTGCGCCGCTGACCGAAGGCGGCCCTCACAACGGTGAAGAACAACTTACGTCTCGGCGGCTCCGCGATCGGCGGCGTGCGCGGTGTGAGGCGCAGGACGATCGAGTGTACCTTCGGCGGCGGCTCGAACGAAGCAGGTGTTAGTTCGGCGACGACCTCCGGCTGCCCTGCATAGAACCGCGCCAGCAGCGTCAAAGCGCCGTAGTCCTTCGTCCCGGGCGCCGCCGCCAGGCGGCGTCCGACCTCCCGCTGGATCATCAGCACGATCGCCGCGAACGGCGGCTCGGTCGTCAGGAGCTGCCCCAGCAGCGGCGAGGTGATCTGGTAGGGAATGTTCCCCACCGCCACCCAACGGGGCGGCGCGGCGTCGTCCCCACCCCTTTCTCCGGCCCTCGGGGGCGACGCGGTGATCTCACCCATCCGCGCATCCAGCACGTCCTGATAGCGCACCTGCAGGTTCGGGTGGCCCCGCCCGATGCGCTCAAGCTCCGGGCGCATATCCTCATCCATCTCGAAGGCGATCACCGGCACCCCGGCCTCCACGAGCCGCCGCGTCAGCACGCCCAGCCCCGGCCCGATCTCCACGATCCCCTCCGGCTCGGGCTCCAGCGCCGCCTCCACGATGCAGTCGGCCGCGCCCTCGTTGATCAGAAAGTGCTGCCCAAGGCTCCTGTCCGGGCGGATGCCGAGCCTGCGAAGCTGCGCGCGCGCGCTCTCATGCATCCTCATCAGCCTCCGGATCGGTCACGCGGATCGAGCGCACGACGCAGGCGTCGCCGCCGAGCACCCCGAGGTCGTCGGAGCCGCACTCCGGGCAGGTGGGCGCGAAGGGCATCAGGTGGTAGATCGGGTCATCCGGCACCGCGACCTCGGCCTCATGGCCGCAGGCGTTGCAGCGAACGCGAAGCGGACGCTGCTCGATCGTCACCTCGGCCCCCTCCGCAACCGTGCCGCGGAAGATCTGCTCCAGCCAGAACTCGAGCTGCTGGGGGTCGATCATCGTCATGGCCCCGAGCGCGACGTCCACGCGCTCGACTCGCCGGGCCCCCTGCTCCTCTGCGGCGCGGAGCACCGTCGAGGCGATGCGCTGTGCGGCGGTCACGTCATGCATGAAGGGCTCACAACCCCAGTGCGTCGATCACATCGTCGATCCCATCGCCGGCGCGGGCGGCGGTGCTGACCACCGTGATCCGCGGATGGACCGAGCGCACGTCCTCGGCGAGCTTCGCCACGTCAACCTCCATCGCCTCGGCAAGGTCTATCTTGTTGATGACCGCCACGTCGGCCTGCCGCACCATGATCGGGTGCTTCACGGCCATGTAGGGCCCCTCCGTCACCGAGAGCAGCAGCAGCCTCGTGTGCGAGCCGACCGGGAACGCCGCCGGGCAGATCAGATTCCCGACATTCTCTATGATGAGCAGGTCGATCGCGTCGAGGTCGAGCCGCTCGATGCCCCGGCGGACGATCTCGCCGTCGAGATGGCAGGCGCCGCCGGTCTGGATCTGGACGACGGGCACGCCCTCGACCTCGATGCGCTCGGCGTCGATGCGCGTGGTGATATCCCCCGCGATCACAGCGATAGCGTAGCGGTCTTTGAGCCGCCGGACAAGCTCCTTGATGAGCGTGGTCTTCCCCGACCCAACCGAGCCGAGAACGTCGATGGCGCGGACGTTGTGTTCGTCCAGCAGCGCCAGGTTCTCGTCGGCAAGCTCACTGGTGCGTTTGCTCAGGTCAACGTCAATGACGATGTCGCGGCCCTCATCGGGCGCGTTCGTGTCCGCCACGGAGTATCCCTCTCAGACGCTCGTGTCTTCGGAATCAGGAGGAACGTATTGTACGCCGAAAGCAGCGGGAGGTCAACGAGACGCGCGACCGTGCTCCTCCGTCGCCTCGATGAACGCCCGCAGATTCGCCCACGGCACATCCGGCCAGATGTCGTACGCGGGCGCGATCACGAGGCCCTCCGTCCCGAGGTCGGCCAGCCGGCGGCGCACTTCGTCGCGGATCTCGTCGGGAGTCGCGTGCGCGAGGGTGTTCTGATGGCCGACGGTTCCCCACAGGGCGAGCCCCGTGCCGTGGCGCCGCCGAAGCGTCGCCGCGTCCATGTGCTCGGGCTGGATCGGGTTGATGGCGTTCACGCCGATCTCCATCAGGTCACCGACGATCGGAGCGTACCAGCCGTCACTGTGGTAGAGCACGCGCAGGTTCGGCGCCTTATCGCGCGCGGCCGCGATGATCGCCGACATCCGCGGCCGGAAGAACGCCCTCCACAGCTCCGGGCCGAAGATCATCGCGCCCGGCATCCCAACATCGTCACCAAGCGCGAGAACGTCCACTCCTGCCCGGGCGAGCGCCCGTGCTTTCGCGCAGGCGAGCGCCTGCAGCCGATCGAGCAGCAGATGCGCCCACGCCGGCCGCTCAACCATGTCCAGCAGGAAGTTCTCCAGCCCGCGCAGCCGCCACGCGGGCTCGAACAACTCGCCACCGAGATGCGGCAGGCTGCCTCCGGCGGCGAGCCCGCGCCGGTGGATCTCAGCCACCTGCGCCGAAAGCTCGGAATGATCGACCGGTGCCGGCTCGGGGAAGGGGAACTCTGCCAACTCGCGCAGAGAGCGGGCGCGGGCGAGCGGATTGCGCCGCCGCACGGTCTCGGGGTGGTAGCGCCATGCGCGGTAGTTCGCGGCCTGCCCGGGGGTGCCGAGGCGGGTGTCGGCGGGGAACTCGCGCACTATCTGCCGGAGCTTCGCGTCGGCCTCGGGCTCTCCGAAGCTGACGAACTGCACGTCAACCAGGTCGTCGCGGTACTCCTCCGGCGGCGCGAGCTTCCGCAGGTCAACGTGCCCGAAGCCCAGCGCCCGTGCCACACGATCGGGGCGGCCACCGTCGAGTGCCGTCAGTATCCGCTCGCGGCCGGTCATGCGCGCTCAACTCCAGTCGGCGCTGCGATTGCACACCCTCCACGACAGCAGTTCCAGCGTTCGCGCCGCAGTCCTCCCCGGCGGCACAAGGACCATCGCCCTTCGGCGAGGAATACTTCCGCGGAGAACCACGGGGTGATCGCCGCCCCGATCCGGTCGGGCGAGACCGCCGAGGAGTGATCGACGTGAGGCGCTGCATCGTTGTCGGCTGCGGTGGACGCGGAGGGTACTGGACGAACCGGGTGCTTGCCGGTATGAGCGAACAGGTGGAAGTCGTCGCACTCGTTGACGTGGAGCAGGAGCCGCTCGATCAGGGTGCCGCTACGCACGGGCTGCCCGATTCGGCCCTCTTCGGCGACGCCAGCGTGGCGATGGACTCGATCGAGGCCGACTTCGCGCTGATCTCGACTCCTCCGTGGGTGCATGAGGACAATGTGCGCGCAGCCTGCGAGCACGAGCTGGCGATCCTCATGGAGAAGCCGATCGCCGACACGCTCGACGCGTCGGTGCGCATCAAGAAGATGGTCGCGCAGGCGGAACTCCCGTGCGTGATCGTCCAGAACTACCGCTACTCGCCGTTCATGCGGGCCTTCCGCGAGGCGGTGCACGGCGGCGGCCTGGGGCGGCTCAGCTACGTCACGGCCCGCTTCGCCGCGGATTACAACCCGCCGAAGTCGTGGGGCAGGCGCTTCCGCCACGAGATGGATCACGCGCTGCTGATCGAGGGCTCGGTGCATCACTTCGACATGATCCGCAACGTCTCCGGCCGCGACTGCGAGGAGATCTTCGGCTACGGCTGGATCCCCGCGTGGGCGGACTTTGAGGGCAACTCCAACGGTCTCTACGTCATGAAGCTCACCGACGACGCCTACGCGCAGTATGAGGGCTCCTGCACCACCGAGGGGTATGAGAACCCGTGGCACCACGAGTACTACCGGGCGGAGTGCGAACACGGCGCGGTTGTCGTTGACACGGACAACATCGTGAAGATCCTGCGCGTGGATGGCGAGGAGGAGGTTGTCGGGCAGCCCACCGACATCCCCGAGCAGGGCGAGGCGATCGTGCTGGAGTTCCTGCAGTACCTCGCCACCGGCGTCCCCACGCAGACGGCCATCGACGACAACATCAAGTCGGTGGGGATGGTCTTCGCGGCGATCGAATGCGACGAGACCGGCCGCCCGGTCAACGTCAACGAGATGCTCGCCGAGGCGGAGGAGCGGGTGACGGTGTGAGGCGCCGTCGTCCAGTCGTTTGGCGGGGAGGCATTACATTGCCTGCCGCGGATTAGCGGTTGCGTGATCGGCAGGCCGGGCCTCCCCCCCTCAATCCCCCCTCTCCCGCACTTCGCGCAGCGAACTGAGCAGTAAACGACGTTGCGCTGGCGGGACGAGGGGGGAGGGACGGCTTCACGGTCTCAGGCCCTGCCCCGCTGCCTCTTCGCCGCCTCGACGGTGTTCCTAAGCAGCATCGTCACCGTCAGCGGGCCGACGCCGCCGGGGACGGGCGTCACCCAGTCGGCGACCTCGATCGCCTCGTCGAAGGCCACGTCGCCGACGTAGCGGCCGCGCGCCCCATCCTCACCGGGCACGTAGTTCATGCCGACGTCGATGACCACCGCGCCGGGCTTGATCATCTCCCCGCGGATAAGCTCCGCGCGCCCCACCGCCACCACGAGTATCTCCGCGCGCGAGGTGTGGAAAGCCAGGTCGCGGGTGGTGGAGCGGCAGACCGTAACCGTCGCGCCGCGGTCGAGCAGCATCAGCGCCGCGGGCTTACCCACGATCACCGAGCGGCCCACGACGACGACCTCCGCGCCGCGAATCTCCACGCCCGTCTCCTCGATCAGCCGCACCGCCGACTGCGCGGTGCATGGCGCGAGCGCCTCGCGGTCCGCCGCCACCAGCCCGAGGTTCATCGGGTGAACGCCGTCCACGTCCTTCTCCGGCTCGATCGCCCCCTGCATCGCGGGCTCATCGAGGCCGCGCGGCAGCGGGCTCTGCAGGATGATCCCGTCGATCACCGGGTCCACGCTGAGCCTGCGGATCTCTTCATGCAGCGCAGCGTCGGTGGTGTCATCGGGAAGCTGACGGAGCTCGTATTCGATCCCGACCTCGGCGGCGGCCCTCGCCTGCATCTTCGCGTAGGCGCGCGCGCCCGCGTCATCGCCGCAGATCAGCGCAACGAGCACCGGCGGGCGATCCATCGCGTCAATCTCCGACGCCAGTTCGGCGCGAATCGTCTCCACGATCGGCTTTGCTTCGAGCATCTTTGCGGTCATTGGGCAGTCCTTTCAGTACGTCGGTTCAACTCAGCCGGTGACCTTCCCGGCGACGCGCCACCATGCCTCATCGCAGGCGCGCTGGCAGTCGCGCAGCATGCCCTGCAGGCGCGCGCGCTTCGCCGCCACGATGGCCTCGCTGTCGATGAAGGCGAGGTTGACCTCCACGTTGAGCCAGCCGCATTCGGCGGCCGCCTGGCAGAGCTTCGCCGCCACGCCGACATCGCTCACAAGGTTCTGATTGCCCTTCTCGGCCAGCGGCGAGAGGTGCTCGGAGAGCCGCGTGCAGGCCGCCACGAGGTCGAGGGGCACCTGCGCGGCCTCACACAGCGCCTCCTGGATCGCCGCCGAGCGCGCCTGCTTGTCCTCGTCGGTGCCCCGCGGCATCGCGTAGGCCTGCCCCACCGCGCCGAAGGCCACCGTGTCTTCGTGCGCGAGTGCGAGCATATCCTCGCAGGCCTCGTCGATGGCGTCGAGGTGCGCGCGGATCTCGTCCTCGACGTCGGCGTACTTCTTCTTGCCGACGGTGAAGCTGCCGACCATGCGCGCGGAGGCGGCGGCCAGCGCTCCCGCAAGGGCAGCGGCGGAGCCTCCACCGGGCGCGGGCGCGTCACCGGCGAGGCGCTCGACGTAGTCGCGGATCGTCAGTTCGGGCATCTGCTCGGGCATTGTGAGTCATCTCCGGTCATCTGTCGTTGTCGTCGGAGAGGCCGGGCCCCGTCCCGGCCTGTGCCGTCATTGTCGTGCTCGGCGCGTCAGGGGTGCCGCCCACGGTTGCCGACCGGCTGAAATCCTATCCCTTTTCCGCCAACGATTGTGCCCCCCCTCTCCCGCAGGACCCGTGCGCAGCACGGCGTCTCGGGGGGAGGGGCGGTCGTTCAGAACAACCCCACGATCTCCCCATCCGCGTCGATGTCCACGTCTTCGGCCGCCGGGCGTGTCGGCAGGCCCGGCATCGTCATGATCTCCCCGCACATCGGGTAGAGGAAGCCCGCGCCCACCGACGGCCGGATGTCCTCGATGGGCACCGTGAAGCCTCGCGGGCGACCCTTGAGCTTCGCATCATGGCTCAGCGACAGATGCGTCTTCGCCATGCAGATCGGCAGGTCGCCGAGGCCCTGGCGCTCGAAGCGGCGGATCTTCCGACTCGCGGTCGGCGAGTATTCCACGCCCTCCGCGCCGTAGATCTCCATGCAGATCGTCTCAATCTTCTCTTTGATCGGCGCGTCCAGCGGGTAGAGGAAGCGGAACTCGCCGGGCTGCTCACAGGCCTCCACGACGGCCTCGGCGAGGGCCGCACCGCCCTCGCCGCCGTCCGCCCAGACGGTGCTCTCCACCGCCGCGAGCGCGCCTGCGCCCAGCGCCGCCTCCCGCACCGCCGCGATCTCCGCGTCGGTGTCGGTCGGGAAGCGGTTGATCGCCACGACGATCGGCACACCGAACTTCTGCATGTTCTCGATGTGCGCGACGAGGTTCTCGGCGCCCGCCTCGACCGCCTCGACGTTCTCCTTCTCAAACTCCTCGACCGGCGGCTTCGTCCCCGGTCGAAACTCGAACGCGCCGCCGTGAAGCTGCAGCGCCCGCACCGTCGCGACGATCACCACCGCCGATGGCTCGTAGCCCGCCGCGCGGCACTTGATGTTGAAGAATTTCTCCGCGCCGCAGTCCGCGCCGAAGCCCGCCTCGGTGGTCACGAAGTCCGCTAACTTCAGCGCCATCCGGTCGGCGAGGATCGAGTTCGCGCCGATGGCGATGTTCGCGAAGAGGCCCGCATGGATGAAGGCCGGCCCGTGCTCGAGCGTCTGCACGAGGTTCGGCTTGATCGCGTGTTTCATCAGCGCGGTCATCGCACCGGCGGCGTTGAGGTTCTCGGCGGTGACCGGCTTGCGGTCGCGCGTGAGGCCGATCTGAATCCGCGCGAGGCGCTCGCGCAGGTCGCTCAGCCCGCTGGTGAACGCGAGGATCGCCATCACCTCGGAGGCGACGGTGATGTCGAACTGCGTCTCCCGCGGGATGCCGCCGCGTGTGCCACCGAGGCCGGTCACGATGCTCCGCAGTGCGACGTCGTTCATGTCGAGACCGCGGTTCCATGAGATGGCCCGCGGGTCGATATCCAGCGGGTTCTTGTGCCAGAGGTGGCCGTCGATCATCGCCGCGAGGAGATTGTTGGCCGACGCGACCGCGTGGATGTCGCCGGTGAAGTGCAGGTTGATGTCCTCCATCGGCAGCACCTGCGACCACCCGCCCCCGCACGCGCCGCCCTTGATCCCGAAGGTCGGCCCCATCGAGGGCTCGCGCAGAGTGACGATGGCGTCTTTGCCGATATGTCGCAGGCCCTGCGCGAGGCCGATGTTCGTGACGGTCTTGCCCTCGCCCAGTGGCGTCGGGGTGATTGCGGTGACCAGGATGAGCTTCCCGTCAGGCGCATCAGCGAGGCGGTCGAGCAGCGACAGATCGACCTTCGCCATGTGATCGCCGAAAAGCTGCAACTCCTCGCGGAGCACGCCCGCGCTCTCGGCGATCTGCGTGATCGGGAGCATCGTGGCCTGCCGGGCAATCTGAAGGTCGCTGAGCATCACGGATCATCCTCTTTCCCCAGAACTGCCGGGCCGGGACGGAGACCGGCCCGTCCAGACGGCAACGACGAACGGCGCACGACAACGACTCACAACGCCTCCAGGACCGCGTCGAGGTCGATGGCGCGCTTGACGAGCCGCTGGCCGGTCTCGATCTTCTCGGTGTCCGAGGGCAGCATCTTCCCGACCACATCGGAGATCTCCGAGGCCACGTCGTAAGTCCCCTCGCGGATCGCGATCACCGGGGCCTGGCTGCGTTCGATGAGTTTGAGCACGCTGTGGTGCGGCATGATCCCGCCGGTGATGCACACCCCGATCTTGCCGGCCATCTCGGAAGACAGCTCCTCGGAGCTGATCGCGGCGAGGATCAGGTCGTCGCGGTCGCCGGGGATGATCGCGAGCACGCCGGGCTTGAGCGACTGCAGCAGGCGGTGGGAGTATTGCGCGCCGATCAGGCAGTCGGTGATCCGCCGGTCGAGGTACTGCTCGCCGTGGATGATCTCCGCGCCGGTCTCCGACGCGATCTGGCGCATCGTCAGCTCGCTGAGGATCGGCTCGTAGGGGATCACGCCCAGCAGCCGGTCGCCGTCGGCGTCCTCGAGCCACTGCGCCAGCAGGGGCTTGAGCTGGTCGATCTTCTGCGGGAGGAACTTGTTCGCGACCATCCCGGAGATCCGGCAGCCCTCCTGGGCGAACATGGCGCGGTTGAGCGCGAACTCGTCGATGGGCCTTCCGAGCCCCCCGCCGGTGACGATCATCGCGCCCGCGCCGAGGATCGCCGCCACCTGCGCGTTGCTCATCCCGACGACCGAGCCGACGCCCGCGTGGCCGGTGCCCTCGACGATGACCATGTCCGCGCCCTCGGCGATGCGCAGGTAGCTGGCGATGATCCGGTCGATCAGCGGCTGCCGCGACCTGCGTTCGGCGACGAACGAGGTCGTGTAGCCGCTGGGGATCGTGACGGGGTTGCAGTCGGCGGGGTCGGTGTCGATGTTATACACAGTGTTGATGAGGATCACGTCCTCATCAACGTGCGCGCCGTTGACCTCCACGGTGCGCTGGCCGACGGGTTTCATGTACACGACGTTGAGCCCGCGGTCGCGCAGCGCGGCCACGAGCCCCAGCGAGACGAGCGTCTTGCCTGAGTGCTGGCTGGTCCCGGCGATGTAGATGCCGGGGCAGGTGCGTGTCGGCGACATGCATGTGCCTCCTGAAAGCGCCCCTCCGGGCGCGAATGTGCGGTGGGTGACGGGCAGTGTAGCATGTTCGCGTAATTCGCGACAGGGAGGCGAGGGACCTGCGGGGGAGGCGTATCGAGAGCTGAGGACAGCAGCAATGACTGCATTTCAGCGCTCAGGTGCCGTCCCCCCTCGTCCCGCCCGACGCTGCGTCGTTTGTGGCGTCGAGGGGGAGGGGGGCCGCGGGGGGGTGAGGCCCCGCATCCGCTACAAAGCGCGAGTCAATTCCTGACCAATGACACGAACCCCCTGCGGGGGAAGAGGGGAACGACGTACGGGCGAGGACGCGCGGGGCAACTCGAGCGCACTCGACATCAGACACGGAGTTCAGGCGCCCTCGCCCTCGGCTGCACGCCGTCTGCGCCTGCCCCTCACCCCAACCCCGCCACGACCTCCCGCAGATACTCCGCGCTGTCGCGGGTGCCGCGGACGACGTCCTCGGGCTCCTCGTACTCGATCGCCCAGTAGCCGTCGTCGCCGCTCGCGAGCAGCTCCTCGACGATCGGCGCCCAGTCGATCACGCCCTCGCCCACCGCGCAATACTCCGGCGTGTCGCCCTCGTAGCGCACGTCCTTCCAGTGCGAGTAGTTCACCAGGTCCGCGGTGACCAGCAGCGCCGACAGCGGGTCCTCGCCGGCGTGGCGGAAGTTCGCCGGATCGTAGTTGAGACCCAGCGGCAGCGTGTTGTACCTGTTGGCGAGACCACATGCCGGGGCGATCAGCAGCCGATAGCATTGCGCGCCCGTCGCGGTGATGCCACCGTGGTTCTCCATCGCCACCGACACCGCCCGGTCCGCGGCGTACTCCCCGACCTGCATCAGGGCGTCCGAGATACGCTCGAAAGTCGCGTCGGTGTATGCGCTCGCGCTCACCCACCCCGCGAAGACGCGCAGCACCTTCGCGCCGAGGGCCTCGCACATGTCGATCTGCGAGTTGACCTTCGCGATCTCCGCGTCGAGGTCGGGGGCGGCGAAGTTATTCCCGCCAGCCAGCGCGACGATCTCGACGCCCGCGTCCTCAGCGGCCTGCAGCGCGCGGTCGAGGTCGGCATCGGAGGCGTCGAACTGCAGGTGCCCGGGCGAGTTGGGCCCGAGGTTCACCTCGACGTAGTCGATCTGCATCTCCTTCGCGGCCGTGAAGTACTCCGGCAGCTCCATCTCGCGGAAGCCCCACGCGGCAGTTGCGAGCTTGATCTCGGGCATGATTGGGTCGCTCCTTCGGTTCCGTGCCACATGCTCGTACGCCTCTGTCGCCTCTATGTCGTTCGGAGCGACGCATGTTCACATGCGTCGAGTCGTTCGTCGTTCGCCGTCAACGGCAAACGGCGCACGCATCTGAAGATGCGTGCCTTCGAACGGAAAAACGCGCGTTCGCCGTTCACCGCCAGTCCAGCGCGATCGTGACGACCTCGTCGGGCTGGCCGTGTACGCGCTCGTAAGCCTCGGTCGCCCGGTCGAAGCCCATGATCTCGCTCAGCAGGTGTTCGACCTGCAGCCTGCCCTCGGCCATCAGCTCCAGCACCGCCGCGACCATCTCGGGGCGCTCGCCACAGGTTGCCGAGAGCGTGAGCTGCCGGCCGAAGAGTGTCGCGGGGATGTAGAGGCTGATCGGCTCGAGGTACATCCCCTGCGCGTGGATGCGGCAGTAGCGCGGGGCCCTGTGCAGGACCTGGTCGAGCAGATCGGGTTCGCCGGTGACCTCGATGATCGCCTGCGGCTCATCCTCGTCGCACAACTCCCGGAGCGCCTCCCAGAGATCGACCTCCGAGGTGTTGATCGCGCCATCGGCGCCCCACTCGGTGGCGACGTCGAGCCGGTTCTGGCAGAGGTCGGCGACGATCACTCGCGCGCCGCGAACGTGGCACATCTGCGCGGCCATCGAGCCGATCGCGCCCTGCCCGATCACCAGCACCGTCTCACCCTCGCCCGGCTGGACCTTGTACTCGACGCCGTGGTAGGCGATCGCGCCGAGCATCGCAAGGCCCGCGTGCTGGAGCTTGACGCCGGTGGGGACCTTCACGGCCCTCTCTGCGCTCGCTCCGCTGTGCGTCTGCTTCGAGTAGACGACGGTCTCAAGGTGCCCGCCCCAGGCCACGCAGTAGTCGCCCGCCCAGTTACCGAACAGGTTCGAGCCGACAACGTAGTCGCCCGGCTCGATGTGATCGACCTTCCTGCCGACCTCGATCACCTCACCGACGGGAATGTATCCCGGAAGCATCGGGTACCACTGGGTGCCGGGCCCGCGCGAGTGGAACTGCCCGGTGTAGAGGTCGAGTTCGGTGCCGCGAGAGATGGTCGAGAAGACCGTCTTCGTCACCGCCCCGGTCTCATCCATCTCGGGCACGGGAATGTCCTCCCGCACCTCGGCGTGCAGGGGCCTGGTGAACGCAACGCCGGTGCAGGTCTGCTTCTCCTCGGACATGATCATCCCTCACTTGCGTCGATTCCCCGTCCCTCCGCCCCTTCGGCGGATGGCCAGATGGTTCCTTCAACGACTCGACGGGCGAGACGCCCGTCGCACGGGAACGGCGAGCCCGCACCTCCGGGATGGCGATCACGCGCCACAGGAGGCTGCAGGAGCGCGGTGGCAGACCCCCCACATGCGTGGCCGCGCGGGTGCCTCATTCAAACTGCGGCAGCCACTGCCGCTGCGCCGCGAGCATCTCGTCCACCATCTCCCGCGTCTCCTGCAGCGAGAGCACCGCGGAGGTCAGCGGGTCGAGCATGATCGCCTGGTAGAGTGCGTCTCTGTCACCCTCCAGCGCCGCCCTCACAGCCAGCGCCTGCGAGCGCACGTTGCTCTCATTGAGGCCCGCAAGCTGCTCGGGAAGCGCACCGACGTAGCACGGGTGCAGACCGCGCCCATCAACGAATGCGGGGACCTCGACCGAGCAGCCGTGGGGCAGATTCGTGATCAGGCCGGTGTTGGGAACCGAGACGTTCACCTGGGTCGGTGTGTCGTTCTCGATCGCCTCGATGATCATCGTGGTGTACTCGTGGCTGCGCGTCGCGGGGAGCGGCTCGTCGGAGGCGAGTTCCCCCTCCATTGTCTCGGCGCGCTCCCGCCACTTGTTCTCCATCACGACCATGTCGCGCGGCTCAAGGCCGAACTGCTCCATGATCTCCCCGCGGTCGCGGAACCACGGGGTGTACTCCGACATGTGCCTGGTGCTCTCGGTGACGAAGTATCCGAAGTGCTTGAAGATCTCGAAGCGCACGGTGTTGTCGGCGAAGATCTCCGGGTCCTGCATCTTCTCGCGCAGCAGCGGGTAGAGGTCCTCGCCGTTGCGCTCGAGCCGGAGGAACCACGCCATGTGGTTGATCCCCGCGACCCAGTAGTCAAGCTCCTCGTAGGGGACGTCCATGTACTTCGCGAGCTGCTTCGAGGTGCCCTGGACGGAGTGGCAGAGCCCGTAGTGCGGAACGTCCGGCCGCGCGACGCTCATCAGCCAGCAGTTGATCGCCATCGGGTTGGAGTGCTGGAGGATCATCGCGCCCGGCTCGGCCAGTTCGAGGATGTTGTCGGCGGTCTCCAGCAGCGCCGGGGCGTTGCGCAGGCCCTGGAAGATCCCGCCGGGGCCGATGGTATCGCCGACCGACTGGTCGACGCCCCACTTGAGCGGGATGTTGATGTCCGCCGGGCGCGGGGCGAAGCCACCGACGCGGATAGACATCACCACGTAGCGCGCGCCCTCGACCGCCTCGCGGTTGCTGGTGGTGATGGTGAGCGTCGTATCGGCGTCGCGCTCGTCGATGAGCGCCTGCCCGTAGCGCGAGACGAGGTCGAGCCGGTCCTCGACGACGTCCATCAGCGCGATCTCGTCGGGGGTGATCCCCTCGATCGTCATCAGGTCGATCATTACCCGGCGCGAGAACGCGGCGCTCCCTGCGCCAATGATTGCGACTTTCATCTGTGTTGCCTCCATTCACGTTCCACGATAGTGTTGGCCGCCGCCCCCGGCGCGGGAGCCGCACGGCTGCCTGACGCGCCCGCCGCTACCCGAACTGCACCATGTACCCCTGAAAGACCTCCGGGCCGAAGATCGCCATCGCAATCCAGCTCAGCCCGCCGATGAACAGGTCGCCGAAGGCGAGCCCGAGGAAGAAGGGCATCCCCCGGCGGAAGGCGCGCGCCCCGCCGACACGATGAACCACCGACTTGATGACCCAGACCGCCAGAAACGGGCCCCACAGCGCGTAGCCGTAGTTGAGCGACATCGCGTACCCGATCGGGTGGAAGGGCGAGCGCAGGAACTGAAAGCGCGCCATGACCAGCCCCAGCGTGATGATCGCCCCGCCCAGCGCGCCCTTCATGCGGCTCCAGTCCGGCAGCGACGGGTTCTCCACCGCCGCGGCCGCCTGGCTCCACTCGCGCACGGCCGTCTGCACGTTGTACCCGCCGCTGGTCGTGCCCCCGTGCAGCACATTCGCCCCGACCTCGTAGTAGCTCTTGAGGTTGAACGCGTAACCGAGCACCATCCCCACCACGAAGGCCCCGAGGATCACCCAGATCATCCCGCGACGCGAGAGCCCCCCGTCCTCGGCGAGCTTCTCATTCTCAAGCTGATAGCCCATCAGCGACATGAAAAAGCCCCTGCCGATCCACGCGAAGCCCGAGACACCGAGCAGGTTCCCGATGTTCGGGCTCACCAGCCGCTCCCCGCCGAAGGTGTAGTACATCGCGTTGCGCGCCTGGTCGAAGGGATACGCCCACATCGTCGGCACGCCCGTCTCCGCGCGGATGCGCGCGTAGACCAGCCCGAATGCCAGCAGCATCCCGAAGTACGCGATCGCCGGGAGCACCGACATGCCCGTGATGACCATCCACGCGATGATCGCCGCGAAACCGCCGACTGAGCCCCACAGCGACCACGAGGGCGGCATCGGCTCGTCGGAGTGGTCGAGGCGGCCCCGCCCCAGCGCCGCCCGCGCCATCTCGCCGAGGTGGCCGCGCGCCGTCCAGCCGAGCACGCCCAGCAGCATGATGAACGCGCCGATCCCCTGCTGCTGCATGTGCGGCCAACCTGGACTGGCGCGGTAGCCGAACGCCTCCGCGAGGCTCTGCACGAAGGGATCGAGCAGATGGAAGAACCACACGGAGAAGAGCACATCGAGCGAGACGAACCACCCAAAGCCGATCATCTGCGGCCGATGGAAGATCGAGAGCCTGCGGAAAGGCGTCCACGGCGCCTCGGTGAAGAAGCTCGCCAGTCCGAAACGCTCGCCCAGCGCGACGACCGCCGGGTTGTACGCCTTCGCGATGTTGAGGCCGTGATGCAGAAGCACCAGCGAGACGGCGACCCACACCAGCGGGTCGCGGAAGAAGCCCTGCACCGCCTCGGCTGTGTCGCTCGCGCTCGTCTCCGCGGTGATGTCCAGCGGGATCAGAAGCAGCGGGTAGCGCAGCCGCTCGTGCTCCGACCACTGCCTCCGGAAGAGCGTCACCAGGCACAGCCCGGTGCCGTAGAGCAGCGTGAGGAAGATCGTCCAGATGCCCAGGGGCCTGACCCAGGCGGCCCACGGCACACCGGCCTCATCGCTGCCCTCGTACATCATCCGGATGACCTCTGAATCTTCCGGCGCGTACCAGTCGGGCAGTCCCGCCGCCAGCTCAGCCGTCTGCTGCTGAGGGGTGTCGAAGTACGCCGGTGCGGTGATCCACGGCAGCAGAAGCTCGATGATCCCGAACGTCACCGGCGGGATCGCGATCACCAGAAAGGCGTAGATCACCAGCAGCTCCTTGCGGCTGAGCGCGCGAAAGCCGGGGATGCGGCCGAGCACCGGTTTGAGCGCCATCAGCGCCACAAGGAACATCAGCGCGGGGACCGGCGGCACCGAGCAGAGGTAGACCGGGGCGAAGCGCAGGCCGGGTGTCTCCACCAGCGACGACTGGTGGATCCACGCGACTGAGATG
>JBMNNW010000139.1:0-10598 GCA_050942735.1 Armatimonadota bacterium
CCCGCTCAGTGAACCACGCCGCGTCTGCGCCCGCTGGCGGCGCGAGGCGCCGACCGAGCGCCACGGCGAGGACTTCGTGATGCTCGACGCCGACGGCCCCGGGCGGCTGATGGGATTCGTCTACGGCGTGCGGCTCATCGACGACGCCGACCGCTGGAGCCACGGCGGCGCGCTGAACGCCTACATCGACGGGCGCGGCTCCCACCCGGCCTACCTGCGCGGGATCGGCGGCGAGGACGAGTTCGGCGCGTCATACGGCGGGGCGCTGCACGAGCCGGAGACGCACCTGCACGCGGGCATGCCCTACTACGTGCACGAGGACGTCGGGCAGGCGCGCCCGGCCCAGCGCGTGGTGGGCTACCGCTTCTTCAATGAGGATACAATCGACTTCCGCGAGTCGCTGCACCTGCGCTTCGGCTCGATGGCCAACGACATCTGCGCGACGACGTACTGGTACGCCGAGCGCCCCCCGCGCCCGTTCTTCCGGCTGCCGGAGTGGAGACTGCTTGCGGCCCTGCCGCGAAGCCCCGCCGATCACACCGGCCTGCTTCCGCGCGGCAGCCACGATGTACCTGCGCCGCCGGGTGGAGGCTGGTGGCTCTGCGGGCCCTTCGGGAACGCCGATGATTACGCGATGGCCGAGACGCTGCCGCCTGAGACCGAGCCGCCCGGCGATGCGGACTACGATGCCTTCCACCGGCCGGGCTCTCCGTGGCTGGCGGACGCGTCGGTGGAGGCCGGGCTCGACCGGGCGCGCTGGGTCCGGAGGGATGCCACGCACGGGTTCGTGGACTTCAACCACATCTTCCGCCCGCATGTGCGGGGCGTCGCGCAGACCGATCGCGCGGTGGCCCTCGCGCGCTGCACGCTCCGCACCGAGGCCGCGACCTCGGCGCTGCTGCGCATCGCGTGGGACGACGACCTGATCCTGCGCGTCAACGACACCGGGCCTGTCCGGCTGGGGCACCACGCGGCCTTCCGGCAGGACACTGTGCCGGTGGAGCTGAGGGCGGGGGAGAACACGATCGTGCTGAAGCTCTCCAACGAGATGGGATCGAACCGCGGCGGATGGGCGTTCGCCTTCGCTGCGCGAGCCGAGGACGGGACTGAGCTTTTGCCCGAGGCGGCCGGGCAGGCCTGAGCGGCGAGGAGGACGGGCGACGGACGGGAGTGTCCGTCGCGCGGGAAGGGCGGAGTGAGAGCCGGGCGGGGCTCCCGTCGCGAGAGCCCCGCGCTGGAGCTGGAAAGATCGCGTCAGCCCTCGTCGAGCACCTCGCGGACGCGGCGCATCGTCTCCTCGCGCGCGTCTTCGATGGCCCGCACGTCAGCCTCGATCTCCTCAATGTCCACGCCGAGGTCGCAGCGCAACTGCGCCACGCAACTGAGGACCTGCCCCGGGTTCGTCGAGCCGAGGCTCTTCTGCGCGCGAACGACCGCCGGCGGATCAACGATCTCCGCGACCTCCTCGGCGCCGATGGCCTGCCCGCGCTCGGTCATGATCTGCGCGACGCGCTCGTGGTCGTCGAGCGTGGCGCCCTCCTCGACCAGCGAGCCGACCAGCGAGCCGACCAGCTCATGGCAGTCGCGGAAGGGCATGTTGCGCTCGCGCACGAGCCAGTTGGCAAGCTCGGTGGCCGATGCGAACTCCGCGCCCGCGAGGGCCGCCATGCGGTCGAGCTTCAGCGTGATGCTCTCCCACATCGGCACCATCACCCGGAGCGTCGCGAGGACGTGCTTGCAGGCGTCCCACGCGGGCGGCTTGTCGTTCTGGAAGTCGCGGTTGTATCCGCTCGGGAGCGCCTTGAGCAGCGTCAGCAGCTCCATCAGCCGGCCGTGGACGGCGGCGGTGCGGGCCCGCGCGAGCTCACCGGCGCAGGGGTTCTTCTTCTGCGGCATGATCGAGCTGCCGGTGGCGAATGCGTCGTCCACCTCCAGCATCCCGAACGCGGGGGAGGAGAAGACGACGATCTCCTCGGCCATGCGCGCGAGGTTCGTCATCAGCGCGCTGAGCGCAGCCAGCGCCTCGATCGCGAAGTCGCGCGACTGGACGGCGTCGAGCGCGTTGACGATCACACCGTCGAAGCCGAGCAGCCGGGCGGTGAACTCGCGGTCGGTGGGGAAGGAGGTGCCCGCGAGGGCCGCTGCGCCGAGCGGGCACTGGTTCGTGCGCAGGAACGCCCCGGCGAGGCGTTGCTCGTCGCGCGCGAGGCCCGCGGCGTGTGCGGCGAGCCAGAAGCCGACGGTGATCGGCTGGGCGTGCTGTGTGTGGGTGAAGCCGGGCATCGTGTCTTCGGCATGGTTGGCGGCGAGGGCGATGAGCACTCCGCGCAGCTCCGCGACGCCCCGGCGGATCTCCAGCAGGTAGCGCCGCAGCCTCATGCGGAAGTCGGTGACGACCTGGTCGTTGCGCGAGCGGGCGGTGTGAAGGCGTCCGCCCGCCTCGGGCCCCGCGCCCTCGCGCAGATAGCTCTCGACGTTCATGTGTACGTCCTCAAGCTCGGGCTTGAGCGTCAGTTCGCCCGCCTCGAACTTTTCGCGCGCGGTCTCGAGCCAGCGCAGGATCTCCGCGAGGTGATCGCGGGAGAGGATGCCGCACTCGTGGAGCATGAGCGCGTGCGCCTGCGAGCCCCAGATGTCCTCGGCGACCATGTATGAGTCGGCCGCCGTGGACTCGCTGAAGTCGAGCATCGCGCTGTCAACATCGGAGGAGAACCGCCCTCCCCAGAGCTTCTCGGAACCGCCGGTTTCGGTCATCTGACTACACTCCTGACAGTAACGACTTCAGGCGGGAGGCCTGCCCGGCATGTATGCCTTCGGAGATGCCGGCAGGCAGCAGGCCCGCGCCACCGTGCACCCGCGGCGCGGGCTCCTGGCCTGCGAGGATCGGATTGCGCGGAACCGCAGGGCGGGGTTCGTCGTCGGCGTCAGCCGGTGACGATCCAGTGCTCCTGCTTGAAGTGCCAGTACTTCGTGTCGTTGAGGTACTCCTCGGTGGTGGCGAGCAGGTTCAGGTGCCCGCGCTCCTGGCCGAGGAGGAACTCGTAGAGCTGCCGCTCGTTCTCGTCGTCGGTCTCGGCGATGTGGCTCCTGTAGAACTCGATCGCGGCGCGCTCTTTGGCCATCGCCGCGGCGTAGGCGTTGTCGAGTTCCTCCGACGGCTCCGGCTCCCTCTCGACCTGCTCGCGGGCGGCGTCGAAGATCGCGGTGGCCGCCTCCTGCACGTCGGTCTGCTCGACATCAAGCTCGCTCAGCGCCGGGCAGGAGTCGGTCGCCTCAGCTTTGTCGAACACCTGCTGCAGCAGCTTCCTGTGCTCGACCTCCCAGTCGGCAAGCGCTTCGAAGGTGTGCCGGGCGAGCGGGTTCTCCGCGTTTCCGGCCGCCTCGCGGTAGAAACGCTCCGAGTCCTCTTCCATCGAGATCGCGGTCTTCATGACATCGCAGACATCAGCCACGTCCATCATCCTCCTCAGGAATCTGCATGACCGGCGTGGGGCGCGCCGACACGGCAGGTCTCGACGCCCCTGCCGGTGAATGACCCATCCCGTCCACGCCGTTGAGAATACACCAACCGGCTGCGCAGGGCAACCTTCACGCCGGCCACCATTGCCTTCGCGCCGATCCGTCGAGTTCCTGCCCGGACTGGTGATTGACGACGATGATCGACCTGACTCGGAACACAGTGCATCTGTCGGACAACCTGCCGCTGCTGCGGCAGATGCCGGACGGCTGTGTGCCGCTGATATACATCGACCCGCCCTTCAACACGGGCAAGTCGCAGTCGCGCACGCAGATCACCGTCGAGCGGGACGAGGACGGCGACCGGACGGGCTTCGGCGGCGCTCGCTACCGCACGCGAGAGATCGTCTCGCGGGCGTGGGAGGACGAGTTCGACGACTACCTCGGCTTCCTCGAGCCGCGGCTGCAGGAGGCGCATCGGGTGCTGGCGCCGCACGGATCGCTCTACCTGCACCTCGACTACCGGGAGGTGCATTACGCGAAGGTGCTGCTCGACGCGATCTTCGGGCGCGAGTGCTTCATCAACGAGATCATCTGGGCGTACGACTACGGTGGGCGCAGCAAGACGCGCTGGCCCGCGAAGCACGACAACATCCTCTTCTACGCGAAGGACCCCGGCGGCTACACATTCAACCGCGACGAGGTGGACCGGATCCCCTACATGGCGCCGGGGCTGGTGAGCGAGGAGAAGCGTGAACGGGGCAAGTTCCCGACGGACACGTGGTGGCACACGATCGTCTCGCCGACGGGGAAAGAGAAGCTCGGGTACCCGACGCAGAAGCCGGTGGGGATACTCAGGCGCATCGTGGCGGCATCGTCGAACCCGGGCGAGCTTGTGCTGGACTTCTTCGCCGGGAGCGGGACCACCGGCGCGGCGGCGCTGGAGCTGGGGAGGAAGTTCTGTCTGATCGACAGCAACCCGGAGGCGTTCGAGGTGATGCGCGAGCGGTTCGCAGGGGAGTGCGTTGAGTTCGTTGAGCGGTGAGCGGTTCTGTGGCACGCACAGGAGTGTGCGTGCGCTCTTGAGCGTGAACGGCAGTGCGCCTCCGGCGCACCCCCGGCGAGGGCGCCGGGGCCACACAACGACAACGGCTGACGACGGACGGCCGACGCATCTGAAGATGCGTCGCTCCGGACAACGACCCGGCGGGGCACAGGTCCCCGCCCTACAACGACAACGACTGCCTCCCAGCCACGCCTTTGTAGGGCGCGGACCTGTGCCGCGCCTCGCCTTTGCCCCGCCCTACAACGACAACGACACGACGGGGACGGCAGTGCGCCTTCGGCGCACCCCCGGCGAGGGCGCCGGGGCCACAACGACAACGGCTAACGACCAACGGCCGACGCATCTGAAGATGCGTCGCTCCGGACAACGACCCGGCGGGGCACAGGTCCCCGCCCTACAGACGGCGCCGCTCGTCGCGCGCTTCCGCCCCCCGCACACGAGACATCCGGCACACGGGGCAACTCCGGAGGTCGTCGCTGCAGGGCCTCCTCCCGCGATGGAGGAACCGGCGCGGCGGCGTCTGCAGCGTCGCGGGAGAGGGAGGTCGCCGCGGCGTGGTGTCCCACCAACGCGGAACGCGAGGTGGTTCTCAGTCGATGATGCGAGCCGCTTCGAGCGCGCCGTCCTGGCGGTCGGGACCTGTGGCCCGCTACCTCGGCTCGTACCTCCGCAGGCGCAGCGCGTTGCCGACGACCGAGACGCTGCTGGCGGCCATCGCGGCGGCGGCGATCATCGGGTTGAGCAGGCCAAGCGCCGCGGCCGGGATCGCGGCGGTGTTGTACACCAGCGAGAGGAAGAGGTTCTGCTTGATGTGCACAAGCGTCCTGCGGCTCAGATTGATCGCGCGGACCACGCCCACGGGGTCGCCGGAGACCAGCGTGATCTCGCCCGCCTCGATCGCCACGTCGGTCCCGGTGCCGATCGCGATGCCCACGTCCGCCTGCGCCAGCGCGGGCGCGTCGTTGATCCCGTCGCCGACCATCGCAACGGTCTCCCCGGCCTCCTGCAACTCGCGCACGCGCTCGGCCTTCTGATCGGGCAATACCTCCGCGAGCACCTCGTCGATCTTCAGCGCGCGGGCGATCGCCTCGGCGGTGCGGCGGTTGTCGCCGGTGAGCAGGTAGACCTGCAGACCCTCTTCGCGCAGCCGCCGGACGGCCTCGGCGGCGCCGGGGCGCGGTTCATCTGCAAGCGCGACGACGCCCGCCGCCTCGCCGTCGATCGCGACGACCAGCGCGGTCTTCCCGGCGGCCTCGAGTGCCTCGAGGTGCTCCCGAGCGGGCGCAGGGTCAACCTCCTGCTCGGCCATCAGGCGCGCAGAGCCGACGATGACGCGACGTCCCTCGACCGTCGCGAGCACGCCCCTGCCCATCGCGACCTCGAACTCATCTGCCTCGGGGAGCGCGAGGTCGTTGCCGCGGGCGTACTGCACGATGGCGCGCCCCAGCGGATGCTCGGACGGCACCTCCGCGGCGGCGGCAATGCGGAGTACCTCGCGCGTCCTCCGCTCACCCAGCGGGATCACGTCGGTCACTCCGGGCTCTCCGCGTGTGAGCGTGCCCGTCTTGTCGAAGATGACCGCGGTCAGCCGGCCCGCGCTCTCCAGCGCGGCGGCCTCGCGGATGAGGATCCCGTGCTCGGCGCCTACGCCCGTGCCGACGGTCACGGCGGTGGGCGTGGCGAGGCCCACCGCGCAGGGGCAGGCGATCACGAGCACCGAGGTCGCCGCGATCAGCGCCGGCTCCCAGCCCCTGCCGCTGAGCCCCCACGCCAGCACCGTGACGAGCGCGACCGCGATGACCGCGGGGACGAAGTATGCCGCGACGGTGTCGGCAATGCGCTGGATCGGCGCCTTCGTCGCCTGCGCCCGGCGCACGAGGCCGATGATCTGCTGCAGCGCGGTCTCCGCCCCGACGCGCGTGGCCTCGAAGCGGAAGCTGCCCGCGAGGTTGATCGTCGCGCCGATGACCTCGTCGCCCTCGGACTTCTCCACCGGTACGCTCTCTCCCGTGATCATCGACTCATCGACGGTGGAGTGGCCGCCGGTGATGACCCCATCGACCGGGATACGCTCCCCCGGGCGGACCAGCAGCGTCTCACCGGGCACGACTTCCGAGGCGGGGAGGCGGACCTCCTCGCCGTCGCGGATGACCGTGGCCTCGTCCGGGGCAAGCTCCATCAGCGCGCGGATTGCCGCCGAGGTCTGTCCGCGCGCCCGGGCCTCCAGCCAGCGGCCGAGGGTGATCAGTGTGAGGATCATCGCCGCGCTGTCGAAGTAAAGGTGGCCGGCGTCGAGCGCGAGGTTGTACACGCTGAGGATGTACGCGGCCGACGAGCCCATCGCGATCAGCACGTCCATCGTAGCGGAGCCGGCGCGAAGCGCCTTCGCGGAGTTGGCGTAGTACTGCCAGCCCAGCACAATCTGCACCGGCGTCGCCAGCCCGAGGAGCACCCAGTGCTCGCCGGGGACGGTCACCCACATGCTGAAGATCATCAGGGGGATCGACAGCGCCGCGCCGAAGATCACCAGCATCAGTTGCACGCGCTGCTCGCGCTCGCGCTCCTCGTCGGCGCCTGTCAGGTCGGCGCCGAGCCGGTCCGCACGGGTGGCCTCGTAGCCAAGCTTCGCGACGCGGGCGATGATCTCCTCGTGGCTGACCGCCGTCGGATCGAGGACGACCTCAGCCGTCTGCTCCGCGAGATTCACGCTGACGGTCGTAACCCCCTCAAGCGCCTCGAGGCCCTGCTCGATCGCACGCACACAGGCCGCGCAGTGCATGCCGCGAATCCGCAGCAGCAGTCGCGAGTCTCGCGAGGGACCGGTGCGAACGCCGTAGCCGGCGCTCTCGATCGCGGCGATGATGTCCTCGAGGGCCAACTGATCGGCGTCGTAGCTCACCACGACGCTCTCAGCGGCCAGGTTGACGGTCGCCTCATCGACCGCCGGGATGACTCGCAGCGCGCTTTCGATGTTGCCCGCGCAGCCGGCGCAGCGCATCCCCGCCAGTTCCAGCGTGACCGTGGTTCGTGTCATGCTCAAGCCTCCGCGACGTGCAGCAGATGCTTCTTTCATCAGTTCGCTGCGGATTGAGATGCTCCTGCGCATCGCCGCCAACGTGGTACGCAGGTTGCGTCCGGTGCTTGTGAGCGGGAGCGCGAAGTCGGCGAATTCCCTCCATCCTGATTTGACTGATTGCGCCCCGCACGAGGGCGCGTTTGCGAAAAACTTAACGAAGTGACGCGGATTCGGGGAGGTGGGCCTCTCGCGACCATCGAAGACAGGACGACAGGAGACGGTGGTGGAGCACTCGCGGGAGCACTCATGATCCTGTCGCCGGCGCGTTGCTCGGGAGAGATGCAGCAGGTGAGCACAGACAGCCTCGGATTCATGACCTGTCCTCTCTGCGGCTGCGCCTGCGGGTTGAACCTCCTCGCGCAGGGGCACGGCCCCGAGCAGCCGATGTCGGTCACCGTGCTGCCGTCCTCCGCGCCCGGCTGGGGAGCCAGCGGGCTGTGCATGCGCGGCTGGCAGGTGGGGGAGATCCTCGGCAGCCGACGGCGACTGCGGAACCCGATGACGTGGCGCGAGGGCGAGCAACACCGCGCCACCTGGGATGAGGCGATGCAGCGGGCCGGTGATGCGCTCTGCGAGCTTCGCGCCCTCGACCCGGCCTCGATCGGCATCATCCTCGGCGACAGCCTCGCCTGCGAGGAGGTCTTCGCCGCCCGGAAGCTCGCCGACCTGCTCGGGACCTCGAACATCGCAACCCTCGGACTTGAGCTTGACGCGCCCGTCATCCACGGCATCGAGCAGGTGCTGGGCGCGCCCTACCGCTCGCCCGAGCCCGAGGAGATGGATGGGACCGACCTTTTCATCTGCGTCAACTCCAACTACCAGCACATCAACCCACGTGCCGCCGGGGCCATGGCGCGCAGGCTGCAGGGCGGCGCGCGGATGATCCTGATCGATGAGGTTGACCAGGGCCAGGCCGTCTGGGCGGATGTCTACGCTCGGCACAGGCCGGGGATGCGCGCGGCGGCGCTGCGGCAGGTCGCCGACGCCGTCAGAGAGGGCGAGGCGGGCGGAGGGCCCCTCGAGGCCACGCAGGTCCGCGGGATGCTCGATCTGATCGAGAGCAGCCGCCGGCTCACGATCCCCTTCTCGGCGGAGGCGATCGTCAGCACCGACGAGGCCTTCGCGATCGGCCAGTTGGCGAAGGCGCTGCGGTCGGAGATGCGGTGGGTGGGAACCTACCTGCTGCCGTCGGGCGCCAACACTTTCGGCACCATTGACATGCTCGCGCCGGGTGGGCGAGGCACCGGCGGGATGGGCGCGATGGAGATGCTCAGTGCGGGTTCGGGCATTCGCTGCCTGATCACGATCGGGGAGGACCTCGGCCGGCTCTTCGGCCCGACCGACCTCGCGAAGCTTCGCCCGCGCCTGCAGATGGGCATATCCCTCTCCGCCTTCGTCTCCCCAACCACCACGCTCGCCGACATTGCGCTGCCGGTGGCGATGGACGGCGAGCGCGAGGGCACGATCCGCAGGCCGGACGGGCGCGTGTGGTGGAGTCAGCCCATCCTCGAGCCGACCGGACAGGCCCGCTCCATCGGCTGGGTCCTCCGGCGGTTCGCGGAGGCCCTCGGGGGCGACGCGGAGTGGGATGACGAGGATGCGCTCTGGGAGCAGATCAGCGCCGGGGTGCCGGGGTACTCGCACATCGGCATCGCCGGGCTGCGCGCGGGCGAGCTGCCGGCGGTGGGGATGAACACACCCCCGGTGACTGAGGTTGTGCCGCCCTCGGTGCTGACCGCGCCTCCGGTGGACCTGCCTGCCGTGGACGACGAGCGGCCGTGGTTGCTGCTGCCGAGGTCCACCCGCGGAGGCTGGACGACCGATCCGCGCTGCCAGGGGGCGCACATTCTCAGGCGCGAGGCCACGCTCTACCGCGAACCCTACGTGCTGGTTGCGCCCGACGACGTCAGGGAGCTTGAAGTGCGCGAGGGCGAGCGTGTGCAGATTGTCACAGGCGGTGGGGGCGCCACCGCGCGCGTGCGATCCGATCCCGGAGTGCCGGCGAAAGTGGCGATCCTGCCGACCGAGTGGCCCGGGCTGATCCGCACGCTGTCGGGCCTCGGAGAGGGCGCTGCGCCCGAACCGGGCCTGCCGGCGAGTCCGGTCGCGGGGAGCATCAGACCGCTGGAGACGCGGTAGGTCGGGGTCGGCGGGCGCCGAACACGGCGTCTCCGGAGGGGGTCAATGAACGTGAATGTGTGATGCGGACGCCTCCGCGCGCCCTCGGCGCAGGATGATCTCCGCGTCATCCCGTGCGCGTTTTCACGAAGTCAGAGGTCGGTCTGATCGGTGATTGTCAGTGGATCAGCACAGGGCACATTCAACTGAGATCCTCGCACTCCCGGCGGAGCGGATCCGGGAGTTCATCGCGGCGCTGATGGACGCGACCGATCACTTCATCGCGCCCACCCGCGCACTCCACGAGGACGTCGTCTTCGCTGAGGTCGATGACGCCGCTGAGGTCGAGCTTGAGTATGAGAATGCCCTCATCTCGCCCGCATGTTTCGTCCTGCCTCAGCGCGAGGCGGTGTTCACCTACGCGATGGCCGAGGGACGGCCGCCCGAGGTCAGGATGACCGCGGACGTGGACTCGCACATCATCTTCGGCGTCCGTCCCTGCGACGTCGCCGCGATCGAGTACCTCGACCGCTTCTTCCTCGGCGGTGAGTTCGCCGACGACGTCTACGCCCGGCGTCGCGAGGCGAAGACCATCGTGGCGATGGCCTGCATCGAGCCGCAGAACGACGCCTGCTGGTGCACCTGCTCGAACGCCGGGCCGGTGGCGCGCAGCGGCTACGACCTGCAGCTTACACTCATGGACGACGTCTACCTCATCGAGGTCGGATCGGAACGCGGCGACCGCCTCGTCGAGGTCGCCGATGACCTGCTCGAGGACGCCGACCAAGAGTTGCTCGAGGAGCGCGCGCGACGCGTGGAGGCCGCCTACGAGACCTTCGAGCGGCGCGGCAACATCGCCCAGGCGATGCGTTGGATGTCGGG
>JBMNNW010000032.1:0-41771 GCA_050942735.1 Armatimonadota bacterium
TTTTCACATCTGCGCACAGGAGCAATACCGGAACTGCGCAAACGCGGGGAGGCCGCCGAGGGGAAAAACCAGCGTGGATGGGCGGTTGTTCAGCGGTCACATGATTGCGATTACAACCAAAAGCTCGATCAGGGTGAAACCTTTGCTTCGGTTCGTCACAGTTATTCCTCCTCGGGGAATTGTCTGTCACACCATCACCGAGCACGGCCCGGACGTTCCATCCCCGTCGATGGGTGCCAGAGGGTGTTGGGCAGCACAGAGACCCTGCCATCGTCACGCGACGCAACTGTCCGGACACGCCGCCCCGCAGAGTCTGCCTATTGTTATATACCCTGCAATTGGCAAGTCTGTCAAGTTAATCGCGCGTGAAGGGTCTGACCGAATTATGTAGGTTGCTGGCGCTGGCGGCTCACGGCGGCCTCACCCCGACCCGCTCGCTGCGCTCGGGGGTGCCCGAGTGTCGTGTATGAGGGCGGGGGAGGCTGTCGTTGCCGCACCTACATTATTCGGTCACACCCCCGTGTTAACGCCGTGACAGATCCCCGTGCCATCTGATCACCCGAGCGCCACACCTGCCCCCCCGGGATCAAGTTCATCGGGGCGTCCGGGTCGCTCGCGTCACTCCCGCGGCACAGACAGCGTCACCTCGGTCATCGCGTCCACCCGGTAGAGATTCGGCCGCACGCGCTCGACGAACGTCACCGCCGGCAGCCGCCAGGTGTCGCCGGGGCCGATGTCGCTCACCCAGAACTGCCGCCGGCCGTCGCCGTCCACGTCCGTGAAGATCTCGTCCAGCGGTCTGTCCGCGCCCTCCACGGTGAAGACGTTGCCCCGGCACTGCGTGATCCGCAGCCATGTGGACATGTCCTCGTTGAGCAGCCACCGGCCCTGGTGATCGCGCCCGTCCACCCGTCCGAGCTTGTCCAGAGTCACGGTCCCGGCCGCGTCGTCGGTCGCGAGCACCGGGCCCATCTGCACCAGCATCAGCGTGTCGCCGAAGCCCAGCGTGGTCCGGCCGTCCGCGACCTCCGCCTCGACGATTGTGTAGCTGGTCTGGTGCAACTCGTTTCCGGTTAGCAGCACCCGGTCGATCGCCGCCTCGGGCACCGGCAGCGCGCCGTCAAGCACGATCGTGTTCGTCTCATGATCGACGCCGAGCACCTGTCCGGTCGGCGAGGCCCCGGCCGTCAACTCGAACGCCCCGACGCGCAGCCTCGTGCCGTTGATCAGGCAGGCGCGGGAGACCTCGTCGCCCTCCAGCGTGACCAGCGCGAACTCCCCGGTCGCGGCGAACTCCCGCTCGCCGTCGCGCCAGACGCAGTCGGCGTCGCTCTCGACCGCGCTGTGGATCAGGTCCTCCGCGCCGGCCCGCCGCACCGTCACCGCCGTCGCGTGCTCCGCGGCCTCGACCGCCTCCATCCGCTCAACCGTCCGCACCTTCGCGTCACCGCGGTGCGGCTCGGCCACGGCGATGTACGTGGACGCCAGATCGCTCCCGCCGCTCTCCTCAGGCAGTTCATTGCGCGCGAGCACGTACTGCAGGGTGTCGGGGTGTCTCGGCTTGAGCTCGGCCTCCGCATCGGCGAGGATCACCTCACCGGCGCACTCCCCCGGCATCCACATCGTCAGCGCGAGGTCCTCATCCGGATCGCGCCATGTCGCCGACCAGGTCCCGTCCGGCTGCATCCTGCGCACGTTGAAGAGGTACTGAAAGCCGCTGGTCCGCGGGTTCACGAGCCTCGGCTGCTCCGCGTGCACGTTGTCGGTGATCGCGGCATCAACGATCAGCGCCCACGGCTGCCCGACCTCATTTGCCGTGATGGCGATCTCCCTCGCGGGCGCGTCGATCTCGAAGACCTGCGAGATCCAGCGCGGCCCGACCGCGCCGGAGGACTCCCAGCCCATCACCTCGGTCCTCTCACCCACCCGCACGCCGAGGGCGACCGAACCGTTGTTGTAGTCGTGCACCCGCAGGAAGAGCTTCCACGCGCCGGGCTCGAGCGGCTCGGGCAGGTCGATGGTCATCGTGGCGCCGATGAGATCGGTGAGCACCTGGCTGTCCCGGTAGGCCGCCCAGCCCTCTTTGCCTGTCTCGCGGTAGCCGCGCCCATCGGCGATGACGCCGCGGGCCTGCTGCAGTTGCAGCGCGGTCGCGCCGCCCCGGCCTCTCATGACCGGTGGCGTGCCGCCGAACTGCACGTCTTCGCCCATCAGCGTCCCCTCGGTCTGCACCGGCCCGGGCTCTCCTCCCGCGACCGTGAACTCGCCGAAAGGCGGGCCGTGGAAGCTGTAGTCGTGCTGAAAGCCCCCGTCAACGCGGAAGATGTCCAGCAGATACGAACTCTCGGGGTCGGTGTCGATCAGCGCGGTCGTTCGCCGGTACATCGAGCAGGTGGACGGATAGGCCGCGTGCGCCGCCTCCGCGTCCATCAAGTGCACCTCCGGGCTCCACGCGACCGTGTTGAGGAACGCCCGGTTCATCGTCTCCTGCCGGTGCTGATCGACCACCACCGCGTAATGACTGACCGTGTTCTTCGACCAATACTCGGCCTTCTCTCCCCAGTGCGCGGGGTAGCCCATCTCCGTGAGCATCGGCCGGCCGAAGGCCTGCATCTCCAGGGTCAACCGGTCCCAGTGGCCGTGCCCGCCCCCGGCGTAGCCGTAGTACATCGAGACGCCGCGACGGCTGCCGGGCTCCCCGCTCTCCAGCACCGCCAGTCCGTATCCTCCGAGGTTGCGGGTGCGGTAGTCCATCTCCGTCCCGACCTCCGCGACCACCGCCTCGACCTCTGCCGGGTCGTAGTACGTCTCGAAGAGGTCCTCGGCGCTCGCGCCCATGATCGCGAGCGCCTGCGCGTGGCGAGGATCGCCGTAGTAGTCGAAGGCGCGGCCCTGAAGGTTCCGGTGCCAGCCGACGCGCCCGGCGCCGAGGATGTTCCCTGTGTCGCCGATCGACGGGCAGTTCGCCCCCGCCACCTGCAGGTCGAGGCCGATGTCGGCCATCTTCTTGAGCTTCGGGTTCGACCAGATGTCCACGCCCAGCTTCGGCAGCAGGCTCGCGACGAGGTAGAAGTTGATGCACCAGCCCGACGAGTACCCCGGTGAACTCTCGCCGCCGTGCCCGTCGCGGTAGAAGCCGTTCCACAGCAGATACTCTGTCTCACCGTCGCCGGTCATGATCCACTCGCGCATCTGCTCGGTGGTCGGCCCGTAGTCGGGGTCATCGTTGTCCAGCACGATCGCCAGCGTCGCCAGCGAGCGCTGATACATCCCCGTGTTGCCGTGGATCAGCCCGCTCATCACGTCCTTCGCCATCTCCGCAAGCATCCGCTGCTCGATATGCCGCGCGGGGTCGTCGATGCCCCTCGCGGCGAGGAATGCACGCAGCTCCGGATCATCGAGGCCCGGGTATATCGCGTCGTAGGCCGGCGCGTAGCCGGAGACCATCCCGTTCATCCAGATGCGGTCGCGCACGCGCCCGGACGGGCTCTCACCGGGCATCCGCCCGGAGTGGTAGGCCTGTGAGGGGTAGTGGTAGTCGGTGTAATACTCAGCGACCCGCGCGAGCAGGATCGCGGCCTTGCGGGCGTAGATCGGGTCGTCGGTGAGCAGGTAGGCCCGACCGAGTGCTGAGACCGCGATGTCCACCTCCGCCCGCCAGCGCTGCCAGAAGGTGTAGTACGCCACGAAGAAGTAGCGGTTGCCCTCCTCATCGACCCAGCCCGCTCCGTGGTCAACGATCGGCCGGCCGCGCTCGGGCTCCTGCTCGAGCGACTGAAGGTTCCACGGCTCGAAGTCGTTGGACGGATAGCTCTCCCCGCCCACCGGGCAGGTGACTTTGAAGGGTTTGTCGGGGTCGAGGATCCACGGGTAGTGCCCGCCCTCGCGGAAGATCTGCGCGCCGTGCTCGGGGCAGCCGACGCCGAAGGCCACGTTGATCGCCCGAAGCTGCGTGGGCGGAGGCACGAAATCCCATAGCTCCTCGTCCGACATCTGCACCCAGCGCCGCGCGCTCGCCTCCGCCGACTCCACCGACCCTCGCGCCCACTCCTCGGTCTGGATGGCGTTCGCCGCCCGCGCCATCGTCTCATCATCGTAGTACGTCCGCCCGTCCTTCGCCCACGCCACCGAGCCGACCACCACTGCAAGCGCGACCATCATCACGCGCACCATGGAATTCTCCTCGCGCAGCATTATCTTCGGTCTGTCACCCCTGGCCGTCCCGAGCGTCGATACGCCTCGCGCCACCCGTCACGGCCCCCTGTACCCGCGCTCCCTGAGGGCCGCCGCGAACCCCGTCCCACGGGCGATCGGCGGCCGCGGCTCCACCTCCACCGTCAGCAGGACCTCCGCTTCCACGCCGTAGGGCGCCTGTGAGAGCGTCACTGCCCCCGGCCCCACCGCCAGCGAGCAGCCGATGCACTTCCGGCCGCGCCAGGGCCCCCGGCTCATCCAGCCAACATTGCTCACCGCGATCACGGTCAGATCGTAAAGCCGCGCCAGTTCGCCGAACGACTCTCGCCACGTCTCTCCGTAAGCCTCGGTCTCATTGTCATCGTCGGCCTGAACCGCCCATGCCGACGGAGACAGGAGAATCTGCGCGCCCATCCGCGCCAGCGAGTGGCCCAGCGCCAGCGAGCTGCTGAAGTTGTCCGCGCAGATCGGGATGCCGATCGTCCCCAGCGGAGTGTCTGCCACCTGTAGCACGTCCCCGATGCTGTAGAGGTCCTGCGCGATGTCGAGGACGTTGATCTTCCGGTGGCGCAGCAGCAGGTCGCCCGTCGGCGAGAGAAGCACCGAGGCGTTGTATACCCGATCGCCCGCCCGCTCGGTGATCCCTGCCACCGCGTAGATCCCCGCCTCCGACACGGCCTCCGCCAGCCTGTCGCTGGTCGGTCCGGGGATCGGCTCTGCCAGCTCCACGGCGCTCGGATGCGTCCAGCCGACGTCCAGGGTCTCCGGCAGCACCACGATCGCGCAGCCCTCATCGGCCGCCCGGCCGATCATCACCGCCGCCCGCGCAAGGTTCGCCTCAAGCTCACCGCCCGCAACGAGCATCTGCGCCAGCCCGACGGTGAAACGCGCCATGCCGCACCCTCCCGGTCGCGGTCGTCCGGCCGCCTCTTCCTCGATTCGGCCCGGGCGCAGGCACTGCCCGCAGAGACCTGCGCCGACGCCCGCGTTCGATCGCGATGCGGTCACTCGTACCCGGCTTGCTTGCCGCTCAGCGCGCTGATGTCGATGCGGAGCACCGTCGTGCGATCGAGCGTCCCCGGCGGGTAGTCGCCGCCCCTGCCGCCGTGCTGGCGCATCAGGGCGTCGAGGCCGCGCCGCTTCTCCGCACCGTCATCAACGAACGCCACGGTGCCCTCCCCGACCACGCTCCGGTAGCGGAAGCTCCAGTCACACGGCCGCTCGCCCCGGTTCAGCACAGTGTCGATGCTGACCGTGAAACACACTCGCGGCGCCGCCCGCAGCACCTCGATCTTCCGGCCCTCGCTCGCGGAGTGCAGGTAGATCGCGCCGCCGTCGTAGCCGTAGCTGAGCGGCAACACGTAGGGCCGGTCGCCATCAACCATCGCGAGGTGCAGCACCGTGGCGCGCCGCAGGATCTCCTCGATGACCTCAGATTCGTCGATCCGCCGGTCCTCTCTGCGCATCAGGCATCCTCCCGTGTCGTCCGCGGCGAGCCGCGCGTCGTCTTCCACCACCGTCGATCACCCGCCCGCCTTCTCCCGGACGTATCCGATCGCGTCCTCGTTCAGCCGCCTCGCGCGCTCCACCAGCGCCGCGACCTCGCCGGCCGTCTCCGCCGCCTCGCCGGCCTTCACCCTCCGCATCAGCATGATCCGGTCGATGAACGCCTCCGCGACCTCGTCGGCATACTGCTGCATGAGCGGGTCCTGCGTGTTCCTCCACGTCTCATCCCGCGCCACGCCCGTGCGGTCCTCTGCTGGCACCACGACGTCGAAGTGCTCCCGGAAGGTGTGCGCGATCGGCGTCAGCAGCGCAAGCGCCTCATCGAGCGCCGCGATCCGCTCGCGCACCACGGCCATCCCCTCCGCCCGGTCGAGCGCCTCGATCGCCTCGCCGCTGCGCCCCCGCTCCGCCAGTGCCGCGGCCGCCGCCACATCCACTCCGCCGGCGCGCGCGATCCGGGCGTCCATCTCGAAGATCTGCCGCAGGTTCGCCTCATGCCCCGCGCGCACCGCCTCCACGACCTCCCCGACCTGCGCGGGAGTGCCGCAGAAGAGGATGCGCCCATCGCCCGGCTCCAGCGTCAACTCCAGCCCCGCCCGCGCCGCCATCGGCTCCATCGTCCCCAGCAGGTCCACCAGCACCGCGTCCTCTGCGATCTGCCCGGGATCGGGCCCCAGCCGCGCGCTCCGCGCCCGGTCGAGGTCCTGGTTCACCGCCACGAGAAAACGCCCTCCATCGGCACCGGGCTGGCGCAGCAGGCCCAGCCGCACCGCCGGACCGGTATACCGCTCCCGGTAGTCCTCAAGCTGCTCGCACTCGACGGTGAAGGCGCCCGAGGTGTCGACCGCGCAGTCGAGCATCGACGGCCCGATCGCGGTGATCTCGCGGCCCACGTCCACCATCGCCTCCCACGCGGGAGTGGTCGCGCCGAACGAGTCGATCGCCGTCGTGAAGTAGTACCTGTTGATCCGCCAGGACGGTGGCGAAAACGATCCGTGGAAGGTGATCCCCTTGCAGCCGCCCGCGATCGCGCCCCACAGCATCAGCCGCATCTCCGGACCGGTCGGCAATTGCCAGCGGTACTCCGGCAGCCCGCCGAAAGCCTGGGCCATCAGCCAGACCGGCCCCGGCGCGCGCTGTGACGCGAACTGAACCACGTCCATGACCATCCACGGGTCCCGACCGGTGTTCCTGATCGGGTACTCGTCGCCGTAGTACACCGGCATGTACGGCAGATACTCCGTCCGGCTGAAGTTCAGGATCGTCAACGCCGGGTGATCGGGATCAACCTCCCCGAAGACGCTCTGGATCATCATGTAGTTGTGAATATGCTCGGGGCCCGGCTCATCGCTGACATCATACGCGAGGATCGTGTCGCTGAACGCTTCGGCGAAACGCCTGCGCGTCTCCAGGTCGTGGCCGGCGCTCTCGATCCGCTCGACGGCCGCCTCGCGCGTGTAATCCCCCGGGTACATCTCGCGCCTGATCCCGCCGTCCTCCCCCCGCTCGAACACGCGCAGATACTCCCCCCGGAGGAAGACTCGCATGTCACGTTCGCGCAACTGCTCGATGATGCTCGATGTGCCGCCCTCAGCGAACTGGTTCAGGACGATGTTGTCCGAGATCAGGAGCGTGTTGAAGAAGCCGCGCCGGTAGCTGTCAAGCTGGTCCTCACGGTACTGCCCGACCGGTCCGAGTTCACCGATGTACCCGCGGTAGTACTCACCGTAGGAGAAGATGCGCTCCAGCGCCGGAAAGCGCACCACCTCCAGGGGCGGCTCGGGCAGGTCGCGCAGCGGACTGTCGTCGAGCGTCTCCTGCGCGATCACGACCGGCGCGTCTGATCCCTCCACCTCAAGCTCGACCGCGATGACCCCCACCTGCGCCCACGGCAGCTCAACCCGCGCGGGCGCCAGCGCGCTCGCCTCGAAGGTGTCCTCGAAGGCCTCCACGTCACCGTTCGCCAGCGTGCCGCGCATCACGATCTGCCGCGCCGCCTCCGCGCCGAGCGCGTGGAGCATCACCGCGTAGTCGGTCTCCGCGCGCAGCGCCAGCGGCTCCAGCGACAGGGCGATCTCATCGGCCGCGTGCACCACGCCACCGGCCCCGGTGATCGGCGTCAACTCGTAGCTCATCCGCCACGACTCGCCCGCCGCGATCTCCGTCGGGCGATAGTACACCTCCATCGTGTCGAACTCGTGGGAGAGATAGAGGTGACCCTTCTCCGCCGCGCTCCCGTCGAAGCGCAGCACCATCCCGTTGCCGTCGGCGTCGGTCGCCGCGATCCAGTCGCCCGCAAAGCTCTCGATCTCCACCGCGCGCTTGAGGATGTGCTCGGGGTGATGGTAGACGCGCAGCCCCTGCCCGGTCGGCCACGTGAAGGTCGTCTGCCCCGGCGGCAGGCAGTCCTGGGTGCGGAGGTTCAGCGTCCTCGGAGCGTCCGCTTCATTTCGGACGGTCATCTCGCAACGCACCGTGGCCGAACCCTCCGCCAGCGACAGCGTCTTCTCGAACGTCAGCCCCGCGAGGTCTCCGCCGGTGATCGTTCGCCGCAGCGTCAGCCGCCGGTTCGGCTCAATGACCTCGATCTCCCACGGCAGATCCCGCAGCACGCCCGGATAGGCGTCCCCCGGCACAATCATAGCCGTCAGCCCGCCGGGTGCGACGCCGCGCCACGGGGTCATCTCCCGCTGCTCCTCAAGGGCCTTGAGGCTGCTGATGCGCCCGCCGATGAGCGGATCAACGATCGCCGCGACCGCGCCGCTGTCGAGCACATCCTCCGGACTTGAGAGACTCACGTCGTCAAAGTACACCGCACCGGGGCCCTCGTTGCGCAGGAATATCTGCAGCCGAGCCGTCTCGGCTTCGGTCGTGAAACTCCAGACGATCTCCCGCCACTCATCAAGCTCCCGGTAGCGCCCGGTGGAGGAGTATTGCAGGCGGTTCCCGTCGGCGTCATGGGTCATCATCGAGAGGTATGCGCGCCCGTCGCCCTCGGTGCGCGCGTTGACGGTGAGCGTCAGCCGCCGCATCCCGGTCAGTTCAATCGTCTGCGCGACGAGGTGGTTGTTGCGGCCCCCCTCGTCCGTGATCTGATCCTCGGGAATGCCCCGCACGACGACGCTCCTCTCGCCGCTCCGCGCGACGTTCGCGGCCTCGATGGTCCCCCGTGGCCTGCTCCAGTACATCGGCTCCCAGCCGGCGGGGAAGCCAGTCTCGGCGTCGATCTCCTCGAAACCGGGGTTCACGAGCAGATCCGCCGCGACCGCCCCGCCCGCGCACATTGCCAGCGCAACTGCAGCGCACATGATCACCGGCCGATACATGACGAAGACTCCTCCCGGGACTCCCGGCCTGTCGAGGCTCTCAGCCCGCCCGCGTATCAGCTTCGCCCTCCGCCCGAGGGCACCTTCCCCGCCCCGAAGCCGGGCTGGCGGAACCACAGCGGCGGAAAACTTTCCTTAAGAAGAAGGGAATAAGCAATCCGCCGATAATATTAAGATTAAGCTTCAGTACCATCCTGACGCGGAAAGGGGAGCACCATGAAGCGTAGCGGCTTCACCCTGATCGAGCTGCTGGTCGTGATCGCGATCATCGCGATCCTGGCAGCGATCCTGTTCCCGGTCTTCGCGAGGGCGCGGGAAAAGGCCAGACAGACGAGTTGTCTGAGCAACCTGAAGCAGGTCATCCTGGCGACGCTGATGTACTGCAACGACTACGACGAGCGAACCCCACCGCACGGCTACTTCACCGACGAGCCGGCTCCGCGCTTCAACGACTCGCGCGGCGGCTACTGGGACTGGCCCTCGCTGATCGAGCCCTACGTGATGAACCGCGACATCTTCGAATGCCCAAGTCACCCCGGGACCGGCGCGATGAGCAGTTCGGGAACGGACCCATGGCCCGTCTCCTACACGGTGCCGCGCCGGTGCAGCATGGTGAAGCTGGCACAGGTCGAAAGGCCCGCGGAGAAGATCTACCACATGGACAAGATCTACAGCAGCTCTATCTGGACGAACAACATCATTGAGCCCGGCCGGGGCCGCGCCGACTACGAGTGGGCCGAGGACCCTGACGCAGACTACGTCAGCCCCTGCTACGTCGGATACTGGCACAACAACGGCACGAACTACACACACTGGGACGGACACGCGAAGTGGTACGGTAAGTGGGCGACGACGAGGGAGATGTGGCGGCCGACCAGTTAGCGGAGACGGCATCACCTGGCAGGACCACCCCCACCGCGCGCCTCGCTTCAGGCGCGCGGTGGATGCGTTCTACCCGCCCCTCGATGGAGTCGACAATCCGCCACCCCAACACGTCGGCTCCCAGCCGGCGGGGAGCCGGTCCCCGGCTCGATCTGCTCAAAACCGGGGGGCTCCATCAGATCCGCCGCAAACGCCCCGCCAGCGTGCGCCGCCGGCACAAACGCGACGCAGACAACAACCGGCCGGCACAGGACGCATTCTCCTCCCCCACCCCGACGATGTAACGTGGAGAGATCGAAGTCAGAAAACCTTCTCCTTAAGAAGAAGGTATGAAGTGATTGACGGACAACTATAAAGTTAAGCTGTCGTACCAACCTGACGCGGAAAGGGGAGCACTATGAAGCGTAACGGCTTCACCCTGATCGAGTTGCTCGTGGTGATCGCGATCATCGCGATCCTGGCAGCGATCCTGTTCCCGGTCTTCGCGAAGGCACGAGAAAAGGCCAGACAGACGAGTTGTTTGAGCAACCTGAAGCAGATCATGTTGGCGACTCTGATGTACACCAACGACTACAACGAGCGAACTCCGCCGCATGGCTACTTCGCTCCCGACCCACCTCTTGCGCCGCGCTTCAATGATTCGCGTGGCGCCTACTGGGACTGGCCGGTGCTGCTCGAACCGTATATCATGAACCGTGACATCTATGAGTGTCCGAGTTATCCGGCAACAGGAGCGTCGGACAGTTCGGGCACCCAGCACCCCTACCCGGTCTCCTACACTGTGCCGCGAAGCTTCAGCGGGATCAAGATGGCCCAGGTGGTGCGGCCCGCTGAGAAGATCTATCACATGGACAAGCTCCTCTCAAGCTCGATCTGGACCAATAACATCACCAGCGCCCAGGGTCGTGAGGAGTGGTGGTGGACCGAGAACCCCGACGGCCCCCACCCGAGTCCCTGCTACGTCGGGCACTGGCACAATGACGGGGCCAACTACTCTCACTTCGATGGCCATGCGAAGTGGTACCGCAAGTACACTACGACACGGGACATGTGGACGCCTACCAGTTGACGGCGAAGCTGTCCGGACGATCGGATGACGCTTTCACCCCACCGCGCGCCTCGCTTCAGGCGCGCGGTGGATGCGTTCTGCACACCGGCGATGAGGTCGGCATCCCGCCCCCAGCCCGCCTCGACGAACAAATGTTTCACGTGAAACATTCCAACCTCTGCCCTCAGCTCTCGCGGTGCGGGAGGAAGGGCGCATTCGCACGAAGAATTGGCGCGAAAACCAGCGCACGGTCGTCTGCAGGAGGGGTCCGCATGCGCACCATCCGCACACTGACCACCGTCGCGGCCATCGCCGTCATCGGGGCCGCGCCACTCTACGCCGCGGTCGCGGTAACGAGGCTCGACCCGCAGGTCTCTCAGACACCGGAGGGCGAGCGCGTTGCGCAGGGCGTGGTCCTCACCAACGAGATCGCGCACTACACCCTCAACTACGACGTCATCCACGATCCGGACACCCCCGACGAGGTCACGTCCAACTGGTGGGCGTGGCAATCCGACACTATCACCCTCGGGATGACCGAGCCCTCCGGTCCGAACTGGTACTGGCAGGGAATCATCGTCTGGAAGTTCGACGACGAGAGCCTGCACATGCGTCCCGCGCAGGTCAACGTCATCCGCGACGGCGGGCAGGACGGGATGGTTGAGTACCTCTGGGACACGCCGAAAGTCCGCGCCTCCCTCCGCTTCGCCCTCGCCACCGGCTCCGACAAGCTCCTGATGTTCGGAAGCTACGAGCCGAAGGAGCCTGTGCAGAACGTCCGCATGACCCTCACCTGCTACCCGACCGGCTACGCCGAACCGCGCAGACGCGCCGTGACAACCGCGCTCGGCACCCGCGAGCAGGGTGAGACGGTCAGCCTCGACCTCGCGCGGGAGCGATGGGTCCTCTACGAGGATCTCACCGAGGGGCGGCCGGGCCAGGGCCCGTCGGGCCTGCTGATCGGCACACCCGACGCCTTCGAGAGCATCACTGTCCCCGTCGGCGCCTACGGGATCACCACAACGCTTCGACTGCCCGGCGGAGCAACGGATTTCGCGCTCGGCCTCTACGACTACCCGCTCTTCCCCGACATCAACGAGTCCCGCGAATACTTCGCCCGCAGCGCCGACGCGGAGGCCGAGCAGATCGGCCGGATGGCCGCCGGAGACCTCTCACAGCCCCTCCCGCCGATGCCGCTCGATGCGGAGCGGATGGCGCGACTGCGCCGAGAGGGCGCGGATATGCTCGACAGGCCCGCCGAACTCTGGCGGCCGAACCCCGAGCCGCTGGACTTCCCGTGGGCGGCGAGGCTGCCCGGCGGACCGATTCGCACCGGCATTCTCTGCCAGCGCTGGCAGGCGTGGGAGACGATGGAGCTGGCGCGGCGGATGGAGATGGACGCCCAACACATCTACTTCGACACCGACAGCCGGCTGGTTGACCCCGGCCGCTGGCACTACTCCTCCACCACCGGCATCGGCGCGCTCCCTCAGGGCGTGGCCGCGCGCAAAGCCGCGGAGATCGCCACCGATGAGACGATGGAGCTCTACCTCATCGGCGCGATCGAGGCGGCGGCGATCCCCGGGGTGGCCCGCACGGCCATCGTGGACAGCGTCGCGGCGGGCGCGGGCCTGCTGCTGACCGGCCCGGCGGGGCGCTTCACGGGCTGGCCGGAGGAGATATTCGCCAGCGAGGACCCGGGGCTTGCGGAGATCATCCTGCGATCGTTCCCGGACTGGGATCAGATCCCCGGCTACCGCGAGGGCGACCGTGGCCGCATCGCCGGTGAGCCGCCGATCCGCGCGTGGCGTTTCGGTGAGGGTCGCGTGGTGCACCTCAACGTCGGGCTCAACAGGTACTCCACCCTCGTCCCGCGCAATGACGCCGTCGAGGGCCTCCACGCCGCCACCGACCGCTGCCTGGCGATCGCCGCGCGGGCGGCGCTGGCGGCGGCGGGGAGGACGATGGTTGACGACGTGGAGGCCGCGGCCAGTCTGCTCGTCCGGATGCAGGACGATCTCGGGCGGGTGCTCGCGCTGCGAGAGGCGACGCCCGGAGCCGGCCCGGAGCTGCCGCAGATGCCCGCCGGGCGTCAGTGTTTCGTTGACACGATCGCGCGCGACGCCGACGGAGCCGTCACCGGCATCTTCTCAGCCGCGTCGGCGGCGGGTCCGGAGGCGATGGTCTCCGACCTCGCAATCTCCCCCTCGACCGTGACCGCCGAGCCCGCCCCACCGTGGGTGGACATCCCCGAGGGCGGGCAGGTGCAGTGCTCAGCGACGCTGGCGGACACTCCGGACGGCGCGCAGATTCAGTGGACGGTGCGCGACATCCACGACCGCGTGGTCGCGCAGGCAACCACCCCGGCGCAGGCCGACGCGTCCGTGACGCTCGACCTGCCGCGACCGCTTACGCCCGCGCACATCCTGGACGTGGCGGTGCTTGACGGCGACGCGGAGCTCGCCTACGAGCGACTGCGCTTCACGATGACGGTGCCCTACCCGTTCAACGACTTCACCGGCCTTGTGTGGACGTACGCGGGCGGCGACCCGATCCTGCTCAACACCGACCGGATCTGCTACGAGCAGGGCGCGGGAATGAGCGACCTCTGCCACATGGGCGGCTACTCATCCGAGGGCGCGGCCCGCGAGTACGCGGTCAGCGCGCAATCCGGCCTGCGCTTCATCCCCTACGTGACGCGCTACGCGGGCGGCGCGAACGCCGACAACGAGCGCATCCCGTGCATGCACGACCCCGACTACATCGCCGCCGAGCAGGCGAAGATCACCCGCACCTGCGCGCAGGCCGCGCCCTACTCACCGCCGGCGTACACCCTCGGCGATGAGAACTACCTGATCCGCAGCGAGTTCGAGGGCTGTCACACGGATCACTCCGTCGCCGCGTTCCGCGAGTGGCTGCGAGAGCAGTACGCGGACATCGCCGCGCTCAATGGGGAGTGGGCCACGGACTACGCGGACTTCGGCGAGATCCACCCGATCACGATCGCCGAGGCGGCCGAACAGAGCGAGAGCTTCGCCCCGTGGATCGACCACAAGCTCTTCATGGACACCGCTTTCGCCGAGATGCACGAATTGGGCGCGAGCTTCGTGAAGTCGCAGGACCCCGACACGAAGGTCGGCTGGGACGGCTTCCTCGGGTACAACTGGAAGATGGGCTACGACTTCGCGAAGCTCACCGCGAATCTCGAACTGAACCAGACTTACAACTCCCAGTTCCTGCAGGGCGAACTGTACCGCTCCTTTAAGCGCGATGACGCATTCACCGGGAAGTGGGGTAACCGAGTGGCGGACGTCGAGGCGGGCTGGCACTCGTTCCCGTGGGACTGCCTGCTGGCCGGCGATAACTCCGTCTGGTGGTGGACCTCGTGGGGCGTGGATTACATCCCGTTCAACCCCGACCTGTCACTGAGCAACTTCGGCAGGTGGTTCTTCGAGTCGCTGGAGGAGACGCGGACCGGGCCGGGCAGGCTGCTGCTTGAGGCGGGCCGGCAGCACGCGCCGATCGCGGTGCTCTACTCGCACCGCGACCTCTTCGCGGCCACGCTCGGCGGCCAGCTTGCCGAGGGCCAGCCGTGGGCGGGCGACGCGCGGCTGCTCCGGACACACGAGGCGATCCTCCGCGCCCTGCGTGACGCGGGCTATCAGTACACCCACCTGACCTTCGAGGACGTGGTCGAGGGCCGTCTCTCACCGAGCGAGCATCGCGTCTTCGTCCTGCCGCTGGCCAGTTGCATCTCCGACGAGATGGCCGGGCGGCTGCGCGAGTACGTCGAGGGCGGCGGCACGCTGATCGTGGACGGCCGGGCCGGGCTGCTCTCCGGCCAGGGCCGCGTCCGCGACGGCCGCCCGCTCGACGACCTGCTGGGCGTGGCCTCACCCGCGGGCCTCGATGCGTTCGTCTCGGAGTCGGCCACCGGCGAGGCGGCCATCAGCGGGACGATCGGCGAGGTCACGCTCGATCTCGCGAGCGCCGACTTGACCGTCTTCGAGCCGGGCCTCACCGTCACCACCGGCACCGCGCTCGCGGAGGTGGGCGGAGCGCCGATCGGCGTCATCAATGAGGTCGGCGAGGGCCGGGCGATCCTGCTGAACTTCGCGACCGAGGCGTACAACGGGCAGCGAACGAGCGAGGAAGCGTCGGCGATCCAGGAGACACTCGTGGCGGCGGTCGAATCGGCGGGTGTGCGGCCTCCCGCGATCGTCACCCGCACCGACGGTTCCCGGCCGCTGTGCCTGCAGACGGTGCAGTTCGGGAGCGGGCCGCTGCGCTACCTCGCGGTGCAGCAGGACATCCTCGTGCGCGGCATCGGCGAACAGGAGCTGCGGATCGAGCTTGACCGCCCCGCGGCCGTCTACGACATCCGCGCGGGCGAGCGCATCGGCGAGGGCCGCGTGAGCGCGTGGGAGACGACCATCGACCGCGGCTTCCCGCGCGTCTATGCGCTGCTGCCCTACGAGGTCACGGGCGTCGACTCCGATGCGCCCGCCTCCGCGCCGCGCGGCGCGACGGTGGAGATCGCGGCATCTGTGAGCGCCGCGGCGCAGCCCGCCACGCATGTTGTGCGCATGGACGTCTATGCGCCGGGCTCCGACACCGCGCACCGGGAGTACTCGCAGAACATCGTCTGCCCACGCGGCGCGGGCTCGGCGAGCATCCCGTTCGCGCTGAATGACCCCGCCGGTTCGTGGCGCATCGAACTGACCGACGTGGCATCGGGGATGAGCACCGAGCGGATTCTCACGCTGGAGTGAGGTCCGGCCGATGATTGCATCGCCCCGTCAACGAGCGCAGGGGCGGGGAGACGGGCAGTCTCGCTGAGGAGGCCATCCCATGGATCGGGTCATCATCTCATGCATCCTCATCATCGCGTCCACGCTTCCGTCGGTCGCCGAGATGCGGCTGGCGGTGGGCGGCGCAACCGACTACGCGGTGGTGGTCGATCCGCAGGCAACCGTCACCGAGAAGCACGCCGCGGCGGAGCTGTCGAGCTTCCTCGGCCGGGTCACCGGCGCCCGCTTCGAGGTCATCGAAGCGGACGCGGCGCTTGATATGCCCTGCCTCTACGTCGGCCCCGGTCGCGCCTCCCGTGAGATCGCGCCCGGCCTGCCCTGGGACGACCTCTCGCCCGACGGCATCGTCATCGAGACGGTCGGCGAGAGTCTCGTGCTGGGAGGAGATCGTCCACGCGGGACGCTCTACGCCGTGTACACGTTCCTCGAGGACGCGGTCGGCTGCCGTTGGTGGGCCCCCGATGCAAGCTTCATCCCCGACGCTCCCGATCTCACGGTGCCCGAGCAGAGCGTGCTGCATATCCCGCCGCTGGAGTACCGCGAGGTCTTCTGGTGGGATGCGTTCGATGGCGACTGGGCGGCGCGCATCAAGTCGAACGGCCATCGCCCGAGTCTTGAGGAGAAGCACGGGGGGAAGGTCAGCTACGCCGGGTTCTTCGTGCACACCTTCCGCCAGCTTGTTCCTGACGAGCACTTCGCCGAGCACCCCGAGTGGTTCAGCGAGCGCAGCGGCACCCGGATCGGCGGAGAGGGCGTGCGCAGCCAACTCTGCCTGACGAACCCGGAAGTGCTCAACCTCATCGAGGCGCGGGTCCGCCAGCGCCTCGAGGACCACCCGGACGCCGGGATTGTCTCCGTCTCACAGAACGACTGGGACAACCACTGCCTCTGCGCCGAATGTCTCGCGCTGGAGGAGCAGGACGGCTCCGCGGCCGGGCCGCTGCTGCGCTTCGTCAATGACGTCGCCGAGCGCATCGGCCCGGACTACCCCGGCGTGGCGGTGGACACGCTCGCGTACCAGTACACCCGCAGGCCGCCGGAGAACGTCACGCCGCTGCCGAACGTGATCGTCCGCCTGTGCAGCATCGAGTGCAGCTTCCTGCAGCCGCTGTCGAGTGCGGCGAACGCGTCCTTCGGCGATGACATCCGCGGCTGGGACGAGATCTGCGACCGGCTCTACGTGTGGGATTACACGACGAACTTCGGGCATTATATCCTGCCGCACCCGAATCTGCGGGTCCTCGCGCCGAACATCCGCTTCTTCGTTGAACACGGGGTCAAAGGCGTTTTCGAGCAGGGCGCGTACCAGTCGCCGGGCGGGGAGTTCGCGCTGCTCCGCGCCTGGATGCTCGGCCGACTGCTGTGGGACCCGTCCCAGGACACCGATGCGCTGATCGACGAGTTCGTCTATGGCTACTATGAAGCCGCCGGCCCCTTCATCCGCGAGTACATCACGACACTCCACGACGAGGCCGAGGCCACCGATCATTACATGCGCATCGGCGGGAACCTCAACGCGCCCTGGCTGACACTCGACCTGATGGGCCGGGCCGAGGAGCTCTTCGAGCGGGCGGAGGCCGCCGTCTCTGATGACCCCGAGGTGCTCGGCCGCGTGCGGCTTGCCCGCCTGCCGATCCGCTACGTCTGGGCGATGCGCTGGCATGAGTTCGAGGCCGAGGCTCGCAGGCAGGGAATCGAGTGGCCCGGCCCGGCTGATTTCGCCATGAACGCGGAGGAGTTCATCGAGGTCGCCGAGGCGAACGAGATCACGCGGATATCCGAGCGCAACACGCTCGACGTATTCAAAGCGCGGACGGTGGACCTCGGCCGGACCGAGGCGGCGCCGCCGTCGGAGACCGAGGGGCTCGACCGCCGCCGCTGGATCGATCTGCAGGACGGGGCGTTCCGCCTCGCGCGGGAGGGCACGTGGGCGAGGCTCGAGCATGACGAGCGCGCCTCGGACTCGGTTGCCGCGCGGATGCCGGGCGATCACAACGAGTGGGCGGTGCAGCAGGATATCCCGGCCGGGGCGGTGGAGGAGGGCGCAGCATACCGCGTTTACGTCGTCGTGCGAGTGGAGGCCACCGCCGAGGAGGGACCTGCCTTCAGCGCCGGTGTCTACGACGTCGCCAACCGCAGGAGCGTGGGGGCGGTCCGCGTGACGCTCAACGAGATACTGGATGACGGCTATCACACGTACGAGGTGGCGAGCGCCCCTCTTCACGGCCAGATGTACATCTACGTCGCTCCGCCGGGGCGACCGGGCGAGGTGCAGGCGGTCTGGGTCGATCGGATCTGGCTGGTGAGGGACGCGCACTGACGCCGCTCGATCCCGGCGACGGTGAGATGAAGGACTCTGTGTCTCCACGGGGAAGCATCTATCAGAAGCGCGATCATGACAGGGAGGGTCCCTCGCATGCTCAAGGTAGCCATCTGCGGCGCCGGTGGGCTCGGCACGCGTCACGCCGAGAACTTCCGCGCGATTCCCGAGACCGAAGTCACACTGGTGTATGACGTCGTCGAGGACGCTGCAGCCGAACTGGCCGGGAAGGTCGGTGCGCGCGTGGCGTCCGAGGAGGCCGAGGTCTTCGGAGATGACGTGGATGTGCTGGTCGTCGCGACCCCGACGCCGGTCCACGCGTACTACACGGTGAAGGCCGCCGAGGCGGGGAAGCACGTCTTCTGCGAAAAGCCCATGTGCCGGACGGTCGAGCAGGGCGAAGAGATGCTCGAGGCCGTCCGGGACGCGGGCATCACCTTCATGGTCGGGCATGTGGTGCGCTTCTTCCCGCAGTACGCCCGCGCGAACGCGCTGATCGCCGCCGGCGAGATAGGCGAGGTCGGCGTTGCGCGGACCAGCCGGATCAACACGATGCCGACCGGACGCGACAGGTGGTTCCAGGATTACGCGCTCTCCGGCGGCGTGACGCTGGATATGACGATCCACGACTTTGACTGGCTGCTCTGGACGTTCGGCCCGGCCGAGCGCGTCTACTCAGTCGGCGCGCCGCAGAAGATGCCGCTGCTGGACTACGGGCTGACAACGATCCGCTTTGAGAGCGGCGCGATCGCGCACGCGGAGGGAAGCTGGGCCGACACGGGTGCCTTCCGCACCAGCTTCGACGTCGCGGGCAGTGACGGTCTGCTGCGCCACGACAGCACGCAGATGTCCACGCTGACGATCCAGCGCCGCGCGACCGAGGAGGGGCGCGCGGGGGTGCAGGTCCCGTCAAGCCCGGCGGTCAGATCGCCCTACATGATCGAGGATGAGCACTTCGTCCAGTGCATCATCAGCGGCGAGGAGCCCGCGATCACCGGGGATGAGGCCCTCGACGCGGTCGAACTGGCCCTCGCGGCCATGAAGTCCAACGAGTCCGCGGGCGAGGTCGTCGAACTCTGACGGGAGGCGCCGGTCGGCTGATGACGGTCGAGGCCGTCCTCAGCCGTTGGCAGGACAGCTTCGGGCCCGTCCTCGTAGCACCAGGCCGAGGCACGGAAAGCGCCAGACAATGGAAGCCCGTCCTGCAAACGACACGCCTCACCGTCGCCCGCCAATTGCCGATTGTCAGTTCCCAATTGCCGCCTTCTGGAGGCCACTCATGGCAACCCGCCTGTCGATCATGAGCTTCGCGCACCTTCATGCGGACTTCTACGCCGGCGCGATCGGCGCGCTGCCGGACGTCGAACTGGTCGGTGTGTGGGACGATAACGCCGAGCGGGGGAATGAGGCGGCGGCGAGATACGACACGCGGTTCTTCGCCACGCCCGAGGAGCTTTTCGCCCCGGAGAACGAGATCCAGGCAACAATCGTCACCAGCGAGAACATCAACCACAAGCGCGATGTACTCGCGGCCTGTCAGGCCGGAGTGCACGTGCTCTGCGAGAAGCCGATCTCGACGAACGTCGCGGACGCCGAGGTGATGATCGCCGAGTGCGAGCGGGCCGGGGTGCAGCTTATGATCGCATTCCCGTGCCGCTACACGCCGGGCTTCCTGCAGCTTCTCGAGGTGGTTCGGAGCGGCGAGCTTGGGGAGATCGTGTGCATCAAGGGGACGAATCGGGGGCAGAACCCCGGTGGCTGGTTCACCGACCCGTCGCTTTCGGGCGGTGGCTCGGTGATCGACCACACGGTTCATGTGGTTGATCTGATGCGCACGCTGCTGGGGCAGGAGGTCGTGAAGGTCTACGCGGAGATTGACACGGTCTTCAAGCCGGAGCTGCCGTGTGACGACGCGGGGATCCTCGCGATGAACTTCGACGGCGGCTGCGTGGCGACGCTTGATGCCTCGTGGTCGCGGCCTGACAACTACCCGATCTGGGGGGACGTCACGATGGAGCTGATCGGGACCGAGGGGAACGCCTCGGTGGACCTGTTCGTCGAACGTGTTGACACCTGGCGAGAGGCGGCCTCGACCTTCCTCTGGGAAGCCTACGGGCATGACGCGAATGCGAGTCTGATCGCCGACTTCGCCCGTTGCGTGGAGACCGGAGCGCCGGTGCCGATCACCGGGAACGACGGGCTGCGCGCGATGGAGGTTGCACTCGGCGCATACCGGGCCGCCGACAGCGGCGAGCCCGCCGCGCTTCCGCTGCTCTAAGCCTGCGCGAGCCGGGGCAATCCTGACGCGACCGTGCTTATATCCCGCATGACGGGGGATGCTTCATGTATTTCCTCACCAGGTTCTGCGGCCTCCTGTTCCTCGCTCTGGCGGCGGGCGTCGTCGTGATGAGCATCGTTGACAGCGCGCCGGAGTTCGCCAATGTGGCGGACAGACTCGGCGACGAGCCGATCAGCAGTTCGGTCAAGTTCAACATCGGCTTCCAGATCGTCTTCGATGTCGTGGCGGTGGCTGTGTTCGCGCTTATCGGGTGGTTCCTGTGGACCTCGGAGATCCAACAGACGTGGGCGGTGGTGACCACATTCGTGCTGCTGGTGGGCTCCATCGTCATCCGCGTGGAGCCGCTCCTGCCGATGAACGTCGCTCGGCACTCGCCGGGACTGGCGTTCTGGGGGGCCTTAGTCATTGACGACTACTACCCCGCGCCCCCACCGGGCGAGGGTCGGGGGCGCAATGTCACGACCTTCCCGGTTGACCAGTACTACCGGATCGCCGTCACCGAGCCGAACCTCCCCGGGGATCAGATGCACCCGGACAAGTCGGTCGCGCTGAACTTCAACCGCGCGCCCCAGGCGCTCGGGACCTTCCAGGCGGCGGGCCGTCAGGGCGTGCAGATCGTCGGGAAGCTGGCGGGCACGCGCACGATCCTCGACTACGACTTCCAGCGGGACGTCTACTCGGTGCCGCACATGATGGTGCTGGAGGTCGATCAGGTCGGCGCCCGCGACCGGGCACAGTAGGCGGCACGGCCGCCTCGTCGTTTATCATGCGCCGCCCTCCATGCCCGGCGGAGGATGCCCGGGCTGCAGGGGGCGGCGGCCGCACTCTCGACGCCATGGATGAGCGAATCGACGCCCAACTCTCGACCGTCGCGGTCATCCTGATCGTGGTGCTGCTTTTCGGCCAGATCGTGCTTCTCGCCGCCCACCTGTGGGCGCCACTGGCCCGCACCGCCGATCGGCTGATCGAGGATGAGCACGCGCCGCTCCCCATGGAGGCGCTGCCGGACCAGCCTCAGGCGCCGGCCTCTGACGCGACGGCTCCGCAACCCGATCCGTGGAGGTGGGTCGCGCTGGCGATGACGGCGCTGGGCGCGGGCCTCGGCCTCTTCGCGGTGTGGCGCGTCCATGACAAAAGCGCGGAGCGCAACCGCTGGCTGGCGGTGCTCGTGATCGCGATCCTCGTGGTTGCGTGGGGGAGCTTCACCTTCCGCCTGATCGCCCGCTCGTCGGTGATCTTCGAGGGGTTCTGAGCGCCGCGACATCGGTGCTTCCTGAAGACGCCGGCGAGGCGGCCTGCACAATTCGCGCGCACATCCTGTGGCCGTCTCAGTGGCAGCCGCGTCGTGAGAGGGGCCCGAATGCGCCCCTCCTCCGGGAGCACATCCACAGATCATGACTGACTTTCTGAAGAGCACAGCCGCCCGCAAGCGAGCCGAGATCACCGCCGAGATGGAGGAGTTGCCCCAGCACGAGCTGCTGCAACGCTCCCTCGCGAGCGACGGTCTGCCGCGCCGGAATCTGCGCGCGGCGCTCGGCGGACGGGAGCTGCGGCTGATCGCCGAGCTTCGCCGCCCCCCGCGTGGTGATGCAGCGGCGGGGCTGATGTCTGACCCACGGTACATCGCGCAGGAATTCGCCGGAGCGGGGGCCGCGGCGCTGAGCGTCGTGACCGATTACCCTCGCGTCGGGACCGAGCCGCACCTGCTGCGCCGCGCCCGTCGGTACATGGCACTGCCGGTGATCCAGTGGGACTGGTTCGTCGATGAGTACCAGGTCTACCAGGCGTGGGACAACCAGGCCGACGCGGTGGCGCTGGTGGTCGGGCTGGTGGATGATGACACGCTCCAGCAGATGATGCGCGCGGCGGGCAAGCTCCGCCTCACGGGCATCCCGGTGGTCCGCGATCGTTTCGAGGTAGACAGCGCGCTCGCGGCCGCGCCACAGGTCATCGCGATCAGCAACCGCGACTACGAGACCGGTGAGGCCGACCTCGAGATCACCGAGCGTCTCGCTCCTCTGATTCCCGGGGAGGTGCTGGTGGTGTCGGCGCGAGGGATCACGTCGCGCGAGGACGCCGAGCGCGTGGCGGCGGCGGGCGCCGACGCAGCGGTCTTCGAGCCGCCGTCTGATTACGAGTTGACGAAGGACGCCATCCGCGATCTACGAGGTGTGCTGGCGCCCGGCCGCGCGGCCGATGGCACCCCGCGCTCACCCGACGAGCTGGAGGAGACCGATGATGGCTGACACGAGTCTGATCATCCCGATGATCGACCACGCGGTGCTCGCGCCGGACGCAACGCGAGATGACGTGCTGGCGGGCTGCGAGCTGTGCGCCGAGCTTCGTACCGCGAGCATCTGCGTACACCCGCGCTGGGTGGGGCCGGCGGTGGAGGCGCTGAAGGGCTCGCAGGTGAGGGTCGGAACGGTCGCGGGCTTCCCGCTGGGCGCGACCACCGCCGAGGTCAAGGCGTATGAGGCCCGCCAGGCGGTCTCGCGGGGGGCCGATGAGATTGACATGGTGCTCGCCATCACCTCGCTCAAGTCCGGCGATCATGACGCCGTGCTCGATGACATCGCCGCGGTGGTCGGCGCTGTGTATGCGGCGTGCCTCAACGAGCCCGTGGTGAAGGTGATCCTCGAGACCTGCTACCTGACGGAGGATGAGATCCGGACCGCGGTGGAGATCGCCGTCGAGGCGGGCGCGGACTTCGTGAAGACCTCCACCGGCCTCGGCCCCGAGGGCGCGACGGTCGAGAACGTGCGGCTGCTGCGCGAGCTTGCGCCGGATGACGTCGGCGTGAAGGCGGCAGGCGGGATCCGCACTGTCGCGGATTGCCTCGCGATGATCGAAGCGGGCGCAACGCGGCTTGGGACCAGCTCCACGCGCGCGATTGCGGAGGAGCTGGGGGGCGGGTAGCTCGTTGTCTCCCGGCAGTTCGCGTTCTGTCACGGCCGCCGCCGCGCGGCGAGGCGAAGCATGGGCGGAACGCCCGTGCAATGTATCTGCGATCACTGCAATGGAGCTGAGCACCACTGCCCACGTACAACGTCGAAGGCGTCACGCTGATCGCCCGCGCGTTCCGCGGGACGGGGCGGATGGTCAACTTCTACACCCGCGAGCGCGGCCTCATCACGGCGGTCGCACAGGGCATCGGCAAACCCGGAAGCTCTCTTGCGCCGGTCGTCGAACTCTTCACGCACTCGAAGCTGCAGCTCGCGGAGGCGAAGGGCGCCGACCGCCTGACGCAGGCACGGGTGATCGAGCCTTTCTACGCCCTCCGGCGTGATATGACGCGCTACGGCTACGCGGCGGTTGCCTGCGAGCTGATCGTTCGCACCACCGAGACGGGACAGAGCGTCCCCGGGCTCTTCGAGATGCTCATCGCCTACCTCCGGGCGATGCAGGAGACCGGCAGCCCGCGGGTGCTGAGCTGGGCGTTCGAGCTGGCGTATCTTGAGCTGAGCGGGATCGGCCCCGTGATCGATCGCTGCCCGATCTGCGGCACGGCGGGCCTCGGTGGCGGGTACGTCGCCGCGGAGGGAGGGACCGTCTGCGCCGCCTGCGCGCCCGGCGCCGCTGCGGTCGTCGAGGTCTCCCCCGGCGCCGCCCGGACAATCGAGGCGATGCGGCGGTTCGACCCCGCCGCGATCGAGCGCCTGCGCCTCACCGAGCCGACGCGTCATCAGGTCCAGCGGCTGATACGCGATCATATCCGCTACCACCTCGACCTCAACCTGCGGAGCGAGCAGTTCGTGGAGGGACTCAGCCGATGGCGGCCTCCCGCAAGGCGTTCGGGAGCGGGCGGCGAAGGCGGATGCGGAGGTGCTCGCGATGACGAATGAGCAGATCGCGTCGACACTCGGGCAGATCGCGCAGCTTCTGCAGATTGAGGGCGCGAACACGTTTCGCATCCGCAGCTATGAGCGGGCGGCCGAGGCCATCCGGGGGCTGGGCGAGGAGCTTTCGGAGCTACGCGCGGGCGAGGGGGGGCTCGAAGCGATCCCGGGCATCGGGGAGGCGATCGCGCAGAAGATCGAGGAGCTGCTCGACACCGGGGAACTGGCGTATCTCACCGACCTGCTGGCGCAGTATCCGGAGGGCTTTCTCGAGCTGCTGAAGATCCCGGGCCTGGGCCCGAAGCGAGCCGCGCTCGTCTACCACGAGTTGGGCGTTGGCACCGTCGATCAGCTTGAGGAGGCGTGCGTGCGGGGGCAGGTGCGCGAACTCAAGGGGATGGGCGAGAAGTCGGAGCGCAAGCTGCTGGAGGCGATCGGGAGATACTGGCAGGGCCGGGAGCGGGCTCTGCTGGGTGAGATCCTGCCGCGGGCGGAGGAGATGGTCGCGTTCCTGCTCGGTCTCGACGAGGTCATCGGGGCGGACTACGCAGGCTCGGCACGCCGCGGCCGCGAGACGGTCGGTGATCTCGACCTGCTGGCGACGTCGGACGATCCGGGTGCGGTCTGCCGGGCGTTCGCCGCAGCGGGGATCCTCGAGGCGGTCGAGCTGGCCGGTGAGACGAAGGTGAGCGGCACGCTGCCGGGCGGCCGGCAGGTGGACCTGCGCGTGGTCGAGCCGGGGAGTTGGGGGGCGGCGCTGGTGTACTTCACCGGCTCGCAGCAGCACAACATCCGGCTGCGCGAGCGCGGACAGGACCGCGGGCTGAGGGTCAACGAATACGGCGTCTTTCGCGATCCCGGCGACGCCGGGCAGACCGGCGTGGTGGGCGAGCGCATGGCGGGTGAGACCGAGCAGAGCGTGTACGAGGCGCTCGATCTCACATGGATCCCGCCGGAGCTGCGCGAGGACCGCGGGGAGATCCAGGCGGCGGAGGCGAGCGAGCTGCCCGACCTGGTCGAGCTGCCTGATATCCGCTGCGATCTGCACATGCACACCAACGCCACCGACGGGCGCGCGTCGATCGAGGAGATGGCGGAGGCGGCCCGCGCGCTCGGATACACGCACATCGGCATCACCGACCACTCGAGGTCACTCTACGTCGCGGAGGGGATCTCCGCGCCCGAGGTCGCCCGCCAGCGGGAGGAGATCGACGCGCTCAACGCGGGCTACGAGGCGGCGGGCAGGCATTTCCGCGTGCTGCTCGGTCACGAGGCGGACATCCTCTCCGACGGAGCGCTCGATGCGGACGAGGAGGTCCTCGGGCTGGTGGACTACGTGATCGGCGCGATCCACCAGGGGATGTCGGCGGACGCGGACCGGATGACCGATCGCGTCATCCGCGCGCTCACGACCGGGCTTGTGGACATGTTCGCCCACCCGACCGGTCGGATACTGCTGGGCCGCGACGCCTACGGGCTTCACGTGAGCGAGGTCGTGGAGGCGGCCGTGGCGCACGACGTGGCGCTGGAGATCAACGCCGCGCCCGATCGCCTCGATCTGTCGGACGTGCACGCGCGTCTGGCGACGGAGCGCGGCGCGAAGCTGACGATCAACACCGACGCCCACCGTCTCGAACACTTCGACTTCATGCGCTACGGCGTGCTGACGGCCCGGCGGGGCTGGGTGGAGGCGCGCTCGGTGATCAACACCTGGCCGCTCCCCGACCTCCTCGCGTGGCTCGCCTCCCGCCGCTGAGCTTCTCGTCCGGCACACGAACGATCACGGGCTCCGCATGAGTTGCGGAGCCCGCCCAAGGCACGCGATCCAGCTTTATTGCATCTGAGTCCCGCACCGAGAGGGTGCGGGACTGGTATTGTACTCACGGCAGCATCGCCGTCAAGAGGTAGGAAGAGATTCCCTCGAAAATGATCGACCGCGGGTTCGCCTCGGCGCTAATCTGCAACGAACTTGTAGCCGAAGCTTCGCACGGTCACGATGCGCTGCGGGTTCTTGGGGTTATCCTCGATCCTGTTGCGCAGGTTGGAGATGTGAGTCTCGACCAGGTGCGGGTCGTATTGGCGGTAGTCCCACACGGCGTCGAGCAGCTCGTCGGTGGAGAAGACGCGCCCGGGCTGCTCCATGAGCACCTGCAGCAGCCGCATCTGCGTCGGCGTCAGGTCCACCGGCTCGCCGTTGATCGTCACCTCGCGCGAATCGAGGTCCAGCCTGACCCCCGCGCCCTCCAGCACCCGATCCTGGGTGAGGGTGGCCCCCGGCCCGACGCGCCTGAGGACCGCCTTGACCCGCGCGACCATCTCCCGCGGCGAGAATGGCTTGGTGATGTAGTCATCGGCGCCCAGTTCGAGGCCCAGTATGCGATCGGCCTCCTCATTCCGGGCGGTCAGCATGATCACCGGCACCGAGGACCTCTGGCGAATCTGCTGGCAGACACTCGTACCCTCGATGTCCGGCAACATGATGTCGAGCAGCACGAGGTCCGGGGTCGGCCCCTCGCCACGGTTCATCACGTCAAGTGCTTCCTGCCCGGTCTCGGCCGTGATCGTGTTGAACTGCTCCCCCTCGAGCTTGCGCTGCACGGCGTCACGCAGCATCTCGTCGTCATCAACGATCAGAACGGTCGCTCCTCGCACTCGGTCGCCTGGCACGATGAAGTCGGCCTCCCTAATGCACCTGTTCCGCGTCGGTCGCTTCGACCGGGAAGATAAGATAGAATGTGCTGCCCTCGCCGGGGGTGCTCTCGACATCGAGCGTTCCACCCAGCAGCCGCGTCAATCGAAGGGCGATGGCAAGGCCCAGGCCCGAGCCCTTCGTCGTCCGCTCCGTCAGTCGCCCCCGGTAGAACTCGTCGAAGACGCGCCCCAGCTCATCGGCGGCGATGCCCGGGCCATCATCGATGACCTCGATCATCAGCAGGCACTGCCCGTCGCCGCCCCCCGGCGCGGGGTCGGGCGCTTCCCCGCTCCGTCCCCGCCGCGCGCACAGATCAGCGTCCGTCAGACCGACGCGCACGAGCACCGACCCGCCCTCATGAACGTACTTGACTGCATTCCCGACAAGGTTGAAGAGCACCTGCGCGAGGCGGTCAGAATTTGAGGAGATCAGTGGCAGTTCGCCGATGATCTCGTCATCGAGTGACACATCTCGGCCCCTCGCCTCGGGTGAGAGCGTGTCTATAATATGCTCGATGACCGACACGACGTCAACGGGCGCCCGCCGGATCACCATCTCCCCGGCCTTGAGCCGGGACAGGTCGAGCAGGTCCTCCACCATGCGATCAAGCTGCAGGCACGTTGTCTCAATGCGCTCGAGAAACAGGCGCTGCTCTTCGTTGATCTCACCCGCGTCCTCGTCGAGGAGCAACTCGTTGTACGCCCGGATCGCCGCCAGCGGTGTGCGCAACTCATGCGAGACGGCGGAGACCAGTTGGCTGCGGAACTCCTCGATCCGGGCCGCCTCTGCCGCCGCCGCGCCCATCGACGCGAGGGCCCGCAGCAGTTCGACCTGCCTCTGCGTGGGCGGCTCAGCGCAGGCGGCCGCGATGAGGCCGACCAGCACGCCCTGCTGGCCGGGATCAGGGCCGCGCCCACTGCGCATCTGCACGAGGAGCGTGCCGCCCGCCGGGCCATCCGCCTGGTCGGGGGGCAGCAGTGTGTGAGCCCTGTCGCTTAGCGAGAACTCGCCCAGCGGGCTACCCGGGCGCATCTCGATGGGCCCGGAGGCGCTCTCCCCGGCGCACCGCGGCGCCGTGCCTGAGTCGGAAAGCTCACCGTTGGGAGCGTCACGCCCGACGCAGGCCACCTCGCGCAGAACGCCTGCGTCATGATCCACGCGGTAGACGCACGCCCGCGAGACGCCGATGTGACGGACTGCGTTTTCGGCGACTCCCCGCAACACCTCGCCCTGATCGGCGAGCCCCATCAGTGATGCGACCGACTCAAGCAGAGCCTGAGCACGGCGCTCGCCCGCACGCGCTGCCTCGAGCAGCTTATGAAGGCCGCCTGCCTGCTCTTCGGTCTCCTGCTCAGATGTCGCGGACCGCTGATCGCCCATTGCCCACCTCGGGAGACTGCCCCTATTCCCCGCTGCCCAGCGTGCCGAGAAGCTCGGTCATGGACATCAGACCGGGCCCCAGAAGGATAACAAAAAGCGACGGGAAAATGAAGAAGATCAGCGGGAAGAGCATCTTGACGGGCAGGGCGGCCGCGACCTCCTTGATCTGCAGGCTGCGCCTGGTCCGCAGCGAGTCCGACTGGGTCCGGAGCGCCTTCGCGATGCTCACGCCCAGTTGCTCGGCCTGCGCCAGCGACGCCACGAGGGCATTGAGGTTGTCCTCGCCCACCCGCTCGGCCATGTCCTGCCACGCTCTGCGGCGCGTCTTGCCAACGCGAACCTCGCCCAGCAGCCGCCGGAACTCATCCACCAGCGGCCCTTCCTTGCGCTGAACGACCTCCGCGAGGGCGCCGTCGAGCCCCGCCCCCGCCTCGACCGAGACAACCAGCAGATCGATGACGTCCGGCAGCGCCTTCCGGATGAGGTTGTGTCGGCCCTGAATGCTCTTCTGCAGGATGTAATGCGGCGCGAGCAGGCCGGCGAGCAGCACGAAGCCGGCGAAGGGAAGGCGCATGTTGTCGGCAAGGCCCGGGTTCGTGAAGATCCAGTACGCGCCTGCGATCCCGGCGATGGTCGTGAAGACGCGCATCGTCATGAAGGACTGCGCGTTCAGGCCCATCGGGTTGCCGGCCTTCTCCAGCTCCTGCCGGGCGTTCTCAAGCGCCTCCGCGGGCGCCATCGCGCCGATGGCGTTGATGAACCGCCCCATCGCGGGCTTGACGACGCGCTCGTGGAACGGCAGTGCGAGCTCCTCGGCGAGCGGCGACCGCGGGCGCTGATGCAGTTGCTCCACTCGCTCCTGAAAGCGCATCCGCCGCTCGTCGGCGAGCCATGCGACGATGATTATCAGGACCATCCCGAAAACGAGCCCTGCGATCATAAGGATGAGCGGATCCATCAGCGTGCGCCTCCGTTCCCGCCTTCACCGCGTCCGTGGTTGCCGTCCGCGCCTCTCCGCGCGGCCGCTGTCGTCAGATGTCGATGTCCAGCATCTTCTTGATGATGAGAATGCCCAGCAGCATCATCCCACCGGCCACCATCAGCAGCATGATGCCGAGCCTCTCCTCGAAGAGCGGGTTGAGGTAGCCGGGACTGACCACGGAGATGATCAGCGCCATCACGATCGGCATCGCGACGAGGATGGCCGCCGACATGCGACCCTCACTGGTCGCGGCGTCGATCTCGCCCTGCAGACGCACGCGCTCGCGGATCATACCGGCGATGTTGTCGAGCACCTCCGAGAGGTTGCCGCCCATGGTAAGCTGGGTCTGCATCGCCGCGACGACCAGCTCGAGGTCGTAGGAGTCGCTGCGGGCCAGAAGGCCCTCGAGCGCATCGGTCACTGAGATCCCCACCTGGACCTCCTGGAGCACGCGCTGGAACTCGTCGGCGATCGGCGGATGCATCTGCGAGGACACGACCTGGAAACCACGGGTGAGCGCGTACCCCGATCGCAGCGCGGAGCTGAGCATGTCCAACGCGTCGGGAAGCTGGCTCGTCAGAGCCGACTGCCGCCTTGACGCACGCTGGACCATGTACATGTAGGGCGCGCCGAGGCCGAGGCCCGCGGTCAGGATCCCGAGGATCACCTGCCCGGTGACCAGCCAGCCGATCACGAGTCCGGCGAGCATCGAGACGGCGCAGATGATAAGCGCCTCGGAGGGGCGCAGCAGCAGGCCCGCGCGAAGCAGTTGCATCTGCACACCGTCCCAGAAGGCGGTGCCCCGAAGCGCGTCGCTCACTTGCGGGATCGGGTCCGACCGGTCCCGCGAGGCCGTCGCCTCCCTCCCAGTAACCGCCCGGCCCGCTCCTGATGACTCCGCGAGGCGCTCGCTCGCCGACGGTCCACCGGCGAACACCAGCAGCATGGCGACGATCAGGCCAAAAACCAGCACCCCGCCGATGATTGCCAGCATCAGAGGATCCATCGATACGATCCGCTCCTCGCCTCGGTGTGTCCACGCACTCGCAGCCGCTTGCTGCTCCCCGCGATTGCGACCGTCGGCGCCATCATCCGGCTCTACCCGAAGAAACTTCGGCGTTGCTTGCTCGGTTCTTCATCCACGATGAACATGCTCGGTGGCAACTGCACGCCCTCGGCGGCGAGCTTGTCAACGAACAACGGCTGGATTCCCATCGGCCGGTGCTCGACGATCAGCCGCCCGTCATCATCGACGCCGTGGTGCTTGAGCGTGAAGAGGTCCTGCGTGATGATCTCCTCACCCTCCATCCGCTGCACCTCGGTGACGTAGGTGATCTTACGCGAGCCATCCCGCATCCGGTCCTGGTGAACGATCAGGTCCACCGCGCCGGAGATCTGCTGGCGGATCGCGTGTGAGGGCAGCTCCGTCCCGGCCATCAGCACCATCGTCTCCAGTCGGGCGAGGCAGTCGCGGGGGCCGTTGGTGTGCGCCGTGGACAGCGAGCCCTCGTGACCGGTGTTCATGGCCTGCAGCATGTCCAGCGCCTCCCCACCGCGGACCTCACCCACGATGATCCGGTCCGGACGCATCCGCAGGGCGTTGCGCACGAGGTCGCGGATGGTGATCTCGCCGGTCCCCTCGAGGTTCGGGGGCCGACTCTCCAGCGACAGCACATGATCCTGCTGCAACTGCAACTCGGCGGCGTCCTCGATCGTGACGATCCGCTCTCCCTTCGGGATGAAGCTCGAGAGCACGTTCAGGGTGGTCGTCTTCCCCGAGCCGGTGCCTCCGGAGACCATCACATTGAGCTTACCGCGAATGCACAATTGCAGGAAGTCGCGCATCTGCGAACTCATCGACCCGAAGCGGATGAGGTCCTCGTCGGTGAGGGGATCCGCCGCGAACTTCCGGATTGTCAGGTAGGGGCCGTTGACCGCCAGTGGCTGGATGATCGCGTTGACACGCGAGCCGTCCGGGAGGCGGGCGTCCACCATCGGCACGGCCTCATCGAGGCGGCGGCCCAGCGGCGCGATGATCTTCTCGATGATCCGCATGATATGCTCACCATCGGCGAAGCGGATTGGCGATTCCTGCAGTTTTCCGCTACGCTCCAGGATCACCTGGTGCGGACCATTGACCATGATCTCCGAGATCGTGTCGTCGGCCAGCAGCACCTCGAGCGGCCCGAAACCTCGGATCTCGTTGATCACCGCCTCGACGAGCAGGTTGAGCGTCCGCACCGGCAGCGTCATGTCATGGTCATCGAGCACCGCGTTGGCGAAGCGCCGGATGTGCTCCCCGAGCTGTTCGCGCGACATCTTCTCGACGGAGCTGAAGTCGGTCTCGCGCAACAGCCGGCGGTGAGTCTCACCCTGCACCTTGAGCATCTCGGGTGAGTACAACACCGCGGTCGCCTGAGCCGTCTGATCTGCCATATGAGCCATCGCTGGGCAACTCCTCGGATCTGTCAGCGCATCGTTTCCTCGTGGGCTCGAACCACACGTTCGTAGCTGCACGGCCCCGTCCGACGCCTCGCTCAGACGACACCGCGATCACACCTGGGACTTAGCCGGACTGCACCGGCTTCACCTCGTCTGCTCGCGCCTCCGCCGCTCCTCTGCCATCGCGGCCTCAAGAACCTCCACCAGCTCTCGTATACTCCGCCCGAGCGGCGAACTCGACCGCGAGAGCACGACCGGCGATCCCTCGTTCACCGAACTTGTCGCGGTCTGCGCGTCTTCGGGCAGTGCGTGCACCACCTTCGCGCCTGTTGTCTGCTCGAGATCCTCCACGGTCAGTTCGTTCGAGCGCGAGTGGCGGTTGATGACCAGCTTGATGCGCTCCGGCGCGATCCGGTCATCGAGCAGTTGCCGGTAGAGCGTCGCGGTGTCGCGCACCGCCGAGAGGTCCATCAGCGCGCTGACCAGCACGATGAACTGTGAACGTGAGTAGACGTAGTCGCTTGCCCGCCCGATCAACGGCGGGACATCAAACACCAGGAAGCGGTACTGTCGCCGGAGCAGGCCGATCAGGTCGGCGAGGAATGCGATCTCATCGCTCTCCTCCAGCCTGCGGCCTATCCCCTGTCCACCCGCCTCGCCCGCGAGGACCCGCAACCCCGAATCGCCGTGTGTCGCGAGGTGGGTCTCGATGATCGTGCTGTCAAGCTCGCCTGCGAACGCCGCCAGCTCGCCGATGTTGTAGCTCGGGTTTATGTCGAGCATCAGCGGGACGTTGCCGTACTGACCGTAGAAGTCGATCAGCACCACCTGGCCCGGGTACTTGCGCGCGAAACTCACCGCGAGATTCACGGTGGTGGTGGTCTTGCCAATGCCGCCCTTGGCGCCGGTCACCGCGATCGTCACGGGCATCTTCGCCGGGTCGGTGATCAGCTCATACTCAGGTCGGGATCGACCGTCGCTGATCGCCGAGAGCTGTGCGAGCATCTCGACCATCGCATCGGCGCTGATCCCGGGGCTGATGACGGCGCGCGCGCCGGCCCTCAACGCCCTGTTGATCACGTCCGGCTGCTCCGAGCGCCCCTCGCCAACCATCAGGATCGCGGCGACGTCGGGCGCGGCCAGCGCGATCAGCTCCGCCGCCTCGTATCCACTCATCCCGGGCATGTCTTCATCGAGAAGGATCACGTCCGGGTTCAGTTGAGCCGCCATCTGCGCGGCCTCCAGACCATCATGAGCGACCGCGACGATGTCCACGTTCCCGGCGCCGGTCTGGTTTTCAAAGTGCTCCGCGAGCACCGCCTGCAACTCATCCGATGCGCCCGGATGCGGTTCGGTGACGATGATTCGGATATTGCGGCCCGACCGTTCATGTGCCATCGACGACCTCATCTCAGCGCTTGACTTTGCGCGCCCCCGCCGGTTCTGACCGCCTGCTCCGCGGGGTGCCGCCTCCGGGCCCCGGGCGGAGCAGGTCTCGTGTTCGCTGATGGAAGCGGCCGCCGCCCACGCTATCCCCCGTGACCGCGGCGGCCGCCCGTTTTGACCTGCAGAGCTGCTACTCTACCTCAATGCGCCCCTGAGGTGCGCTTCCGAACCGCATGACCTCCTCGGGATCCATGCCCTCAGGCAGCGGGATCGGATGCAGCGGTCGGCCATCATCGCCGAGGATCTGCGGCAGCACCAGGATGATCAGCTCGCTCTTGTCATTGCGGAATGTGTCATGCCGGAAGAGCTGCCCGAGAATCGGCAGGTCGCCCAGCAGCGGGATCTTGCTCACGCTCTTGGACTGCTCGGACTGGATCAGCCCGCCGATCGCGAGCACGCCACCGTCCGGAACGCTCACAATCGTCTGCGCGCGCCTGGTGCGCAGCGCCGGGATGCTCATCCCGCCGACCGTCACCCCGCTGCCGAAGTCCAACGAACTGACCTCCGGCTGCACCTCCAGCTTTATCCGGTCGTTGTTCGGGCCGATCGTCGGCTTGATCTGCAGGTTGACACCGAACGGCTTCCACTCCACGGTGATGGAGGCTGCGCCGCCCACGCCCGCCTGCGCAATCGGGACCGGAATCTCGCCGCCGATCAGGATCTCAGCCTCTTCCCCCTCATTCACGAGCAGGTTGGGCTCAGAGAGTATCCGGGCCTTCTGCCTGTTAACCAGCGCGTGTATCTGCGAGGCGAAACGATACAGCTCCGGCCAGCCGTCCACACCGGGCACCTGTCCGAACAGGAACGGCTGGCCACGGTAGGACGCGTCGTCGAATCGCGTGCCCTCATACTGACCCCAGTCGATCCCCAGTTCCTCCGCCCCACCGCGGTTGAGTTCGATGATCTTCACCGCGACGAGCACGCGCCGGCGCTCGGGCTCTACCACTGTCACGAGGTTCACGATCGGGACGCGGCCCGCGAACATCGCCGTGACCTGCCCAAGCTGGGCCAGCGCCTCTTCGGTCGGGACAGAGCCCTCGAGCATCAGGGCCTCATCGCCCATGCGCGTCACGGTGATGCTCTCGCCGATGGCCGCATCAAGCGCGCGCTTCGCGGCGTCGAGATCGGGCCGCGGCGGCACCACCTGGACGAGGTTCACCGTCTGCACGTCCTCGTAGGCGTCCAGCAGGCGGTTGATCCGCTCCAGCGCCTCGGCACTCTCCACCATCCCGTCCACCGCGACGGCGTTGCCGTGCAGCGGAATGACGGTGAAGTCGGGCCCGAGCATCCTCTGGATCTCCGCCGCGGGCGCACGCTCGCCGATCCCCTCGCCCTCGAGGGTCAGCATGTCCACCAGGCGCAGCCCCTGCGTCACGGCCGTGGCCGCCTCCCGGGCGCGCTGCACATCCTCCCGGGTGGGCAGCTCGCCCTCGATCATCACCACGTCATCGCCCCACGAGCTGACCTTCACCCGCGGGTCGAGTATCTGATCGAGCGCATCGGCCGCGCGGGCCGCCGATGAGGTGGTCTCGTCGGCGGTGGTGATCATCCCGACGACCTTCACCTCGTCGGTCTCCGCCGCCTCAAGCAGGGCCTGGAGGTTCTCCTTGGCCGCGTCATCGGCGACCTGGCCCTCGACCACGACCATCGTGTCGGAGACGACCTCGACGTTGAGGTTGGGGCTCAGTGACTGCTGCAGCTCCACCGCTATCCTCTCGGCGAGCCGCATGCCCACAACCGTCACCGCGAAGTTGTGGAGGCCGTCCCTGTCCCAGACGTAGAGCATGGTGTGGTTCTGGTCCTGCACCGCCGGTCGCGGGCTGGCCATCACCAGCAGCTCCGTCTGTGACATCACCCGCACATCAGCCACGGCCGGGTCAACGACCGCGACCCGGCGCAGACCGTTGAACTTGAGCATGACGCTTCGATTCCGCTCAAGGATCAACGTCTGCGAGCTGCCCGGTCTGGTGTTGTCGAAGGTCCAGTGGCTACTGCCCTGGGCAGTCGCCACCTGCGTTGGGATCACCGCCACCGCTCCCAGCGCGAGTACCGCCAGCAGCGCTGCCGTGATCATGCTGCGATGAACGTTCTGCATCGGCTGCACCCCCTGACCCCCGCGCGGAGCGCGAGGCGTCAGAATGCTGCGTTATCTGCTGCGTGTGTTGCTGCAATCAGCGGGCCGTCGTCGTGCCCGCCGGTCAGGTTCGATGATGCGCGTCTTCGATCAGGGCCGGTGTGCGGCCGCGAGGCCGCTTCCGTCGGTTGTCAACGGTCGGTCATAGGGCGCGCCTGCTCGCACCGGCGCTTCAGTCTACCGTAATCACTTCGCGCTCACCGCCGCGGAAGACCTCCACCGTCGGAGTCGCGGCCGGTGCGGGCGCAGGTGCGGGCTGCGGCGCGGCTGCAGGCGCGGCCGGCTGCATCCCGGGCATTGGCCCATACATCGCCGGCCACCCGGCCGGAGGCATCGGCTGCTCCTCAGCCTGCCGCTCTTCGTCCCGCTTCTCGGCCGCGGGGGCGTCCATGCCCATCAGGGCCCAGTCTGTCTGACCCTGCAGCGACACCACGGTCTCCTCCTCACGGGGGCGGAGGGCGAGATGCACCGCTCCCTTGAAGGCGCTCAGCAGCAGCGACTGAGCCTGGTCGGGAGTGACGGCCAGCGTGGCGCTTCGGACCTGGATCGCCGCGGGCGCTTCAGCGCCATCGGTCTGGGCGGTGCCCTGATCGGTGGCCTGCACCGCCGCTCCGGGGGCCGCGGGCCGCGTGGTCTGCTCGTTCATCGCAAGCACTTCAACGTTCTGCAGGATGGTCTTGGTCACCGCGACATCACCCTGCTGGAAGGTGCTCAGCACATCCACGCGATCACCGGGGAAGACGAAGCCACCGACGCCGGAGATCGGGTCGAGAGCGACGGTCACCGCGCGCATCCCCTGAGGGATCACGAAGGTCAGCCCCTGCTGCGCGGTTCGAGGGCCCACGTCGGCGCTCGTGATCGTCTGACCGGCGACGATCGCTCGCTGGGAGACCTTGGCGATCGCCTGCTGCGGCTCGTTGAGCGCACCGGCAGGGACCGCCCGCGCGTCCATCTCCCGCGTCTCGAGCATGTCCGAGGTGATCGTGCTGAACGGGGAGATGTCCCGCGTCGCGACCAGCACACTCACCGCCTGCGGTTCAGGCGGCTCGGGCGGGCCGGTTTCACTGCTGAGAACGAAGTAGACCAGGCCCGCAACGACCAACGCGATGATCGCCGCTACCGCGAACGCCTGCCTTCTCGTGAGCCTCACTGTCATCACACCCTGCTGTGACGTCTGCTGCGATTGCTGTTTCGTCGTTGAGTGTATTCAGTCGGGCGCACTGCCCGCAATCTGCCGTGTTGTCAGCTGCTCCGATGCGGCCGTCTGCTCCGCGGTCCGCGGTGGGCGACGGGCCCGAGTTGTCTCATCAGCGGATCAGACGAACCCGTCCGCGCCCTCCGCTTCCTCCTGCTCCATCATCAAGGCCCATGAAGGTCGAGCCGCCACCATGCACGTCGATCGTGCGTGCCACCAGCCCCCCACGATGTATCTCCTGTCCGCCACCGTTGTAAACCAGCCCGCCGTTGGGCGCGAAGAAGATCCCCCATGTGTCCGAGTTGGACCCGTTGACCCTGATCGCCTGATCGTCCGATGCCAGCGACATGGCGAAGAGGTCGTCCTGGTAGGAGGAGAACCGCTCGGTTGTGCCGTTGAAGCGGATCGTCCCTCCGGCCACCATCGTGACCCGGTCGAGGATCACGCCCGCGCCGTTGAAGCGGATACTCCCGTCCACCACGAGCAGGCAGTCCTGAATGTGCGCCCCGGCCGGCTGCACCGTCAGATCGCCGCGAATGCGCCATCGGCCCGATGCGAGTGTGCCGTGCTGGATCCGCAGGTCTCCGACATGCTCGTAATCCCACGGGCCCACGTCATACTGCGCCCACGTGAAATCCACCGGATACGGTCGTAGCTCATCCTCGACGATGTCACCTGCGATCCCGCTCGGGTCGTTGATCCGGTAGCTGTGTCGATATTCGACATCGCCCTGGATGTCGTGCCCGCCTCCGGTGATCGTCACCTGGGTGTTCGAGTGCATGTTGCCCCCGACGGTCAGGTTCGAGCCGCTGACACGGATGCCCTCAATGTTCGGGTTGGTCTCCCCGGCAAAGAACAGGCCGTCCCCGCTTCCGGCGCTTCTCGTGCCGAGGGCCGTCGCGGATCTCGTAACCGTCGCCGACTCCATCCCGAAGATGCGGGCGAAGAAATAATCGACGGTCACGCGCCCGGTGACCTCGACCGCCGCCTCACGACCCGTCAGCTCACCATAGTCGGCGACCGTGGCGCCCTCGCCGAAGAAGCGCACGTCCTCCGCCGGCGTAAGTTCGACGGTGTAGGCCGGGGTCTCGTGGTTATTCGCCTGCACGAGCCCCTGCAGGGCCGTCCGGGCGGCTGCGTCATCCGGAAGCTGCCTCGCTCCGGCAAGGGCCGCGGCGTCCACGACGTTCTGCGCATGTTGAGCCGCGATCGTCAGGCGCCCGACGTCGATGACCAGCGCCGCCATGCCAATGAGCGAGAGCATCGCTACGACCAGCCACGCGCCGACCACACCCCTCCGCCCGCGTTGGTGTCGGATCGCCTTCATTGTCAATCGTCGGTCCGGCCCGTCGTCGTCAGCGCCTCGCGCACCACGGCGCACGGGGCCGGCCGCATCCTTTCATCTCTTCAGATTCAGCTGACCGGACCACGACGCCATCGGCCCGCGTTCGTCTGCGCGGAACGGCCTGCCCGACCGACCGTCCCCATCACCATCCATCCGTCAGTGGATCAACTTCGTCGCGAACACGCCCGTCTGGCTGGTGAGCTGGCTGTCCGGGTCGCCACCGGGCATGTCGAACTCGATGAAGCGGCCCCATATCTCCTTCTGTCCCTGATTGATGCCCTCGAGCCAGAACGCGCCGAACTTCTCGATCCGGAAGGCCGCGTTCGACCCGGTGTCCCCGAGGAAGCTCACAAGCGGCACGAGCATGATCCGCGGGTTCGCGGGGTGGTAGTTGCCGAACGTGTCGCCCGCAAACTCGCCCGAGGTCCCGCGCTCCAGTCGTGATTTCCCACCGTCATCCACCAGCGCTTTCTTGAAGTTACCGACCGTAACACCGGTCCTCGCGTAGACGGTGTCGCCGAGGTTCACGAACGAACTCTCGACGTCCTGATAGGTCAGCCCGTAGCCCTGCAGCAGGGAGAACCAGTCCGCGGTGCATCCCGGCGGTGACTGCAGGAAGCCGAACGAGCCGGGGATGCCCGCGTAGTGGGGGCCGTCGGCCATGAGCATGTTGATCTGCTCACCGTAGTTGAGGGGGGTGTCCTCCGCGATCCACATCGTCGCGATCGGTACACCCCTGATCGGCCCGCGGACCACGGTCGCCGACCGGTGGGGCGTTGCGCCCATCAGTCCGAAGACCTTCGCGAAGGTGTACTCGACCGGCCCGCGCACCGTCACCTTCACTGCGTGGGCCCACGGCCCGAGTGTGTGCCCATCGATGGTGCCGTTCGGGCCCACGAATACGATGTCGGAGTTCGTGCACTCGACCGGCCAGCCCGCGCCGTCGGTCGCATTCGCCTGCGCCGTGCGGAGAGCCGCGGCGCGAGCGGGGGCCTCGTAGGGCAGTTGGGTCGCCGCCGCGAGTGCCGAGCTGTCCGCGACGTCCTGGCAGCGCTGGGCGGACAGGACGAGCCGCCCGAGGTCGAGCGACATCGCCGCGGCTCCCGCCAGGGCGACGAACGCCACGATCACCCACGCTCCGACGACACCGGCGCGCTTCGCGTTTGCTGACGACATCATGCGCCTCATTGCTGGCGCCTCCGTTCCCCTGCCGGAGACTTCCTCCGGCGACTTTCCACTCGCGATGGAGTGTGTGCCGTTTTCCGCCCGATGATCCCGGCGGCGGTCAGCCGTGCGGGCACGACATCACCCGGGCTGTTCGCGAATGTGGAAGCGAGAACGGTCGGGACGCGGCCCGTTCCGCGAGGCATCATGCAGAGCGCATGAAGGGCCTCAGGCGAGCACGGGGCCGGGAGGAGACGCGACGAAGACGACAGAGGGTGCACAGCATGTACAGGGTTCGATAGCGCGGTGCTGGACCTCCGCGCGACATCCCTGCCGGCAGCGCCACCGGTGGGCACACAGATACGGCGCCTGTAAGTGGCTGGCTTCATTTGTTCTACTTGCCCTGGTGTGGTGTCGGCTGCGATTACGAACTGCTGCTATATGGTACCGGTCTGCCACGAACCGGCTCATCTGGTGCGGCACATTGGCTACGTCTGCTCTGCCGCAAGTCATTATACCTGCACCCGTCGTCAAAGGCAAGGCATCAGAAAGAATCGACTTCAGCGATGTGCGCCGTGATGCGCCTGCCGAAGCTTCCTCGCAGCGTCTCCCCGCGGCGCGCAATGCGTCCTCACGTCCCGCCGTCCGAGGCCCAGTGGGCCTCGTCGGCACCGGCGCTCGAAGCCACCGGTGGTCCCGCTTCCGGTGCTACTCGCGTTGCATCACGATGGCTGTACTGAGCGTGATCGTACCGTTCTCAGGATCATCAGCAAGCCCGGCGAAGAGGCCTCCGGTGACGAGCTGGTGTGGATACTGGATCGAGACTCGGATCTGGTCTCCGCGCCCCGCGCTGTTCTCCGAGCCATCGACACCGAGCGTCTGCCACGCACTCCAGGTGCCCGCGCTCTGGTCGAACGACCGGAAGTCGCAGGCGATGCTCAGGTCGTCGGCGTTGATCGTTGGAGCGGCCCCGCGGACGCGCGTCTCAAGCGTTGCCGGTGTCGCGCCGACGGACGCGGAGCGAGCGCCCTCCCGCGCGGCCTGGTTGATCCCGACGAGATTCTTGACCATCAGTCCGAACTCGATGATCCCGAAGAGCAGGAAGATCAGCAGTGGCGCCACCATTGCAAGCTCAACCGTGGTGGCCCCGCGCCTTCGGATTGTGTTGATTCTGGTGGCCATCAAACGTCACCTCCCGAGACGAAAGGCCGGGACGCGATCCCCGGGGGCCTGCGAGCCGCCCTGTCGTGCTGCCGTGGCGTCTTCGCGGCCCCTGGATGTCCATGCCTTTCGATGCGTCTCCACCACGTCGGCGACCTGAAGGAGCCCCGCGGCACATGACTCGGCGTGTCCGGCCGGTGTCAGATGCCCTGCTCAGTCCACAGACGCATCCCGATCGTGATCAGGGCGCCGAGGCCCAGCGCGATGGCGTAGGGCAGTCGGACCTCGCCGGCGCCGTCGGTGATCTCCATCGGCTCGGAGAACTTCGCGCGCATATACAGCGAGGTACCCATCTGGCGCACGACTTTCCCGAGTAGTCCACGTCGTAGTGAGATGGCGACGGCCATCACTCCTCCGGCTATCGCTCCGATGGCGAAGGTCCAGAGCATGAAGCCCGCGCCCATCAGAGCGCCGAGCGCCATGAGCAGTTTGATGTCGCCGCCCCCCATGATCCGTCCAAGGAAGTTGCTCACAAGCCACAGTGCGAAGCCCGCGCCGATGCCGCCGAGGCTTAACAACAAACCCTCCAGACCACCCCCAACAGTGTTGAGGGTGAGGCCGAGGAGGGCGAAGGGTACGGTGATTGCGTTGAAGATCTTCCCCCACCGGATGTCGGTGTAGGCGGCGATCAGGACCAGAAGGACGCTTGCGCCGATCAGGACATGGTCCATCGCTTCGTCACCGCCTGGAGGCTCGTCGCCTCCGAGAAGAGGGCGCTTGAGCGCGCCCGTGTTGTGTTCGCGAGTGCCGCTCGCGAGCGAGTTCTCCCGGCCTGCTGTGCTTCCCTCCCGCCATCGATGCTCTCAGATGGTCTCGCCCGCACGGATGCGGCGGTCTTTCCGTGGTCTTCGCGCGTGGCCGTTGTGTTCGTAGTGATTTCTCGGCCGTCGCTGATACGGTGAGGGAGCGGGGGGACCGCTCCCTCACCGACCGCCGGCTGGACGTCCCATCCCACAAGTCTATGTCCACTCAGGGACGGGGAAGCTTCCTGCGCCGACGTCACGTCTCAGTCATACGACGGCCAGCCGGTGCTACCTCTGCCTGATCAGTCCGCGGGGGTCACGCCGCCGACGCGGTCGCCTACAACCTCGACCTGATCGGAAACGTTCCCACCGAGCGTGGTCCACGCGGTGATGCCGGCGACGACGACCAGGGCGAGAAGCAGCGCGTACTCCACAGTCGTGAGACCCTCTTCGTCCTTCCAGAGCTTGTACATTCTGTCCGCCTCCTTACGTCAGTTGGTGTGTGGTGGGTCGGTCGGTTACCCGAAGGCTCGGTGGCCATCCGGGGCAGGCGGTTCCCGGGCAAATCCGATTGGATCTGCTTGCCGCCTGTCAGCCAACTCAAGGTTCGCTCAACCGACTATGACCCGACGATGCATGCTTGGTATACGTCACAAATATTTCCTGTCAAGGCGCAAATCAAACTTCCCAGCAGCATCGGTTTTAGCTGTGCAAGTTTTTTGGTGGTGGGGGAGGTACTCGTGTATAGGTTTGCGAATACTGACATGTGTGCATCGAGCGAGCCGAGCAGTGGCAGGTCGTG
>JBMNNW010000141.1:0-10516 GCA_050942735.1 Armatimonadota bacterium
TGTTTGCAGGGCGGGGATCTTCCGTTGTTGTAGGGCGGGGACCTGTGCCCCGCCTGTCGTTCGACGTTGCCTCGTCCGTTCATCAACGGGGACAGGCAGGGATGCCTGTCCTACAAACGACAACGACCAACGACGACAGACGACGACGACCAACGACTCCCCGGCGAGGGCGCCGGGGCCACAACGACAGCGGCTGTTTGCAGGGCGCCGACCCTCCGTTGTTGTAGGGCGGGGACCTGTGCCCCGCCTGTCGTTCGACGTTGCCTCGTCCGTTCACCAACGGCGACAGGCAGGGATGCCTGTCCTACAAACGACGACGACCAATGACGACAGACGACGACGACAGACGACTCCCCGGCGAGGGCGCCGGGGCCACAGCGGCACCGCCGCAACGAGCGAGGGCCCGCCTCCTGATGAAGGTGAGGCGGGCCCTCGACGCGTCTGCCCCGGCGTCGGGCGGCGCAAAGGACGTCTGCGCCGCCGGCGGTCGGGTACTACAATTCGTAGTAGCTTCGGTCAGAAAAAGGGCCCCGTGTCGGCGGACGCCTGACGGAGCCGGTCAGGGCTATGGGCCTTCAGTAGCACCAGCCGGGCCCGCGGGAGCGCCCGTAGTCGTAGCCGTCCGCCCATCCGTGGTCGTAGCCGCGATCGTAGCCTCGATTGTAGCCGACATCATGGCCGCGATTGTAGCCGTTCGTCCAGCCTCGATCGTACGCGCGCTGGTTCGAACTGCGATAGCGGGCGTCCTGGTGGCGCTGGAACTGGTAGCTGCTGCGTCCGCGATCCTGGTCGTGCTTGTAGGTCCCGCGGTTGCCGTCGTAGTAGCCCCGGCGGTCAACCTGCCGGCGATCCTTGTCCACGCTGTCGAGTATCCCGTAGACGACCGCGCCGGCCGCGAGCCCCGCGAGGATCTTCCCCGTGTCATTGGCCTCGGCGGGCCTGGGCGCGACTTTGCCAAAGCCCGTCGTGGCGACCACGACGAACGCCAGCGTTACTGCCGTTGCTCGGGTGAACATTGTGCGCCTCTCCTTTCTTCAGGTGCCTCGTCCCCGGATCTTCCCCTGCACTACTACTGGACGTAGTAGATACACTCGGTGTTCAAAGGCCTTCATTGCCATGTTTCCACCGGGCGGCCGGAAGGTTACGGTGGTCGCCGCCCTTTTCATGGCGCCCGCCCTATCTGATCGGCGGGAACACCCGCTGGCACCGCGTCCCGAAGCACTCGATGATCGGCCACGGCTGCGGGTGCACGTGTATCTGCTGCCGCGGCGCGCGCGGGAAGCCGAAGCGTCGCTCGATCTGCGGGACGCGGCGATCCGACGGGATCCCGCCCCAGTGCCTGTCGAGCTTCTGCTGCCAGCGGCGCGCCTCACTGCCCTGGAACGGCCCGGGCGTCGGCTGGAAATACGGCCCGCGCCCGGTCCGTGGCTGGTCGAACTTCACTGTCGGCGGACCCGACCACGGTACGCTCTGCCCCGCGATCCCGCGGTTGGACGGCGCCCCCATGTCCACCTTCGGACCCGCCATCGGCCGGCGTTGCGCCGCCGCCTCCAGCGCCAGCCCGACTGTCAGCAGTGCGGCCAGCGTCACGACCACTGCGATCCTCATACCTGCCCCTCCTCATGACCCCATGCGGCGTGTCGGTGCCCGGCGGTTCACCGGGAGTAACGCTGGTTCAGGTACGGCCAGCCCATCCCGTGCTTGGGCCCGGTCGTCGAGCGCATCGGCCTGTTGTACCAGTACTGTCCGGGGATGGGGTATGGCGAGTAGACCGCCCCGCGGCGCGCCTGCGACTGCTCGTAGCGGTCGGCGGGAGCGCCGCACCACCCGCAGGCGGAGCCGAGGTCGCGCCAGCGGTAGCACTTCGTGCAGCGGACCGGGTGATCGTACCGCTCGGCGAACGTCGGGTACTGCGTGGCCTGCGGCTGGTAGTAGTAGCCGGGCGGGCCGGGCGTCTGCCCGTCCTTGATGGTCACCTCACCCTCGAAGGGCCCGATGTACCACATGCTCGTGGACCCCTGCGCGAGGGCCATCCCGGCGGCCAGCACAAGTCCGATGCCGATCAGTGCGATGCGGGTATACCTCATCAGAATCATCTCCACTCCCCGCAAAACCTACTACCTCTTGTAGTATAATTCGGACGAACCTCCGAGTCAATGGTTCACGCAAGCCGTCGCAGAACAGGTGCTCCTGCGCGTGGCTCTCCCGACTCCTTCTTCGCGCACAGGAGAGGCCTTCCTGCCTGCCGCGTTTCTCGTTCGTCCTACGATGTATTGCCCCGCGCCCGCGCAAATGTTTCACGTGAAACATTCGTTCGGCGGCTGCTGCAGGTCCGTGCGCGGATCCCGTCGAACCGCGCGTCTGCAGCTCACAGTCCGACCGATCGAAGGGACGATCGCGCATGAGCCATCATGGCAGGGCGCTGCGCTGGATCGACTGCAACGCCCGCATCGGCAGATGGTCGAACCCCCGGCCCGAGCAGTTCACGGACACCAACGGCCTCCTCGCCGCATGGGAGCGCGTCGGCATCGAGGGCGGCCTCGCCCATCACGCGCGGGCATGGGAGTGGTCGCCCGCCCGCGGCAACGATGCCCTGCTTGAGGCGATCGAGCCGCAGGGTCGCATCCGCCCCTGCTTCGTCGCCCTCCCGCACGCCACCCGGGAGATCGAGCCCGTCCTGCGGTTCGCCCGCACCGTCAGAGCCGCCGGCGGCGCAGTCCGCATCTTCCCCGGCAAGCACGCGTGGAGTGTGCGTGACTGGTGCGCGGGCGCGCTCCTCGACGGCCTCGCGGCGGCGGCCGTCCCCACGCTTGTGGATGTCACCGAGGCCGACTGGGACGCCATCGCGGGCGTCCTCGCCTCACACCCCCGCCTGCCGCTGGTCGTCCTCGAGAGCTTCTACCGCGTGGACCGGGTGGTCTACCCGCTCATGGAGCGCCACGAGAACCTCTACCTTGAGGCGAACACCTACGGCGCATTCATGGGCATCGAGGGCATCGTCGAGCGCTTCGGGGCAGCGCGATTGATCTTCGGCACCGGCATGCCGAATCTTGAGGCCGGCGGGCCGATGGCGCTGGTGGCCTACGCGGAGATCAGCGGCGAGGACAAAGCGAGGATCGCCGGAGGCAACCTGCTGCGGCTGCTCGGAGAGGAAGGGTGAGCGAGATGGCGATGTCACTGCTCGAACACGCCGTGACCGGGACCCCGGTGGAGGACGTCTTCATCTGTGACGCCCATGCGCACATGGGCCCGTACTTCAACTTCCTCGTCAACGAGGACGGCTCGCCCGAGGCGATGGTGCGGTCGATGGACCGGCTCGGGATCGACGTCTCGATCGCCAGCCCGCACATCGCGATCACCTGCGATTACCGTGAGGGCAATCGGCACGCCTACGAGGCCGCCGAGCGCTTCCCCGGGCGGATCGTGCCTTTCGTGGTGGTCAACCCCAACTACCCGCTCGCCGAGATAGAGGCGGAGATCGCGCACTGGGATGAGCGGGGCATCGTCGCCTTCAAGTTCCACGCATCGCTGCACGGCACAGACACGCTCGACGACGGCTACGCCCCCGCGTATGAGTACGCCGATGAGCATTCGCTGCCGATCCTCTCGCACTCGTGGTCGGGCGCGGGCGGGCCGCTGAAGGTCATCGAGACGCTCTCGGAGCGCTACGCGAACGTGCAGTTCGTCAACGCGCACTCGTCCTCGGGCTGGGCCGTGATCGACGCCTCATGTGAGCTTGCCGAGCGTTTCGAGCGGGTCTGGCTGGACCTGACGGGGTCGCGGCTGGTCTACGGTGGGCTGGAGCGGATGGTGGAGCGTGTGGGCGCGGACCGAATCCTGTGGGGCACCGACAGCCCGTTCATCGACCCGCGCCCGGGCCTGGGCCGGATGCTCTGCGCGGACGTCTCCGACGAAGATCGCCGGAGGATGCTGGGCCTCAACGCGCGGGCGTTGTACCGGTTGTCGCTCTCGTAGGAGCGGCGTTTCGGCCTGTCGATGCCGTCGCGAGGTCCTCTCCCTGTCCGTGGCGAAGGCCCTCGGCGGAGGCCGAGATGATCGAGGACACCGACGCCGTGGACCTGATCGCGTTCGCCTGCAGCCCCCGCCGCGGCGGGAACACCGACATGCTGCTTGAGGCGGCGCTCGACGGCGCCCGCGAGAGAGGCGCGCGTATCCGGCGCTTCGATCTGCGCGCGATGACCATCGCCCCCTGCCTGCACTGTGGCGGCTGCAACGACGGGGCCGGCCGCTGCGTCGTCGAGGATGACATGCAGCGGCTTTACGAGCCGCTCCGCCGCGCCGACCGCGTCATCCTCGCCTCTCCCATCTTCTTCATGTCCCTCACTGCGCAGGCGAAGACGATGATCGACCGCTGCCAGCCGCTGTGGGTGAGGCGCAATCTTGGCCTCGACGTCGCCGAGGCCGCCCACCCGCGAGCCGCGCTCTACCTCGGCGTGGGCGGCAGCGATTTCCCGCACCTCTTCGATGCCGCCCGCACCGTGCTGGCGGCGTGGTACTGGACGCTGCAGATCTTCAGGCGCACCGAACTGACCTTCGGCGAGATCGACGCCAGGGGCGCGATCCGCGATCACCCGACGGCACTCGACCGGGCCCGCGCGGCCGGCCGCGACCTCGCCGCATGGCGCGGCGACTGAGGAGTGAGCATCATCGACGCCTTCGAAGCGATCCGCGGCAGGCGCAGCATCCGACGCTTCCGGAGCGACCCCATCCCCGACGAGGTGCTCGAGCGCATCATCGATGCCGCTCGCCACGCGCCCTTCGGCACGCGGCAGGATGAGCGAGTGCTCGTGGTACTCACCGGCGAGGAGAAGGTGCGGCTGGTCGCGTTCCTCGAGGAGCGGCTCGAGTCGGTCATCCGCGTGATGGCCGACGGCCCCTCGCGCCAGACCCTCAGCTACGCCCGCTCGACCGCCCCTGCGATCGGTCACGCGCCCGTGCTGATCGCCGTGTTCACCGCCGTCGGTCGCGAGGGGCCCGAACTCTCCGTCGCATCGGCCGCCTGCGCGGTGCAGAACCTGATGGTCGCCGCCCACGCCGAGGGCCTCGGCACCTGCTACATGACCGGCGCGATCTACCTCGCCGAGGAGATCGCCCATCGCCTCGGCGTTCCCGGACACCGCCTGGTCGGCCTCGTGCCTCTCGGCTACCCGGCGCAGAAGCCCTCCGAGCGCGGGCGCTTCCCGGCCGTTCTCTGGCGCGGCTTCGACGGTCGCGAGGCCGCCGAGCTTCCCGAGCCGCCGCTCGCGGTCGTCACCGACGTCGAGCGCTCGCGCCCCGGCGCGGGCGAGACCGTGCTGGTCGTCAGCGACACGCCCGAGGTGGACGCGCAGATCGTGCGGTGCCTCGGCCGCGCGGGCTACGAGGTCTGCGTCGCAACCCCCGGCGATGCGCTCGACGCGTTCGGCCGCCGCCACCCCGAGGTCACGATCATCGACGCGCTGCTCGGTGAGATCAGCGGCTACGACCTCGCCCGCCGCATCAGCGAGGCCGTCGAGGGGCCCTGCCCGGTCATCATCACCACCACCGCCTACGATGAGGCGGACGAAGAGCAGGCGCTGCTCGCGGGCGCCTCGGACGTCATCACCAGGCCGGTGCGCGACCACGAGCTGCTCGCGCGGGTCCGCGCCCTCGCCGACAGCCGCGCGCTCTACGATGAGGTCGAGCGGCGCGCCGAGGAGCTGGAGCGCGCCAACCGGGCGCTCCGGGAGCTTCAGCAGCTCCGCGACGACCTCACGCACATGATCGTGCACGACCTGCGGACGCCGCTGACGAACATCATCAGCGGGCTGCAGACGGTCGAGGCGCTGGAGTATGAGGACGAGATCGCGCGGGAGTTCATCCCCGAGGCGATCAACGCGGGGACGGACCTGCAGGACATGATCAGCAACCTGCTCGACATCTCGAAGATGGAGGCCGGTGAGCTGGAGCCCGAGCGGGAGCGGTTCGCGCTCGGCGAGTTGGTCGCGCAGACGCTCGAACGCGTCGGGCACCTCGCGCGGGAGGGCGCGCTGGAGTTGAGCGCGACGGTGGATGATGCGCTGACGCTCAACGCCGACCGGGCGCTGCTCAGGCGCGTGCTGGTGAATCTGCTCGGCAACGCGATCAAGTTCACGCCCGAGGGCGGTTCGGTGATGGTCGAGGCGCGGGAGACCGACGAGGGCGTGCGCGTCTGCGTCACCGACACCGGCCCGGGGATCTCGAAGGAGCAGCAGAAGCGGCTCTTCCGCAAGTTCTCACAGCTTGACGGCGAGAAGAAGAAGCAGGGCACCGGGTTGGGGCTGGCGTTCGTGAAGATGGCGGTGGACGCGCACGGTGGCCGGGTCTGGGTGGACAGCGAGCCCGGCGAGGGCAGTTCGTTCTGCTTCGTCATCCCGGCGTAGGGCCCGCACCCGGAGCGCAACGAGCTTCGACCGGCCATGCGGCGGGCGTCCGCGCGGCATCGACGTCTACGCGGCAGACTCGCGCAGAGACCGCCTCCGATCTCGAGGATCGCGCTCCCGCCCGTGCCGTTCGCGCGCTCATCTGACGTCGCGAAACGGCGTCCGGGCAGGGGTGCCCGGACGCCGGCTCGATGGCCGCCGTCGTCCCCGGTGCGCTACGCGCGCCGGCCGAGGATCCGCTCAGCCACCCTGTCCGCATCGATCTGGTAGGTGCCCGCCTCGATCTGCGCCTTCAGTTCGGCGACGCGCTCAGCGCGGACCTCCGGCGTCTCGGCAAGCGCCGCACGCGCGGCGCGGATCTCCTCCGCCCGGCTGCTCAACTCAAGCTGGTCGGCGCCGCCGGTGGCCCCGGAGGCCCCGGTCTCAGTCAGAGCCCGGGCGGCTTCCACGCCCTCGCTGGACACTCGTCCGACATTGCCTCGGCCTATGCTGTGAAGCTTGCTCGGATCGATCTTCACTGCCCTGTCCCCTCGCTCTCAATACGAACTGCCCCCGCGCATACCGCAGTTGGTACATCGGCGGCAGACGCGGGGACTTGAGTCCTGGCGAGAAGTTTTTTCGGTGGTTGCCCCGGAAGGGCGTTTTGCCCCGCCCTCACGGCTTCACGGAGGCCTTGACCTTCTGCAGCTCGTCCGCCGAGAGCGTACCCATCAACGTGAAGCGGTAGTTCCCGTCCTGCCAGATGATCGAGCGGCCGCGCAGGACCGGATCGAGGCTTCCGGATGCCTCGCGCTGGAAGAGGCTGAAGGTGTCGGCGCCGTTGGTGAACGAGAGCCAGAGGGTCGAGTTGCCCTTGACCTCGATGACGGCCGCCTGATCGCGGCAGAAGTGGTAGCCGGGCGGGAGGTACTCGGGGAGTGCGGCCTTGAAGCCCACGGCCTGCTCGGCCTGCTCGAGCGTCATACGCTCGGTCGAGCGGTCGGCCTCCACCACTGTTGCGCCATCGGGCGGGCTGAAGCTGAAGTGAGACGGGGGGAAGGTCGGGGCGTAGTCGATCCGCGTGTAGTACGCCGATGACCGCATCTCCCCGCGCGAGTCGAAGCGCTGTGTCTTCAGCTCAACATGCTTCTCCACGTCCAGCCACGACTTCTTGAGCGGCAGGCCCCTGTCCGTGTAGACCTTCACCACGTGCGCGGCACGGCCGGCGACCGACTCCCTGCCGACGTACTGCATCTTCATGCGGCCCGCGAGTGTCTCAAGCTCACGCAGGCGCGCCTGCATGACCTCAGACGCCGGAGGAACCTGAGTGCGAACCGCGCGGCCGCTTGAGGGGGTGTAATCCCACTGCTCCCGGCCCGCGATCAGGCACAGCTTCCCCCGCTCGCTTTCCGGCGCGGTCACAACGATCCGGAGGTTGTCGGGCGCCTTGCTGTCAATCTTCTGCTCGACCCCCCGGACCTTCTTCCCGTCCTGGAATACGACGACGGTGCGGATGCCGGAGAAGTCCACCGTGGTGCGTGAGAGGATGCTCTGTCGGAGCAACTCCAGCGGCTGCGGCTGACCGTGTACGACCGCGACGGTCGTCGCGATCAGGGCGATCTGCACAACCGCGAGCTTGCCGAATCTGATCATCAGTTCGCTTCGCTTCCTCGACCGTGAGCGGTGCATCAGTTCGATGTATACACGACGAGATTGACGCCGGCATCATCGGCCAGCGGCTGGGTCATCTCAAGGGCCTGGTGTCGGAGCAAGAGCTCCTCGAGTTCGGCGTCGCTGACTGTCGCGCCCCCGTCCGCGCCGGCGACGATGGCGGTCACCGGCGGATTCGCCGCGAACTGCTCGGCGGCGTCACTGCCCCCGTGATTGTACCAGACCACGCCGCCCGCGACGGCCAGCGCGATCGCCGTCCCGACCGCGGCCGCGCGAGCCCACGAGGGGCGGCGCGCCGGGAAGAGCGCCTCGCTCAGACGCTCAAGCCAGCCCGGCTCGGCCTCCTCACGGTCGAGCTGTGTCATTACCCGGCCGGTGAATCCCTCCGGGGCACGTTCGAGCGGCAGCGCGCTCAACATCACCCGGGTCTCGCGCAGAAGGATCGCCTCACGGCGACACTCCACGCAGACCTCGATGTGTTCGAGCACCGCTGCCGAAAGCTCCTCGGTGCATGCCCAGCACTCCACCAACTCCACCCGCACCTGCCTGCACGTCATCGGTCTCGCCTCCAGCTCCCTGCACACGTCTGTGGGCCCGTATCCCGCCGTCAAGCGGCCCCGCAGCCGCGTCGGTCCATCTCAACCGTCAACCTCAAGCTCGCCCGTCTCAACAAGCTCCTGCAACGACTCCTTGAGCCTGTTGCGCGCGTTGAAAAGGCGGCTCTTGACCGTGCCCAGCGGCACGTTGAGGATTCCCGCTATGTCCTCGTAGATCTCGCCCTGCAGCTCGTAAAGGATCATCACGTCGCGGAGCTTCTCCGGAAGGTCCATAATCGCCCTGCGCACCGCAACGCGCGTCTCGCGCGTGGATGTCCGGTCCTCGGGGCCTCCGGATTCATCCGGCAACTCGCGCTCGTACTCGCCCTCATCCGACTCGAGCGGCTGGTCAAGCGAGAACGTCGGCTCCTGCCGCTTTCGCTTCCTCACCACGTCGATAGCGAGATTGCTGGCGATGCGGTAGAGCCACGTATGAAAGCTGGAAGCGCCCCGGAAACGAGGCAGTGATCGGTACGCCCGCAGAAATGCCTCCTGCGTAACGTCCTCCGCCTCATACGGATCGTTGAGCATCCGGGCGACGTAGTTGTAAATCTTGTCCTTGTACTCGTCGACGAGTTGACCGAAGGCGGCGCGGTCGCCATCCCGCGCCCGCTCGACCAGCATCTCGATCTCACGTTGACTGAGTCGCTTGCCCTTCGCCATTCGTAGACGTTGCTTCCTATCTCAGGTTCAGACTCCGGACCATGTTCCGTCTCATAATCCGCTTGCGTAGGTGCCGGACTACCTGTCGAAGAGGCTTCCGGGGCTCGGTTCGCCCTGCTCCCCGGGCCCCTGCGCCGGCTGCTCCTGACTCTCGGGCGCGGCGGGCGGTTCCTTCCGCGGATCAGCCGGCGGCAGAGCCGCGCCGGGCGCCTCCACGTCCGCCCCGACGTAGATGTACCGCTCGAAGAGCCGCTGGTAGTCCGACCAGCGCGAGCCCGCCGCCTGCCCGTCGGCGACCACCTGCCCGAAGTACTCCACATGCGCGTCAAGGTTGTCCGCGTAGTGCAGCGCGCAGGCCTCGGCCGTCATCGGCAGGACCGGAGCCCCGTACTCCCGCTGGCCGTGATGCGAAAGCAGCAGATGCGTGAGTCGATTCGCCAACTCCTCCGGGAATCCCTCGATTCGGTCGATCGCGCGGTTGACCATCCGGTCGGTCAGCACCGTGTGCCCGACCAGCCTCCCACTGTCAGTGTACTCGATGGACGCCGCGCACTCAAGCTCGGTGACCTTCCCGAGGTCGTGCAGCAGCGCCCCGGCCATCAGCAGGTCGCGGTCGAGCTTCGGGTGAACGCGCGCGACCGTCTCGAGGATCTCCACCACGCCGATGGTGTGCTCGACCAGCCCGCCGAGGTGCGAGTGATGCAGGGATTTGGCACCCGCCGCGCGGCAGAAGCACTCCACGAACTCCGGATCGCCAAAGAACTGATCCAGCAGCGCCGCCAGGTGTGGGTTGGTCACGCTCGCGACCGTCTCAAGCAGCCGCTCCCGCAACTCGCCGAGGTCGCGGCTGCTTGACGGCACCAGGTCGGCGGCGTCCATCTCGTCCCGGTCGGCGAGCTTGAGGCGCTCGATCACCAGTTGCTTCTGCCCGCGGTACTCCTCGACCACCGCGCGGACGGTGACGGCATCGCCCTCCGAGAAGAGCGCGGCGGCCTCCTCGGCGTTGTCCCACATCCGCGCGGTGATCTGCCCGGTGGCGTCTGCGAGCGTCAGCGAGAGATACTGCCCGGGCTTTGACTTGAAGCTCGCGAGCGACCGGCCCCGCGCGGCGTAGGTCCCGATGATGCGCTGTCCGACCTCGAGTTCGGCGACCGGCGTGGACGGCATGAGCGATCAATCCCCTCTGCTCTACCTTGAACCTTTGTG
>JBMNNW010000033.1:0-41637 GCA_050942735.1 Armatimonadota bacterium
GCGGGCTGATCGTCGGTGCCCTCCTGCCGGCCGTTGCGCTTGATGTCCTCGACGATGGCCTGCGGGTGTATCTTCTCCTGGATGTAGACGGGGACGATGGGGACCTCCAGGTCCTGGGCATCCTGCTGGTCCTTGCCCTTCCAGACAAGCTGCGGATCGAGCGAGGGGTCGCGCGGGTAGAGCATGGTCTTCGGATCGCGTTCGTCATCAGCCACGAAATCACGCAGCTCCTCGGTGGGGATGTTGCGGCGCTTGTCGCCATGCTTGATGCTGTCAACCTCGGTGGGGTCGTTGGTCTTCTTGCGCTTGGCCATCAGTCACTGCCCCCTGTCAGGGTTGCTCGGGTCGCGTTTGGCTCTCTGAAGTGGTATGGTCGCTCACAGCCTCCGGCAGAAGGGACTGTGTGAAAAACATTGTCAAGCGTTTGACAGGCGCCAGACAGGTGGGTATACTTGATAGTGCCTCATCTGCCAGGTGCAGAAGGAGATCTCTCGCCGTCCGGTAATCAACCCGGGCGGCGATTGCATTTCGTCATATGCGGTTGTTGTACTTGCGCTGCAAGGTCCACGAGCTGTTCTCGGCGCTGTAAGCCGTCACCAGGAAGGCGACTGGCCCCCGCCGCATTTCCTTCTTTTCGAGAACGACGCAGTAGTCCCAAGCCCGCAACCAGATATAGGTCCGGATGTTGCCTCGCCCCTCTTTGTAGTTCCAGACCATCACTGCGGCGTCCGCACTATTGCCAATGAGCGGCGCACACCAGGGCAGCTTGGACGCGCGCTCGGGCTCGAACTTCCTTGGGCCGGTTTCTTTATCGCTCTTAGTGATGATGTGCCAGAAACCGTCGGGGTAGCCATTGTCCCCTTCTCTTTGATCCCACCATACCGGGCAACCGTGGAACTTCGGCGCGCCGTTGATGAAGTCATCCTCGAAGATACGATACAGCATGTCACGGACGGCGTGGCAGTAGATCAAATCAGGGCCACGGCTGAAGTCGACGTTCACCATATCGGGCAACCAGCTTGGTCGCGGTGCGCTCATGCGCTGTCTCCTCCAGATGGCCTCCAGATGAGTATGTTCACCTTCCGTGCCTTCAGGAGGGTGGTCTTGGTGAGGGTGTAACCGGATCGCTCCCTCACTCGCTCAACAAGGCCCTGCTTCGCCGAGCTCGCGTCCGCTTGAAAAACACGGTTCGCGCTCATCACGGCACCGATCAGGAGGTCTGTGAGTTGAAGGAGACCTATCTCGTGGGACCTCACTGTCTGAAGACCTGCAATGATGCGCTGATCGAAGTCATAGTTCGCATTGCATAGCACCTCATGGAGCTTCCGGACCTTCTCCGCACCACGCGTGTCCTTGATGTCCAGGTAGATCCTGTTCTCGGCATTTGGGTCGATGACCGTCTGCAGCATGGTAAAGTACATCTTGTAGTACCAGGTGTCGTGGTCCTGACCGAAGCGCTCGTGGTCCAGATTCCCCTTTGGGGCTACCACGGCGCGGAAGCACAGGTCGTCATCGTCGAAGAAGTAGTCCACGAGGTCCCGATACAGGTTGATGCCGCCGGGAGAGACCTTCGTCCACTTCGCCTCCAGATCCGGCGGCAGGTCGTGGGCCTGCTTGATCTCCCTGATGCGCTGGTTTGCCTCGTACGCTGCCTCCAACGGACACCAGATGGCGCCAAGTACCATCGCGGGCTGCCCATCGTGTTCCAAGTGGCAGCTCTCGTCGCAGTAGATGTTTATCACATCTCTCATGTCTGGTCGCCTCTCAGGAACGACCGAAGCTCATGCTCCGCATTCCACGGGTCGCGTATCTCGATGAACGCCCAGCGGCCGAAGCCGCCGTGATTGTTGATCGCCGGGACCCAGAGGGTTCGGGTCGTGTCCACCTTCGCCACCTTGTGCTCATCCTTCGCGCCTGTGACCTCGATGATGAGGTTGAGCGGATCGTCCTGGCCGTCGTCGATGTGGGCGATGAAGTCGGTGATGTAGGTGTGCTCCTCGCCGTCCACGACGTAGGGAATGCGGAAGCCGAGGTTGTGGTTCTTCACGTAGCGCAGGACCTCGTCCATGTCCTCCAGCGTCTGCGCCATCTTCTGCTCCCAGGAGCCGGTGTCGGCCACCACGTGGCTGATGTGGCATTTTTGCTCGTCAGTGGCGTAGACCGGGCGCGTGGTGTCGAAGTCCACGTAACGCGTGGAGCCGACCGGGTCATAGGGCTGAAGCATGGGCTTGAGCCGGGCCTCGCCGGGATCGGCGGCGACGATCGAGCGGTAGATGCGGCCGCTGGCGTTGTAGGAGTTCTGCGCGAACAGCAGGAGCTGCGGGAAGGTGTTGTCATGGCAGACCAGGCACTCGTCGATCCACTGCCGCGTGATCTGGAGTATCTGTGGGAAGAGCCACGCGCGCACGTCCCGCGGCCAGGCTTCGGGAGTGGTGTCTTCCTCGGTCTCCTCGGTCGGGTCCGCGCGGAAGTAGGTCTCAAGCGTGCGCTTGGCGACCCGGAACTCGACCTCCTGCAAGCGCTGGGCTTTGAGGTCGTCAAGGTTGTGGATCACGTAGGGGCCGATGAGCGCGGCCTGCTGGACCTCGGTCGGCACGTCCCGCGTGGTGAGGATCATCCGGGAGTCCTCGCTGAACTTGTAGCCGAGGCGCTCGGTGCCGACGTCATAGCGGTAGCCCTGGACGCGCGGGAAGGTGATCTCGCAGTCGAGCCGGCTGTCGAGTGCCCGGACACGGGTCGGGTTCCGCGGAGGCGGGGGATCGACCGGGCCGCCGGATGACGGGATGAAGGCGAACGGAACGCCGTATACCTCGGCGTACTCGGGCTCGAAGCTCTCGTATTCGACCTCTTCGCCGCGCACCAGGCAGGAGCGGGTGGAGGTCTCATAGCTGACGCGACGGAGGCCGCGGCCCACGACCTGCTCGCAGAGAAGCTGGGTGCCGAAGGCGCGAATGCCGAGGATGTGCGTGACGGTGTGCGCGTCCCAGCCCTCACTAAGCATCGAGACTGAGACCACGCACCGGACGTTGGCGCCGAGGGTGCCCGGCTTCCCGACGGTGTTGAGGACTTCGCGGAGGAGGTCCTCGTCGCTGATGGCCTCGACGTCACGGTCGGGATAGCGCCGACGGTAGTCCTGCTTGAACTCGTCGATCTCTCGGGAGGCGAATTCCTTGAAGAGACCGGTGATCGTGTCGCCGGATTCGAGGGCCTCGCTGTCAACCAGGATCGTGTTCGGACGCCCGAGCCAGTTGTCGTGCCCGTCATCGTTGCGGAAGAGCGGGAGGTTGCCCGTGGCGATGCGGGTGATCTCACCGTCATCGTCAAGCGGGACCTCCCAGCCGGAGATCCAGTCGTAGACCATCTTCGAGACGTTCGTGTTGTTGCAGACGACGATAAAGACCGGGGGCATGAAGCCCTCGCCATTGCCCGCGGCCTGTGCGCCCTCCTGCCACTTCTCCGAATAGTCCTCGTAGTTCTCGTAGAGCGTGCGCAGGGCGCCCTCAAGCTCCATTGGCAGCTTGGGCTCGCCCGTGACCGGGTCGGTGCTACGCCCCTTCTTCGGGAGGTGCTCAGCGACGTGCGGCCAGAGGTGGCGGTACTTCGGCACTTCATCGACCATGCTGTTGTCGCGAATCGGGACGCGCGGGACCTTGACGATGCCGGACTCGATCGCGTCGATCAGCGAGAAGTCAGAGATAACCCACGGGAAGAGGGTACCCTCGGCGTAACCAGAACCTCGCAGGAAGAAGGGGGTCGCGGACAGGTCGTAGACCTGGCGGATGCCGATCTTGTTGGCGACGGCTTTGAGGCCGGAGGCCCAGACGCGGGCATGCTCCTCGCGCGCTTCAGCCTCTTTACGCTCGTCTCCGGTCAGGTCCAGGTCCTCGTCGTCGGGCTTGCGCTGGTAGCAGTGGTGGGCCTCGTCGTTGAGCACGATGATGTTCTTCTTGTTGCCGAGTTCGCGGCACACCCGGCGGACCATCTCGTCAGGTGTCTCGGTGAAGGCATTCTCGTCGGGTAGGATCTCCTTGGTCAGCCTGCTGACGCTCTCCTTCTCGCGCTGGAGGAAGGCGTGGAAGTTCGTGATGACGATCTTCGCGCGCTGCAGGCGCTCAAGCTGATCGGGTGGGACGATGTCGTGCTGTTTGTAGTAGTTGCTCGGTTCGCTTGGCTGCAGCACGCGGAGGCGGTCGCGGATCGTGATCCCCGGCGTGACCACCAGGAAGGCGTCATAGAAGCGGGCGTCGTGTGGGTTCGCGATCTTGTTCAGAACCTGCCAGGCGATGAGCATCGCCATGAGGACCGTCTTGCCGGTGCCGGTCGCCATCTTGAAGGCGATGCGAAACAGACCCGGGTTGGCGTTTTCGTTCGCCTGATCCAGTTGGTTGCGAACCCAGTCATCGCCGGTCTTGTGCGCGACCTCGGCGATCCAGATCGCGGTCTCGACGGCCTCCATCTGGCAGAAGAAGAGGCGGCGCTCGCGGTCCGGGCGCTGCCAGTGTCGCAGGAGATCGCGGGTGGTGCTGGTGACGCTGGGGTAGCCCGCGGCTCGCCAGTCCGCGACGCGACGGCGGACGCGGTTGACGAAGGTGTTCTCCTCGATGCGATCCTCAGTCCAGTCGCCCTGGAGACGCTGCTGGGCGCCCTGCTTCCGCGCCCTGGGGACCGGCATGAAGTAGGCGCTCGGGCGGCGCTCGGGGAGGATCGTGGTGGTGATACCCTCGTCATCGAACTTGAAGTGCCGCTGGGGCTCTTCGTAGGGTGAGTTGATGACCGGGTTCTCGATGACGCGTTCGCTCATGCCCGACGACCTCCGTGCGCCAGTCTGCTGGAGAGGGGGCGGTCGAACGTGGGTCCCCCGACATCTGGTATTCGCGAGAGAAACGTGGGGACCTTCTTGGAGGTGATTCCGGGGGAACGTCGAACTGAATGGTCCGCGAGGTTACACGCGCGGAAAGTGGATACTTTAGCCGATATTATCAGCGCACTGCGGGCCGTGATGTAGGGCGAATCACGCTCATTTTGGTGTGGTAACTCGGCTTATAGACACGCTCTCCGTCATATAACCCCTATAACCGTCCTATAACCCCATTTCTGTATTCGGTCAACGGAATTGAGCATACACAGAACTATCATTCCGCTCAATACGGGGACCGCTATGGAATTGACCGCCCTCGCAGACGATTTCACTGCACATATAACACATGAGCGACAGCTCAGCCCGAACACCGTCGAGCAGTACAATCGGGACCTCAGACGGTGGATGAAGTGGCTCGGGGACAACGGGCTGCCGCTCGACACGGACGACCTCGATGTGAGTGACCTCAGAGGATACGTTCAGTATCTTTCGGGGGAGCGCGACCTCTCCGCTGCGAGCGTCAGAAAGCACCTCGCCTGCCTGCGGACGTTCTTCAAGTTCTCCTGCCAGTATCACGGCGTGCAAAGCAATCTCGCCGCCGCCGTGGCTACCCCCAAGCTGCCCGAACGTCTTCCCGAAGTGCTCACCGACAGCGAAGTCGCGAGAATGCTCGAGGCGTGCGACCTCAACTACTTCTCCCTTTACCGTGTGCGCGATAGAGCGATTCTCGCAGTTCTGTGCACACTCGGTCTGCGCCGACAGGAACTGATGGATATCAGGCTCGAGGATTGGGACGCCGAGGAACGCACGCTGAGGATCAAGTCGGGGAAGGGTGACAAAGAGAGAATGCTCCCGCTGACGGACGAGCTGATATCCCTGGGAGAGCGGTGGCTCGAAGTCAGACCGGAGTGCGACCTGCCGTGGTTCTTCGTGTCTCGCGCCAGGACCAAGCTTGCGCCGAACGCAATGCAGAAGATGATTCGGAAGATTGCGGACCTGGCGGGGCTTGACAAGCGGGTCCACCTGCACATGTTCCGCCACTACGCCGCTACGGCTATTGTGCAGAATCGGTCTTCGGGAGGAATGGAGCAGGCTCGAAGGATCCTTGGTCACGCTTCCACTGACAGCCTGAGCGTTTATTTGCACCTTAATGTGGACGACCTCCGCCCCGCCGTGGAGGACAATGCTCGACGCAGCGGGATACGCGGGAGGACGACGGTGGAGGCAGAGGGGGTGAAGGTGGACCCGGGCACGGAGTTGGCTGCGAAGAGGCTGCAGGGGTTGCTCGACGAGTTGTCCGAGGGGTGGCAGAGCAACGAGGACATCATCGAGAGAATCACGATTGAGTGGACGCGTCATCTCGTGGCTGAGGACCTGCCGCTATCTGTCGACGCAGTGAGAGCAATACTGACGGAGCGGAGCACGGTGGAGGGGCTGAGTCTTGATGAGCACCTCGCGGTCTCTGAAGTGGGTGGAATCATCGTGAGGCGTCTCAACCTGAGAGACCATGCGGTGGAGCAGGTGTTGGAGATAGGAGAGGAGCTGAAGAAGGTCAGCGGACGGTCGGCGAGTGGCAATGGGGTGAAGAAGGCGCAGCTGCTGAGGCTGAACTCTCTCCTGCCGAAGGAGAACGGTATATTGGGGACAATCGCAGGCGTGGTGGCTGTGGCTTCGAATCTCCAAACCTACCGCATGGACATCCCCTGCGGTCGGCAGGCGATGGAGATCATGATGGGTCTGCTCACGTGGGACCGCGGGTTGCCGCCGCTGATTGTACCGGCGGGGGGTCGAAACCTGTGGAGACTGCTACTCGACAGGGCGTCGAGCGGTGATACAACGCCATGTGTTGCGTGGTGCGTCAGCGGACAGATGGCGACCGTGAGCAGTATGCTATGCTCCACAGAGAACGGAAATCGATGACACTCGCTGGCACGTGTCAGCATTATCCTCCGTGCGGGTCAGAACGGACCGCGTGCCTGTGGGCGAGAGGGACATCTCAAACCGTTCGCTGAAGTGAATCGCGATGCTGCTGAGAAGAGCTTCAGCCGGAGATAGTGCTCCGTACGTGGCGTGGTGGGTGAGTCGGGGGATGGCGAGTGCGGGGGAGATATGGTGAAGCAGCTTACCCTTTCTCCTCCCGCAGTTGGCGCACTTCGGACGTGAGTTCGGCTATGAGTACCTTGAGGCTCTCAAGGTCCTCAGGTGTTGACTCTCGCTCGGGAGCCGTGCCGAAGACCTCAATCTGCTCGAGCTGACGCTTGAGCTGCTCGGGCGAACTGTGGACATACCCCTGTGTCGTCTTCGGGTCCTGGTGACCGAGGATTGCCGCTATAGACAGGGACGAGACGCCCTCTGCCCCAAGCAGCGTCCCCAATCCGTGTCGGCAGGAGTGGGGCGTGTAGTTGCGTGCCTGCAGCCCCGCCCGCTTCGTCCAGCGATTGAACCAACGGTTGACGTTGGCAGGAGTGAGCGGGTTGCCCCACTGATTCCCGAACAGGGGCTCGTCGGCATTCCCCGTGCCTCGAACACGAAGCACCTCTTCGAGAATCGGGACCAGGTTCCAGCAGATCGGCACGTCCCGCTCGTGCCCGCCTTTCCCCATGACGTGGAGCATTCGATTGTCGATATCCACGGAGCCTACCGTCAGATTTGCCGCCTCCATGCGACGCAGACCCGCCCAGAACAGGAGTCCGAGAACACCGCGCTCTGTGGGTGTTTCGCAGACAGCGAACAACCGCTCGAAGTCCTCGAGAGAGACAACGGGAGCCTCCTTGTGCCGCTTGCGCGGACGGTTCAGCAACTCCATAGGATTGGCAGAGATGAGCTCGTGCCTCCGCGCCCACGAGAAGAACTCCGAGACCGCAGCGAACTTGCGGCACACGGTGTTGGGCTTCAGGTGCGTCATTGACTCCCGCCACGCTTCGAGGTCAGCGAGTTCGACCTCGTCCAGCAGCGAGACCCCGAGTTCGCCCATAAAGGCTGCGAACTGCGTGACGTCGGTGCGGTAGGCGACCTTCGAGGTGCCTGCAAGGTCGGGGTCCGCCTCCATCGCCGACAGGTAGTGCCCGACAACGGCACCGAGCAGACGTTCGGAGCACCGCTGCAGCCGCCGAAGCGCGATCGTACGGTTTGCAGCGTCCGAGCTGCTACTCAGTTTGCGTTCAATCACCTCGACAGCCACAACGCTACCTCCTCTCTGTCATTGCTGCTCGCGTCTGGGTACCGACATTGTCCACGGAATCTGACTTCGGGCAACCACTGCAGCCGCCGAAGCGTGTCTGCGGATTCTGCACCGCTCGAACTGTTAGCCCCGACGGCCACAGTAGTTGCCTCCTCCTTATCGTGCCGTGCGGCAGGCTCAGGCCAGCCCAAAGGCTTCCTTAAGCCACCGCAATCCTCGCCGAAGCCCGCCCTCAGCGTTGGTCCGCCGTCGGCGTTCTTCGACGACCGCCTCACACGCCCGAAGGACGTCGAGCCGCGTGTAGCGCTCGAATCCTTGCTTGACGTGGATTGTGTGAGGCTCAATGCCGAGTTCACGAACCCGCTCAGGTGCTATGCCCAGCAACTCGGCAACCTGCTGCGTTCTGAGATACAGGTTCGTATGGAGCCCAGCCATACGGAGCGCTCGCTCCCCGTGTGGGTGGGGTCCCTCCCCGTCGGGCCACCAGCCAATCTCCCACGGACCGCGACCGTTCACCTGTACGCGGGTGACCTTGTATTGCTGCGGCCCGGCAATCACGCCGCAGTTGCAGCCCCTCCGCCCGCAAAGCCCCTGACGGATTCGTTCCGTCTGCCGCTCCGAGACCACGTGTGGGAGCTTGCGAACTCTCACTCGGACCTCTGTGCCGTGCACGTCGTTCGTCAGTAATACCTTCATTTTTACTGCCTCCTATGCGCGTCTGAACGCCGATTGAGTCTGTTGGTGGGGCACACGGCGTGCGATGTTGTGAATACCCTGTCCTCGGCTTTCATTCGCGGAGACGCCCTTTCATGCTTCTGACTGTAGTTTGGATCAACTCACACTCATGATAGCATTACAAATACGGCACAGCAAGTACACTTTTGAGTATTTCATCACTTCGGTCTTCTTTTTGGCATCTCTTCTTGAAGACCGCTACAGGGGTGAGTATTGATGATGTGGAGCCCGGCAGAAGACGTGCGTTGCGGGTGTTACGACTGGTCATAGGGCTAAGAAGAACCAGTAAATGTAACAGAAGAGGTCCTTGGGCGTGTCTTCATGGGTGGAGGTGAGCATGACATGAGCGCGTGCATCGAAGAATTCAGGGAATACCTCGAAATCGAGCGAAATTGCACGGAGAGCACCGTGAGGACCTATATCAGCGCGATTCGGCTCTTCTGCAGCTATCTGGAGGAAAGCGGGCTACACTTGGAGGATGCGACCGCGAAGAGCGTTCGCGGGTGGTTTGCGGCAATGTCAGAGCGAGGCAACGCCGCCTCTTCCCGAGCCGCCCGGCTGACGTGCCTGAAGAGTTTCTATCGGTGGTGGGCGCGCGAGGGCAGGGGCGAAGACGTCGCGGCGGGCGTCGAATCACCGAGGCTGAGAGAGCCTGAGATGTTTTTTCTCAGCGCGGTGGAATCACAGCATTTGATGGAGACTGTGAGGGAGCTCGCCTCGGAAACGCTTCGGGAAAGGGACGTCGCCATCGTCTCGGTTTTCCTCGCCTGCGGGCTGCGAAGGTCTGAACTTATCGGGATTAACCTGTCCGATATCGACCTCGATGAGGGCACAGTGAGGGTCACCCGCAAGGGGCAGAAAGTACAGGTGTTGCCGCTGAACAGCGCAGTGTGCGAGGCGATCCGCAACTACCTGGCGGTACGTCCGGATTCCGAAAGCGAGGCGCTTTTCCTGAGCAGAGGAACGCGCATGAGCCGCTCAACGGTCTGGACCACGGTAAAGAAGTACCTCGAGGCGGCGGGATTCGAGGGCAGTCCGATGACATTGCGGCACTCGTTCGCAACGCAGCTTATGCGGAGGGGCGTGCACATTCGGGTCATTCAGCAGCTGATGGGTCACGAGTACGTGACAACGACCGAGCGCTACACGCACGTTGCCCCCGGGCAGATGCGGGAGGCGACCGAGGCGCTGGCTCTGTAGCCCAGGTGGCTGCTGGAGCCCCATGGAGAGCCTTCGGGGGTCTGCCACCTGTTTCAGTTTCGTGTTCGTCCTGGGGGTTCCTGGCGCTGCAGGTTGGCAGGCTTCAGGCGGCGCTGTATAATCGCGCCAAAGAGAGCATCAGGAGGGACTGCGATGGCACGGGACATTCACGCCGACATCGAAGCGGTGAAGCGGGGAAACCCCGACCTGTTTGACAGCAGGGAGTTGGAGACTGAAGTTCTCAGCCGATACGGTCCCGCGTTTGCCCCCGCACACCTCGATGCTCTGACCGCGGAGGAGTTCAAGTCATTCCTGTTGATACGCAACAACAGGCATTGGGATGGCATCCACCGACACTCGGGCTCAATCACTTCCGATATGGACGCCCTCCGCGACACCCTCGGTTTCCTGCTGGATGAGTCGATTCCTATAGAAGAACGGCTGAACGACATCCGTGGCGGCGGCGACCACGCTATCAAAGGGCTCGGGCGCTCGGTCATCACCCCGATAATGCTCATCGTCTACCCGGACAAGTACGCGGTGTTGAACTCCAAGGTCGAGAGGGCGCTGGAGAAGTACGGCATCTTCCCTGAGGCGGATTCGTTCGGAGAGCTGTATGTGAGGGTGAACGAAATTGTCAACGGGCTGGCTCGGCAGCACACGACCTGAGTCTGTTCCAGATTGACCACGCATTCCATTGTCTGCTACAGCCCGACGCCGAAGAAGCGGAGGAGCCTGTCGCGCTGCCCGAGGCGGAGTTCGGGCTGGAGAAGTACCTCGAGGAGTTTCTGGTTGATAACTGGGAGAACTGCGGGCTGTATCCCGAATGGGAGCTGTACGAAGATGAGGGGGAGGTCGTTGGGAAGCAGTATGTCACGGGGGAGGTGGGCACGATTGACCTGCTCGCGCGGCGGCGGGAAGGTGAGGAGTTGACCGACTGGCTCGTCATCGAATTGAAGCGGGGGACCTCGGGCGATTCTGCGGTCGGCCAGGTCATGCGCTACATCGGGTGGGTCCGCCGCAACCTGGTCGAGGGCGACGAGGATGTCCGCGGCTTGATTTTGGCTCAGAGCGCCGACACCTCCCTGCGCTACTCCGTCGCCGAACTCCCGCGCGTGGACCTGAAGACTTACAGCGTTAGATTCACCCTCGATGATGTGCCCGACGTAGAGTGATTTTGGCTCCATTCGGCTAAGACTCCCCACAAAGGGGAGTGATCTACATGTCCTACGAAGATGACCGTGCTGAGTTGCAGCGCCTAATTCAACTCCGTCGCTCCCGCAGCGACAGTAGCCGCAGTGATTCCACGGAGCCGCCGACGGAGACCGACGGCTGGCGCACCCACGTGTTCTATGCCCTACTCAGGAAGGCTTCCCACCCGTCGGACACGGAATAACACCGAGCACCATCGACTCGTGGGGAGGCTGGCAGGTGCTGCGCGAGATACCGCTGAGAGATTTGAGACCGAACCCCACACAGCCCCGCACGCATTTTGAGGGCATTCAGGCACTTGCAGCCTCGCTCAAAGCGGAGGGGCAGCTTACCCCTCTGCTCGTACGCCCGGTCGATGGGTATTATGAGATAGTGCACGGCGAACGCCGATGGCGGGCTGCGAAGTTGGCGGGACTCAACTCTCTTCGCGCTGAGGTTCGTGAGATCCCCGACCAGCAGGTGTTCCGTCTGTCACTGATAGAGAACGTGCAGCGGCACGACCTGACAGCCATCGACGAGGCGAAAGCCTATGAGCGGCTACAGGAAGACGGTATGACGCAGACCGAGATCGGGCAGCTCATTGGGAAGACCCAGGGGTATGTAATGCAGAGGTTGTCGTTACTTAGGTTGCCCGAAGACCTGCAGGCGAAGATTAATACGCGGGTATTAAGCGCCACCATCGGAAGGCACCTCGCGGCGGTGCGCAGCGAGGAGGTGCAGCGGCAGCTCGCAGAACACGCCATTGAGATGGGCATGAGCGTGCGCGAGTTTCAGCGGATGCGATGGAAAGTGGAGGCGCGACACCGTCGCGAGTTGGAGGAGCTGTCGGTTCGGGAGAAGGTCGAGCGCTGGCCCGAGCTCGAAAAGTACGCGGAAGCCATTGAGCGGGGCGAGGTCGTTGTCAACGTCGAGGACGATGAGCCACGCCTGAAGCCTACGAACGTAGCGGAGTCATTTCGCGGTCAGGCGTTTCACTGGCCACGCTACAGTGGAGTGGAATGCGAACTCGAGGGCGACGCGCCGCTGTTCGCGGAAGATGAGTGGGAGGAGTGGCTGGCGTTCGATGAAGAGGCTGCCCTCGCCGCGCTCGACATCCCCGATGGCATGCAGTGGTGTTGGGAAACGCCCGAACCACACGACCCGAACTGCCTGCTCCTCAGGAGAGACTATGATTGCGACTACGGCGGCTTCATCGCCGAGTGTTGCCACGGTCCGGGTCCTGTCTTCGTGAGGCGATCATGGGGCGAGTGGCGCACCGTCACCTTCAACGATGGCGGGGGCGGTCGGGAATCGCGGAGGTTCTTTGCATATGACTACTATACCGCTACCCTCGTCGAATTCGCGTTCGAGACCGCCGACCCGGACCTATTCTCTGAACAGGACCTCGCCGAACTCACTCTGTGGCGGGTGCAGCCGGTTGATATGCAGTGGGCGCGGGCACGACGGCGCACGGTGTCACGTCAGGACATCATCAGAGCGCTGATGACAGACCTGGACAGACTACAGAATGTAGAGCAACTCACCCCGCAGCAGATTGAGCAGCGAGCTATCGAGTGGCTGCAGGACTACACGCCCGCCAACCCTTATCAGTTCCGCGAGGGACGGTGCACATACCCGCGTCTGCCCGACGGTGGTCTCGACCACGAGCTTTACCAGAAGCTGTTCGGCGAGTGACGGAACGACCCTGCCAGCCCTGAAGCCGTACGTTCACACTACTCCCCTCCGAATCGACGGCTGATACTCCCCCTTTCGACGTCGCGAAACTGCCTCCCAAGCCAAGCTTTCTGCTGACTCGCCTGCTCACAGATCACCTGCTGACGGACGCCATTCTTAACGGTCGGAAAACCCTCTAAAACGCAGTTTTGAGTCCCCTCGCGCTTCGCAGAACCCCTCTGCTCTATTTATACCACTGCACTGGTTGTACCGGGACTATATTTGCGTATTTATACTTACCTAACGGGGCTCAGAGTCTTTTGTGAGGAGCTGACCCATACATCAACTACAATAGAGTGGTCGAAGAGCCGTGGAAGATAGCAGAATGGAAGCCGTGCAGTTGGAGCAAGAACTGCCCTGGGACCCACCAGGATGGCAGCAGCCGCCAGGCTACGCCGCAGGCACCGACGATTCGTGGGAAGCTCTGATACGCGCAGAAGCGGACGACGAGGAGTGCTACGCGCCCGCGGTCGTGGAGCCGCCACCAACAGCAGAGACGTCGAGAGGTGAACAAAGCGGTTGTGGACAGCAGTGAAACGGATGTTGCGCAGGTGCAGCGGATAGAGATTGCACGTATCAAACCCAGCATGTTGGACCCCCGTGGGGAGTTCGCTGATGAATCGGTTCGAGACCTGGCTCAGAGTATCGACGAGGACGGCCTGATACAACCGATGATCGTGCGCCCCACAGACGACCCCGACTACGGTTACGAGGTCGTGTGCGGGCATCGGCGGTTGAGGGCTCTGCAGTTGATTGATCGCGAGACAGCGGAGTGCATCGTTCGGGAGCTATCCGACCGTGAGACGCTGTTGTTTATGTTGAGAGAGAACATTCAGCGGCAGGCGCTGAACCCCATCTGCATGGCAAACGGCTACCGCCAACTGAAAGGCGAGATGGGCATGACGCAAATCGAGATAGCTGAAGAGGTCGGTGTCTCTCAGGGCACGGTTTCGAACAAGCTCCAGCTTCTCAAGCTTCACAGGGAACTCCAGGACGCAGTTCTGCACGACAAGTTGAGCGTCACCCGCGCCTACATCTATGCGAAGCTCGCGCCTGACGAACAGCTGAGTGTGTACGAGGACACACGCAAGGTGGCGACCGAAGACCTGCACTACTGCATAGAGACAAAACTGGGCATCGGCTCTTTTGATATGCCTGACGATGTGGATGCTGAGAAACTCGCGGACGAGCTCAGCGACGGTCAGGAGACATTCGACAACGCTGAACATGATGTCAAGCTCGGGCTTCAGCGGCTCTATGAGGGCTTTGGTGATCTGAAAAGCTGCTTGCGAAGGCAAGCCGAGTATTCCAGCAAACATCGGGACAGCCTCACGCTGCTCTTCCGACTCAGGCGCGACAGGCTCGTTGACCGGCTGGGCGAGGTCGAAGCTCATTTGAAGACGCTGTTGGGACTGGTGAGATTACGTGAGAGCCGAAAGCCTCGAGCTGCAATCGCACGAGCCGACTGGCGACGAGGCCGCCTGAACGCGTCAGTTGTTAACGCTGATAATCCCAGTTATGACAGCCTACAGCCGGCAAGTCACCACTGGACACATGCTCCGCAATTGGTATGGACTGACAGCGCAGTGTGGCTGCAACGAGACCTTTTAGATTACGTGGTCACAGCGGAAATCCGAATGGTCTTGCATACACCGGAGCTTGCCTGGGGATGACGAATGCGGTCACGACAGTTCAACAAGGTTCCCGCGGAGCCTGCCCTGCCATGCGCGTTCTGATCGCGAGTGCCTCGCCCTGGAGCGGTTTTCGGCGATGCGACCGCGCCCGCGCCAGGAGGAATCGCCGGGCGAGTTCTGGGGGCATCCTGGGGCGACTGGCGGGTGTCCGAGTGGGGACGAGCACTGCAACTTGGGGCGGGGCTGCAGCGACACGGGTCTCCGCTCCTACAGCAGAATGCTACAAGGCGGACGACCCGGGTCGCCCGCCAGTAGCGATCTGATTAGTTAACCTGTCTCGGAGGCTCCCTTGCCATATTGTATCGACTCCTCTCGAGGCTCTCATGCAGACTGCGCTGACCGCAAGTCGCGCTCCGCGGGTCAAGCCCTGCGGCTACGCACCCAGGTTCCTCGGCGACAACGTCCTGGGCATCGTTAGCTGTGCCGCCTATACCGCTTGTCAGCACTGACGTTCCAACCGTGATTCGTTCCACCGCTTTCGCGGGTCCCATTCGGGGGGTTATCCGAATGGAGTGTCTGCCTGATATCGCCCATATAGTTCATGTAGATAAGAGCGCATATAGGATGACCCGTGATAGGCTGCTGCTGCCGCACGGTCTACCGCCTTCGATAGACCGAGCGCCAAGCAGGACATTCGCACTTTCACAGGGTCACTCACCACGCTCCAGTGTGGCGTGAGCCATCGCACAAGGTCATGGTCACACCCATATCCGAGCCTGCTAATGCCCGCTATCGTCCATGTCACCTCCTCGATTTTCGCCATTCGCGGAGCCACGTAGACGTGGTCGCCGTACCACTTGTAGAGATGCCCACAGAATTCGAATCCGCCGGCAGTTCTGCCTACGAATGCTTGCTTCCGACCACTTCTGTGGACCTGTAGCCCGAGCTCTGAGATGATCTCAGCCGCGTAATCCCGCGCCCTCCGCGCCTCCGCCTTCGTCGGCGTGAAGATGACGAAGTCGTCCGCGTACCTGGCATAGCCCCAACCCTCAGCCAGCATCGCCTCATCGAGTGGCGCGAGGTAGAGGTTCGCCAACACGGGAGAGATGACTCCGCCCTGCGGGACACCGACCGTTGTAGCACGATCGCGGCCGTTCTCGCGGATGGGCTGCGTCACGAACTCCCACAGTAGGGCGAGCAGGTCGGGATCAACAATGAGGCGATCGATGCGCTCGTAGAGCAGGTGGTGCGGGATTGAATCGAAGTAGGACTTGATATCCAGCTGGACTATCCAACCGTACTCGTCCACCATAGAGGTGATGTGGTCCACGCGCTGCTGCGGTCCCACCCCCTGCAGGTAGGCGAAGTTCGTGTCGGGGAGTGGCTTCTCAAGCGGCTTGCGAACAAGCTCAAGCAGGGCGCGGCTGACGATGGTGTCGGGTACGGTCATAATCGCGATGGGGCGCTGCTTGGAGCCTTCGTCGATGTAGTAGCGTTTTGCTGGCATAGGGCCATACGGCAGAGCGGATAAGCGGTCGAGCCGCTGGTCAATCAGTTCGTCGAGGTGGTCAGCGGCGTACGGGAGCGTTACGTTGTCGATGCCTGGCGCACGCCACTTTACATAGTCTCGCTTGCTCCTGAGGTAACGCCAACCGGCCTTTTCCCACATGTCCTCGAACGACTGCTCAAGCAGTCTACGGTCGCGAATACCCTCATACCGTGGAACGTCCGGAAGCACATCTGCGTCGGTGTTCGTGCAAAGCGTCGGCGGCGGCTGGCTGTTCATCGACATCCCTCTCTCGCCCCCTCGTTGTGCTCATTCATAGACAGTATTGTTCTGTTGGCATCAGATTTACTCTGAGGCTGCAAAGGTTTTTTTCTCAATGAGGAATGCCATGAACTATAGGAGCCTTCGTCCGCGTCTTGACGCGTAGTTGGTGATGTCCTCTGTGCGACACGTGAAGCAGCAGGGGGGCGGTCACCTTCACCTCCTGCAATCCCGAAGGTCTTCTGCAGATTGTGAGGAAATTGTCGGCGACCAGACCCTGAAGGCACATATATGTAGAATCAATGGGTAGGAGGGTAATTCGAGGAGGTAGAAGCAGGGTACAAACCATCGGGGTGACAGGGGTGAGACCATGCACACGCGAGAGCTTGGTCCAGTCAACGAATATCTGCCGGAGATCAAATCACAGGGGACCATCCTCGTTGTCTCAGACTACCGACTGCTCAATCTTGGGCATGCCAGTGCACTGTGCAAGGCGGGATATTCAGTCTACACCGCGATCACCTGCAGTGATGTGCCTCGGGTCTTTGACAGATTCAAGGTTGGAAGCATTGACATGGTTGTGTTTGCCTCTCTGGTTCACGGCTGGCATCATTGGGAGGGAGAGGAGAGACCCCCGACCATCCCGCCCAAGACTGATGTGAAGTGGCACACCCGCAATTTTGCAGAGGTCGTTGAAACAATCGTATCCCGACAGGCCCCCCCACCCAAAGTCATGATCGCCTATGATCTTATCAAGCACGACTGCTACGACATCAATGAGGATGCTCTGGCAGCTGCAGGCGTTAAGTATGAGACCTATTCCGCCAACAATCCTCGGTCACTGCCAGAGTTTCTTACCGCACAGGCATCCTGAACTGTGGGCATCATGAAGTGTTATTGCCTACCTCGACCTCAGTCGCGTGCTCACCCGGGTGAAGGAATGCGACGACCGCTGCGTGAGTAGTGCCGTAGCGCTCGATGACGTCCTGCAGCAGGTTCTCCGCACGCTTGAGCGCCTGCCGGGCGCGGTGGAGGATGTCGCCCTCGCCGGGCACCAGGTCAGGGGAATCCCCCCGCAGGTCGAGTACCTCCCTCGCGAGCCCTCGGTGGTCGAGCTTGTAGTCGATCTCGTTCTCACGCAGCACGTCCGACACGGCGAATGAGGTGAAGTGCTCCTCGCCGTTCTCCGTCAGCCACCGTTCGAACGTCGGGTGGGTTGCGTCAGGGCTCCGTCGGTCGATCCTCATATCAGTCCCCTCCTCTGCAGCGGTGTCTACCAACCATGGAACACAGACCTCCACCGGTGGACGCATGTAGCACATGAGTCGGGCTCAGGAGTGGGAATGCCCCATGGAGAACACGGCGGCGCGTCCTGGAGCATCCTGGTGCCACCGGTGGCGGTCCGGTGCCATCGGTGTCGGGTGGTGGTCCCCTGGCGGGATTTGCACCTGCACTGCGAGTGCGGTTCCGGAACGCATGAGTGGAGACTTACACGGTACAAAGGAGAGGACGGGTCCTCGGTGGACCCACCCTCTCCGCGCCCCGTGTCAGTGGCTTGCTCTGTGCTCCCTCTCAGTCAGCGTCTCAATAACGTACCTGGGGACCGCCGGCAATCCTGTGAATGACCACCCCGCCACCGACAGCCATAGCCTGGTGCATATCAGCTACGCAGTCATCAAGGCGGAGGCGGCAGAATGAGAGCGTCTCGCCGCCCGCCTCACTGACCCTGTACCCGGCATCTGCGTCGTGCGGGTAACAGCCTCGGTATGCCATTTCGCACTTCACTGCCATCACCTCATCGATGTTGGGGGCTCGGCGGTCAAACGTACAGGGGACGAGGGCGGGGCGCTCGGCGGACCCCGCCCGTCAGTTGGTCATGAGCTCAGTTCTTTTGTCCTGCGTTCAGCGACGATTCTCTCTTCGACCATCCTTCTGGATTCCGCGTGCGCGCTGCCCCACGCGTTCCAGTCGGGTTCGTCGCCAGCAAGCCTGTGCAGGAGGCAGAACAGGAGCATCCAACATCTCGCCTGGAATCTGTCCTCCACGAAATCCGCGCTACAGGCGGCGCGGTGGCGCTTGCGCTGAACGTCGCAGGTCAGCTCGGCTATCCCGCGGGCGACGCTGCTCTCAATCCCGAGCGCCTCGATGCCCTCGGTCAAACGCTCTTCGGCGTCCATACGATTTGAACTCCTTTCTGCTGACTCACGTTCACTTCGAGTCCGCCATCCAGCGTTACCCGAATGAGTCTCCCTGCGACCTCGCGGGGGACGAGGCGGCAGGCGACGATACCTGCGAGCCAGTGCTCCTGCACGCTGTCAGCAATCTCATTGAGCAGGTCGCCGACAAGCTCCCGGTCTTCGGCGCCGATTATCTGCACTGATTCACGCACTTCCTCGACGAGAGCCATCGACTGTGCCCGCCACTGCTCCACCTCCTGTGCGGTCTGTAACGCGTCGTCGGGCGGGACGTGCCATCGCCAGGTCACGAGGTCGTGTGGACCATAGTCGTAGTTGAGCACCGTGTAGGGCTGGTCCGATATGATTTCCAGCATTGCGGGTGCCTCCCGTCATTCGGTAGTCGCATGTGTGTGGGCGGCCCCCGCGCGAGAGCCGCCCCTGTGTGCTACGTGCTCAGCGCCTTCAGCAGTTCGTCCGCTGCGTCGGCGATATCCATGTCGGTCTGTACCGGCCGCCCCAGCAGCGCCTCCACCTGCGGCTGTATGCTCTCGAAGTCAAGCAGAATCCCCTGCCTGAATGAGGGGTTGTCATAGTCCACGGCAGCCTTCGCCCGCGCGAGCATCGCGACCGCCTGAGCCATTCTCAATGTCGCCTGCTCGTCCTCGCCGATGTGCACGTACCAGTCCACTGCGGTCGAGAAGACGTTGCTCGTGCGGCAGGTCGCGACAGCGCACACGAGGTCGGCTTCGCGGAGAGCCTCCACGAGCGCGCGGTGGAACTCGACGAGCATCTCCTCCGAGGGGTGACCCCACAGGAGTGCGTCGCCCTGCAGGTGAACCCACCCCTGTGGTGTCTCCAACTCGAAGTATCCGCGCCACGGGTCGGTGGAGTGCCATGTCACCTGCCACGGACCGAAGCCGCGCTCGAGCGCCTCGTTGCAGACCGAAGTGACCGTCAGGTGCTCCTCGCAGTCGGGGTCGGAGGCGTCGGGGGAGGGGTTGATGCGCAGGGTTGCCAGCAGTTCGGCTTCGCAGTAGCACATCTCGCAGACAGGGTCGCCCTCGTAGTACGTCCCCTCGCCGCCCCGGCAGATGTGCTCGGAGACGCCCTCACAGATTGCGCAGAACCATGTCTGTTCGCGCCACGAGCGCTCCTCCTGCGCGGCATTGTGCGCGCGGCGGTAGGCGTCGAGCAGCTCGTACCTCCCCGGGTCGTCGAAGGTCTCTACGGGCTCGCCGTGGATGGTGCCGACGTGAAGCACACCGTCAGGGGTGACCTCGAGTCGGACATCGTGCTGCGTGTGAATGACCGTGTTCTCGGACTGCTCGACGGGGTCTTCCGCTACGTAGTCTGAAAGAATGTCGAGGACCTGCTGCACCACATCTTCGTGTGTCATTTTGCGCCTCCTCAGCGCCGTGTGCCCCGTGAGGGGAAGCCACCGCGGCCTGTCGCGGCTCGGTTGGCGGGCGTTGTCGCCTCTCTGCACACTGTTGTTGGTAGTGCTGATTCAACGTTTGGGCTGCCGGATATCGTTACGCGTACTGCGCCGCGATTGTGCGGCTGAGGTTCCAGGCGGTTTTGTATGAGAAGACGTCGGGGTGGCGGTTGGACAGAGCGAGTAGATGCTCCTTCGGCTCCTCCGCGGGGACGGTCTCGGCAGCAACCTGCTCACCGTTGCGCGCGAACAGCTTCACCTGAACCTGCCCATCGCCGAGGTCCTCGACCGCGTAGTTCTTCCAGCTGACCTTTGGCGTCGGCGAGGGGCTGTATTCGTCCGCCAGCTCTGCCACCATCTGCAGCAGGTCACAGCGGACCTCCAGCTCCCGCCGCTCGAACCCCACACCGTGCTCCATGGTTTGCCTGTCATCGCGGTCGTGGGCGTGCTCGTGGGCGACGAGGTCAAGGGCTTCCAGCAGGAACCGCAACGTATGCTTTCTGTGCTTCTTCAGCCGCCTCAGGTGGCTGCGCTCGATGGCGACGTAGGTGCGACCGTCGGTCCAGCCCGCGGCTTGAGGGTTGATACCAACCCTATACTCCCTGCCGAGGTCGAAGTACTCCTGAAGAAGGTCGAGGCACTCCCGCTCCCGCACCTGCGGCTCGACGATACGGTACTGCTCGTCCGCAATCGCAGAAACCTCAGGGGCTTCCCTGACGTCACGAACCTGATTGCCCGTGACCGATTCAAGCACCGCGATGAGCGCGTGGGTATGCCACGGCACAACGCACAGCCCCTTCTCGATGGCTCGGTCGGCAAGAGCGCTCCCTGGAGACGAGAAGTAGCAGCGCTTCTTGCTCGCCTCCTGCAGGGTGATGGTGCGGTCATTGGTCATTCGTACCAGCGGCAGCTTGCCCCACATCCTCGCCAGCTCTGCGCGCCTGCCAATCTCCGAGAGGATACCACCACGTTGGGAGTCGGTCAGTCGGGCGTCCTTCGGCAGGTCGTTGATTCTATCGTGTATGCGATTGCGCACCCACCGCAGTATCCCCTGCCAGTTGGGGTCACGCCCCTGGACCTGCGTTCTGCTCATATCAAGCTTCAGGGGCACCTTCGTTATCAGCGTGCCGCCCCACCCCGCGACCACAGACACATCGTTGACCTTCAGCCCCCGCTCGTAGAGAGCGAACGCCTCAGCGCCCTCGTCGAGGTAGAGGATGGCGTTCTCGTATTCCTCCCTCTCTCCGGACAGCTCGTTGCGGACGTCCTCGCCATTCACGAGTACGGGGAAATCGATGAGCACGTGCTCTCTGAGATATGCCTTCACCTCGTCGGCGTCGAAGGTCGGCTCGTTCGCGCGGATTATCCAGGTGGTTCCCTGACGGTGCTCGCCCTCGGAGAGGGTGAAGCCCAACTCGTCATCCACGCGGAAATCTGAGAGCACGAAGCCGTTCGGCTCCACGGTGATTCGCCCGTCGAGGCGGTCGAGCTCGGGGCTCCAGATCAGACACAGCGTCTGACCTCGACCGATGCCGAAGTGCCCCAACGTGGCGTCATCATCTCTCTTCTCGGAATCTCCGAACACCGCGAACCGCCGAATGATATCCTCCCGCGTGTCCCCGATGCCGACACCGTTGTCCGAGCAGGTCAACGTGCGCTCGTTCACGGTGAACTCGATGCGCGGCTCCCCGGTGTCGCGAGTGGCGTCGATGGCGTTCTGCACGAGTTCGAGCAGCCCCTTGCGCCAGTCACCTGCCTGACGCGTGAGGACGGCTCTAAGCAGCGACCGTGACGGCTGAAACTCCACCTGCTCCATTCATATCACCCTCAGCACGTAAGCCTCGTCGGTCTCGGTGAGTTCGACGTGTTCTTTCGGAATCTCAACCCGGAGAGGGTCGCCCATCAGGTAGGCGACCCCCTCCCCGCCGTCGGTCGGGACGGCGATGACGATGTGCTCGTCGAGGTTGATCGTCCAGTCTGCATTGCGGGTGGTCTGCATCATGGGCGGTAGCTCCTCGTCACCATTGCGTATAGCCACACCACAATCCCCGCCACGGGCACGACTCCGAACACGAAACACGAGGCGAGGTCTCTGACGGTCTCCATTGTCTCCTCCTCAGAACAGCACCACGACTGCGTTGGGGTCGTCCGGGTCAACACTTTCCGCCATGACCAGCAGGTTGGGGTCGTGTTCCTCGGTCAGGTCCACGCCCGAGTCGCCCTCCAGCTCGTGCAGCACGTGCCGCCCTTCGGCGGTGATGACCACGGTCAGATTCCCGTAGCCCTGCTCTGACAGGTCATCCAGCCTGCGGCGCAGCTCGTCCACTGTCATTCGAACCATTCCTTTCATGCGTCCGGTACCATCAAGACGCCCGGCAAACTGCTCGACGTTACGGGGAGGAGACCGAGGCGGCGCGTCGAAGCAGCCCCGTGCCCGCGTAAGCGGGTGGGTGACGCCCTCGGTTCCCCCCGCCGGGGGCGCTACTCCATGAAGCGCACGGTCTCGTGCTCGTACACCACCTCCCTGCCCACCACCTCACCGCCCTCAGCCTCCCACATCTGTCTGAACGCTCGGTGGTCGAACGGCACGATGAAGAAGCGCTCTCCCTGGCAGTGCAGGAGTACCACGGTACCCTCGTCCCTGATTGCGCAGACCACACCACGCATCACAGCCACTCCTCTCGCTCGGCGCTCCTGCGGTAGCGATGCAGCGCCACCCGCTCGGCGGAGGTCATCGGCTCCCCGGTGAACGCCACCCTGGTCATTGCCGAAGCGAGGTTCCCCTCGTGCTGCTCGATGAGACAGCGGGTGAGGGCGTCGGCGATGGTACTGTCCTGAGCGGGAATGAATGTCCACGGGTCGGGGTCTTCGGTCGGGAAGGGCTCGGGCTCGTAGCGCTCGTGCCGCAGGGCGTTCAGCATGCAATTGCGTGTGCTGGCGAGCAGGTAGGCGGGATTCCTCTCGCCCTCCTGCAGCAGCATCCACAGCTTGATGCGCCCTTCCTGATACAGGTCTTCAACGAGGGGTGAACTGCGACCGACCAGTCGAACGGCCTGGCGGTGGACGGTGGGCGACAGCTGTCGCAACATGACGACTCCTCCTATCGGTCTCGGCGGTGCCACCGTGCTTTCGCCGGTTGGCGCGGGGTCGTTGAGCCGAGTCTCTCGCCCGCTCTGGATAGGGTGAGAACTGAACCAGCCACCGCCCGTGAGAGCGATGGCTGCTGTGCCGCATCATCGCCCCGCAGGGCTCGCCTCTTCCCACCGTGCAGTTGCCGGTTGGGGGCGGGTCACAGGTGGACGTCACCTCGCCGCGCTCTGGATGCTGTGTGACCGATTGGCCTCATGATACCATGCCGGTCCCTGGAGTCAAGGGTTCGGGCGGTTCATTTTCGGACGCTCGTTCAGGCTGTTCGAAGGGAGGGGCCCCCCCAATTATTCGTTCAAAGATCGGAATCGACGCGGGACGGCTGGGGGCAGGGCGAGACAATTATTTTTCGCGGATTCTGGGGGTGTAGTGAGCAACAGGACAGTGTTCCTCGCGCACCGGTGGCTGCTGGAGAAGAACATGAGTGTGCTCGCGAGGGCGAGCCCGTCCGGCCAATCCATGTGGCTTATTGCCGCTTCAGCGTGAACTCGCCCACGAGGTATGCCACGTTCTCGTAGCCTTCTCCGATGCAGTACATCGTACCCACCATGGTGTCTCCCTCAGTCGTTGCACGATAGGTTCCCATAGTGGGTGCGGCGGCGGTGCTGGTTCGCGCGCTGAAATGGATGCTGCCGTCGCTGAGCACCGTACCATAGGCTATTGCGTCGGAGCCGACGATGCTGACCGGGTCGTCCATATTCAGCGTTCCCCACTTGACCAACCCATCGAGGTCATCGTCGTCCCACTCGAGCTGCACCGCGAACGGAACGGTCGCAGTCTCCGTCCGTGAGCCATAGCGGTCAACTGTAGTCTCAGAAGTCACTATCGTGCCCTGCCACACGCCGCTCACGCCGTCGCCGCAACCTGTGAGCATCACGAGCGGCAGCAGGACAAACAGATAGTAGCATGCAGCTCCACGCATCTCCGCACTCCACTTATCGTGTTTGGATGTATCTGTCCGGGCAGACATCCCAGAATCTGCTCATTCGACAATCCTCACCGTTGGAGGCGGACCGTGCAACTGGTAATCGATGAAGTCCAACTCGCGTTGGATTTGATCGAGATCGTGGTTGATGAGATCCAGATCTTTGTCCACATCGCCGGTGCTCTGAAATCCGTAGTTCGGCGTAGGTTGAGCTGGTCTCGTGGACGTCACCCGGACTTGACGCTGCGGCGCACGTCGCTCGTCACAGGCTGCTATCCACGTATCTGCAGAATAGAGTCCCAACTGTCTTGCCTTCACGAACTCGGTACGAGCCTCAGCGTAGCGTCCATCGTTGTAGAGCGTTCTACCGTAGCGTATGGCGGCGCGCGCCTGCTTTGTTGGATTATCCTGCTGAGGTCCGGCGACCCGCGGCTGACTGACGGGTGCGGTGTGAGCCGCAGGGATATTGGGTGGCTGCACATCCTCCGCGTTCTGTGTGCATCCTGCGACAATGACGGCGGTCACTATCAGTAGGCACAAGCTGCGCATCTCGGTGCCTCCCTTCTGCCGACTTCTGAGCGGCTAATTTCCCGTCTCCGACGCAGCAGCCTGTCAGCGCCAGTACAGAAATAGAACAGGCAGGCAGCAGCCGAAGTATTTCTGCGCAAATATCGCGCTCACCGCGCAGATTTGCGGCTACCGTCCATACACTCGCTTTCGAGCCTGCTCCGCAGCGTAGTTCTCTCGAATCTGTATTCTGCGTTCGATGCTGTTTATGCGGGCTTGACTCCCACCGCCAATCGAACCGCGCAGCCGCGCTTCTTCGGCGGCGAGAGCTTGACCAAGAGCGCCCGAGTAAGCCCTCCCTGTTTGTTGCGCCCCTCTTGCCCACGCCATCTTGAACTGCCACTGCGTGGAGGGTTCTACATGAGGGGCAGCGCGCCCAGCGGCGGCGGCAATAAGGTCGGGGTATGCATCTTTCACCTGTGCGCTGCTCCAAAACTCACGGGGCGGCAGAGGGAGGAACGAGTGAAGGAGGTGACCATCCCAATCCCTCAACTCCACCTGCCGACCACTCCACTGCAGCTGCCCACCGAATGTTTCCGCAACAGTGCGCACCCACACGAAATCGGTGTCACACATACTGCGACTATACTCAGAGGGCGCTTCGATAACGCCGACTTGGTCCATGGGCACGTAGGCGCGACCGTTGAGCGAGATGCAGGGAATCGGGTCAGCCAAGACTGTCACAGTGAGGCACAGGGCGATGACGACAAGAACACTGCGCATCGTCTGCTCTCCTCCTATACGACTTATTGTCGTATCTGTTCCGATATCATACTGCATGAGAACGCTGGCATGCAAGTACAGCGGGTCGTAATCTGCTCTGATGGAGGTGTACCCTATGTCCCTGTCAGAGCGCATCGGCTCCAATATCCGCCGTCGCCGCAAAGAGCTTGGTCTGACACAGGAGCAGGTCGGTGAGAAAGCGGGTCTTGACTGGACCACCATCGGCGCGGCAGAGCGGGGCGTCAGAAATCTCTCTGTTGAATCCCTGCTCAAGGTAGCCACGGCGCTCGGCGTCACCGTCGGTGACCTCGTTGAATCTCCCAAACGCGAACCCACCGAGCAAGAGCGGGCTCTTCACCGCCTTACCTACCTGCTACAGGACGCCTCGGTAGACGATATCGTGTTAGTGACAGAGATTGCTCGGCTGGTGCTGAAGAGGTAGACACGTAGCTTGCCGCGCATCGTTACACGGAGGTCCGCCTGCCTTATCCCGCCAACTGCTCTTGCCGTATTCGGACAGCTCTCGCTATGGGAATTCCAGGGGGCAGATACGTGTACTTCGAGATTGAGCCAGACGAGATATCCCACCTTGGTCCCAAGTTCCACGTGTTCATGCGACGGCTGCTCCGCGCAGAGGTGGAACGCTGTGAAGGCGAGCCCGCGTCGCTCGCTATCACCACTCGCGCCAATGACCCCGATGGCGGTGCCGACGCCATGTTGCAGTACTCTCCACCGCTGCCGAGTCGGTGGCTGCCACCTGCGCCGGTTGTGTTTCAGTTCAAGTCAGGTGACATCGCTCCGCGTGACATCGAAAATGAGGTTGCGAAGGATGAACCTAAGGGGGCGCTTGCTGAGGGCGGGAGCTACTGCATTGCGGTCGGGCGTGAGCTGGCACCCCCTCAACTCAATAACCGTCAGAAGAGGCTGGCGCAGTCTGTCTGCAACGTTAATCCTGCTGCCGAACACCGCTTCTATCATGCGGAGCAGCTTGCCGAGTGGGCGAACGAACTCCCCACGCTGGTGTACTGGTTTCGGGACTGTACATCGCTTCTGACGTTCGAACAGTGGGCATCTCTCGCCGAGTACTCCAATCCCTTCGTTGCCGATGGCCGCGAGACGACGCTTGATGCGATACAAACGTGGCTTGACGATGACGCGAGAACCTGCCTTGCACTTGAAGGGCTTAGCGGTGTGGGCAAGTCGCGCGTGGTACTTGAGGCGCTTCGTGCTACCGCCTCAGAGGTTGTCTATGCGGACCATCCCGACGCCCTTCAGCATTCGGACTTCTGGCGATGGGTGACCGGTGGCGATAGCCACAAGGCTGTGCTTGTTGTTGACCAATGCGATAGTCAAGACGCCGTGGCAACACTGAAGAGACGTGCAGACGTGCACCAACGAGTCAAGCTTCTTACGGTGCAGACAGTAGAAGAGTTGACATCCCCGTCTGATGTAGCATGGCACGTTGACAAGCTGGACGAGAAGGCGATGGAGGAGGTATTGAAGCAGGCCGCCCCCGGACTCAGCCACGAAGCGCGTAGCTACGTTGTGGATGTCTCCGAAGGCTACGTCAACCTGGCTATTCAGATTGCGCGTGCCCTGCAGGAGTTGCCGCGTCCTTACACGGTAGATCTCGTGAGACAGCGGGGCGTCCGAGGCGTGCTTAATCGACTGATGCCGAGCCGCGACCTGAGACGGACGATGGGTGCGCTCTCTATGATGCGACGCGTAGGGTTCGAGGGTGAGGTGCGCCCTGAACTGGAGACATTGGCAGACACACTTCGATTGAGCATCCAGGACATGGAGCACGCCGCAGGGAGGATGAAAGCGCGAGGTCTGGTGCGCAAAGCAGGCAGATACCGGCGAGTCACACCGAAGATACTTGCTGTCGCTCTCGCCGAGGAGACCGTCGAAGCGCACTCTTGTGTCCTGCACACGCTCATCAGGATGCTTCCCAACGACCGAGCGAAGGAGGCGTTCGTGGACAGGCTCGCAGACCTGACGGGGCGTGAGGAGGTGCGCCGATTCTGCGAGTGGGCGTTGGGAGAGGGCGGGTTGTTCCCTGACATGGAGGACCTCCGCGGCGATGGCAGCGCATGGACGTTCCGAAGGCTTGCGGCGGGCGCACCAGAAGTAGCGTTGGCGCGACTCGAAGGCTTCATCCTCACGGCGGCGCTTGACGACCTCCGCGGATGGATGTCCTGGCGGCCAGAGGTGGTGTGGCTGCTCCGCGAACTCGCCAGACCAGCCGCCACATTCGAGCGAGCCGCCAACTTGCTGCTCAGACTGGCGGAAGCGTGTGGTGACGAGTTTGGGGTTGGCGCGGGCGATGCATGGACCTCCCTTTTCCAGACGTTCTTTTCGGGGACTGAGGTGCCTCCACTTGACCGCTACTGTTTGCTGGAGCAAGCACTATCTCCGACGTCGTCACCTGAACGAAAGCAGCATGCGCTATCAGCCTTGCGGAAGATACTCACCGTGCACGAGACGGGGAGTGGCCCGGGCACCCCACGTGGCGCAATGCCTCCCGACGTGTGGCAACCGCGCACCTGGGGCGACTGCTTCGAGGCGAAGAAGGCTGCGCTGCCTGTGCTGGATATCGCGCTGGCTGACCCGGAGGTCCGAGAGCAGGCTGAGACTGTGCTGCTTGAAGCCGCACGGTTGCTGGGGCGCATGCCGAACATTGATGTCGATATTCTCGAGCGTCTCCAGCGTCTACCACGCATGACTCAGAAGCGGCGGGTGGAGTTGCGAGACGTCCTGGAGAGAGCGCTCGACCCCGAATGTTCCCACGTAAGCGACGAAGGACGCAGGCTGGCGCAGACCCTCTATGAAGAGGTGAACGGGTGCGAGTTCGGTGACCGTCTGCGCCGTTGGGTAGGGACGTGGTCGCATAGCGATTGGCGGGCTCACTACGACAAAGGCAAAGGTGTAACCGCCAAGTCCGAGGAGCTGGCTCAGGAGGCTGTGGCTGAGCCAACTCGGTACTTCCCCGAAGCCGCGTGGTTGACGACGCTCGAGGCGGAATACGCGGTCGCGTTCGCACGCGCTCTCGGCAAAGCGGATACCGAGCACCTGTGGCTGCGGGCGCTGCTTGAAGCCCCTGACGAGGGACGGCAGGTAGGCGTGGTCGGTGCATATCTCATTGGCAGGTGGATGCATGGCGATAGAGGGTGGGTGGCGGAAGTCATCAACGAATGGATGGGTGACGAACAGGTCCCCGCTGCCTTCGTTCTCGAGGTAGTGCGTCAGCTTCCCCCATCGGAGCAGCATGTGGACCGACTGCTACTACTCGTTCAGCAGGGGCGTTTGCAGCATTCTGACCTCGTCAGTCTCTCCTGGGGACCCTACAGAGAGGAAGCCTCCGTCGCTGAGTTCAGGCGCATAACCGAGTTCATACTCAGTGGCGACGACCCCGGTAGCTTGAACGGTCTGTTGATGATGCTCAGCTGGCGTCTTGAGGCACGACCCGAGGACGCCCATGGACTTGAGCAGGTTTGCCTCACCGCCATCGCTGGAGTACCTGGCATCAAGCGCAACGACATGTCCGGCTACCACTTCTCGAAGATAGCGGAGCATTACCTCCATTCCCACGTCATGGCGATTGCTGAGGTCGCGGCGGCGGTGCTGGACGAGAAGAGCTTCGCGTACGCTGAAGACCACTTCCTGCAGACGCTCCGGCGTGCTGCGCAATTGGCACCCCGCGAAGTGTGGCACCTCGTCGGTCCACGGCTGCTGTCAGAGGACGGCTTGCGCCTCAGGCTGTCGCTGCGGGGGAACATACTCGATGCATTCCCCGCTGAAGTGCTGCTGGATTGGGTGGACGCCCACGGCGACGTCGCCCTCCACTCCGTCGCTTCGTTACTTGAGCTTGCAGAGAGCCCGCTTAGCCCGCTCACTCGCGCGCTGCTCGAGCGCTACGGCGGCCGCAGGGAAGTGAGGTCCACTTTGCTCGCGAGCTTGATGTCGGGGGCATTCGTTGGGCATACCTCAGAGTGGATGGCGACGAAGAGGGCTGCCGCCGAGACGTGGCTCAACGACGGCACCCCGAATGTCAGGCTGTTCGCGCAAGAGGCAATCGAGATGCTGGACGCCGACATCGCGCGACACCGTCAAGCCGAGGAGGAAGAGTGGGTGTAGACGTCAGAAAAGCCGGTACCGCCCCTCGATAATCCCCCGCTGCATCTCCCGCCACTCACTCAGTACATCCTCCACGACCTCCCGCACCTTCCGCTCTTCGACACTCGTCTCCACCAATACAACCTGCGGCTCGGTGATCGGGGCTCCGATCTGCGACACCATCACGCACATGGCTTCTTCAAGCCTCTCAACGATGAGCCGCGCCATGACCTGATACAACTTCCCGACGTGACAGACGGGATTCTTGCCCGCGGCTGCCTCGAGGGACATCGGGCGCATCGGCGTGATTAAGCCGTTGATTCTATTGCCCCTGCCGACCTGCCCGTCGTCGCCGCACTCGGCTGAGGTACCGCTCACGGTCAGGTAGCACTCCTCGGCGTCAGCGGCGTTGACCGTCACCGCACATGCGGTATGAGCTTTGATGAAGTCTGCCACTTCGCGCTTGACCTGCTCGTAGGCGGCTCTATCGGGTACATGGCGGTCGATGAACGCGACTGCGACGGTCAGGTGAATGAAATCTCCTGTCCGGACGCCCATCACTTTCACATCGGTTCCGAGCATGGGCCAGAGACGCTTGGTCTCCCGTGCGTTGAGCAGCTCTTCAGTATGCAGCACAAGCTGCTCGGTCTCGGTGAGGGGCGAGTAGGCGACGCCATAGGAGGTGTCATTCGCCAGAGGTACTTCGCCCTGCGTAAGGCACGTCAGGTCGCTGCTGCCTGACTTGATGCGGTAGTCCACGATGAAGAGCAGGTCGAGTTCAGACAGCCATGCCTGAGTGCGTTCGACTGCCAGGCGACCGATGGGCGTTTCCCGCCCTTCCACCTCACCCGTGGCTCTGCCTGAAAGCAACAGGTAGGGCGGCTCGATTATCTCGCCGCCGCCGAAGCGGGGTTGGCTCTTGCCGCCGACGAGCAGCACCTTGTCCAGGTTGTGATGCAGCACATGACCGTGCTCTTCGAGATACCATTCTGAAAGAGCACGGGAGAGCTCTTCCGCGGCGCGGTCGGCGAGGGTGTCGGGGTGACCCACACCCTTGCGCTCGACGATCTCGATGGGCTGCACGACCTGCCTGGGCTCGGTGACGACGATTTCCATTCGGGTGACCTCCTGCGCATAAGTGGGGTACGAGAACGCCGACAGATGGTGAGGATCGATGCGTTACAGACAGAGCGAAGAGCGGAAGAGGGCGCGGCGTCAGAAGCGCTCTGAACCACGGTCGTGGAGTTGTCGGGCGAGTTCGGGGGTCGGCCGGTGCCCGAACACGCTCATCTCCGACGGCGCATGGCGCTCGGTGTGCTTCCACCGCCGGTGAGGTCCCCACGAGACGATGAGACGAGGGAAGGCGCTGCCGACCTGGGGAGGAGCAGGGCATGTCACCCCACCGTGCGCCCGCAGGCAGCCCATGGAGGCTCCATCGCCCGCAGCCTCTGAGCCACCCGCTCGTCGTAGCTGTCTCCGAGGCTTAGCGCGAGCAGCGCCCCGAGCATGTCGCTCTCCTCAGCCTCCAGCAGCAGCGTTGGGTCTGCCTCTCCGCATGCGGCAACGAGCTGCTCCTCCGCCTGTCGATCTCCCTCAACGATGCGCTCCCGCAGCTCCAGCATCCCCGCGATGAAGCGATCCCCGGGGAGTCCCTCAAGTACCACGGGCAGGTGGGTCGCCTGCCTGCCCTCGTTGTGAATGCACATCCTGCGCAGCCTGAGCACCATGCAGAAGTCGATCGCGGACGGAAGAATGAGGCACACCGTTCCAGTCGCACCAGGATGCGCCAGAAAGCCCATATCGACGCGCGCGAGGGCTCGGGTCAGATCCGGCTCAATATCTGCTCCCAGCTGCTCTGAGAGCGTGAGCGACGCATCCCACATGGCGTCCTTCCACAGCCTGTCCCATTCATCGCACCACAGGCTCGGTTCGGGGCGGGTATCGAGTGTGGAATCCACAACGAGAGGAACTCGTTCGTCGTCCACCTGAGCGATGGCATCCTGAAGTTCCTCAAGGCACCCGTTTACTGCCGCGGTAATCCTATGGGGCAGCTGCAGGCGATACCCGGGCAGCACGGGCTCGAGGTGAGCGATCATCTCGTCCTCTGCCTGGCGGCTCCCACGGGCACCGCCGCCGCGGTAGGTGGCTCGCGAGTACAGTTCCTCAACGCAGTAGAGGCTGGTGAAGGTCCCACCACCACCGTGGCGGGTGATGCGCAGTACCGGGGCACCGTTCTGGTAGCCAACTATCTCAACCAACTCGGGTGTAAACATTGTAGATAACCGTCTCCTTTCGCCAGCGACAGCCGGCAAGTCCGTAATCGGCACGAGAATCGGCCGGGATGGCGCTCCGCGGCTCTCAGAGAACCGAGCGGGGGGAAAACAGGCAATCCCTGACTGAGAGATCGCCCCCCAACCAGGCACACAACTGTGTTCTCGCGGATCGAACAGACTGTTTCTGACGCGCATTTTTTTGAGCACAATGGTGATGGTGGTCAGAAGGACGCCACAGCACGGATTGACAGGCTGTTATACAGCCGGCAACGGGCACAGCGTTACACACCGAAGGGGACGGCCGACAACATTGACCGACACCGCAGCACTCCGGGCTTCTGCGGACAGAGACTGTGCAGCCGATGAAGGCCAGGCAGCCTCGAGCGTCGAAAAAGAGTGTGCACCGTGCACTCTCTTTTCTGTGGGGAGACCGTCATGGCTGAGATAGTTGAGTTCCCCGTTGATGCGATTTCGGTCGGCGAACGCGCCCGTGCGTTGGATGAATCAGCTGTTGACAGTCTGGCGGCCAGCATCGAGGAAGTCGGCTTGTTGCACGCTATCACCCTGACCGAAGGCGGTCATCTCATCGCGGGGCTGCATCGGTTGAAGGCGGTCATACGCCTCGGATGGGAGACGATACCCGCTCGTATCCTCGACGGGAAACCCGAGGAGTTCGAGCTTGTCGAGATTGATGAAAATCTCATTCGTGCCGAGCTGACGATGTTGGAGCGAGCGGAGCATCTGCTGCGGCGTCGGGAGATCTATGAGACGCTCCATCCCGAGTCGGTGCACGGCAAGGGTCCGGGGCGTGGAAGGACAGGTCCCCAGGAGGATCGCGCACCCGGGTTTGCTCGGGCGACCGCGAGCAGGATGGGGCAGAGCGCAGCCACCGTGCGCAGGCACATGAGAATCGCCGAAGGGCTTTCGCTCGAAGTTCGAAATCTCATCCGTCGGACTCCCGTGGCAGACAGCTGGAAAGAACTGCGCAAGCTCGCAGGCTTGCCCGATGAAGAGCAGCGATTGGTGGCAGAGCGAATCGCCGCGAGTGAGGTCCCCACGGTGTGGGAGGCGCAGAAGTTGGTGCGCCTTGCCGAGGCAGAGGCGAAGGCTGAGGTGTCGGGGCACACGCGAGTGTTTCAGTGCCCTGTGACTGACCTGCATCAACACGTAGAGGCTGAGAGCTGTGACCTTATCCTGACCGACCCTCCCTATGGCGAGAACGCCATCGCAAGCTACGGCGAACTTGCCGAGTTCGCCAGGCACGCTCTGACACCCACGGGCAGCCTGTTGGTCATGACGGGGCAGTGCCACCTGCCGCAGGTGATACAACAGCTTTCCGATCTCACATATCAATGGACCCTCGCCTACATCGTGGATTCTGGAGGCTCCCCTATAGCCCCTACAATGCAGCGCAGGGTGAACAGCTGGTGGAAACCGATTTTGTGGTTCACCCGCGACGGATATGACGGTCCAGTCCATGGGGACGTGATTCGCAGCGGTCCGAAGGCGAAAGACTCACACTCGTGGCAGCAGGACGCGGAGGGGATGGAGTTTCTCATTCGGTCTTTCTCGCAGGTGGGGGAGTTGGTGTGTGACCCATTCCTTGGAACCGGCACCACGGGCGAGGCGGCGATGAAGCTCGGGAGGGAGTTTGTGGGAGCGGATGTGGACGAGGACGCGGTGACGCTGGCGCGGGCGAGACTGAGCAGAGCATAAGAAGGACGTCTGGGGCAGCGTCTGGAACTGTGGCGTCAGGAGACGAATGCCTCCGTGCCTGGGGGACCTTCATGACCTTTCTCGAGGCTGCATCTCGAATACTGTCAGAAGCCGACGAGCCGCTCACCGCTAACGACATCATCGAACTGGCGCTCGAGCGCGGCTTTGACTGAGACCAGCGGACAGACACCTGCCGGGACGATGCGCAGGGAGCTTGGCAAAGCCACCACGCGAGACGGATGGCCGAAGCCTGCGCGCGTGGACAGAGGGCTGTGGGTTCTCGAGGAAGGACCGACACCTGAAAGCCCCGAGAGAGATGGGACAGGCTACTGGCTGTCTGTAACGAGCGAAAAGCACTACGATGCGGAGCAGCTATTCGAGAATAAGCGCGAGACATGGGGGACGGTAATCAGAGGCACCGTGGCGCAGAAGCGAATCCGTGAGGAAATCCGCCCCGGAGATGCGGTTCCTGTCTACCGTGCTCGGCCCTACAAGGACGTATTCGCCGAGCTTGAGGTGGTCGGCGAGCCATACACCAAAGATGGCCAGCCCGTGGTGGATGTGGAGAGTATCCGCCGCTTCGAGCCGCCCGTGCCCTTGAGCGTCATTCGCAGGTCGGACAAGCTTCAAGACCTGGAGTTCCTCAGCAACACCCGCCTGTCCATCTCCCACGTGACCGAAGACGAGTACGACGCAATTAGGGCGTTAGTAGGCGAGGAGCCCCCGTCCGAGCGTGAGGCCTATTCACATGAGCGTGCACAGTGGGACCTGATTCGTCTCGGTAGGGCGCTCGCGTGTGATGTGTGGGTTGGTATCGACTGCCGCAACAAGAGCTACGAGGGCAATGACTTCTCCGACTTGTGCCTCGACGAGCTTCCCGACGTGGGATTCAACGAGGACACTGTCGAGCTGATTCAGCACATCGACGTGCTGTGGTTGCAGGGCAACGCCATCGTCGCGGCGTTTGAGATTGAGCACAGCACGCGCGTATACTCGGGTCTCCTCCGGATGTCCGACCTTGTGGCGCTGCAGCCCAACATCAACATCGACCTCTTCATCGTGGCTCCCACGCGACGACGAGAGAAGGTGGTCCGAGAGGTCAACCGTCCGACATTCTCCGCCTCCCTCGTCCCCTGAGTACTCTGTGCCAGTACATTCCCTACGACCAACTCACGGCGTTGGTTGAGCGAGCAGAAGGGTCTCAGGGTTATCTGATGGCTAACGCAATCCAGACTGTGGCTGAGGACCTGACATAGCCCGACTTTCCCCGACGAAGGATTCCCCGTCCATTAAGCCGAACACTGCACGGGCGTGCCAGTGGGGGACCCGCTTTCCCGCGCCCGCCTCCCCTTCTGTCCGCAGCCAGCACTCGTTGATGTGCCACCGTGCCGTGGGGGTGACTGTCGCGATGCAGGATGCCGTCAGGCAGATTCAGGAAGCATTAGAGAGCATATCCGACCGCTACTACCGCCTGCTGTTGGTGGTGGGCGAGGCTGGCTCTGGGAAGACCGAAACGCTTCGAGCCCTCTCAAGTGTAGAAGGCTACCGCTACGTCAATCTCGGTGTCGAGTTGTCGGAGCGAATGAGCGGCCTGGCAGACGAGCAACGGGCGATCCAAGTCGAAGCCGTGCTCAAGGACATCCTGGCGACAGAACCTTCGAACACATTCCTCGTGGATAACACGGAGGTCCTCTTCTCAAAGAGCCTCCAACTCGACCCGTTCCGTGCGCTGCAGAACGCAAGCCGCAACACGCCCGTTGTGGCGGCTTGGACTGGTACTTACCGCGACGGGACGCTCACATACGCTGAACCGCAACACCCTGAGCATCGGACATGCCAAAATCCCGATGCCGTTATCGTCGCATTGCCTTAGAGGGGTGACCTGCCCATGAAGTATGACGACCTGTTTCGGTTTGAGCCCATAGAGACCGTCATCCAGTTGACCGAGGCGGACTCGGCTGAGCGTGCCATGCACCTCGTCGATACCTTCGTTATCTCGGACAGGATGGCTGAGCAGCTCAGTGACCTGGTCATCCCGAACCTGCAGTTCGACGAGCCCGCCGACAACAAGGGCCTGCTAGTGGTCGGCAACTATGGCACGGGTAAGTCACACCTGATGTCAGTCATATCTGCCATCGCCGAGCACGAAGATGCAGTTGAGGCGCTGACCAACCCCGAGGTTGCCGAGGCTGCCGAGCATATCTCAGGGCGTTTCAAGGTCATCCGCACAGAGATAGGCTCCTCTGAGATGCGTCTGCGGAATATCGTGTGCAATCAGCTCTCTGCCCACCTGCAGGAGATGGGCGTGGAGTACACATTCCCGCCAATGGACGAAGTCACCAACAACAAGGACGACCTGCAGAAGATGATGGCGCAGTTCGCGGAAAAGTACCCCGACCACGGCTTGCTACTCATAGTGGACGAACTGCTAGACTACCTCCGAAGCCGCAACGACCAGGACCTAGTTCTGGACCTCAACTTCCTCCGCGAACTCGGTGAGGTCTGCAGCAGCGTTCGCCTCCGCTTCATGGCTGGACTGCAGGAGGCGCTCGTCGATAATCCGAAGTGGGCTCATGTGGCGGATAGCTTGAGTTGGGTGATGGACCGCTATCAGCAGTTGCGCATCGTCCGCGAGGATGTCGCCTTCGTCGTCTCGGAGCGTCTCCTGAAGAAGGACGACGAACAGCGTGCACGCATACGTGAGCATCTCACTTCCTTTGCGCCCCTCTATGAGAATATGGCAGAGCGAATGGACGAGTACGTCCGCCTCTTCCCCGTCCACCCAACGTACTTGGCTGTCTTTGAAGAACTGACTATTGCTGAGAAGCGCGAGGTACTACGCACTCTCAGTGGGCAAATGCGCAAGCTCGTCGGGGAAGATGTCCCCTTAGGCGAACCTGGCCTTCTCAGCTATGACTCGTACTGGGAAGTGCTGCGTGAGAACAAGATCCGCCACGCAGTTCCCGAGATCAGAGAAGTGTTCGACAAGAGTGAGGTGCTGGTTGACCGAGTGGAGCACGCACTCACTCAACCGAAGTACAAGGACATGGCGCACCGCATATGCCGTGCGCTTGCTGTGCAGCGATTGGGGACCGACGACATCTACGCTCCCATCGGCGTGACTGCAGCCGAACTCAAGGACGGTCTGTGTCTGTATCATTCCGAACTGCCCGAGCAGGAGAGCGGCTTTCTCCAGACTACCGTTGAGACCACGCTGAGAGAAATCGTCAAGACGATGAGCGGGCAGTACATCTCGCACAACGAGGATAATCAGCAGTACTTCCTCGACCTGAAGAAGGACATCGACTACGAGGCGAAGATTGCCGAACGAGCCGAGACCGTTGGACCTGGCCAACTCGACCGCTTCTACTTCGATGCTCTGACGCGCGTGATGGAGTGCCACGATACTCCATCTTACGTCACCGGCTACCGCATCTGGGAGCATGAGGTGCCGTGGCTCGACCATGGTATCACCCGTCGGGGGTACCTCTTCTTCGGTGCGCCCAACGAGCGCTCCACTGCACAGCCGCCCCGCGACTTCTACATCTATTTCCTGCAACCCCACAAGCCGCCGAAGTATGAGGACGAGGAGCGGGCGGACGAGGTATTCTTCGACCTGAAGAATCGTGACGACGAGTTCAATCAGGCCCTCCGCCTCTATGCTGGGGCGCGGCTTATGGCGCAGGAATCAAGCTCCAGCCAGCAGTACGAGAGCAAAGCCGATGAGCACCTGCGCACAATCACGAAGTGGCTGCGCGACAACATGCTGACCGCCTTTGAGGTCACCCATCAGGGCGTCTCGCAGTCGGTGGTGGAGGCGCTTGAGGGGCAGCGCACGGGCAATCTCGCTGTGCGTGACCTGGTGAATGAAGTCGCTGCCATCTACCTCGCTCCCGCCTTCGAGGAGCGCTATCCCGACTATCCCTCGTTCACGACCGCTATCACTGCCTCCAACGTGGACCAGGCTGCGGGTGACGCCATTCGCTTCCTCGCAGGTGGGCAGGCGACGCAGATGGCGACTGCGGTGTTGCAAGGCCTTGAGCTCATGGATGACGGCAAGCTCCGCCCGAATCAGTCCCGCTACGCGAAGCCCATTCTCAAGAAGCTGGACAAGCTTGAGAACAAGGAAGTCATCAATCGCAAGGACCTGCTTGTGACGGAGCAGAGCGTGACGCGCGAGGGGGCTCACCAGCTTGAGCCCGAACTGTTCGCGGTGGTCCTTGTGGCGATGGTCTACAGCGGGGATATCGTCCTCAGCATCGGGAGCGGCAAAATCGACTCAGGCAACATGGAGGAACTTCGCAAGACGAAGCTCGAGGACATCGCGCAGTTCCGCCACATCGAGAAGCCAAGAGGTGTTCCCGTCCCTGCGCTCTGTGCTCTGATGGAGTTCCTCGGTCTGCAGCCTGGCCTCATGAAGAACCCCGATACCCGGGATGAAGCCATCAAGGCGATGCAGCCGCGGGTAAAGGAGATGGTCGAAGACGTAGTCGCTGCCAAGCAGAAGCTGCGCACTGGATATCAGTGGTGGGGTGCGCCGCTTGTGGACGAGGCGGAGCAGGAGGAGTATCGCAAGGACCTCGATGCGCTGCAGGAGTTCCTGGAGAAGCTGCAGCCCTTCAACACGCCTGGCAAGCTCCGTAACTTCCCCTTCAGCATCGCCGATATCGAGAAGCAGGAGGACCGTAGTCAGGCGCTATCTGACCTTCATGCCCTGGACGCGCTTCTCGATGACGTGGGGCAACTGGCGAGTTACTTCGAGACCGCGGAGCAGGTGCTGCCTGAGGAGGACCCGTGGAACGAGGAGGTCGCCGCGGCGCGCGAGGACTGGCGGGCGAAGATGCGCGACCCCGTGGTGCGGACCGATGACGGTTTCCGCCACGAGGTGAGGCAGGCGCTTCGGGCGGTAAAGCAGGACTACATCGACCGCTACGCCAGCCTCCACCAACGGGCGCGGCTCGGCATCAATGACGACGAGAAGAAGCAGAAGCTGATGAATGACCCGCTCCTGCAGGACCTCAAGCGGCTCGTCACCATCAACCTGCTGCCGCGGGGAGAGCTGTCGAAGCGGCAGAATGAGCTGACCAGTCTCAAGTCGTGCTTCCAGTTCACGGACAGCGACATCGAGAGCAGGCCCGTCTGCCCGCACTGCAACTTCCGCCCCGCGCAGGAAGAGGTCAGGGGCAACGCTTCCACCATCCTGAGTCAGATGGGCGACCAGTTCGAGCGGCTGGCCGAAGAGTGGACGCAGACGCTGCTGGAGAATCTCGAGGACCCCACCGCACAGCAGAGCATCGAGCTGCTGTCCGATGACGAGCAGGAAGCCGTAGAGCAGTTCATGGAGGCGAAGGAGCTGCCACAGCCTGTCAGCAACGAGTTCGTGCAGGGCGTGCAGCGGGCACTCGAAGGGCTTGAGCCCGTCACCGTCACCGCGGAGGAGTTGGTGGAGACGCTGGGCGTTAACCGCCCCATGACGGTGGAGCAGTTCCGCAAGCAGTTCGACAGCTTCGTGCAGGGCGTGGCGCAGGGCAAGGATATCGACAGGCTGCGCATCGTCATCCGCGAGGGAGAGCAGGACGCGGAGAGCTGATTACAAACGCCTTCATTGCGCACGGATGCAATCTGACAGAGACCGACCCACAGAGGTTTGGTGACACACCGCATGGCGAACAGAAACGAGAATACGCGGCTTGACCTTGGTGACGAGCAGACCACGGATGGCCCCGTCGAGTGCCTGGGGATGACCTTCCCGAGCGACCAGGCGCGGCGGGAGCACTTCCTTGAGATTCTGCGCGAGAAGCTGCAGGACCCCGACTTCCGCAGCATCGAGGGATTCCCCATCGGCGCCGACGAGGACATCCTCGCGCTGTCGGACCCGCCCTACTACACCGCCTGCCCCAACCCATTCATCGAGGATTTCATCGAGCACTACGGCACGCCCTACGACCCCGAGACTGACGAGTACCATCGGGAGCCATTTGCGGCGGATGTCAGCGAGGGGCGACACACCTGGATTTACAAGGCGCATACGTATCACACGAAGGTCCCCCCAAAAGCATTAGTCCCATATATCGAGCATTATACTGACCCCGGTGACATCGTGCTCGATGGTTTCTGTGGAAGCGGGATGACCGGCCTTGCGGGTGCTATGGCGACACCTTCTCGCACGGTGCTCCAGTCGGACCTTTCTCCTGCAGCCAGCTTCTTGGCCTATATGCATAGTGCGGATATTGATGCGGGTAGATTCTATGACGAGGCAACGCGCATTATCGACGAGGTCGATTCCGAGTTGGGATGGATGTACTCGCCGCCGAACGCAGAGGGGGAATCTGAATGGGCGACCTACTATGTTTGGTCTGATGTGTTCATCTGCCCCTCCTGTGGCGGCGAAATGGTCTTTGCAGAGGTCGCTTGGGACGAAGAGGCGGGCAAGTACATAAAACCGTTTCCATGCCCGAAGTGTGGAGCGGAGACCAAAAAGCGCGACGCGGAGCGTGCGAAACACACTGTTTTCGACCCCGTCATGGGTGAGCCTCGGGAGGAGTACAAACAGGTACCGGTGCGGGTAGCCTTGTCAATGGGCAATCGTCGAAACAGAATGCTTCCCGTGACCGATGCTGACCTGCAGATACTGGACAAAGTTAGGGATTGTCCCCCCACAGCAGGCACATCGCGGTTCCGGACTCCAATGCTGTTCCGTGAGGGGCAGTGGGGAGACCAGTGGAAGAACTGCATGCACCTACGCTGCATCACACACGCCCATCAGCTATTCACCTACCGCCAGCTTCTTTACATCGCCGCGCTGATAGAGCGCATCGACTTCTCTATACCGGAGCACCGTGCCATTCTCTTCTCGCTGACTTCAGTGATGCAGAAGACCTCGCGTCTAATGGTCTATAATGCCGACGGCATAGGTCGCGTGCAAAAGGGTACGCTGTACATATCATCTGTGTGGCAGGAGATGCGACCGACGCACATGCTAACCATAGCGGTCGATGACCTCATGCGGTCCGTAAAGGAGGGAATGTGGCAATACCTGCCATCGAAGAGGGAGGCCGGTGGTACGGTGGTAGCAACTCACGCGGGTTCCTCCACCGACCTGCCAATTCCCGATGAGTGCGTGGATTACGTCTTTATTGACCCCCCATTTGGGGCAAACATCCCCTATTCCGAAGTCAACTTCCTGTGGGAATGTGCGCTTGGCGTCTTCACAAACACCGAACCCGACGCCATTGAGAGCCCAATCCAGGACAAGTTATTGTCGGACTACCAAGATATCATGGCCGCCTGCCTTTCAGAGTTCCATCGCGTCCTGAAGCCGGGCCGCTGGATAACCCTTGAATTCCACAACAGCAAGAACAGCGTCTGGGCCGCCGTCCAAGAGGCTCTGCTGCAGGCGGGCTTCGTGGTGGCGGACGTGAGGTTCCTCGACAAGAAACAGAAGTCATTCAAGCAGGCGACGACCACTGGAGCTGTCAAGACCGACCTTGTAATCTCGTCATACAAGCCCAATGGTGGTTTCGTCGAGAGGTTTGAGTTGGAGGCAGGTACGGAGGAGGGCGTCTGGGACTTCATCAGAACGCACCTTGGGCAGTTGCCTGTCTTCGTTACGTCAGACGACGGCTCAGAGGTGCTCGCCGAGCGCCAAGACTATCTTCTCTACGACCGGATGGTAGCGCTTCACGTACATCACGGCGCTACTGTGCCCCTGTCTGCCGCTGAGTTCTACGGGGGCCTCCGTGAGCGCTTCCCCGAGCGAGATGGTATGTTCTTCCTTCCTGAGCAAGTTGCCGAATATGACCGGAAACGTATGCAGGTTGATGAAATCGAGCAGCTTCAGATGTTCGTGACTGATGAGTCCTCCGCAATTCAGTGGCTACGTCAACTCCTGAGGGAGAAGCCGCAGACATTCCAGGACCTGCAGCCCGAGTTCATGTCGCAGGTTCAGGCGTGGGAAAAGCACGAGGAGCAGCTTGAGCTATCCGACATATTGAAGGAGAACTTCCTCCGCTACGACCGCGAGGCGGAGGTGCCCAGTCAGATTCACGCCTACCTGTCCAGCAACTACCACGACATGCGCAATATTGAGAAGGATGACCCCGCGCTCGTGGACATGGCGGAAGGGCGCTGGTATGTTCCCGACCCCAACAAGGAAGCGGACCTGGAGAAGATACGCCACCGGGCGCTCATGCGGGAGTTCGAGGAGTACCGCGAGAGCAAGGGCAAGCTGAAGACAGTGCGCACGGAGGCGCTGCGG
>JBMNNW010000142.1:0-10459 GCA_050942735.1 Armatimonadota bacterium
AGGAATGTAACGGCCGACGCATCTGAAGATGCGTCGCTCCGGATGGGAACGGCAGGCGGGGCACAGGTCCCCGCCCTACAGCATGAGAACGGCGGGCGGGGCACAGGTCCCCGCCCTACAGCATGGGAACGGGGGGCGGGGCACAGGTCCCCGCCGTACAGCATGAGAACGGCGGGCGGGGCACAGGTCCCCGCCCTACAGCAGCAACGGCCGATGCATCTGAAGATGCGTCGGTCCGGGGCAGGCACGAATGCCTGCCCCACGTTTGCAGGCTCAGATCCGCTTGATGTCCACGAACTGACCGGTCTGCATCGACTCGAGGGCGGCGAAGGCGACCGCGCCGGACATCCACGCCTCCTGAATGCCCTCCTCCGGGTCCTCATCGCGCTCGATGCGGTCGAGGAAGTGTGTGAGCAACTCGAAGTCATGATGCTGATGCCCCCAGCCCTCCGGCGGCTCCACCTCGATGATCTGCTTCGGGCGGTCGGGAAGCTGGAAGTACTCGATCTGATAGCTGTGCATGTCGGCGCGCAGCTCGCCCTCAGTGCCGATGAGGATCATGCGCCGGTCGCCGCGCGGAGAGACCATCGACATCGTGTACGAGACGCGGACGCCGCTGTCGAACTGCGCGATAAGCTGCGTGTTGTCGGTGGTGTCCTTGTCCACGTTATACACGCAGAAGTCATCAGGCAGCACCTGCGGACCGGCGGTCTCGTAGAAGCGCTTGCGGTAGGCCTCGCCCTGGTCGGCGTAGTAGATGCACTCGGCGGTGAGATCGCACTCGTGACAGTAGTCGGCTGCGTCCTCACGCGGCACGAATGCGTCGAGCCCGCCCATCGCGGCCACGCGGGTGGGGTAGGCGCCGAGGATGACGTTGATGATGTCGAGGGTGTGGCAGCCCTTGTGAAGGAGCATGTCGCCGGACATCTCGCGGAAGCGGTTCCAGCGGCGCATGTAGGTGGAGCCGTGGAACCAGCCGACGGCCTCGTGTACGATCGCGGCGATCGGTTTGCCGATCGCGCCGCCCTGGACCAGCTCGCGCAGCTTCGTGGCCAGCGGGTCGTAGCGGAGGATGAAGCCGAGATGAAGGAGCCTGCCGGAGTCACGCGCGGCCTGGCAGATCGCGGCGGCGTCCTCGGGGTCGGTGGCCAGGGGCTTTTCTACGAGGCAGTGTTTACCGGCCTCGAAGCAGGCGACGGCGGGCTCGCGGTGGGCGTAGTCGGGTGTGCAGACCAGCACGGCGTCCACGTCGTCCATCTCGCCGAGCTTCTCCTGCCCGATCACCTGGGGGCAGTCGAGTGCGTTCTGCTCGCAGAAGTTCGCGACCGTCTCGGGCGTGCGGCCGACCATCGCCGCCCACTCGGCGCGGCCCGGCTCCATGCGGTTGAGCACGTCAACGTAGATCTGCCCGCGACCGCCCGTCCCCAGTAGCGCAAGTCTGATCGGTGCCATCATGTCCTCCTGTGTGTTGGATCGGGTGTGTGTCTGATCGGTGCATCTCAGTCCTCGGCGGTGAGCGCCTCGTGGGCCGCGGCGAGCGTCTCGATGATCGGGATCTCCTGCGGGCACCTGGGCTCGCAGACGCCGCACTCGACGCAGTGGGAGGCCCACTCGTCGGGGTTGGTCATCTTCTGATAGCCGAAACGCGCCCGCCCGGGGCTGGAGATGGTCATCTCGTTGTACATGTCGAAGACTCTCGGGATGTTCACGCCCTGGGGGCAGGGAAGGCAGTAGCGGCAGCCGGTGCAGTCCACGTTGGTGCTTGCCATCAGGTGCTCGCGGATCGCGTCGGCGAGGGCGCGCTCATCGTCGGTCATCGAGCCCGGATCGGTCGCCGCGGCGGCCTGGATGTTCTCCTCGAGATGCTCGAACTCGTTCATTCCGCTCAGCGCGCAGGAGACCTCCGGGTGATCGAGGACCCAGCGGAGGGCAAGCTGCGCGGGCGACCAGTCGATTCGGTGGCGCTCGCGCTCGGCCTCAAGCGCCTCAGGGAGCGCGCGGCCGAGCAGCCCGCCCCGGAGCGGCTCCATGACGACGACGTCGATGCCGCGGTCGGCGGCGTAGTGGAGGCCCTCAGTGCCGGCCTGGGAGCGCACGTCGAGGATGTTGTACTGGATCTGGCAGAAGTCCCAGTCCCATGCGTCGATGATGCGCTTGAAGCACTCGACGTGATCGTGGAATGAGAAGCCGGCGTGGCGGATGCGACCGTCCTCGAGGGCGGTGTCGAGCCAGCCGAGGACGCCGAGGCCGTGGAGCTTGTCCCAGGTGGGGCCGATGAGCGTGTGCAGCATGTAGAAGTCCACGTAGTCGGTCTGCAGCCGCCGGAGCTGCTCGTCGAGGACGCGGTCGCAGTCGTCGAGGGAGTCGATCTCGCTCGGCGGGAGCTTGGTGGCGAGGAAGACGTCGTCGCGGATGCCGGTGAGGGCGCGGCCGACGAGCGGCTCGCTGGCCCCGCCGTGGTAGAAGTAGGCGGTGTCGCAGTAGTTGACGCCGCGGTCGAATGCGCGGTGCAGCAGGGCGGTGGCCTTCTCCTCGTCGATGTTGCCTGCGTCGCCGTCGATGACGGGCAGGCGCATGCAGCCGAAGCCGAGCGCGGAGACCTGCTCGCCGCAGAGGTCGCGGTATTTCACTGGTGGATACTCCCTTTCATCTGATGTGTGACGGCGCGCCGGATGATCGGTCGGCGGCGGGCGGACGGAGGCGGCTGGAAAGGTCCGCCCTCTTCGATGTATCATACATTCCCACGGATCACGTCCGTGAGATTCTGTCAGCGAGCAATTCGACGGCGCCCGCCGGAAGCCCTGCACCGGGCGCGCCGGGCGTCGATCGTCGCGAAAGGGGCAGCACACAGATGCGCTCATCAACACGAAGCAGTCGCCTCACCCTGCCGGTCGCGATCATCATGGCACTCGCGCTCTTCGGCGGGGCGGCAGGCGCGGAGTACGCCCCCGCCGCCGCGTGGGACCTCACGGCAGGCGAGGACGGGGTCGTCGCGGACATCTCGGGCAACGACCATGCGCTGGAGGTCGTGGGCGCGGAGTTCGAGGAAGTGATGGGGCGGCGCGTGCTGATGACCGGCCCGGAGGCGTATGCGGCGGGGCCGGTGATCGGAGACGGGTGGGAGGCGCTGACGGCGATCGCGATCGTGTATCAGCAGCGACCGGCGGAGGCGTATGCCGGGATCGTGGCGAGGGACAACTACGGCGGCCCGACGGGGGACGTCTTCGGGATACTGACCGACCCGAACGGGAACTGGACGGGTCGCGTGTATACGGAGGAGGGGAGCGCCGCGTTGAGCGCGCCGGTGCGGACCGGCTGGCATCAGCTCGCGCTGACGTACGACGGGGCCGCGGCGCGGCTCTACGTTGACGGGGAGGTCGCCGGCGAGCAGGCGGTCGGGGGGCCGCTGCGGAGCGAGCCGGGGACACCGCTTACGATCGGCGCGTACTCGAACCTCAACGGCTGGTACCCGGGCGGGGTGGTGTTCGCGGCGGTGCACGATCGCGCGCTGACGGCGGAGGAGCTGTCGGAGCAGTGGGCGGCGTGGCAGGAGCAGCATCCGCTCTCCCGCCGGTTCAGCTTCGCGCAGGCGAGCGACACGCACGTCACGGACACGAAGAGCGTGGAGATCGTCAACGACGGGGTGGAGATGATCAACGCCGATGCGCGGGTGGCCTTCAGCCTCTGGCTGGGCGACCTGACGCAGCACTCGACGGCGGACGCGATGGCGCTGGCGCGGATGGCGCTCGACAGGCTGGAGCGGCCGCGCTACACGCTGCGCGGCAACCACGACCGGAGCGGCGACTTCTACGAGCGGGAGTTCGGCGAGCCCAGCTACGTCTTCGAGCACGGCGGGTGGAAGTTCATCATGCTCGACTCGAACCCCGGCGACAACACGCCGATCGATGAGGAGCGGATGGGGTGGCTGCGGGAGGTGCTGGCGGAGACGCCCGCGGATCAGCCGCTGGTGCTGTGCACGCACCACCCGCTGTATCCGAACTCGGCGCGGTACCTTGTGGCGGGAGCGGAGGATGTGATCGCGCTTTTCGAGGGGCATAGCCTCAGGGCGGTGCTCTCCGGGCACTACCACGCGAACCAGGAGGAGGTCATCGAGGGGGTGCTCTACACCACGACCGTGTGCCTCGCGACCACGCGCGGGAATCACGATTGGAGCAGCGAGCGCGGCTACCGGCTCTTCCACTGCGATGAGGACGGTATCACGACGGAGTTCGTGACGGTGCGGGATATTCGGTAGTGCAACGGCGGCAGGCAAACGGCCGACGCATCTGAAGATGCGTCGCTCCGAACGGGAGGGAGAGGCCGCCCCGTGGCGCAGGCAGGAATGCCTGCCCCACGGGGACGGCGGGCGGGGCACAGGTCCCCGGAGATCGCGAGCGATCTCTCGCGAGTTTGCTACGCAAACGTCGATGCCATACAAACGGCCGACGCATCTGAAGATGCGTCGCTCCGGGCGGTGACGGTGCGTCGCTCCGGACGGTGACGATGCGTCGCTCCGGACGGTGACGGTGCGTCGCTCCGGACGGCAAGGGCGAGGCCGTCACGTGGCGCAGGCATTCCTGCCCGCGGTCAACACTCCTGCCTCCCTCACGTGGCGCAGGCACGCCTGCCCGCGGCGGTCACTCCACTCAGGGAGCCCCGCTCTCCTGCGGGCCGGGGAACATCTCTTCAAGCTTCGCCATCACGTCACCGGGGATCTCCGCCTCCGCAGCGCCAAGGTTGTCCTCAAGCTGGCTGAGTTTCGTCACGCCGGTGATGATCGACGTGACGGCCTCATGCCGGAGGCACCACGCCATCGCAAGCTGCGCGCAGCTCAGGCCGAGGTCGCCGGCCATCTCCTTCATCTGCCCGACCTTCCGCAGGTTCTCCTCGCTCCAGTACATGTCCATCATGATCCGATTCTGCGAGTCATCGGCCGCGCGCGTGCCCTCAGGCGGCGGCGCGCCGGGCTCATACTTGCCGGTGAGCACGCCGTGCGCGAGCGGCGAGAAGACGACGTTGCCGAGGCCGTTGTGCAGGCAGGTGGGGTACACGTCCCGCTCGGGATCGCGGTACATCAGCGAGTACCGCGGCTGGTTCGACACCGGTGGGCGGCAGCCCATCATCTTCGCGAGGTCGCAGGCCTCCTGGATCAGCGCGGCGGGCCACTCGCTCACGCCCCAGTAGATGATCTTCCCCTGGCGCGCGAGGTCGTCCATGATGCGGATGGTCTCCTCAAGCGGCGTCTGCGGGTCGGGCCGGTGGCACTGGTAGAGGTCGATGTAGTCCGTCTGCAGGCGCTCCAGCGACGCGTGGCACTGCTCGTAGACATGCTTGGCGGAGAGGCCGCGGTCGTTCGGCCCCTCGCCCATCGGCGCCCAGACCTTCGTGGCGAGCACGTAGTCGTCGCGATCGTAGTCGCGGAGGATCGTCCCCAGCGCGGTCTCAGCGCCCCCGCGGTTGTACGCGTTGGCGGTGTCGATCCAGTTCACGCCTCCATCGAACGCCATCTTCACGCACTCGGCGGCGGTGTCGTCATCGACGTGCATGCCGATGGTCAGATAGCTGCCGAGGCCGATTGTGCTGAGCTTCACGCCCCACTTACCAAGGTTGCGGTATTCCATCAAGCGCGCCTCCGTAGAACGGTGTGATTGTGTCCTCGGGTCTACTGTTCGCGCCGTGGGCGGTGGTTCCCTTGTCGGGCAGACGGTGAACGAGCGACGGCGAACGGCGGGCGGGGCACAGGTCCCCGCCCCACAGACAGCCGCTGTCTTTGTGGCCCCGGCGCCCTCGCCGGGGAGTCGTTGGAAACGAGACGGTAAACGGCGGGCGGGGCACAGGTCCCCGCCCTACAAACAGCCGCGGTCGTTGTGGCCCCGGCGCCGTCGCCGGGGAGTCGTTGAAAACGAGACGGTAAACGGCGGGCGGGGCACAGGTCCCCGCCCTACAAACAGCCGTTGTCGTTGTGGCCCCGGCGCCCTCGCCGGGGAGTCGCTGGAAACGAGGCGGCGAACGGCGGGCGGGGCACAGGTCCCCGCCCTACAACGACATACGGTTGGTCTTCGCCGTCTTAGGACAGGCATCCCTGCCTGCCGCCGTTGGCAGACGAAGAGGCGGCCGCCGACGGCCCCGGCAATCAGCAATCAGAGCATCAGCGTCGTGCGGGGGCCGGGGAGGTGCGAGCGCGGAAAGACCTCCCGCGCCGCCGCGAGGACCTCATCGGGTGGAGCCGTCGTGTGCACGATGTAAAGATCGCCGACCTCCGCGTCCCGCGCGATGGTCGCGGACTGCCGGACGCTCGAGTGAGTGGCGCTCTCCGGGTCGGGATCGTTCAGCCCCGCCGCCGCCTCCATCACCAGCACGTCCACCCCGCGGAAGAACTCCGCAAGCTCCGGGACGAAGGCGGTATCCCCGGAGATCCCGATCGTCGCGCCCGTTCGGGTGTCGGTGAAGCGATAGGCCATGCCCTGCACCGGGTGGCGGGTGGCTGCGGTGCGCACCTCGAACTCACCAAGTTCGAAGCTCGCACCCGGTTCGACGGCGACGACCTCCGGGGTCGTCTGCACCGCGCTGAAGCGGTCAACCTGCAGGTACGCCCGAGCATGCTCGACGACTCGCTCGATGTCCTCGGCCGGGCCGAAGACGCGCAGTTCGGCGTCGCTGTCGAGCTTCCGCTGATTCATCCGGCGGTAGAAGAAGACGCTCGCGAGGCCCATGTAATGATCGTGGTGGCAGTGCGTGATGAGGACCGCGTCGAGGTTGGTGGCGCTCCCGGCGCTGTCGAGCAGCGAGAGCGCGGCGCACCAGCCGCAGTCGATCAGAACGTGGCCGTTGAGCAGAAAGCAGGCGGTCTCGTTGCCCGCCGGCGGCGTGCAGCTTGCGGTTCCGACAAACGTCAGGCTGGTCTGCCGGAGCGTCTCCATATCGTTGTGCTCGGTCGTCATCGCTCTCTCCTGTCAAAAGGACGCCATCCGCGCGCCTCCAGAGCGCGCAGCAGTTCCACGGTCAGAATGAGTGTGCGTGGCAGGTGGAAGGGCTCCTTGCGCGGCCTCTCGCCCGGCCCGGTGAGATCCCACGGGTAAGCGCCCTCGCGAGTGACCTGCCGGTGCCACTCCCCGTGCTCGCGGTTGGGGAAGTGCGCCCACGTCCAGTCGTGCACGCGGTCGTACCAGTCGAGGCACCACTGCTCGCCCGTCACCGACCACGCCAGCAGCAGCGCGTAGAGCGCCTCGGTGTGCGGCCACATGTTCTTGTTGCGGGCAGGGTCGGTCGGCTGTCCGGTTCTGACGTCGATGGCGCCGAAGAAGCCACCGCACTCGTCGTCCCACGAGGCCTCGATGTGCGACCGGATCGCCTCGACGGCCCGCGCGACGCGGTCGGGCTCGTTGCGCTCGCGGAAGATCTGCAGCCCGAACCACGCCGACTCGACCGCGTGGCCGGCGATGCAGACGTCGGCGAGCGGCCCGTCCACCGGCGTTCCGTCCGCGTTGAGGTACTCGCGCACAAGCCCGCTGTGCTCATCGCGGTAGAAGTCCTGCACCAGCAGCGCGTGCTCGTGGGCGTCGGCGAGGATCTGCGCGTCTGCAAGCGCTGTGCCGAGCTGGTGGTAGACCAGCGAGAAGATCATCGAGATGCCGTGGCAGGCCGCGTCGGGGCCGAGGTCGCGCTCTCCGGCGAGGTGCGCGTTGGCGGGGACCATCCGCCGCTGGACGCTCGCGCGGGTCTGCCGCGCGGCCTCGATCGCCCGCTCGCTGCCGGCTGCGCGGATGTACTCCGCGAGGCCCATCATGACGAAGCCGTCGGCGTAGATATCGCGGCTCGGTGCGAGGGGCGTGCCGTTGCGGTGGATGGACTGCGGCCAGGCCCACTCGACGCGCGGCCCGACGGTCGCGATCAGCTCGAAGGTCCGGTCGGCGACGCGCAGCCACTCGTGGCGGCGGCCGGCGCGATTGTAAAGGCGCGACCAGATGAACAGCGCCCGCCCGACCGACCAGATCGGCTTCAAGTCGCTGGTGACGCGGCCGTCCTCGGTGATCGTCTCCATCGGCCCGCCGAAGCGGTGATCGATGCCGTTGGCCATCCACCACGGCGCGACGTTGTCCAGCAGCTCGCCCTCGTAGAGTCGCAGCAGGGCTGCGAGGTCCTCGGATGCTCCCATCACGAACTCTCCCTCCGGGTCCGGTCAGTCGTCGCTTCGCTCGCCCCACCGCGCCGCGATGCGCTCGATGCAGCCGCGCGGATCGTACTGCTCGGGCTTCACGCCGAGGCCGCTCTCGCGGCGGATCGCGGCGAGGTCGCGAAGCTGCGAGTCATCGAAACGCTCCGCGCCGCCGAGCTGGCCGATGATCGTGGCGACCCTCGCGCCCTGCTCAACGGTCTCCATCCGGTGGTATGCCTCCCAGACATCGGGCGCGACCGTCACCACCCCGTGGTTGCGGAGAAGGAACGCGTCGGCGGTCTCGAGCATCGGCAGGGCGCTGCGCGGGACCTCGAGCGTCCCCGGCGTGCCGTACTCGGCGCAGGGGACCTCCCAGAGCGCGACCGCGATCTCGGTGAGGTACTGCGTGGGCACGGGCCTGCCGAGGGCCGCGAATGCGGTGGCGTACGGCGGGTGGGCGTGGACGACCGCGCCGACGTCGCTGCGGGCGCAGTAGCATGCAAGGTGCAGCAGCGCCTCGGACGAGGGCCTGCCGGGGCCGATGACGCGCCCGTCGGGGCCCAGACGCACGAGGTCGGCGGGCTCCATGAAGCCCTTCGAGACGCCGGTGGGGGTGCAGAGTACCTCGCCGCCGTCGAGGCGGGCGCTGATATTGCCGTCATTCGCGGCGACCTGCGAGCGCAGCCACATGCGGCGGCCGACCTCGCAGATGGCCTCGCGCAGTTCAGTCTCGGTGGGCATGGTCGCTCCCTTGAAAGCGACGTCATCTGACGAAAGAACTGTGACGGGAACGACGACGTGACCGTCGCCGTCCCCGATTCGCCATTCCCGGTTCCCGGTTCCCGACCGTTCACACGTCGCTGAGCATGACCGGCTGGCCGGATGCGGCGGATTCGTTGGCGGCGATGCTCACCGCGAGGGACTTCACGCCGTTGGAGTAATCCGACAGGATCAGCGACTGGTCGTTCTGCTCGACGGCGTTGACGAACTGCACGCTCTCGCGGAAGTGCGGTGCGATCGGCTGCCAGCTCATCGTCTCGGTGCCCGAGGGGGTGCGCAGCTCGAAGTTGAACTGATCGAAGACGACCGTCTTCTTCTCCCCGACGATGCACAGGCCGTTGCGCCATCCGGGCGGGATGCACGAGTTGGTGATGTTGCCGACCGCGCCGCTCTCGAAGCGAAGGTTGACGGTGCCGACGTCGGGGACGGAGATCTTCTCGACGTCGGTCATCACGCGCAGCGCCATCTCGGCGGAGACGCGCTCGACCTCTCCGGCGATGTACCGGGCCATGTCCACGATGTGCGTGGTCTGCTCGAGGATCTGCCCGCCGGACATATCCTGCTGCCGCCACCACATGACGCCGGGCAGCCCGCCCATCCACCAGCCGAGCACGAGGCCGATGGTGTCGTCGGCGAGGGCCTCCAGCGCCCACTTCGCGGTATCGTGGTTGCGCCAGTGGTAGGCGGAGCAGTTGATGACGCCGGCCGCGTCGATGGCGGCCTCGATCTCGCGGGCCTTGTCCATCGACAGGGCCAGCGGCTTCTCGACGAGCATCGCAAGGCCGGCCTCGGCGGCGAGGATCTCCTGATCCTCGTGCGCGAAGGGCGGCAGGCAGATGTACACCGCATCGAGGTCGGCGCTCTCATACATCGCGGCGTAGTCGCCGCCGAACGACGTGCCGCCGTACTCCTCGGCGGACGCCTCAGCCCTCTCCTCGGCGATGTCGCTGAACGCGACCATCTCCGCGTTGTCGATCTTCGCGAGGTTCTTCATGTGTGCGTTGGCGATGCCGCCGCATCCGACGAATCCGATCTTCACTGCCATGGTTGGGGCCTCCCTCAGGGACTTCCGGACAGGCACTGCCCGGTCTGATGACTGCAGCGATAGTTCGCAGCGAAGCGCGGAAGACCTGCCTCCAGGGAGCGGGAAGCGGGGGACGGGTCCTCGCCCCCTACAGCAACGGCACGGGTCGTCGCCGACAGGCGGCAACGACAACGGCGGGCGCACCTGAAGATGCGTCGCTCCGGACGGCAACGACAACGCAGACGACAAACGGCGGGCGGGGGACGGGTCCCCCGCGCCCTACAGCAACGGCGGGCGTTGGTTGGTGTTTGTCGTTTGTAGGACAGGCATCCCTGCCTGTCGCCGTTGGCGGAAGGGGGAAGGGACGGCAACGGCCGACGCAACGGCGGGCGGGGCACAGGTCCCCGCCCTACAGCAACGGCGGGCGTTGGTTGGTGTTTGTCGTTTGTAGGACAGGCATCCCTGCCTGTCGCCGTTGGCGGAAGGGGGAAGGGACGGCA
>JBMNNW010000143.1:0-10382 GCA_050942735.1 Armatimonadota bacterium
CGTTCCCGTCGCCGTCACTCCATCCCGTGGATGCTCGCCCCCCGCGCCACGAGCCTCTCCCGCAGCGCGTCCACATCCACCGCGCGCGTGTCCCCGTCCTCCAACGCCATCTCCGCCGCGCAGCCCGCCGCCTCCCCGATCGCCATCACGATCGGCATCACCCGCAGCGAACTGTGCGCCCCATGGTCGGCTGAGACGCAGCGCGCCGCGATCAGCAGGTTGTCGAACCCCCGCGGGGTCAGGCAGCGGTAGGGGATGTCGTACGCCTCACCGGGCGGCAGCCGCTTGATGACCGTCCCCGTCCCCGCCGGGTTGTGGATGTCCACCGAGTATGACCCCCGCGCGATCCCGTCGTCGAACTTCGACGCCCCCAGCACCTCGTCCACGCTCAGCACGTGGTCGCCCATGATCCGCCGGCTCTCGCGGATCCCGATCTGCGGCGCCATCTCCTCGAGCCACGCGTTCTCGAAGCCCGGCACCTCGGCGATCAGAAAGCGCACCATCTGACGGACCTGCTTCCGCGCGATCAGTTCCGCGTCCGTCAGCTCCTCCGCGTCGGTCGCGTCGTGCATCACCACGCGCGTCGTGTTGAAGTGCACCTCGTCCTCGTGCGTCGTGTAGAACAGCAGCACGTTCTCCCGCGGGTTGTCGATCTCCCCGCGCTCCTTCGCCGCGTCGTAGAGCGCGTTGATGTCCGTCCGCGACGGCATCCGATCGATCTCCACGTTCATCATCCGGAAGCACAGCGTCATCGGCTGGCAGTGCCCGTCCTCCTCGCGCCCGATCTCCACCTCCGCCCCGGCCCATGCCGCGAGGTCGCCGTCGCCGGTCCCGTCGATGAATACCTCCCCCCCGACCGCGCGCAGCCCCGACTTGCTCAGCGTCGCGATCCGCCCGACCCGCCCCCCCGCGGCCTCCACGCCCGCGAGCATCGTGTGAAGCTGCAGCCGAACCCCGGCCTCCTCGCACAGGTCCTCGGCCACGAACTTGAAGAACTCGTCGTCGAAGGCCGACGGCCGGCGCGGCCCGCCCCAGCCGCCGTAGCCGTCGAGCCGCTCGGTGATGCGCTCGAAGAGCCCGCGGATGATCGGCCGGCCGCCCGCGTGCCATGTCATGAACGGATTCACCAGCCCCGCGGTGGCCATCCCGCCGAGGAAGCCGTAGCGCTCGATCAGCAGTGTATCCGCGCCCTCCTCGGCGGCCGCGACCGCCGCGCACAGCCCGCCGGGACCGCCTCCCACCACGACCACCTCGGCCTCGGCAGCAACGTCCAGCGCGTCGAAGTTCAACGCATCGCCGGGCACCGCATCGCTCATCGTCAGCTCTCCTCGTTCGCGTCCTTCTCGATCTGTATGCGCAGCCCGCTCTGTGCGGCCTCGCGGGCGAGCGTGTTCCACTGCTGCATCTCCTCGAACTCCTCCGGCGAGCACGGCAGCATCTCAAGCTGCACGTCGATCTTCCACGCCCGCTGAAGCTCCGGAAGCAGCTTGCTGAGCGTCCGCCCCTCGAAGCGCTTATCCAGCAGCACCAGGTTCAGGTTCGAGTGCGGTCGCTCGTCCCCCCGCTCGCGGGAGCCGAAGAAAATCGCCTCCGAGACCCCGACCCGCTGCATGAACCTGCGGATCTCCTCGATCAGCTTCTCTCGCGGTATTGCGTCTCGATCCACTCGAAGGCCTCCTGTGCCATCGCCACCGCCTCCTCGGCGTCCTCGGGCTCAAAGCGCTCCGAGGGCGGGCCGCCGGCGGCGTCAACGTAGCGGGTGGACATGTAGAACGGGTTCAGTCTCTTGATGATTTCCCATGTGGGCTCAGGTATCCTGCCGAACACGTCGTGGACCATCGCGGGGAGGGAGTGTTCGCGGGGCATCGGGCGCTTCAGAACGATCGGGTAGCCGCATTTGAGCAGCTTCTCGAGGGCCTGCCGGGCGTGGAAGATCGCGAGATTCGGGATCAGTTGCTCCGACAGCAGCCGCGCGGCTTCAAGCTCCACCCGCGCATCTTCGATCCACCGTTCCTCGCGCAGAGACGGCATCGTTCAGAGGTCCTCGGGCGAGTCAGTTGGAGTCTCTGCCGGAATCGGTGAGTCGTTCGCCGTTGTCGTCAGCCGTTTCCGTTGTGGCCCTCGCGCCCTCGCGAGGGGCCGTTGCCGCTCCAGACGTCTCCCCGGCGAGGGCGCCGGAGGCACAACGACCACGGCTGAACGGCATGACGACACACCGGCGTCCGCGACCTCCCTCACCCGGCCGTCGTTGTCGCCGTGGTTCACCGATGCTCCCTCTCTCCCGCCTCCCGGCGTTTCACCCCAGCTTCGACCGCAGCAGCTCGTTCACCATCTGCGGGTTCGCCTGCCCCTGTGTCTTCTGCATGACCTGCCCGACGAGGAAGCCGATCGCCTTGCCCTTCCCGCCCCGAACGTCCTCCACCGGGCCGGGGTTCTCGGCAATCACCTCGTCGATCACGCTCTCCAGCGCGCCGCTGTCGGAGATCTGCTCCAGCCCCTCCTCCTCGATGATCTCCGCAGCCGTCCGGCCGGTCGCGAACATCTTCTCCAGCACGTCCTTGGCGATCTTCCCGGAGATCACGTCCTCCTCGATCAGCCGCAGCAGCTCCGCGAGGTTCCTGCATGAGATCGGGCTCTCCCCCACGCTGATGCCCGCCTCGTTGAGCAGGCTCATCAGGTCGCCCATCACCCAGTTGCTCACCGTCTTCGCCGCGCCCTCGAACTGCTCGCAGGCGCTCTCGAAGTAGTCCGCAAGCTCCCGGCTCTCGGTCAGCACCCGAGCGTCATACTCCGGCAGCGCATACTCCTCGCAGAACCGTTCGCAGCGCGCCGCCGGCAGCTCCGGGCAGCTCCCGACGATCTCCCGCACCCACTCGGCGTCCGGCTCCAGCGGCACCAGGTCCGGCTCGGGGAAGTACATGTAGTCGTCCGAGGTCTCTTTGCGCCGCATCAGCGCGGTCACGCCGTTGTTCTCATCCCACCGCCGCGTCTGCTGGAAAAGCTCGTCCTCCCGGCCCTCCGCGACCGCCCGCCGCTGCCGCTCGATCTCGTACTTCACGGCCTCGTAGACCGACCGGATCGAGTTGAGGTTCTTGATCTCAACCTTCGGCGTCGCCTCACCGGTCTGCCGGTCGTTGAGATTCACGGTCGGCTCCGCCCGCATCGCACCCTCGTCCATGTTCGCGGTTGAGACGCCGATGCAGCGCAGGATCAGACGAAGCTGCGTGAGATACTCCCGGCACTGCTCGGCGGTGGTGAAGTCCGGCGCGGTCACCACCTCCATCAGCGGCGTCCCTCCCCGGTTGTACTCCACCAGCGTCGAGCCCGACTCGAGGTGGATGTTCTTGCCGGTGTCCTCCTCTAAGTGCGCCCGCGTCACGCGGATCCGCACCTCTTCGCCGTCAACGTTCAGGTCGATGTAGCCGTCGTAGGTCAGCGGCTCATCGAACTGGGAGATCTGAAAGTTCTTCGGCAGGTCCGGGTAGAAGTAGTTCTTCCGCGCGAAGCGGCAGCGCTCCGCGGTCGTGCAGTTGAGCGCCGCCCCCGTGCGGATCACGAACTCGACGGCCCGCCGGTTCGGCACCGGCAGTGAGCCGGGCAGCCCGAGGCAGGTCGGGCAGACGTTGGAGTTGGGCTCCGCGCCGAACTTCGTCGAGCACGAGCAGAACATCTTCGAATCGGTGTCGAGTTGAACGTGGACTTCCAGTCCGATCATCGGCTCCATCGCCATCGACAGCTCACCTCTAAAGCCAGCAGCAAAAGCAACCACAGCACGAGAAGCGACGACAGAGACTGCCCGCCGCCGCGGCTTATGATACACCGCGCGCGGAGGCTTGTCGAGGGCGAGAGGCTACCGGGTGTGACCGAATAATGTGGGTGCGGCAACGACAGCCTCCCCCGCCCTCATACACGACATTCGGGCACCCCCTCCCTGAGAGTTCGCGGGGCGAACTCCGGCGGGAGGGGGAATGAGTCCACGCTTCGACCTGCCAGGGCTGTTTCGGATCTCCGCTCACGGTTGTGTTCTCCCCCTCTCCCCCAGGACCCGCGCGCAGCGCGGCGTCTCAGGGAGAGGGGCTAACCCCGAGCGCAGCGAGCGGGTCGGGGTGAGGCCGCCGTGAGCCGTGAGCCGTCAGCGCCAGCAACCTACACTATTCGGTCGCGCCCGAGGCTACCGCAGCATCCAGCTTCGTGTGCATGAGACAGATGGGTTGTCTGCCACGACGGCAGCGACGTCCTGACCCCGCGAGGCGGATAGATCCCGGCGCCTCACTCCCGCGGCCCGAGGAACTCCTCCGCCACATGCACCGGCGGGTCCCCCCCGACCGTCTCCAGCCCCCTGATCTCAAACGCGCTCTGCCAGCTCTCTGCCTTCTGCAGCACCAGGATCGCTGCTCGCCCGTGCAGCGCAGCGTTCGTCAGGTCCGTGTCCGGCCAGTAGTCATACTGCGACTCCCGCCGCCCGACGTACTTCCCCGCCCCGTAGGTCACCGGGCGGCCGTCGAGGTAGAACTCAAGCTGGCTGGCGACATCGTAGCGCGCCGCGATCACCAGCGGCTCCTCGCCCGTCCGCTCGCGAAGCTCCTCCCGCAGCGCATCCACCCTCGCGGCCAGTTCGCGCGCCCCCTCGATCCGCTGCATCGGCAGCGCATCCCCCAGCACCGGCACCCTCTCCCACGCGTGCGGGAAGCCGATGATCGTGGCCGTCACCAGCCCCCACCCGACCACCCATCGCCAGCCACGCACCCACGCGTTTCGCGGCGGCCTCGGCGGAGCCGTCCCGGCCTCCCGCGCCGCCTCCGCGCGCTCCCGCCACGTCCCGCGCTCAGCCCGCCACCGCACCCACTCCCGCGATGAGTAGCCCGCCATCAGCACCATCAGCGTCAGATACCCGCTCGCGGGCCAGTTCGCCTCCACCCCCGTCACCAGCGAGAGCAGCACAAAGAACGCGATCGTCGGCAGCCCCGCGCTCAGCAGGAACGCGTGGTCGGCCCGGCGCGCGGGCTCCTCGGCGCGCCTCCGGATCGCCCGCACTGTCGCCATCACCATCAGCACGAACGCGGGCGGGCCGAACACCCCCACCTGCGCCGCGAGAAGCTCCAGCATCGACGAAACCCCGTGCGGCTCATGCCACTGCGGCGGCACATCCCCGCCCGGCGCGCCGAGGTGCCCCAGCTCATGCCGGATCGCCGGCCAGCCGTTCTCGGCGTTCCACGCGATCCACGGGGAGATCGCCGCGGTGAAGCCGATCAGCGCGACGACGATCCCGGCGGTCAGCCGCCCGTCCCATGGCAGCTCCCGGCGGCGCAGCAGCGCGTAGATGACCAGCCCCGGCGCGAGCAGCACGATCACGTACTTGATGAGAAAGCCCACGCCCATCGCCAACCCAAGCAGCGCCCACAGGTGCCACGGAAACGCAGCCGCTGTCGTTGTAGGGCGGGGACCTGTGCCCCGCCGGCCGTTGAAGGGGGCATCGACGTTTGCGCAGCAAACTCGCGAAGAGATCGCTCGCGATCTCCGGGGACCTGTGCCCCGCCCGCCGTTGAAGGGGGCATCGACGTTTGCGCAGCAAACTCGCGAAGAGATCGCTCGCGATCTCCGGGGACCTGTGCCCCGCCCGCCGTCTGTCGCTCTCCGGCTCTCGCCCCGCTCGTGCGCCCTGAAGGCGTGCCACGCGATCCACGCGCAGATGATCCACGAGGCCATGAAGGGCGGATCGATCGTCATGACCTGCGCCTCAAGCTGGAAGATCGGGATCAGGAAGAATGCGCCTGCGGCGAGGAATCCGGCGCGCTCGTCGCCGGTGATCTCGTTGGTCAGTCGCGCCAGTGCGAGGGCGCCCACCGCTGAGGCGATCGCGGCGGGCAGTCGCACCGCCCACTCGCTCGCGCCGAAAAGCGCGGTACTCGCCGCGATCAGCCATGCCACGCCGGGGCCTTTGGAGTAGTACGAGAGGCTCGGCCGGCGCGACCACTCCCAGTAGTGCGCCTCATCGCCGAGCAGTTCCCACTGGCTCAGCCACACGAGGTAGATGATTCTGATGACCAGCACTGCCAGCACGAGCAGGACGGTCTCCGGCCATCCGACCCGCCCGAGCAGCTCTTTTTTGTGTGCGTTCATGCCCCGCTGCGTCCCCTCCACCACGCGCCTCGCCCCTCAGGTGTTCGCCGGAGGTAATACATTACGTGGAACTGCGGCCCGGTGCAAGTGCAATCGCCCGCCCGCCGGTGCCGCCCTACCTCGCCACGTACACCTTCCCCTGCTCCCTAAGCCGGTCGTACACCCGGCACCCCAGCGCCTCCGCCAGCGGCCGGATGTCCACGCGCGTCGTCCCGCCCTCCACCGCCGCGTTGCACTCCACGACCTCGCTGCCCGGTAGCAGCACGATCTTCGGCCGCACCATGCTCCCTCGCGCCCCCGCCTCCGCCACGTCCCGCCGGAACTGCGCCAGCCCCAGCTTCAGGCCCGGGCAGGTCTTCGGCGCGAACTCCCGGTGGAAGCGGATCGCCGTCGTGTCCAGGCTGAACCGCTCCAGCAGCGCCGCCACGACCTCGTGGCCGCTTTCGAGCCCCGCGTATTCCCCCGGCTCGTCGCGGTCGAAGTTCGCGATCAGCGCCACGCCGATCGTGTTGCCGTTGCGCCCCGCCACATGCGCGCCCATCCGGGCCATCGGCCTGCAGAGGAAGATCGCCCCGTCCGGCCCGATCATCACGTGGTATCCGTTGTCCGACCAGCCGCGCACGCCCGTGTGGTAGCGCCGCACGCCCTGCACGGTTGCGATCCCCCGGTAGTCTCCGGCCGCCGGGCTCCACGTGTGGTGCACGATGATCTCGTCGATCCTGCGCCCGACGCTGAGTCCGCCGAGGTGTGCGCGGAGCTGCTCGATCGAGACTTCGCGTTCTGTCGGCATCCTTCGTCCCTCCTGTGTGCTGCGTGGAGGATCCGGTCGTGTTACCGGCTCCCCGGGCGTCCTGCCGAATGCGGCGGGGCCCGGATCGCTCCGGGCCCCGCCCATGCGCATCACGGTTGCTCTGTCTCAGTTGCCGAGGCCGAAGACCATCGCCTCGACCTGTTCGCGCGCCACGTTCGCGTATCCGTTTTCGCTGAGCCTCTCCATGACGTAGCTGCGCTTCGCCTCGCCGTTGCCGGGGCCGTAGATCTGCTCGGCCGCGAGCACCAGTTCGAGGAGCAGTTGCCGGAGCCGCTCGTCTTTGAGTCGCTGGACGTACTGTCGCACCAGCCCCAGCCCGGCCGCGATCAGCAGTGTGCTGAATCCCGGCAGCAGTACATTGTGCAGCCATCCGCTGATGACTTCGATCATCCAACCGCCTCCCTGCAAGTGATGAGGCCCGCCACTGTGGGCGGGCCATCGGTCCGCTGCGACAATCTTCGGTGATATCGAGCACTTGCCCGCCGTGCGCAGTTGCCGTCCGCCGTCCGGAGCGACGCATCTTCAGATGCGTCGGCCGTTGCCGCTTGTCGCCGGGGACCGGTGCCGTTGCTGTAGGGCGGGGACCTGTGCCCCGCTGGCCGTTGCCGTCCGCCGTTGCCGTCCCTTCCCCCCTCCGCCAACGGCGACAGGCAGGGATGCCTGTCCTACAAACGACAAACACCAACCAACGCCCGCCCGCCGTTGCTGTAGGGCGGGGACCTGTGCCCCGCCCGCCGTTTGCCGTTACCGTCGCCGTTCAGGAGGGGCGGGCTTCCCTGCCCGCCCGCCGTTGCCGTCCGCCGTCCGGAGCGACGCATCTTCAGATGCGTCGGCCGTTGCTGTCCCTTCCCCCTTCCACCAACGACGACAGGCCGGGGATGCCTCTCCTACAAGCGACAACGACCAACGACTCCCCGGCGAGGGCGCCGGGGCCACAACCACCACGGCTGACGACCGCCGTCCGCCCGCCGCTCGTCGCCCCCGCTACGCAATCCACCGCGCCGCAATCCGCGTCACCGCCGCCCCCGCGTCCTTCCTCCGCCGATCCAGCCGATGCAGCACTCCCGTCACGCGGTAGAGCCGTCCGTCCGCCCCCACGCTCTCACCGCCGAGCACCTGCACCACCTGCCCGATGCGCGCCTCCGCCAGCAGCGGCGTATACACCTCGATCTGCTCGGGCCGCCGCGAGAGCGCCGCGAAGCGCTCCGCGCAGATGCGAGCCACCGTCTCCTCGCCGACGTAGCGCTCCAGCGCCTCCACGTGCATCTTCCGCCACCCGACGTAGCGGTCGCTGCCCGGGTCGTAGAGCGATGCGGCGTCCAGCGCGCTCGCCTCCACCGGCTGCCCGTCCGCGCCGAGCCCAGACACCACGACGTAGTTCGCGAACTCCCGCGCCGTCGATAGGCTCCGGCGAGGCCTCCGAATCTGCAGCACCTCACCGCTCGCGGTCGGCCCGCTCGCCTCCGAGCCCCGTGTGAAGAGCCTCCATGCCACCTCGCTCGGGCAGGCTCCCGTCGCGCTCCCGTCGTGGTCCGCGACCTCGGCGGCCGTCCGTGCCGTCCGGCAGTGCGGACAGGCCTTCACGAAGCGCCCGGCCTCGTCGAAGAAGATGCCCGCGCCGTGGTCGAACGCCGCCACCTCGCGCAGGAACTCCAGCCATCCGGTCCCCGGCTCCACCTGCCACAGCGGCCGCTCGGGCTGCCCGGCGCTGAGCACCGCTCCCGTGTCCTCCAGCATCTGCTCGGAGCGCGCGAAGCCGCAGCGGTCGAGCACCCAGCGGAAGACCTCGATCACCGGCCTCCCGTCGAAGACCGGGCAGCGCCCGTCGGCCTTCTCATCGCGCAGCCGGATCGTCGGGTCCAGCAGCGGCAGAGCAAGCTCGCTCTCCCCGCCCGCCGCCGTCATCGGCGGCGGCTCGACGATGTATCCCGAGATCACCGCCGCCGTCTCGACGCTCTCGTCCGAAAGCTCCCAGCCGAGGCTCACCTCCACCCGCCGATGCTCCTCGATCTCCGTGTATGCGCCGAGCTGGTTGTCGATCTGCAGCTCGCACAGCGCCGCGCGCTCGCGGTCCGGGTGGTCGCTCTCCAGCGCGATGACGTCCCTCGCGATCTCCTCGCAGGTGGCCTCACCGTTGTCGAGCACCTCCGCGTACTGCCCGATCTGCACGGTGTAAAGCTCCGGGGAGACGCATGTCGTGAAGCCCACCGGGTCGCCGCTGTCCGGGTCAACGCCCACGTCCTCCTCGGTGTGAACGTGTGGCGCGATCGTCGCCCGCCACGCCCGCTGCGTCGGCGTCAGGTCGCCCCGCAGCGCCGTGGTGTCCTCGCCGGTGACCTGCGCGAGCACGGTCTCATCGTTGTCGAGCACCGGCAGCCGCTGCGTCTGGAGGATCAGCTCGCCGGCGCTCTCCTGCGTCGCGTAGCCCGCCTCGATCCCCACCGAGTCGATCTGTGCGGTCGGCATCTGGATGCCGAACATCGAGAACATCCACTGCCCGCCCATGTGTTCGAGCCGGATCGGGCCTCCCGGGATGCGCAGGGCCTGGCCGGGCTGCTCGTAGATCCACACGTCCTCCGCGAAGCCGTCGGTGGACATGACGATCCGGTCGCGGATGCACGCGACCCACAGCAGCATCCGCTGTCCCGCGCCGAAGCCCTCCAGCGTCGGCACCACGATGCTCCGCTCGGTCTCCGAGACTCGCCGCCAGCCCTCCTCCGGGTCGTTGTACATCAGGTAGAGCGGCCCCGCGTAGGGCAGAACGAGCGCCCAGTTCTCGCGCCCGGCGATCCCGAACTTGATCTCTGTCCGCGGCGGGTGGGCCGCCCAGTCATGCTCGGGCGCCGGCTCGGCGCGGTAGAGCGACAGGCAGATCACCGGGTCGCGCGGGAGGTCGAAGCGGCTCTGCATACCCGTCGCCAGGTCCGGCCGCCCGTCCGACTGGTAGAGCTTCACCTCGCCGGGCAGGCCGATGCCTTTGAGCGCCTGCCACGTCCCGCCCAGCGAGTCGAAGTGCCCGAGGCCGATCTGCTGACTCAGGTCGAGGAAGGGCCTGGCGATCACGGCGTTGAGCGTCCCCGGCCCGACGACACGCGCGGCGCTGTGCCGTGCGGACAGGGGCGATCCGGGTTGCCCCTGCCAGTCGACGTAGTTGCTGTGCGCGCGGCCGCATGCGAGCATCTCCGCGACCATCTCCGTCCGCGCGAAGCCATCGTATTTCACCTGGTAGCGCTGTCCGGGCTGGTTCAGTCGTACCTCAGCCACCGGTGCCACTCGTGTCGCCATCGTCTCACCTCTCGTACACTCAAGCGCCGTCTGCCGTCATGTTGCCCGGAGCGACGCATCTTCAGATGCGTCGGCCGTTGCGGTTGCCGTTGCCGTTCAGGAGGGGCGGGCGCAGCTCAGGGAACTGACCCTGCCCGCCGTTGCCGTCTGTAGGGCGGGGACCTGT
>JBMNNW010000034.1:0-41334 GCA_050942735.1 Armatimonadota bacterium
CGCGGTCCTCCAGCACGACCTGCCACTGCTTGGCTCGCTCGATGCACACATGTCAGTATTCGCAAACCTATACACGAGTACCTCCCCCACCACCAAAAAACTTGCACAGCTAAAACCGATGCTGCTGCTCGGGGATTCGAGGGGTTTACAGGGGGGATAGTTTCTGGTATAGTAAACATCCAGCGCTCCCCGGTAGCTCAATGGTAGAGCGGATGGCTGTTAACCATTAGGTTGCTGGTTCGAATCCGGCCCGGGGAGCCAGTCCAATTCTCCTGAGAACCATTTGCCGCCCTCGCTATTCTCGCGTATCCACTGCCCTATCTCTGTGTCGTGGTCGTACAGCTCCAGTTCTACCGAATCCTCGTGTAGACGGACCATTTTGACCATCAGCCGCATGACGTTTACTCTATCCACCACGTCCAGATCATCCATAGCCTCCGCGAATTCCTTCAGGTTCGCCTTCATCTGCTTCGGGTTCGATTTGGCTTTCTCCAGTGCTTCTCTTCGTGCCTGCTTCGTCTCTATTGCTCTCTCAAGCTCCTGAATTGAGTCGCTCCGTTCTTTCAGTTGTTGCTTGATGGGTCCGAGATGTCCGACCTCAGCTATCGAATCCATCAACGCACTCAGCTTCTCTTCTTCCTCTGCCTTCCGATTTCTCAGCCTTTCGATCTCCTTCTCCAACTCTTCTGCCTCGGTCACTCTTCCCTCATTGGCTCTCTCACAGGCACGCTCCACTATCCCCTCATTCTCGGCTATCTCCCTCAGCCTCTCTACAATCGCGTCTTCCAGTTCTGACGCGGAGAGATCACCTATGGGGCAGTCATCCTTCTTGGTTCCCGTGGTGTGGCGATAGTAGTAGTAGCGTTTGCCGCCGCGTCCTGTCCCGCTTCCATTCTCCAGGCTCACGTTACAGTGACCACATTCCACCATATCGCTCAGAAGGAACGTGTGGTCTCGCTTGCCTCGAACGAAACTTCGGGTATTCTGTGCCATCGCTATCTGAACTGACCGAAACAGCTCTTCCTCTATGATTGCAGGCCAGACAGCATCCACTATCTCGTATTGCTTGTTTTCATCAAGTTCGCTCTGGTCTTCTCCCTTGTTCTTCTTGTTGATCTCCTTCTCGCCCAAATATGCCCGGTTTTTGAGCATGGTCTGAAGAGTGGAGTAGGCGAATTTCCGTTCGGGGTGTTCCTTGCCGCGACGAGAAGTGTAACCGGGAAGTCGATGTCCTGCCTCGTTTATCTTGTCCACTGTGCGCTGAATGGATTTCTCTTTCAGGTAGGTCTCAAAGATTTTCCTGACTACCTCTGCCTGCTCTTCATTGACTGTGAGATGTCCCTGATTGTCGGGGTCGAGGTCATATCCGAAAATGTGCCCGCCGTTCCATAGTCCTCTTTGCGCTCTATCGTACATTGCAGCTTTGGTCCGCGCGGCTGTCTGTTCTCGCTCATATTCAGCCAGTGCAGCCATAACGTTGAGGACGAGTTTTCCTGCTGCAGTGGACGTGTCAACGGAGGGATTGAGGCAGAGGAAGGTGATGTTGTTCTTCTCGAAGTCGGAGAGTATGTTCGCTATGTCTTTGACTGAGCGAGAGAGGCGGGAGAGTTCAGCCACACAGATAGCGTTGATGGTTCCGTTGTGAATGTCTGCAAGCATCTTTTGGAAGACTGGTCGCTCTTCCGTGTTCTTTCCGCTCTTGCCCTCTTCCTGATATCGCTCAATGAGGGCGTAGCCATTCTCCGAGGAGGGACCAAATTGAAGGTCCAAGTATTGCTTGCATCTTTGAAGCTGGTTCTTGATTGAGCCCTCCGGACCCACCTGCTCCTCTGTGGAGACTCTCGCGTATATGCCCACCATCAGCATTGTGTCTCACTCTCCCATGAGACCAATTTCCAGTGCCGTAAGGACCACACCTCCGAATTCGGCGCTGGATTATACTCGTCTCTGGGGGGATGTCAAGCGGAAAATCGGGTAGGAGGGGCTATATTGGGCATGTACGTGGGAATGGGGTTTTGGGGGCTATTGGGATTTGAGGGGTGAATGGAGGTATATTGACTGCAACCAACGAACATGTTGAGCACTTGGGGGAACTCCGATGAACGTTTCCCCTGAACCATAGCAGAGCACTCGTAGACTGGTGGTTCCTATGGCACGCATTCATGAGCTTGTAGAGGTCAGACCTGAGGTCATCGAGGGAGATCTCCATGGCATCGTCTCCCTGCATCAGTTGCTGACAGGCGATGACGACGCCTTTGAGCGTGATGCTGCTCGCGTGCTCGACGTGACCTTCCCCACGCAGAGCCTGCGCCGGTTGCTCCATCGGCTTCATGTCAGCCTCGGCGAGGAGGCGGCAGACAGGAAGGGCAACTTCGTCATCAGTGGCGGCTACGGTAGTGGTAAGAGCCACGCGCTGCTTGCCCTCTATCACATCCTCGACTCGCCCAAGCTGGGCGCTGAGTGGCTGGACAGAAACGATATCACATTCGACCCGCCCGACGACCTGAAAGTCGTCCTGCTCCCAATGACGCAGGCGGAGTTACGCGATGACAGTTCGGTTGACTTCCTGTGGCAGCCCATCTTTGAGGCGCTGGACTATGATGGGTTTGAGGGTGACTTCCCGAAGGCCCGACATCTGGAGGAAGCAGTCGACGGCAGGAAAATCGTCCTGATCATCGATGAGATCGAGCGCTGGTTCGGTGCGATTGAAGACGAGGCGCGGCGCAACGCCAACCTGACGTTCCTGCAGAACATGACGGAGTTTTGCGAGGACGCGGACAATGGCCTGTTCTGTCTGATATCGCTCCTGCTCATCGAGCCGAAGATCCAGGAACTGGTGGAACGAACTGACCGTTTCGTTGAAGACCTGACCGGCTCCCCGGATAGGCATGAGTTCGTGCTGCACCGGCTTGTTCAAGAAGCTGATCGTGGGGCCGCCAAACCCATCATCGCTGACTACATCGCCGAGTACAAGCAGCTCGATGAGCACGTTCGCATCGGCGACTATAACGCGTACGAGCAGAAGATGCTGCGATCTTATCCATTCCATCCCGAGACCATCGACGTGGTCTTCGAGCGATACAGCAGTGTGGCGCGAGCCGAGCAGACCAGCTATCAGAACTCGCGTGGCGCGATGTACCTGCTGGCACACCTGCTTCAGCAAGCAGTGCCCACCGGCCAGCCAGATGACAGTCAGCTTGCTGATGCCGATCTGATTCGTGTCGGGGATATTTCGCTCAACATCTCACAGATCGCGAATGACGTCCTCCAGCTTAACCCGGGTGTGGTGGAGATCGCGCGGCAGAATCTTCGCGCGAGCGGCGACGTAGAGCACGCCGAACCTGTGCTCTCGACGGTCCTGATGCATTCCCTGGGAGAAGAGAACGAGCAGCATCTCGGCGCAGAATTCGGTGAGATCATACTCGGCGCCATCCGCCCCGGTGATGGCGATGATGTGGTCAACGCCAACCAGGTCCATGGCTGTCTGAGGGAGCTGGTCAACGAGGGCACCGCGGTCAATCTGCACGTCGAGCAGAATCCCACGCGCTACCTGTTCAAAGAAGAAGTCAACATCCAGACCCAGATCAACCGCCGGGCGCGGAGTATCAAGGGTGAGCGGGCTGAGCAGTTCATCGTCAAGACGCTGCGCGAGGTAATGGGGGATGACGATCGCGTGGCCGTGTATCCGGTGGAAGAGGTCGCTGACCATCGCGACATTACATTCGTTGTCTGCCTCGACCGAATGGAAGCCGATGAGATCACTGACGACCTCTACCACGGCCGTTCATTCGCCAACGCCCTGATAATCGTCGCCCCCAGAGAGTCGGGGCGCGTCGATCAGGACAGCAACCTGCAGTGGATGGCGAAGAAGGCGATCGCCGCAGACGAAATCGAGGACAAGGTTCTGGGCGAGGCCGACCTGCACAGGCGGGTCAAGGCTGTGAAGGATGACACCGAGAAGGCCTTGCGACAGCGTATAGAGGACCGCTATGGGCACTGGTACGTCCCCATCATCGACGATCAGACGAACCAGCTCACGTTCCGCCGCGAGCAGGTCATGCTGCAGCGCACCAATATACTCGCTCGCGTGCAGCAGCGCTATGCCGATGAGCACTATCGCGCAGCGGTCCTTGACTGTGTTCGGGCGAGAGAGGATGCTCCCCCGAAGGTAAGCGATATCAGAGAGGAGTTCTACCGGCGCCGCGCCTACCCGAAGCCGGTGCAGGGCGGCCGACCGAGCGACATCCGCATAGACCAGGCCATCCGAGATTTGGTCAAGGGCGGCGAACTGCAGATTGCCCGCGGCGATGGCAAGACCACCGTCTGGGAGGATCCCGGGACACTCGATCCATCGCGAACGGTCTCTGAAGCAGAAGGGGGCGCGCCGCCTCCGAAGCAGCAGTGGGTCGAGCAGTTTGTTGGGTCTGACACGAAGACAGTCGGTGAGGTGCGCACTGAGTGCCAGCGCCGGTCTGAGGAGCAGTACGGAAAGCAATCGCACGATACTCAGGTCGATGACGTCATCATCGATCTCGTGCGCGACGCACGCATGGAGCTGATCGACGGGCCGGAGAAGCTGGAGACGCCGCTCTCCGTCGGCCTCCAGGTCCGCAAGAAGACCACGCGCAATTGGGTCCATCAGCCGTTCGCATCGCTTCCCAAAGGAGCAATGGTCACCGCGGTCGTGCAGGAGATCAACAAGACCGATCTGCTGCGCAAGGTGAATGTAACGCTCCAGAAGACTGAGAGCGGTTCGCACATCGAGGAGGACGTGCGCGGCGCGGTAGGGCTCGGGAAGGTAGACCCCGACAGCGACACGAAGGTCGAGGTCACCTATCGCCTCATGAACGCGCCCGTGAGTGATCGGGATACGCTCGTGGACATGCTGAACGCCCTACCCGATGACCAGAACATGCAGGTCACGCTCGAACTGGAGCGGATGGAGAGGGACCGCTCATGAAGATGGACCTGTTCGACCGACTGCTCACTGAGGACGAGCCGCTCATCTCGCTCTTCGAGACGCTACGCGGAATGTGGAGTGCCGATAGCTTCCGCGAATGCCAGGAAGCGGGCGATCTCGAGAATTACCTCAGCGACAATGAGCACCGGGCGTCGGAGTTCGAGCGCGAGATATGGGACGTCTATGCCGACGTCTACCAGTTGCTTGAGGGCGAACACCCGCGCAAGCGGTTCGTCAGTGAGGTGCTGGGGCAGGACCAGTTCACGCTGATTATCTTTGACGGCCTCAGCCTCCGCGAGGTGCCCTGTTTGCTGCAGGTGATGGAGGAGCGTGGCATTGACGCCACGGTTGACTTCGCGTTGGCGCCCGTGCCCACAGAGACAAGCGTCTTCGCGCAGAAGCACTTCGGGGCGGGCGGGCCATCCGGTATCAAGAGCACGGATGACCTCGCATTCGAGCACGTGAAGCAAACCACGTGGGAGCCGTCGTTCGGGCGGGAACAGCGGCGGCGTCTCATCTGGGCGCCGCACCCGGACAACATCTTCACCGTCAGCAGCGACACCGTCGAGTATGCAGAACACGTGATCAGGCCGGTGCAGACGATCCTCGCCGCCATCCTCGACAGCGACCCCGTGCTGCCACTCTACATCACTTCCGACCACGGCTATCTGTGGCAGGGCGCGGCATGTTCCTGGCCGCTTGGTGATGACGAGGAGGCCCTCTTCGCGGGGGAGTTCAAGGCAGGGCGCTGCACCAACAATCCGAGCATCGAACTGACCAGCGGTGATAAGATCTGGACGGACACACAGCGCAAGGTCGCCGCTGCGCGCGGGCGCTTCGCATGGGGCGGGAAGGTCAAGGGACCCGCGAGGAACTTCAAGCATGGGGGCGTTTCGTTGATGGAGTGCGTGGTGCCATGGACAGTAAACCCCGGATAGACACTGAGTTCATCATCGAGCGCATGGATGCCCTGCTCGAACAGGCAGACGGCATCTGGAATGTCCAGCAACTCGGTCACGGAACTTCGAAGAGTTTGGACCGCGGGCGTTTCGCCGGTTGGGCGGCCTCAGTCGCGCAGGTGGTGAAACTCTCCTTCGGTGTTGACAGTCACTACTACACCCGAATTGAATCGCTTGTGAACGGCTCGGGTCTCATGATAGAGTCTGCCCCAGCTGGAATCTGCCTTGGGATACTCCAGGCCGCTCGCGATGATCTGGCTGCGGGTATGCTCGTGAAGCTCGAGGAACTTGCGGCTGCCGAAGTCTTTGACGATATGCTCGAGATGGCGCTCCATCTACACGAGAACGGCTATCATGTCGCCGCGGTCTCAATCGTAGGCGCAGTGCTGGAGGACGCTCTTCGGAAGCTTTACGCGAGAGAGATCGGCCCCCTCACAGGCGAGAGTAAGATAAACGTGCTCAATGAGGCACTCCGGGAGCATTACAGTCAGGCGACGTGGCGACAGATCCAGACGTGGGGGGACATGCGCAATGACGCCGATCACGGTAAGTACAGCAATTCCGAACGTCAACTGACGCTCGACGAGAACGGAGACCCATACCCGGTGATCGATCCGCGAGATGTCCGACGCATGATCGACTGGACGCGTGACTTCATGGAGAAGCACCTGACGTAGGAACCACTTGCGGGCCGAGCTGAGTCAGGAATTCAGGCGTCTATATCGCACGAGGCGAGGGAATGGCCGACCGGCAACTCGTATATATCGATGAATCTGGAGACGCGGGCTTCAAGGTGGGCGAGGGATCTTCGCCTACGTTCATTGTAGCTGCAGCGATATTCCAGTGCGGAGCGGACGCGGAGAAGACAGCAAACGCAATCCACTGGTACAGAAGTGAGGTCCTCGGGAAAGGCCGCAACTTCGAGTTCCACTTCACGAACCTGAAGAGAGACTGGCGCATCGGCTTTCTGAAAGTCGCAGCAAAATGCCCTTTTACGATCAGGGCCATCGTGATGCAGAAGGATCGCATCTGGGACGGCACCCAACTGAAACAGAACAGCTCTTACTTCTACAACTACACCGTGGGCATGCTGCTCCGCCATACGTTCGGACAGATCTCGGATGCGAAGCTTTTCCTAGATGGTGAGGCGGGGCGGAAGTCGCTAAGAGAGATGATCAAGTATCTGAGAAAGAAGTGCAACACAGGGGAGGAGAAAGTCTTTCACGATATCAAATTCGTTCGTAAGCAAGAGGGCAACGTGCTCGTGCAGTTGGCGGACATGGTGACTGGCGCAATCGCGCGGTCTTATCTTGAAGACAAGAAAGACAGACACGACTACCGGCGAATCATCAAGCCGCAGGTGAAGGACGTCTTCGAGTTCGGGTATCCGAAAGGGGAGAACTGAAGCGGCCCCGCATCCTATCCTGCCGATCTGGCAGGCACGCGCTCCATACGGAGACAGTTCGGTATGCGGGGCCTCGGTGTCTGTATTATACCCGATGTCCAACGCGTGTCAAACGAAAGCAGACTAATCTTCAGGAGAATCAACCTGTGACCCTACGCCCCGGCAAGTACATCGAGTACGATTTCCCGCTGCATGAGGTCAATCGGTTGGCCGTCAAAGAGGCCAATGCGAAGAAGCCCATCTACACCATGCACAAGTGGTGGGCGCGGCGGTTGTCCTGTGTCTTTCGCACCATACTGCTCGCAACCGCCATCGACTGGGAGGACTGGGACCGGCTGGAGCCCTGGCAGCGCGATGAAGACGGCAACTTCATCGATGCTGACGGCAACACGCTCACCGACGAGCGCGACTACCACAAGCGCGCCCGCAGGAACAGGAACTCCGCATGGGAGCGGCTCTACTACCGCCTCGATGAGGAGGCCAACGCCGTCATCCGCTGGGCGTTCACTAAGCCCATCGGTGAGCCGAAGGACAAGGAGCGGCTGGCCGATCACCTCGCCGAGCTTGGCGCGTCGCCTGAGGACCCGCAGTGGTGGGAGGCCATCGACTGGGATGCGCGCGAACCCATCACCGTCCTCGACCCCTTCATGGGCGGGGGCACCACCATCGTGGAGTCGCTGCGGCTCGGGGCCAACGCGGTCGGCGTGGACCTCAACCCCGTCGCCTGGTTCGTCGTGAAGAAGGAGACCGACGGCTGCGACCTCGACGCGCTGCAGGAGGCCTTCGAGCAGGTCGAGGCGGACGTGGCCGAGGAGATCAAGCAGTACTACAGGACCACCTGCCCCTGCTGCGGCGAGCAGGCCGACGTGATGTATTACTTCTGGGTCAAGCAGGCGAAGTGCCAGGAGCGCACCTGCGGAGCGACTGTGCCCCTCTACAATTCTTTCGTGATTGCCAGGAAAGGGCCGTTCAGCGATCCGAAGAAGATGCGGGGCGTCCCTCGTAACCGGCAGGGGGAAGCTGGGATGCTTTTCGAGGATGGGGACTACCGCGGTATCTACTTCGTCAAGTGCCCCGACCCGGACTGCGGCATCGTGTATGCCTCGAAGAGAAAGTCGAGCGAGAAGGAATCAACCTGTCCGGGATGTGGGTTTACGTTTGACCCGACAGAAGGCTACGCCGGATACGGTAAGTACACCTGTCCGGACTGTGGCTCTGAGCACGACATTGTCGAAGCCGCAAAGCAGAATATCCCCGAGGGTGAGAACCGGAACGTCCCGTTGCCGCACGAACTGTATGCAATGGAGGTGTTCTGCCCGGGATGCGAGTACAAGTCCTACAAGGGCACAACCGAGGAGGACGAATCGCTTTTCAGAGAAGCAAAGGCCGAGCTTGAGAGAATCCGAGACGGTTTGAACCTTCCTGAAGAGCAGATACCGCACCATGGTGTGAACACGAACTATGCAGGAAATGACTTATGGGCCCACGGATATCGATACTGGGTCGAGATGTTCAACGAAAGACAGCTTCTAAACCTGTGTCGGCTACGTGATGCGATATTACGCGTGGATGAGCCGAACCTGAGGGAGTACCTGCTTCTCGCTTGGAGCGACGCGCTTGATCTCTCCAATACATTCGCCCGCTACGAACCCTCAGCACGCAAGATTGGCCGGATGTTCCAAATGCACGGCTTCGTACCTCGAGTCACTCATGCAGAGAATAACTTGTGGGGAAGCGAATATGGAAGAGGCCATTTCAGCGCTCAATTCGCGCAGGTGATGGCTGGCTTAGAGTGGATCAGCAGTCCTGACGACAACTTCTTCCGCGATGATAGCAACTATGATAAGAGAACTATCCACGAGGATTTTTTCCATGACGACCTTTGCGTGGACTTGTTTGCACGAAGTTCGGAAGACATGTCGGATATGGCCCCAACACGTAGTCAACTGGCAATTACGGATCCGCCCTACTACGGCAATGTAATGTATGCAGAGCTATCAGATTTCTTCTACGTCTGGCTCCGCACAGCCCTTCAAGACAGTTACCCTGAGCAGTTTGGACCGGATCTGGTGCCCAAGGAGGAGGAGATCGTTGAGAACGCACACTGGGTGCCGAAACGGGGTAATCGAACGGAAGCTGCGAAGTACCTGACGAAGGACGAGGCATTCTTCACAACTGGGTTGACGCGGGTATTCCAAGAGACAGCTCGTCGCGTTGAGGATGCCGCGTTGCTGGTTTTTACCTTCCACCATCAGGCCATTGAGGCTTGGGGCGCCGTGCTCAGGACCGTTCTCAACGCGGACTTCAACGTCACCAGTGTAGTCCCGGTGCATGCGGAGATGCTTCAGTCACTCCACATTCAGGACAAGGCCAACATCTCCTACGACGCAGTCATCGTCTGCCGCAAGCAGACGGAGGCGCCGAAGGAAGTGCAGTGGGTGGATGTAACTGACCAGATCTACCTCAAGGCGGAGCGGCTGGTGCGGGAACTGGAGGAGCGGCTGAGCCCGGTCGCCTCAGAGGACATCTACGTCATCGCCATCGGCAAGTGTATGGAGGAGTACTCGCAGCACTACTACCGCGGCGAGAGCTTCGTGAAGCACCGCGGCGAGCCGGTTGGCGTGGACGACGCCCTCAACGGCAACGAGACGCGCGGCATTCGCGGCATCGGCGAGATTGTGGATGAGCTTGTGGAAGAGGCCGAGGGACGGATGTGGCCCGCGGGCCTCGATCCGGTCAGCCGCTTCTATGTCATCAACTTCCTCGGCCAGACTGAGGTGCCGTATGATCGCCTGCACCGGCGCATCTCGCACAACCAGCAGGTGGACCTGAAGGAGCTTGAGGCGCGGCAGCTTGTGGAGGAGAAGGGCGGCAAGGTGAAGGTCGTCGCCGAGATGGACCGGGCCGACTACCTGCTGGAGCGCTACCACGACGGCGACAGCCCGCAGCAGACGCTGATCGAGGCGGAGGACCCGTACGGGCTGAGCTACATCGACCGCCTGCACCTGATCTACGTGATGGACCAGAAGGGCCTGCTGACGGCGGGGCTGCTGGAGGACTGGCGCGGCGACGGGACGTTCGTGGAGCTTGCGCAGGACATCGTGGAGTATCTGGACCCGAAGGACAGCAGCTACAAGGTGTACAAGCGCATCGCTGAGACCCTGACCGGACAGGGCGCGCTGCAGATGGATGACGACAGCCTGATGTAGATGGGGGATGAGCCATGCCGACCATAACGACGCCCGGATACAACTTCCTGCGCGGCCGCGCGAAGCGGGAGGCGGCGGAGTTCCTGCGTGACTGGTCTGACGACAGGCTTGGCGCGGAGGAGATGTCGATCGTGGCGCTACTGCGGCATATCGAGCGCAAGGAGCGCCTGCCGAAGCCGGAGTTGTTCGTGAATGGCTTCGAGCGCCTCTGGGAGATTATGGACCCGGAGGAGCATGACGCGCTGTCGCGCCGTGTTCAGGACATCCTGTCGGCGCGCATGAACTGGTTGAACAACCAGAACCCGCACATCTGCTTCGTCCTCCCGCCAGACGTGACGTTCATCCCCGGCAGACGCCTCGAACTACGTCTCGGTAATGGCGACACGATCGACCTCTACGACATCTTCGGCCACTTCGAGCCAGGCGATTCGACCGACCACTACAAGAAGGGCTTCAATGTGAGGACGTAGACGGGCGATAATCCGCCGGTCAACGGGGGCCGCGGCATGGCAACGCTGGGCTACGGTATGGAAAAGGGCAGCTGGCTGAATGGCACCTCCGGCCAGAAGAAAGTATGCCAGTCGGTTGCGGCTGAAGCGGTGGTGGGTGTCATCGCTTCGAGGCCGATACTGAATGCCAGGAGTTACAGCCTCTCTCAAGCCGACTCCTCCACCAAATCGTACTTCGACCTGAAGCACTACGTCAATCGCTGCGGGCTCTGGGTTGAAGGGAATGTGAAAGTACAGGGAGCAATCCTGGCAGAAGAGGAGACGCGCTTCTGTATCGTCGAGCATCCCGAGGCCGCTTTCCCGATGACGGGAGGGGTGGTGGACGCTTTGAGGCACCTCGCTCCCGGTGAGCCTGCGGATCCGATGATTTTCAGCAAGACCTTGGTTGTTGGCATGGTGGATCATCTGGCCAAACTCGCCTACGGCAAACTGCAGGAAATAGACGAACAGGGGGCAACGGAGGGCTTTGACGAGAAGCGGTTTCTTAGCGAGGTGCCAGAGGCAGACGAGATCGTTGCTGAGATCGCGAAGCATACACAGCAGAAGACGCAACTCGAAGCTGAGCTTGGAACGCTCGACGAAGCAGTTAAGAATACGAGAGTGGCCGCTGACGAACAACGTGAAGTTGACGATGCCCAGTACGCAATCACTGAGCAACTGATTAGTCTCGAGGAAAGCACGGGGCAGCTGAAGAGAAGCCTTCGGGAACTGCGTCGGACCTACATGGATGAGGTGCTCGAGTCATACGAGGTGGAAATCAGTATCTCAGCGATGGAAGGCTGGCTGCTGACGACCTGAGGATTGAACCAATACGTGAATGGGGTCTCGCCATGAGTCTGGATCTGAGAATTGACCCACCCGGAGAGATTGAAGCACCACAGATGTTCCAGCTTCGCCTGCAGGCGGAGGAGCTAACACTCAGGCGCCCGACCAGCGACTTCGAGAGCATGGAGTCGCTGGACTCTTCTCCGGATACCATCCTCTATCCGCACCAGGTCCATGCGGCGCATTTCGCTGTGAGCAACCCGATGCTGCGCGGTGTGCTACTCGCGGACGAAGTCGGCCTCGGGAAGACTATCGAGGCTGGCATGATCATCAAGGAGACTGTCTATCGCGGCGGGCGGAACGTGCTTATCATGGCGGCGCGGTCGTTATGTCAGCAGTGGCGCGGAGAGATGGAGGAGCGCTTCGGGCTGGACTTCGCGGTGCTCGACACGCCGAACGTGAAGAAGCTCCAGGCGGCGGGCAAAGACCCGTTCTCGGGAATGCGGGTGACAACCTATCACTACGTCCACCATCACCTCGATGAATTCGCACGGACGCCTTGGGATCTGGTGATCATCGACGAGGCACACAAGCTGAAGAACCCCGAAGGCGCGCATCACGAGAGCACGAAGAAGCTGCCCAAGCGCTTCGTGTGCCTACTGACGGCGACCCCCATCCAAAATGATCTCCTTGAGCTGTGGTCAATCTCGACAATCATTGATGAGCGGGCGCTTGGGACTGAATTCTCGTTCCGCGAGAAGTTTTGTGGGGACACGCGCGGACTTGTCATCCAGAACGCGGATGACCTGAAGGATCGGCTGAGCAACTTCGCAATACGGACTCTCCGCAGCGACGTGCCAGAAATCAAGTTCACCGCGCGCATCCCGAAGTTGTTTGACTTCACGCTCAACTCCGACGAGCGGCGTTTGTATGAGGGTGTGTCGCGCTATCTGTCGGAACCGAATTGGGCATTCGGTGACGGCGGCGGCAAGTACATGATCCTTCTAATCTACCGTAAGTTGCTGGCGAGTAGCAGCTTCGCGCTACAGAGTGCGCTGCATAAGCTGGTGGCGCGGCTGGAGGCGATGGTGGCGGGCCGCGAAGCGGAGGAGTTGGAGGCGGAGGATCTCGGGGATGATGTCGCGGCTTCCGTTGAGACTGTAGAAGAGAGCGAACGTGACGAGCGGGTCGTTCCAGATGGGATCACGCACTCGATAGAGGCAGAGCTTACGCAGGTAAGAGAGTTCGCTCGCCTGTGTGACAGCATCACGGAAAACGCGAAGGCGCAACGCATCGTGGAGGCGATGCCTGAACTACTTAACGCAGGGAGCAAGGTCCTGATCTTCACACAGTACATCGCGACCCAGCAGCACCTTGCGAGGAGGTTGCGGCAGTCGGGCTACGACGTGTTGGAGTTCAGCGGACAACTCAAGAAACACGCGAACCCCGACAAGGATGAGCAGGAGCAGGTGAAGCGGCGCTTCCGTGACCATGCTGACGTCATGATCGCGACGGACGCCGGCGCGGAGGGGCTGAACCTGCAGTTCTGCCATATCATAGTGAACTACGACCTGCCCTGGAACCCGATGAAGATCGAGCAGCGGATCGGCCGCTGCCACAGGATCGGTCAGCAGCATGACGTGGTGGTCGCGAACCTCGTGGCCAGGGACAACGAGGCAGACCAGCGCATCGTCGAACTGCTGATGGAGAAGATACACCTGTTCGATTCGGTGCTGGGCGGAACGGACGAGATCCTCGGCTCGATCGAGGACGGGATGGACTTCGAGCGGCGCATCTTCAACATCCTACAGAGCTGCCGCGACCCCGAGGAGATAGACCACGCCTTCGACCAACTCCAACTTGACCTGGAGGACGTCCTCGAGGACAGGAAAGAGACCGGGACTTCGCTGCTCCTTGGTGGCTTCGACGAGCGCCTTCGGGACCACCTGAAAGTGGCTGAGCGCGAGACACAGAAGGCGCTCGACAGCCGGACGGAGATGCTGCGGGACTTCTGCCTGGATACGCTGGACTACCACGGGGCGCAGGTGGTTCAAGAGGACGATATCTACGAGGTCTACACGCCATCCCAATTCTTCCTGCACTGCGAGGACCTGCTCGACCCGAAGTACCGGGGCACCTTCAGACGAGAGGCAGACCCGTCAGTGTCACGCTTCACCAAGGACCACCCGTTTGTGGAGGCAGCGCTGTCCTACCACCGCGACCAGGGCCACCGGAGCGCAATGAGGCTGCTCTACACCGGCAATCACAACATCCACGGGATGGAGGAGCTGGTTGGCTCGGAGGGTTGGTGGCTGAACTTCAAGGTGACGTTCGAGGGGTATGAGACGGAGGACCACCTCCTGTCGCTGGCGCTGCTGCATCAGAATGGCGAACTCATTCCGAACGAACTCCTCACCGAGAATGTTTCGCGCATCACGAATGAGCCGCTCAGTCCCGAGCGCAGTCTGCCGCTGCCGGAAGCGGATGTGGTGAGCGCGTGGCTGGAGCCACGCATCGCTGAGCTTTTCGAGGAGATACAGGAGCGCAACGCGGGCTATTACCTTGAGCGACGAGAGGTGCTTGACGAGTACTACGGCGCGAAGGGCGACGGAGAGGTTCTGGCAGAGCGCAGGCATCAGGTTGAGGAGACGAAACGGGCGATAGCCGAGTTGGACGACCAGATAGACGCGGCCTCCTCCTCGACCGAGAAGGCTACTTTGTACGATGAGCGAGATAAGCTGGAGGACCGCCTGTTCGACCTTGAAGGAAAGATGCTGAACGAACAACGCCAACATGCGCAGGAGAAGCGCGAGGCCCTCCGTAAGCTTGATGATCTGAGGGAACTGAGTAGCGAGGTGCGGCTGGTAAATTTGGCGCAGTGGGAGTTGGTGTAAGGCGCATGTAACTGCTGTCACAAAGAGAGATGCTGGGAAGACCGGGCGCCGACTGCTGAGCAAGGGACCAGCATTGAGTCTTCTGCCGATGGGAAGATACCTTTGCCAGACGGGTACCTCCTGTAGTACTCCCCCCACAGTTTCCCCCCCATTCTGGTCTCCCCCCGTACCATGATCACTTCCCACCATCTCACCCAATTCACTATTTGCCCCTGTGCTCTCTATCTCGATTTCCATGGACCCCGCAATGAAAAATTAGACCCCCACCCATTTCTGGAATACCTTCGAGAACTTGGCATCAATCACGAGACAACCATAGCCTCCAATCTTCCCCATGTCTCGATTCCTGACGGCACTATCCCCTCAAGAGCCCAATTCACTCTCGATCTGATGAAACAAAGAGCCCCAATAATATATCAACCTGTCCTGTCCCATTCCCCACTACTTGGCATTCCTGATTTCCTCGAGCTTGACCTGTCCACGTCCATTCCCTCCTATCGCCCCATTGACGTGAAGATAGCCAGTTCTCCCAAGCCCGAACATATTGCCCAACTTGCCTTCTATGGGCTTCTTCTCGGGCATCTTTCGGGTCATATTCCGGAAACTGGCGATCTGATTTTGCAGGACGGAGAAAGACAAACCATTCCTCTTCGAGACCATATCCCCCAAGTGGAAACAGCAATTCAGGAGATAGCACAGATTCAAAATGGGAGAGAGGAATTGCCCACTCTGTGCTCCTCTGAATGTGGAATGTGCGGATGGAGTGAGCATTGTCTGAAAATCCTGAAAGCCCGAAAAGACATCTCGCTTCTGAACGGTTTGGGCAGAGGAAAGAAGCAAGCACTGAATGAGGCAGGATATGAGGACTTGCTCGACATCTCCCAAGCGAATTCGGAAAGTCTGTGTGAGGTGCGAGGAGTGGGGGAGAGGACAGCCCACAGAATGATAATGCAGGCGTCTGTGTTGCTTGAGAATGAGCCAGAATTTCTTTCTTCCCCCATCCTCCCACGAAGAAAAACTGAGCTCTATCTCGATATGGAGTGTCAGCAATCAACCCAAGTCATCTATCTAATTGGAGTGCTGGAATGCAGAGAGAGGGAAGAAGAGTTTCGACCATTCATAGCAGAGAGACCAGAGGAAGAGGAGCGAATGTGGGCAGAGTTTCTGGGATATCTGGATGAGATTTCTAATGACCTGACCATCTACCACTACCATTCTTTCGAAAGCACCCATTTGAGAAAGTTGGCAGAGAGGTATGGGATTTCAGAGGAGCAGGAAGAGAAGCTGTTTGGGCATTTGGTCGACCTCCATAGAGTGCTGAAGGAGAGTGTGGTATTGCCCGTTCATTCTTATGGGCTGAAGACTGTGGCAAAATGGATGGGTTTCGAATGGAGGGAAATCGGGTCAGATGCGGCAATGAGTATGCTGTGGTTTGACTTGTGGTTGAGTACGGGAGAGCGGGAGTTTCTGGATTTGGCTGTGGAGTATAATGAGGATGATTGTAGGGCGACGAAGGTGGTGAGGGAGTGGATTGAGGGGACAGGAACACCCCACACAGAGAGCAGAATTGAGGTTTGACTGTGGGGATCAGAAAAAGAGTGGTCATCGTGCACACTCTTTTCTCGTTACACCATTCATTGCAGCGGAGGACCACATTGACCATCGCTCTGTAGCCTGTCCCGCTGAAGGAGCACACTATGACCCAGATGCCCGGGCTCCATCTGCTCTCTGAAGCTACCACGTCTGAGTTGATTCAGTTTCCCATTGATGAAGTCATCGTTGGGGAAAGAGCGAGGGCTTTGGATCCTGCTGCTGTTGAGAGCCTGGTAGAGAGCATTGAGGCAGTCGGGTTGCTGCATGCAATCGTGCTCGATGAGGACGGACATCTGATTGCTGGTCTCCATCGCCTTGAGGCAGGCAAGCAGCTTGGATGGTCAACCATCCCTGCCCACATTATCGAGGGTGATGCAGAGCAGTTGGAGCTTGTTGAGATCGATGAGAATCTGATTCGTGCTGAACTGACCGTGCTTGAGAGAGCGGAACATCTTGCGCGCCGCCGTGATCTCTATGAGACCCTCTACCCTGAAGCAACGCACGGGCATGGTCCGGGACGTGGCAACACAGGTCCGCAGGAGAAACGTCCTCCCGGATTTGCCAAGGCCACATCATCAGTGACAGGACAAAGCACAAGCACCATTCGCCGGCATCTGAAGATTGTAACCGACCTCTCCTCCGATGTACGTGACCTGATCCGTCATACTTCTCTCTCCGACAGTCTGAAAGAGCTGAGAAAGTTGTCTCGCCTCCCACAAGATGAGCAGCAGCGTGTGGCAGAGAGGATAGGCTCCGGTGAGGTCAATCGGGTATGGGAGGCTCAGAAGCTCGTGCGGCTTGAGGATGCAGAGGCGAAAAGTGAAGCGCTGGAACCCGAGAAGCAGGACTATCAGGTATACCACTGTCATCTCACGGAGTTGCACGAGGACACTGAAGAACAGAGCGTTGACCTGATTCTCACTGACCCGCCCTATGGTCAGGATGCTATTGACAGCTATGGTGAGCTTGCTGAGTTTGCCGCAGATGCCCTCAAGTCTGATGGAAGCCTGCTTGTCATGACGGGGCAGAGCTACCTGCCTGAGATTCTGGAGCGAATGACGAAGCATCTCTGTTATCAATGGATGTTGGCATATCTCGTGGATGCAGGTGGTTCTCCCGTCGTCCCCACTGTACAGAGGAGAGTCAACAGTTGGTGGAAGCCCGTATTGTGGTTCACTGTCGATGGCTATGATGGACCCGTCCATGGAGACCTCATTCGAAGTGGTCCCAAGGTCAAGCAAGCCCATGAGTGGCAGCAGGATGCAGAGGGTATGGAGTTTCTGATTGAGGCTTTCTCACAACCGGGCGACCTTGTATGTGACCCATTCCTGGGAACAGGCACGACGGGGGAGGCAGCAGTGAAGCTCAGCAGAAGATTCGTGGGCTGTGACGCAGATGAAGATGCAGTAAAGCTTGCGCTTGCGCGTTTAAGTGAGGTGGAGGGGGTATGACGTCATATATTTCCCCTGACAGGTGAGGAGGTCGGGTGCGATGGCAGATGAGTGGTTTCATGATGAAGTCATCGAAGATATTGACGAGTTCCGGAAGCACGTTGACACCGAACTTGTTGCTCACTCTTCGGCAGGGGAGATATGGGTCTTCAGAAGGAATACTCCATACTTCATCCCACGGACTGCTGAGGGTGATGCCACACGCCTCTCACCAAATGCAGCAGTTCGTCCCATCATTGAGCAGCAGTGGACGGTAGTGAATGAGGACTTGCTGGGCAATCTGGTGTCTCAGATCGGTAAGCGCCCGTTGGATGAGTCAGTAGACAGGGGATGGAGTGGACGGAATAGCTGCATCGAGGCTCAGTTACTTCAATCACTATCTTCTGATCAGATTGAGGCTGCCACGCGGATTCATGACCATCACATGCCTGGATGGGCAGCCAGTGATCGTGCACTTGACCGACTGAGGGAGAGCCTGCCGCAATTCAGTGAAGAGGACGTGTTGATTAAAGCTGCCACCATTGACAGACTCTACTACGCTCGTCACCTTCGCCTGATTGAGGCCGTCGAAAGAATTGTGGGGGTGATGGCAGATCCCCCAAATGATCCGGTCGCTCTGGTGGAAGAACTTGCTGTGGTCCGTGATAAAGATGGGGTCTCCTGCTACTGGAGCTTTGCCTCAAAGTTTGCCCACTTCTTCATTAGACCTGATGCAATTCCAATCTACGATGGTTGGGCAGTCCATGCAATCAGGCACCACTTCGGCAGGCTCTGTTGGACGGGGAAGACTCCCTACCGTGCATTTGCTGACTATGTGTTTGCGCTGACAGAGCTTAGCGGAGTGTCCTGCTCCATCAGAGAGCTTGATCGTTATCTCTGGTTGTCAGGGATGCTTCGTGCTTGGCAGTCAGACCATTCTATTGGCATCAGCCGTGAAGTAAGAGCAGTCTTTGAAAATGAGGAAAGTGACGTGCAGACAGTGCTCAATCAACTTGGGGGATGATGGGGCTGAACGCGACCTCAGTTTTCTCTCACTGTCTGGTTGTGTATACTGACAGATGATCCACTACAAGAAACCTGAGCTTTGGGGTCATCAGTGGTCCATAGGGTTCCCCCCGCTCTTTGGACCTTGGTGGCCCCATTTTGATTCACAGTGCCCTCTTCATCTCGTGCCTCCCTGAAAGTTTTCTGCGGATTGTGAGGAAATTGTCGGGGACGAGGCCCTGAATGCACTTATAGTAGAATCAAGGAGTAGGAGGGCAATTCGAGGAGGCAGCATCAGCGGACGAACCATTTGGGGTGCAGGGGTGAGAGACCATGCACACACGAGAGCTTGGTCCAGTCAACGAGTATTTGCCGGCAATCGAGCCACAGGCAGCCATTCTCGTTGTCTCAGACTACCGACTGCCTAATCTGGGGCATGCAAATGCACTGTGCAAGGCGGGGTACTCAGTCTACACTGCAATAACCTGCAGTGACGTGCCTCGGGTCTTCGACAGATTCGAGGTCGACGGCATTCACATGGTTGTGTTCGCCTCTCTGGTTCACGGATGGCATCATCTGGAGTCAGAGAAAAGACCCTCGAATATCCCGCCCAAGACTGATGTAAAGTGGCACACTCGCAATTTCGCGCAGGTGGTTGAAACGGTGGTATCCCGGCAGGGCACCCCGCCCAAAGTCCTGATAGCTGATGATCTCATCAAGCACGACTGCTACGACATCAATCAGGACGCTCTCGCAGCTGCAGGTATTGAGTACGAGACCTATTCCGCCAACAATCCTCAGTCACTGACAGGGTTTCTGACTGCACAGGCATCTTGAGCCGTGGGCATCAAGAGCAGTGAGGATGCCGGCGAACAGAACACGGGATGATCCGCATGCGCCTTCGTATTCCCCCTCAGCAGATTGACCGACTGATGGAGGCAGATTGGGAGACACCCAACGGACCCATTTACGTGCGGGAGGACCTGACTGTGGGTGAGGCTGAGCAATCCCGCTTCTTCCGAAATGCGAGAACACTCCTCAATGCCCTGAATGAAAGTGGCGGCACGAAGGCAACACAGGCAGGCAATCTCAATCGGAAGTTCGTTGGGGAGATGATGGAGCAGCTCGATATACCCTCTGAGACTGTTGAGGACATTCGGGCAGTCAACAAAGTCATCAATGAAGTAGACGTATGGGATCTGCACATCGCGAGGGTCATTGTGGAATTCGCAGGGCTCATTCGTCAGCACGGAGGGCAGTTCAGAGTCATTCAGAAGAGAAGCCACCTGATGGAAGAAGATGAGCATGCAGGAATTCTCTATGCCCTTCTGTTCCGGACCTTCTTCCGCAAGCTCAACCTCGCCTATCTTGATCGCATGCCTGAAATCCCGCTTTTGGATGAGACCGTCGCTTTCTCGCTCTGTATCGCCTCCATGCTTTTGCTCGACTGGAGAGAGGTAGAGGAGGTATCCACTCAGTTGCTTGTGCTTGAGGCGTGGAGAGAAATACCGCACTCATCCTATTCCGACAATACTCCTTATGTGGTCTACCGCAGAATTCTGGAACCACTGATTGACTTCGGGCTTTTGGTGGAGCGGCGAATGGGGGACAGCTTTCGAGATGCAGAGGTCAGAAAGACTGACCTGTTTGACCGTGTGCTGAAGTTCGATGTGGAGGTAAATCTCGCTCCAGGCTATCTCCACTGAAAGACAATTCCCCCTTCTTCGTTGTCCTCGCCCATTCAAGCTTACCCTCTGTTCCACTTTTCCTCTGTCAACCGTTTGACAGTCTTCTCTTCGCTTGACATTCGCCCCACTCCCCTCCCAGTATCCAGCTCCGATAAGACCGATTATGTGAGCAAATTCGCCCTCTTTCTGGTTAGATCCGGTGCAAATGGACCCGGATAACGACCGAAAATGGGCTCACATAATTCGAAGAGAGGGGAATTTACCGTGCCGCAATCCATTTCGCAGTTCATCTCCCACCTGCATTCTCTCGATCGCTCTCCCAATACAATCCAGGCATACAGACTCGACCTCCATCAATTCGAGAAGTGGTTCGAGAGAATAAATGATCGTGAGCTCTCTCCTGCACTGATCACTCCCACAGACATTCGCGAGTTCAAGCACTACCTCATAGAAGATGAACAGCTCAAGCCATCTACAGTGAATCGTAAGCTCGCGTCCATTCGGTCTTTTCTTAAGTGGGCGAAGAGTGAGGACGAGATTGAAGAGCTGCCCCGATTTCCTCAGTCAATGGAACAAGTCAAATCAGCCCCCAAAGCACTGAACCGAACAGAAATGCATGCACTCGTTCGGGCAGTGGAAAGGTACGGGGATAGTCGAGACCGGGCAATCATTCTCGTGCTTCTTAATACTGGCTTGCGAGTGAATGAGCTGAGTGAACTGAATCTGTCTGACGTGGAGATGAGTGAGCGAAAGGGCAAAGTGGTAGTGCGGTCGGGAAAGGGGCAGAAGTATCGAGAGGTCCCATTGAATGCTGAAGCACGAAGAGCCATAGAGGAATATCTGGATGATAGGGCAGAGGACAACGAATCAGCTCTGTTTCTCTCTCAAAGGGAAAGTCGTTTGGGTACACGAGGAATTCAGGATGTGGTCAGCAAGTATGCTCGGTTTGCAGAGGTGGAGGATGTCACGCCACATACTCTTCGGCATACCTTCTGCACGAATCTACTCCGCTCAGGGAAGGTGGATATAGTGACGGTGGCTCAGATCGCAGGACATTCAGACATCAGCACAACGAGCATCTACACACAGCCGAATGGAACGGATATGCAGAATGCTGTAGAGGGGTTGGTGGAGTGAGGGGATGGAAGAACCTTGTCACGCAGATTGATTAGGAGCTTCAGACTGAACTCTCTCCTCATCTCGGGCTCTTTCATCTTCCTCTCTCTGCAAATTGCGCCCAAGTTTCCCTTTCATGCTGGTGATAAATGATGAACACCAAAACTACTGCCACATGAAAGGATTAAGAGCTAATGATTAAGTTCAAGGAGACAACCAAGAGCAACACATGGATGCCCTTCAAAGGAGACGTTGAGTTTACCTATCAAGTCTATACAGGCTCAACCAAGCAGGAGGCAATTGAGTTTCTGGAAGGACAAGAGGTCAATGAGCCAAGCTTCTACATTGTTGTAGAGACTCCTGAGGGCAATTGGGGGAAGGACATAGCAGGCATATATGATGAGGATGCAGGTGAGTATGAGCACTCAGTGCAGATCAAGAACTCTGAGTGGAGCAGGCAGAAGCAACTGAGTGAGCAGGAACCTCAGGTCATGGAGACATGGGTGAAGGGTGATGATGGGAAGCTGCACTTGGACAAAGTGTTCTTCAAGGTGGGCAGAAACGACCCTTGTCCCTGTGGGAGTGGAAAGAAGTTCAAGCACTGCTGTATGCCATAGGAGACAACATTCTCACTCTGAGGAGTGCTGGAGAGTGAACAGGATAATGAAGCCGAAAGGGCACTGATTGTGAAGTCAGTGCCCTGCTTCATCTCTCAGGACTCAGAAGATGAGATGGTTCTGGATGATGTTGGTTTGGAGAAGAGCTCACGTTCACATTGAACTGCAGCACCCTATCAAAGTGATCTGTCTCCCTCCTCTTCTTTTTCCTCATCTGCACATGCAATCAGGGCTTCACTCCTTTCTCTCCCACAACTCTCTATTGGGCAGCCTTTACCCCTCGAACAACTTTTCTGGAGCTTACAGAGCATCCTGAGGGCACCAATCTCGGGTCCCTCAGCCTCTCCAGAATTATCTTCAGGCACCCCTTCCCCTCTGATTATTCTTCATTGGCTTCTGGAGGGCTGTCAGGAAGTGAGCACTCTCCATTTAGCTCCATGCACTCTTCTACCTGTTCTTCCGCGTCATCTGTCAATCGGTAGACACCACGACTGACTCGCTCGAACCTGTCCTTGTTGTTTGCCAGAGTTGAGCTTACAGCTTGCCTGGGATTGTCCCCACCCATATCCTGCTGCGTCATCAGATCGCTCAAGTAGCCGTACATGTCGGTAATGCTCATTGGCTCCGTTGATTCGTAGAGGGCGACAGTGATTAAGTCGATCAGGCTTGTCTTCGGATCGAGACTTCTGATGGGGCGGTACTTGCCCGTTTCTCCCAGTTCAGCGGCTTCCTCCTCGAGTTCACGAAGCTTCTTCTGTTTCTCACGGAGCTTCTCTTCAAGCTCAACGACTTCCGCATGTACCTCTCTCTGTTGCTCACGTATCTCGCTGAGGCGTTCCTGTCGCTCCTCCTCTTTCCTTCGGCGTTTCTCTTCAGCCAGACGATCAAGTTGTTCGTCTGACAGTTGAGCGCCGGTCATCTGCATCAGCGTCTCAATATCTTCAGTTGCTTTATCATCCACTGTTCTCACTCTTTCTGCTATTGGAGGCTTCGCCTGAGAGGTTTCGTGGTCAGCTGTAAGTGGCTTTACGTGAGCCTTTGCGGACTCCTCAGTCTTCGGATCCTTCACTTCCACTGTGACTATCGTGTCGTTCTTGATGGCGCCGTGGGCCACCAACAGGATTCTGCGTATGGTGCAGCCTCTACTCATCCCGCAACCATTGCTGTTCCATCCGAACGAGATGATCTTGCCGTGGGGCTTGACCACTCGGGCAGCGTGGTCATAGCAGAGCGACCAATACTTGCTGTTCGTGACCCCGACCTCAAGCTTCTCAGCCCCAACCGCGTCATAGCAGGCTTTCGCCTGGTTGACTGAATAGGGCGGGTCAAACAGAAGACCGTCAGCGCAGTCATCAGGCAGAGACTTCAGAAAGGTCAATGCATCCTGATGGTTGTCTGCGGGCATCTCGGGATTGAGGTCATTGGTGATCTGGGCAGGGCTGTGCTTGCCCGCGAAAGGGTCAACCCAGACACCTCTTCCCACGCCCTCCTCTGCAAGCAAGTCTCGAATGGGGAGGATGGTGAATGTCCACCTGTTGGGCATTGCCCACGCGCGGTCTATTCGCATTCAGAATGGCCAATGAGAAGGAATCGGCCATACCTTCCAATGAATATGATGGCGCTGAAGACCTGACAGCCACAGCATCGGAGCAATCAATGGACCTGTCTGGCCTCTTGGTAGAACCAATCAAAAGTGAGATTGCGGCCGAACTCGTGGAGGACCACCACTACCTCCACACCATGCCTGGCAACACCTACTACTGCTATGGCTTGATTGGACCTGACGAGTTCAGCATGCCTCTCGGTGTCGTTACCTACGGACCACCCTCAGGCAGACATGCAATCCCCAATCTCTTCGAGGAAGCCACGACACACGATGCCCTGGAGCTCTCTCGACTGTGGGTTGATGACCGTGCCCCCAAGTTCTCCGCAGGTCGCCTCATCTCCCGCTCACTGAAGCAACTCCCCGCCACGACAGACCGAAAGATCATCCTCACCTATTGTGACGGCTCTCGCTTCGATGGGACTGTCTTTCGGGCCACAAACTGGATCCGCGCGGGCATGACTCGTGGTGGTCGTTGGCAGATGTGGCTCGATGGCAAGTGGTATCACCCTCGGGCAGCCCGCAATCGATGGGGCACCGAGAATGTCAAGTTCCTCAAAGAAGTCTATGGCAGTCGTCTTCGTGTCGAGTGGGTAGATGAGGGCAAGCACGTCTTCATCTATCTTCTCGGGTCCAAAAGGGAACGCAAGCAACTTCGAGCCTCACTGCAGCCATTCTCCTGAAGCCGCTTATCCCCTGATGTAGTCCTCTCTGACGTAGCCCAGTAGCTTCGTCACGCCTATGCTCGAATCCTCACAGCTTAACCACGATTCGTTGTCTCTGCACCTGCAAAGCCAAGCTACCATAGTCAAGCGATAATTGCATTAGGCATCTATCTAGAGCGTGACTAAAAAGCAGAACGGGTAACGCTCTTGCTACGACGCCTCCAAAAACCCTGAAATTCTGGTATTACATTTTGTAGGTTGGTAAGTGGGGGTCCTTAGAAGTTTGCTTGAGTGGTATTGGCATGAGTGTTTTTGTTCATTTCAGCCTCTTTAAACAATCTTGGGCTGAAAAAGTTTCGCCAGTCAATAGGGCAGGCGGACATTGAAAACTGAATAGCCGGCGGAAGTTCGTTGGTCCACGCAGCAGCATCTACTCATTACAGCTCGTGGAAGCGAAAGGAGACGTTCCAGAGATGAAGATCAATAAGCTCTATGATGAACTCCGGGCTGAGTTTGACAAAGTGGTGAGGAGCGGCAAGTTTGCCCGTCTTGGACGCAGGATAATGGACATGCCCATCGAGGAGATCGCTCCTGATGGTCGGGTCAAGATCGGGGGACGTTGGTGGGACCCAATCATCCCCAGAGAGGGAGAAGAGCCGTATCTGATTGAGGAACTGGAATCAGAGCTGGTGCGGGATCCGGGGATCATCAGTGCAAAGGTGGTTGGGCAGGCACTTCCAGGTTTCTGGAATGCCAAGTTCATCTCGAAAAGCGGGTGCTATAACGCCCGTGTCTGGATTGTCAGACATGGCCCCAAGCTTCGAAGGCCAGTGGCGACAGTCGGTGTTCCCCGCGGAACAGAGTTCCCTGCCGAGTTTGGTGACCCCAAAGAACTGACTGCGAGTGGAGGGCTTAGAGACAACTGACCCGTCCGTCTGAGATGCACCCATGTATCAATAACACAGGAGATGGTACTGATGACCGTTTACAGTGACGAGAAGATCTATCAGGAGTTTGAGGCCGAGTTTGAGCGAGTGAAGACCACAGGCAGAATCGGAGAGATAGTAGCCGAGTTGAAGGAGCTACCGATACAGGACTACAACGACGACGGCCGTGTGCTGATTGGAGGCATTCCCTGGTCGCCTGTTGTACCGGAGGCCGGTGAGGAAGGCAGGTTGCGGCGCGTTATCGCCGACAAGCTTGACAGCCTGGAGGCGGAGAATCCGGGGGAAACATGTGAGTTGGGCGCCACGGTCAAGCCGGGCCTCTGGGAAGTGGAAGTCTCTAAAAATGGCGCTGGCAAGAGCACCGTTTATGCTTGGGTTGTGAAATGGACCCCCGACATTTTTCGAGCATGCATCCATCATTCGTTGCCTGAGTTGTTCCCTCCCACTGATGACCTGGAGATCACTCTTCGTGTACGAGTTCCGCAGGACGGTTCACAGGATGACGTGGGCCGGAATGATCCCTGTCCCTGTGGGAGTGGCAAGAAGTACAAACACTGCTGTTTGCCCTGACAGGAAGGGGATTTCCGGCTGCATCAACATGGACATCTGCGAGAGAACTCGCTGCTCAGTCGACGCGGTAAGACGCTTTGACCACAGGGGGGCACGGACATTGGTTCGTGCCCCTGACTCATCCAAAGACAGTCCAAACAAAGCTCAACACGGAAAGGTGATTGCATATGTCACTTGATCAGAGAGACCTCCGTTTCGTCAGACTTGCCGCCAGTAACTATCTGGACAGCTACGAGACTGATGTCCTGCTGGAACGAATGCGTCTGGTGTTTGATGGAGCCAAGCTCACAGTGTTGTATGAACCACGGTTCTCGGCACTGCTTAAGGAGAACGAGCCGTTGATCATGGGAGCAATCAGCTTGGTGGTGGCAAAGTTGGCAGGCATCTTCCCGACGGAGTGGCACTGGGTTGAGTGCGAGGAGCGGCACGATGGTGTGATCTGGAATGGTCAGTTGATGAAGTACCAATCTTCCGTTCAGCTACCTCCGGCTCAGCAGGTTTGGCAAGAAGTAGTGCAGCTCTTCAGCCACAGGAACACATCCATGGACTTGCTCCGTATGATGTCTTCAGCAGACGTGTGGCTGCAGGATGGAGAGTTGCACGTTCACGCGAACTGGCGCCTGGCTTCCTGGCTTGACGATTGGCACTTCCTGTGGCTGCCGATCGTTCGAGACGCCATGGGCTTCCATGGTGCCGACGTGATCTTCCGCTTTGCCGACCCAATCGCGTGTTCCCCTTGGGAGCCGTTCCCTACCTATCCGTCCCCGGCTGAATGGAATGCGCTCCCTGCCGGTCACCTGCCATATCCCACATTGGAGGACTGGCGGTCATTGCAGATCTGCGGGTGGGGACAGCATCACTACGGGCTTGTCTGCTACTACCCGCGTGAGGCGGAAGAGAGCATCTCACGGAACAAGGATCTTGTTTGTGAGGCGATGAGGGCCGGCGCAGGACCTTGGCCGGTCAAATTCGTGCCGACATGGATCCCTCACGTTCAGCCATTCTACCGACCCGCAATTGACCCAATAGGGCTCTGATGAAAGTCCGAGATGGTGATCGACAGCACTCTGGGTGTGTAGATTACACAATACTTCTCGCATTAGTCGGAGGTAACTATGGGAGGGGCCGGAGCCGCGCTTTGTCGTGGGATGTAATGCAGCACCCAGAACACTACCACCGACAGTGGCTCATAGGTCTGAGGAAAGCTGAGGCGATCGAGATGACGAAAGGCAGCATCGAATGGATGACTAAGCAGGTTGCCAGTGGGAACCGGGCCATCTGCATGGAGCTGAATCTCTCTGGGATCGAGCAGGAGCACAAGCGCCAGCTCATTGGAATGATTCAGTCAACCGTGGCAGAGAGGCACGATTGTGCTTGCCGCACCACGATCACAGACCAGAGGGACAGCATATGGGCGAAGGGTTTCACGGATGATGCAGGAGTCGAGGGACAGGTGATGAGGAGCCTCGCACTACTCCTGAGTCTCCTGGTCTGAGCCAAGGGAACTGAGCCGGACAGTTCGGATGTCTGCAAAGCTCCGACTGGAGCAGGACAAACAGACGGACCAAGCAGCATAGAAGCAGACTGTCAATCTGTAGTCTGCACCAAAGTGCAATGTAGTCGTTCACTAATCAATGGCAGAATGAAAGGGAGATCGATGATGACCACTATCAAAGGTGAACACGAGACAATGGTAAATGAGTGTGTGGAAGCCGTTGCCAACGCCATGGGTGAAGCCGTTGAGAGCGCCAACGTGGTTTGGATGATCATCATGAGTAAGTATGACAACGAGTTCGGCAACGTGCCACCCAGGCTCGTGGAGTACATGAGCAAAGCCATGGACCTCGCATTCGCGGACCCATGGAACCTCCGAGGCATGACAGCGGCAAAGGAAAAGGCAGAGCCCCCTCATGATGATATTGAGCGCGATTCCATAGATCTGATCTGGCATCAGTCGATGAAGTGGACGAGTGCTTCACTGAAGTCCTATGCCATGATGCATGACGTCCACTATGATCTTGTTGCACAGCTCGCAGAGAGTGATCCCACCAAGCTCGCCAAGTTACAGAAAGAGCTGTCCAAAGCCGCGCACGCTGCCAGGGCACAGCTACAGGGCGTCCAGGCACTAAGACAACTACTTGCTCAGAGTTGCAACTCCGGATGAGCCAATGAGCAGGTCCGCTGCATCTATCGTAGTGGGGCAATGCTATGGGGTTTGAGGAAAGTGCACTGGGACAGTGAACAGGCAGTGTCAGAACGCGAGCCACTGCCTGTTCACTCTACTTCGGCCGCAAGCTTTTCGGAAACAGCTATTCACTCCTCAGGAAACACAGCCATATGCAACATCTGATCTCCACACGTCAAAGCCATTCCCTCCATTTTCGGACCTACCAACTTGACCTCTTCTCCACTTCCGGGCGTCTCGAATTCGCCCTCATCTGCAGAATGAATTCCTCGAAGCAGAGCAGACAAATCGATAGCCTCCCCCGTTTCCCCATCCGGATTATCAGCCACCATTCCCGCGAGCCAGTATCCGCTCATCAGTTTCGGCAGCATCTTTCGGAGGGTGGCTGAATTCCCGAACACATCCATCACTTCAATTCGATTTCCAACGGTCACCACTACCCCAATCGCGTTTTCCGGAAGCTCGACATTCTGGATCTCTTCACCCATCCGCTTCTCCGCTTCATCGTGTGCGGCTTCGTAGTCTCGTGTCGGGTGGTGAGTTTGTAGACGCGCCGAAACCCTATCCACTTCATCCCATACTTGTCCCTGATTTGATCGGCGCCCCATTCCCCGTTCCATATTCTCGCGCACACTTTTGGCTTTCATTCTTCGGAGACGGGGATGGGAATGATGCCTGCTTGCTCGAAATCGCGAAGAAACTGAATTCCATCGTCCCGCTTCTGTACAGCTCACTGGAATGATGACTTCCGAGTTTGCTCCGACGAATATCGAACTGTTCAAGGTTCGATTCTGCTTTGCTCCTATCAGCTGTTCCCCTTCGATCATGAGGACCGGAATATCTCCAGAATTGATCACCTTTAGCTCAGGCACACTTCCGCTCTTGTCCACTTCGGTTATCTCGATCTGTTTGCTTTCGATCGCTTCATCCAGTAACAGATAATCGGTTTCGTCTTTCTCGTCTCCATCATTTTCGGACAGCAGAGGAAAGAGAGTAAGAGGTCCGACGTCAATTCCCTCTCCTACCTCCATCTGTTCGAGCATTGTCTTCACTGTATCCATTTTCGAACGCCTCCATGATTTCCGTAGTGAGCCCGAATTTCTCTCTGTCTACTCTCTTCCAACCAGACTCATTCCGAAAACTCACGATGGCTTTGGCTTTCTCTTCGCTATCCACTTTTTCCCATAGTGCTCGTGTGATTGTTTTCGGGCTTGTAGTTGTTGGTGGTGGTCTTTGCTTGTGAGGGCGAGGAAAAGAACAAAGAGCCGGAGAAGAATGACCGTGGTTGTGATCGGGTGTTGTGCTTGGGATGAGTATGGGGAGATTGTCCGCGCCGATTCTTCTCGCACGACCAGCCACATAGAAAGAAGTGGAAGAAGAAATGGAAGTAGGGGAGACAGTCAAACCATAACCAGCAATATCGAATTCTTCAGTCCTCCCATCTTCCCGGTCTTCTCCATCTTCACCCATCTCTTCTTCGCTCTTCAGCCCACAAACCGAATTCTGCTTTCCATTTTCTTCGGGCTCTCTATGACCACTATCGAATGAATGAGTAGAGGTTGTTGTCTCGCGCTTCTCTTCGGTCTCGATCTCCCCCAACGATCTCTTCATAGCAGCAATCAGTTTATCCCAATCGATTTCTTCTTCGGTGGGCTGATCGAAAAGAAGATCGAATGGGTGAGTATAGTCAATTTGCCCAGTCATGTTCTGTACAGTGGAATGGGTTGCGTCGGCTTCTTCTGCTTCGATTTCCTGTGTGGGGGTGAGGCGACAAGAGAAGAAGAACCAGAAGATCACAAGTATAGTCTTCTTCGACTTCTTCTACCCGCGCATCTTCTTCGGCTTCTTCTACCCGCGCATCTTCTATAGTTTCAATCAGTTCATTCAGCGCGCCCCAATCCGTTTCTTCATTCGGGTCATCAAGCTCATCACCCTCAGCCTTCACAACTCCATGTGTCTCCTCTTCGGTCATCTTTGCTTTTGGGGTATAGGTGGTTTTTCTTTCACTGTGGACTTTTCGATTTCGCGGTAAGATGGAGAGTGATTGATTTCTGTTTGGTTACGGCCGCCCACATAAGAAAGAGAGGATTGAGAGGATAGGTGTGACAGCATGACAGCAGTGACAGCATTCCTGTAAGATTCTTTTCTATGTGGGCTCTGGTTAGATTTCTTCTATTTTCGAAGATCATTTTAGGTAATTCCCAGAATCAGTCTGTTGTCATATGCTGTCATGCTGTCACGGAAATACCGAGATCAGACCAGAATCAACAGAGGACACTCTGGTTCCCCGATTAGCCGTGACAGCATATGCTGTCACACCCTCGCGCCGTGCTGTCACAGCAATTGAGTGCTGTCACGGCTGAAAACAGAAAGCCCGAGAGATCGCGCTTCATGATCTCCCGGGCATTGTGGACTGCCTGCTTTATGTAATGATCAGTGTGCGCTCAGATCCAGGTCAAATTCAATCTCATCGAACAGGTCATCATCTATGAGGTCATCATCCATAAGCTGAGCAAGTGCATGGTCAAGCTTGAGGCAATCCTCATGTTCCCTGTCTGCATGGGAGCTTAGACGGATGATCCTGTCACCTGAACCTGCTGCACGGTCATGGATGATGGTGATGCCAATCTCCTGAAGGTCTGTGCTGACCTCATCCAATCTGCGCTTCACCCAGTTTGCTGCTTTTGGCCACTGCTTGCTTTCCACATCTATCCGGTTAGTGGCGGCAATTCTCTCAAGCTCAGCATGCAGCTCAGATGCCGTGCCCTCCCATTTATCCTGAGTCTGCATGAATGCCTTGACTGCTGCTCCCACAGGATGGCTCTCAACCACATCACGGTTTCTGTCTTTGATGTCCGCCTCATAGGCTTCCATAAACTGCTCCTGTGTATAGCCAAGTGCCACTGCAATTGCGGCACCCCATTCAGCGAAGTCAGCCATTCTGGGAAGCTCATCAAGCTCTACATCTGGCTTGATTCTGATTGCCTCAGCCAGCACATCCAGTCCCCCTCCGAGAATCTGCGGCATTGCTGCATCCAGTCTGGCAAAGAGGTCCTGTTCTGAGAGCCTCTGCTGTGGGCCAATTCTCTGCAGTTCAAAAGTCACGCTTCGATCCAGAAGGTCCGGCATATCTGCAGCAGAGGTTATGCTGGTCAGCCCCACACATCTTCTGTAGCTGTAGATCACGTCATCATCATCACTGTACAGTTGCCTTTTGCTGTCACCTGCTCCTGTGCTGGCCCTGCAAAGCACATCAGAAAACCAGGTGGGCACGGAGCTGATGTTGTCAAAGATGGCCATCCAGTTGTGGCTCAACTTCTGAATGACTTCCTGCTTCTGGCTTGGATAGGAAAAAGTCTCAATCTGCGATGGGTCTACAAGTCTTCTGATGATGGCGGCTGCAGTGGTCTTTGCACTTCCCTTGGGTCCGGTAAAAAGTGCAACCGGGTGGGCAATTCCGGGCAGGAAGCAACTGAGCACGTACACCATGAACAGCACCTGCTTGTCTTCACTCACATTGACAAACTCAAGTATCCGGGAGAAATCTCCTCCTGATTGTGGCTTGACCTGGGGCTGCTGATGCTGATAGCGCCTGAAGAGTATTGGAGGATCAGACACCAGCCTCCAACCACTGCTGTCCACTCTCACTGCCTGCCAGTTTTCATTGCTCAGATCGTACCAGAACCCATCACCATCTTCAGCAGGAGCCACTCTGTTGTGAAGCTCTCTGACCTCTGCAATAGCTTTTCCTCGTACCACGTTGAGGGCTGCTCCAAGAACGGAATTGCCTGGCACCTGTCCGGACTTCTGGTAGATCTTCCAGCCAAGCCATGACTTCATGTCGGCACCGTTCAATGGGACGATCTCATGGTGCTTGTCAACTGGAAGTCTCACAAATGGGATGCCATCCGGGGTAGTGAAAACGTCTGTGGCCTCTTCCAGGAGCACCTCAACCACAGCATCTGCCTGTGACCTCTTCTTTGGCTCCTGCTCATCTGCTGTGGCTGGATTTGCAGCAGCTTGTGCCTCCTTGCCCTCACATTCTGTCTGTATCTCCACCTGTCTATCACTGCTGGTCTGCACGTCTATACCACGTCTCTCACCTGCTTTCTTGGGCATATTACACCACTCCTATATGAAAGTATTTGTGCTTCGGATACCTGATTCCCGGCGCGGTGCATGGATTCCTCTTTTAAGTCAACAAAAGTTTCGAATAAATAAAGGATTATGGAATTGGTATCAAGAAAGCTCGGGTAACAGAGGCGACGGGAGCTCGAGGGTTGGGGCTTTTTCTCATTGACACTCACTCCTGTGATTCAAAAAAACCGGTTCGTCTCCACCTGCTCCGCGAATCGGCTCCCGTTCCTCTGATTCTGATATTAAGGAGATGAGCGCTATGAAAATGGTCAATCTGTTTGATGAACTGCCGGAAGAGCCCGATGAAGATAGTGAACCCCTACCTGAGCCCGAAGTCTGCCCGTGCACTGTGGTCAACAATTTCCGATGTCCCGCTCGAAAAAAGGGGAAGCTGCTCAAACTCTGTGTGGGCGCGGAGAACTACCGAAAGTGCGGAAACTACAGCAGCTGGTTTTGGTACAAGGTGGCTGAACAGAAAGCGAAACAGATCGAGAGCCCGGAGAGGTAGTTCGGGCAATTTCAGATTTCGGGGAGCGACTTGATGGTGAAAGTGAGAGAAGAGCAGACAAGCTGACAACCACAGAAGACGCGATCATGAATCAGATTTGCTGTACAGCACTTGAAGTTGAGAGCGAAGTAGATTGACGGCGATAGAGTAGAAGCAGATCAGTCGTTCCCCGATCCCATAAGCTTCCGAACCATCCCCTCATTCACGACAATTCCCGCGACAGATTTCTTGTCCATTCTGATTAACAGTAATGAAAGCGCGTACTGATCTAAGATGTACTGAAGCATGAAGGGAGGTGGAGTAGAAAAATGGGAAGGCCAAAGATGAAGGCGAGACTGAAGCCCGTCCTCCTCTTTGATGATCCGGGTCTTGCCAAACAGATTGAAGGGGAACTGGCGAAAGAAGCGGACAACAAGAACGAAGATAGCAAAGACGAGAGCACCAGGAAGAAGCCAAATATCCAGAAGAAGACTTTCTCAAGCTCAGTGAAGAAACACAAGAGCACTGAGGAAGCAGAAGACAAGTAAAGCGATCATTCTATAGGGGTGTGTGTCAGGGCAAAGTAATGAGCGCTGGCACATATGCAGTCATCTTTTCATCAGCAGTCTTGCGTGTAATGAGAATGAAGAGGAGGTCTTCCGATGTACCATGAGCGGCAAAGAACCAAGCCCGAACAACTCTGGAGAAGTGTGATTGATGTGTTGGCCTACGAGGGCTCAGACTTTCCCCAACTTGATTTCTGCAGCATTGAGGTCTCGGGTCCGGGCATCTATACAGTTAAAGCCCCCATCTTCGCTATCCCAACTGTCAAACGGTTGACAGATGAAATCGAGATTATCCTCTATCAGCTTACTCTCAAACAGGTCTATGGGGTTCGGGTTCAGGAAGTCCCCCTCACCTCATATCAGCAGAAGAAAGCGGCTGAACTTAGAATCCTATAATGGTGCCAGAAGTTTCTCTTTCCCGTCGTCTCCTCACGTCACACCCCCTCTGTTTGATAGCACTTCTTTGAATCATCTCCGCACAGCAAATCGCCGGACTGGAACAGACAGCGCCCCTCACGTTCTTCATCCTCTCTATGTGGTTGTTCTGCGTCGCCACTTCCATCAAAGCTGTAGAATTTTGACCTCTCAGACCCATTTCCCTATTTGACGAATCGCGGCGATTTCGCGTACTGGCTGGTCTGGATTGGTGGTGTTGACAGGCATCCAGGGGTCGGACAGATTCTGGGATTTTCCGGAGAGTGCTGGTTATAGCGTGTGAAACCATATGACCCCAAAAGGGAGCGTGAGATCGAATGCAGATTGATGAGGCCAGGCACCTCTTACAGCAGAGGGATGATGCCCTGACGCGCCACACCATTGACGCGGGCAGTCTTCGGGTGGAGGTAGTCTCCGAAGATGATGCCGTGCTGCAGATCGCGGGTTGCAACGACCTGCGGCTGTCTGATGGCTCGGTCACGGAGATGGCGAAGTTCTTTGGAGTGGCGGTGAATACATTCAGGAAGTTCCCGATGGACCTGCAGGAGCATAGCCTCAACAGGCTCCTGCGTGAGCGCAGGAATGCCGGCGATGGGCTCATCGGTATCTACTCCATCGGTGAGAGGGCAATGGCTTTCACTGATCCTGCCAAACCCCACATTCGATGCCTGCCGGTCTTTGATGCAGCACTGACCGCGGTAGATCCGAACGAAGACCGCGAGCTCAAGGACTTCAGCCTTCGCAGAGACGGCTTCACCGTCAACCTCATGAGCGACAAAGCCATCGATGTCTCCAACGTGGGCGATATCACGCAGGGAGGAGTGAGGCTGAAGCATTCCGACGTCGGAGCCTTCGGGACTTCGCTATCTGCTTTCCTCCTGAGGCTCATCTGCCTGAACGGACTCGCGAGAGCATCCTCCGTCGCTCAGGGGCATTTCTCGTCTGATGATGAGTACGAGGCGGGAGCGATGGTACACGATTGGGCTACCGAGCTTTATCAGGAGCTTGATGAACATCTCCATGCCTATGAGCGGCTCAACGAAATTCCGCTGCCTGAACCCTATGAGGCCATTGAGCGGCTCGGAGATCGTAATGGTCTCTCGGAGGATGCCACGGAGATGGTCCTGGACGCCTATGCCCTTGAGAGTGACCTGCCTGACACCATGTATCACCTGACCAACGCGATCACTTACACGGCCACGCATGGTGAGTTTGAGAGCAACAGGCAGCGCCACAAGCTGCAGAGTATCGCGGACTTTCTGGTAGGGAACGGTGAGGAGATATGCCCCCACTGCCTGAGCCTCAACTGATGGTGGGGGCAAGGGGGGATCCATCATCTTTAGCCGCAGGGAGAGAGTCATGACAAGCATAAGGGAACGAGCACTCACGCTGATCGGGGGGCACCAAGAAGAGAAGCAGTCTGAGCCTTCCATTCGTCCCAATGGGCTTGATGAATATGTTGGGCAGCACCAAATGTGCCAGAGCCTCAGGATTGCTTTTGAGGCAGCCAAAATGAGGGGATCAGCACTGCCCCATGTTCTTCTGGGAGGACCACCAGGGCTGGGCAAAACCAGCATGGCTTACGTGCTTGCAGAGGAAATGGGATCTGAGTTGATCATCACCTCAGGTCCTAACCTGCAGAGAGCTGGAGATGTCACAGCTAAGCTTCGGGCACTCAATGAGAAAGACATTCTGCTCATCGACGAAGTCCATCGAATGAAGGCAAAGACTTCTGAGGTACTCTACTCAGCCCTCGAAGATGGCTTCGTGGAAGCTTCAAGTAGACTGCGGCACAGCACAAGTCAGGTAGAGCTTGCTCCTTTCACCCTGATAGCCTGCACCACGCATGTGGGAGATGTAGAAGCTCCCCTGCGTGATCGAATGCCCCTTCAATTCACCCTCACTCACTACTCTAAGCAGGAGATCATGCAGGTCCTTCAGCGCAGTGCTGCCATTCGTAAAGTTGCCATTGAGGATGCTGCCATTGCTGTGCTTGCACAGGCAAGCAGAGGCACCCCGAGAGTGGCGAACTCGCTTCTGTTTCGCTGCAGGGACTACGCACTTGTGGAGGGAGACAGCATCGTCACGTTGGCGATGACCCGCGCCTGCCTGCAAAGCATGGGCGTTGATTCCCTTGGCCTCAACGCTGCTGATCGGCACTACCTGCAGGTTATCCTTCGTGACTACGGTGGCGGGCCTGTCGGAGTGAATGCCATTGCCTCCTCTCTGGGTGAGAGAGTGAGTAACCTGGAAGAGAATATCGAGCCCTACCTGCTTCGTGCCGGACTGCTCATTCGCGATCGATCGGGGCGAGTCGCAACGGAGAGGGCAGAGAGGCACCTGATTGAACTTGGACTGCTCTGAACGGGAGACGGAAAACTCAAGGGCGTCTGGTAAGTACCACTGCAGACAACCACCTGTCCATCGAGGTCCACCGTGACTGAACCCAAGCCACTTACCGAAACCGACATGCGCAAGTACCTCGTGGGGCAGATCTCCCTCGCGAAGAACCTGAGGGAGGTCGCCCCGTGGCTGTTGTGTCGCCCGGAGGATGGTAAAGCTGATCTACTGTGGCAGGATATGCTTGAGAGTGGTGATGATGCGCGGAAGATCGTCAGTGCAATTGGTCTGACTGGCGCGGACGAGCAGGACTGGATCGAGGAATACCTGCAGCTCGTCCATGATGCAAACAAAGCCATTCCCGAAGCCTATGGGACCTGGCTGGATGAGCAGGGGCTTGATGTCTTCGACCTTGGGCGGGGCATGACCATCCCTCAGAGCCACCTGTGGCATCGTCACAATCAGACGCTCTTCATCCAGTGCCGAGCTGCCCTTCGTATGGCGCGGCAGTATCTCCAGGCTGATGGCGTTCGCTTCGAGACCCTGACACTGGAAGAGGAGCACGACCTTCAGCCCATCGACATGGACATTCTGATGTTCATGCTGCACCACACCCTCACCGAGCGAATCGGTGACCCCGATGGCAGAGATATTCTGCAGTTCATCAGCGAGAGGCCTGCTGAGATTCTTCGACATCTGCCACTCTTGACCCACGGCAAGCTTGGGGCGGCCGGACTCATCGATCGACAGCCCGGTCATGCGTCCAATGCCCTTCGCGACAGCTTTCGCATCACGGACACAGCTCTCTCCGTCCTCGCCCCCTTCTCTGAGGATGACTGCAGAGATGGGTTGACAGTAACTGACTATGAAAGTCGTGCAGAACGGAGGCGCAGGCGAAAAGCCACCACTGAAACCTCCAATCCAGTTTCGACCGCCACTCCATCCGTGAGCCTGAATGATGTCGTGCTTCCCGATCAAGTCCGTGAAAGAGTGGAGTTGATCGTGCAATGGCTCAAGTCCGATTCTCCTCATTCCCGCTCCTCTCTGCTCAATTCACCTCTCTTCGGACGGGGACAGGCAACCACCATTCTTCTGTATGGTGAGCCCGGAACCGGAAAATCACTGCTTGCTCAGGCTATGGCTCACGAGTTGGAGAGAGAGCTTTCGATGGTCAGTATGGCTGAAATCGGCTCTCCCTTCATGTGGGAGACCGAATCCAAACTTGAGGGCTTGCTGAAGGGTGCTGATGAGAGTTCGGTGTTGCTGCTGGATGAGATAGACACTTTGAGCAGGCGGGGAGATGAAATGACGGGCGGCAGAGAGCATATCAATCGCCTGGTCAACACTCTTCTGACGGGACTTGAATCTGCCCAAAATGGTGCTGTCATCATCATGACCACCAATCGTGTTGCCTGTCTTGATCCCGCTATCGATCGTCGCCTGTCTCTGAAGTTGGAATTGACCCCTGCGCAGACTATAGAGACACGAGAGAAGTTGTGGTCCGTTCATCTGCAGGGTGGGGTAGATGAAGACAATCTCTCCACTCTCTGCCGCACTATGGCTACTGACTATCCCGCGCTCAATCACGGAGGTCATATAAAGCAGGTAATCGAGACTGCAGCAATGAGGGCTGTAGTGGAAGACAATCAGCAAACACTCTCCCTTCACCATCTTCGAAATGCAGCAGAGGAGATCATTCAGCAGTTGGGGATTTCAGAAGAGAGAAGAATGGGGTTCGCGGCATCGTAGGGCTCAGGAAAATGGAGAGAGACTGGTTGACTGGGTTGAGAGCCAAGAGAGAACTCAACCGAAAGCAAACCCAAACCAGAACGAAAACCAGTCTCAAACCAGATCCAGTTTTCGCCTCTCATAGATGCAAGCGAATGGTACCAAAGTTTTCCAGTGGGTCCCATATGCTCAATGGGTCCCATATTTTCACCCCTCTGTACAGAGCCCCATTTTCCTTCACCCCCATTCTTCGTTTCCCATTTCCGAAGCAGTTCTGGTTCGTACGTATGGAGGCAAGTGATTCGAAAGAGGGAGAGGATAACTATGGCTCGCACACACTGGAATTCATCTCACGCGAATCTGGATGGGCTGAGTGAAGAGGGCAAAGCGATGGGAGAAGAGTTGACAGGACAGGCTAATCCCACTGTTCATGATGTACTGAAGGCTGCCTGGAAAGCTCAGAGGGACAATCATTCGGTCTCTGATTTCGTCTCATCCGCACCGACTCGAATTCTGTTTCCGGGTGTGAGTGAGCGAGCCATAGACACGAGAATATACAAGCATATTGAGCCCGAGATTGAAGAGGGGACGACCGATCAGAAAGAGACGGGGAACGCAGAGGATCAGGAAGAAGACCGAACAGTCAACCTCTTCGAGCAATTCGAGTGTGAGATGGAGAGAACCCACGTAGCCATTCAAAGTGGCAGGACATATAGAGAGCCGATTCTGGTTCGTGTCAGTAGTCAGAAGCGAGCTCCATATGAACGCGTAGAAGTGGGGGATAGGGTGTTTCTGAAAGCGAGTGGAGGACCGATACTGCGCTATTCCACGGTAAAGCGAGTGGACAGTTTTGAGAATGCGTCAGAGAGCACAGAAGAGATACTGGAGCTTGTGAGAGGAACGGAACTGGAGAATGATGAGGAGTTCGAGGCATACATCTCTGACACCACCTCAAGCGGAAAACCCCGAAACTACTGCACGGTCGTTTCATTTGAGCCGTGGAATGACCTGGAAAATCGAGTGACCGTTCATCCCCCAAAAGGTATAGCGAGTTCGTGGGTGGTGATGGATAGTGAGCGAAAGATTGAGCGCTATCTGGTTGGAGAAGAGGACAGAACCGTACAGGAAAAAGCACGAGAGCGAATTCTGAAGAAGCACGAGAAGGGAGAGGGACAGTGAGCGGCATTTCATTTCACGAGACACGAATGGGAGTCAAGTTCATCGAGTCGGATATTCCACGGCTCATAGAGGGAATTGAACGACTGGCAAATGCAGTGGAGAAGCTGGTTGAGCAAAGGGAGGAAGACAATGATGGGAACGGAGAGTGAGACGACAGAAAAGATCAACATAGGGCTTGAGAGAGCGGAAGCGGCAAAGATGATCATTGAGGAACTGAAGAAGCACGGCGTTTCCCATCATATAGCCCACGACCTGCTGAATGGATACCGAGAGAGTTTGGAGGGCTATTTCAAGGAAGAATGGGGAGCTCGAAAGGTGATGATTGCTGTGGGCGCTCTTCCTGGAAGTCTGAATCGATATCGGGATGCAAAGCTGATGGAGATTCGAAGAGGACCCTGAGTGTGTAAGGACACGGGAGAATTCAAAGAGGACGGCAGAGGTGAGCAGGAGGATTGAGGGCAGGATTTGGGGAGAGTGGTCGTCCTCTTTGATGAATTGTAGAGCGAATGGAGGTGAGAAGATTCATGGCCAGGTGCGGAAGATGCGGGAAGCAAAGCAGTAGTCTCGTCAGATGCAGCAAGTGCGGAGTATACGGATGCAGTTCGTGTCTTCGGGCTGCTGGAAACAACTGCCCACACTGCTATGGAAAACTCGAGAGGGTCAAGTAAGGGCGAATGGAGAGTCCACTGAGGGAATAAGGTGGGCTCTCTTCTCGGGGCACAGAAGGAGAGGAATGAAGATGAGCAATACGCCCAAGCCCAAAATCCGACTCATAGGAGAAGATGGAAATGCGTTCGCGATACTGGCACGAGCGAGAAAAGCTCTGAAGAAAGCAGGAAGAGAGGATGAGTTTGATGAGTTTATGGCGGAGGCAACATCAAAAGACTACAAGCATCTTCTGAGAGTGGCTATGGAATGGTTTGAGGTTGAGGGGACGGAAGGATGATGGTTTGCTCTTCTGGCACGGGGGAGAAACACTCGGCATCTACAGGTCAAAGAAAAGAGACGTCACTATGCACACTCTTTTATGGAGGCTTGTATAGGTCGATTTCAGAAGCAGTGAGATGAATGGTTGAATGAGGCACCAGAGCGAACTCAGCCATCCCACTCTGATGAATGAATTCGACCGTGGTAGGTATCGCTCACTACCCATTGAGGATTTCCCAGAGCTCGCACAAGCCGCAATACTCCCCGACGAATGAGCATATCCTCAAAGCTCTTCTGCCAGTGTGAAGGAACAAGTACCCAGTCGATCTTCTCGTGTCCCCATATTTGCTCTGCTCTGTGTTTGGCTCCATAGCGGGTCTCGAAAGCGTCAGCGCAGAGAATCACCAGTGTTCGACCAATGGAGAGGTCAAGCACGAAAGGAGCATGACCACTTCCGGACATCCAGACTTTCTCCGAGTTTCCCCATGGCTCACTCTTTCTGACATTGTGGACTGAGCCATCCTCATCCACCACTATGGCTGAGGAGTAGAAGCTGCTGCCATGTCTCTCCACATAGCCTGCCACCACCACTTGCCCAGGAAGAGAGAAAGCCATTTCTGCAGCTTGGGGCTGCATTATGGCTTCGTATTGTGAGAAGCCAGTGAGATGGAATTCTGGGAGGAGGGTGATGGGGGGCATGGTGGGTCAGGGTTTCTGGGAGTGGGGAGGATTACCTGCATGGGTGGCTGCTTTCATTATGAGGGATGATGCTTATTGGCATCAGTTTGCGTCTCGCATATGGAACGCATAAAAATTTAAGGTTAGATGGGAAGGGATGTTTCAGATGATGTGGAAAAGGATAAGCACTTCTTAGATTAGGTGTATAACAGGACGGCTCATCGTAGATCTCCCTCTGCGAACCGAAAGGGCGCAGATCATGACTGCAGACAGTCGGTCTCTTCAGCAGGTTCAGTGCCCCCTTGGTGGGCAGCGTTGCTCTGCTTTGGGTTTCCTCTTTGGGTTCATTGTTCCATATCTGAAGCGACATATAGCTTTCAATGTTGAGGGTCCGACATGCTCGACCGGAGCGTGTATGGACCCTCTTCTGATTCAGAATCCATGTAAGTTAGGGAAGATTCGGCTGGTTGGTCCCCGGATCAGTTACGGACGGGCTTCGTGACCCAGAGGAGAAGTTGTCGCGGGTTCTACTCTGATCCACCAATCTCAGTCAAGGAGGTAGTGCGATGTTTTTCAACAAGAGAGGCTTCACATTGATCGAATTGTTGGTTGTGATCGCGATCATGTGACCGCTGAAAAAGTATTGATCGCTGGAGGTTCGGTTGTGAGGAGGGGGAATCTGGCTGCGAGGTGGTTCGATGAAGCACACACCGCAGCCGCGGACGCCGTCGCTCTAC
>JBMNNW010000144.1:0-10290 GCA_050942735.1 Armatimonadota bacterium
GCCTCTCCAACGACAACGGCTCGCGGCCCCGCCGATGGCATCGGCGGGGCCGCGGAACCAAGCGATTTCAGCCCGATCCTACCCCATCTCGTGCTCGCGGAAGTGCGCTACCGTCTTCGCGAGGCCGTCGCGGAGATCGACACTCGTGCGCCACCCAGTCGCCTGCTCCAGCTTCGAGGTATCCGGACAGCGGCGCGCAGGATCATCAGCGTGGGGGTTCGGCTGGAAAGCGAGTTCAGTCTCAGATTCGCAGACGTCAATCACCGCGCGGGCGAAGTCGAGGATAGTGGTCTCGCGGCTGTTGCCGACGTTGTAGACCGGACGCTCCGCATCGACCGCCTCGGCGTCCATCTCCATCACCGCGAGGATCCCCGCCACGGTATCGCTGACGTAGCAGAAGCTGCGGGTCTGGCTGCCGTCGCCGTAGATCGTCAGCGGCTCATGGTTGAGCGCCTGGCGGATGAAGTTCGGCACCACGCGGCCGTCATGGGGCCTCATGCGCGGGCCGTAGGTGTTGAAGATGCGCACCATGCGCGCATCAAGCTCGTGCAGCCAGCGGTAGTTCATCAGCATCGCCTCGGCGAAGCGCTTCCCCTCATCGTAGCACGAGCGCGAGCCAACGGTGTTCACGTTCCCCCAGTAATGCTCTTCCTGCGGGTGCTCCAGCGGCTCTCCGTAAACCTCGGAGGTGGAGGCCTGCAGGAAGGTTGCGCCGCATGCGTTCGCGCGCTCAAGCAGGTGGCGGGTGCCCTCGGAGGAGACGCGCATGATCTCCAGCGCCAGCGGGCCGAAGTCCGTCGGGCTGGCGGGGCACGCGAGGTTGAAGATCGCGTCCGGAGCGGCGGGTTCATCAGGCGGCCCATCGATGATGTCATGCTTTATGAGGTGGAAGCGCGGATTGCCGTCAAGCTCCTCGACGTTGCTGAAGCGGCCGGTGATGCCGTTGTCGATGCAGAAGACGTCGCAGTTGCGGTCGAGCAGTTCGCGGCAAAGGTGCGAGCCGATGAAGCCGGCGCCGCCGGCCACGAGCGCAGTGAGATCACGGATTTCCATCGTGCAGACCGTTCCTTCCAGCGGTGCAGAGCTGATGAAGAACATGCATCTGCGTAAGTATTGCACCACGGGCGCAGGTTCTCCTGCGTCATTTCGCGCGGGGCGTGGCGCGGCAGGGGCGGCGGCGTGCGAAAGTGAGTGAAGCGGCCCCGCCCGAATGTTCGGGCGGGGCCGCCGGATTCAGATGGCGGGCTGGAAGTCCTGGCGGGGCACAGGTCCCCGGAGATCGCAGGCAATCTCTTCGCGAGTTTGCTCCGCAAACGTCGATGCCCTGCAGGGATGTCACTCGCTCACCCGCGGGGTCAGGCGGCGCCAGAAGAGCGTCAGCAGGACCACCAGCGGCACCCAGATGATCGCCGTCGCGCCAACCCACGCCAGCACATTCAGGCTGCCGCCGAGCGTCCGCGAGAGGAACTCGCCGGGGCTCGACGCCTCCGTCAGCGTCAGCTCCAGCACCGGCCAGTGCGTCTGCTCGGCGAGGCTGCTCAGGATCTCCTTCTCCTGCTCCATCTCGCGGCGAAGCTGGTTGATCTGATGCTGAAGCTGCTGCCGCTCACGTTCACTGTCCGCGTTCTCCAGCCGGTCCATCAGCCACTGCTCGCGATCGGCCTTCTCGCGGATCTCCGCGCCCTCCCCGTAGTATTGCTCGGTCACGTCCACGCTCTCCCCCACCAGTCGCGTGACCTCGCCAAGCTGCCGCAGGTCGGTGATCGCGGATTCGAAGCTGCCCACCGGCACGCGGATGGTCAGGTGCGCCTCATCCGGCCTGTCCTCGGCGATCTGCAGGCGGTCGGAGGCGATGAAGCCGCCGTGCTTGCTCACGATTGAGCGCGCATCGTCGTAGGCGCCCTCAACATCGCCGACCTCCACGTCAAGCTCCTTCGTGGTGACGACCTGTCGCCGGCCGGAGAAATCGCGCCACGGGTCCTCGACCTCCGGGGCCCGCGGGCGCTCGGCATCGACCGGCGGTCGCGGCCGCGAGACGATGTCGGCGGCGTCGCCGCGAGGGGCGATCTCGCTGTCGTAGCGCGACGCCCGGACCTCACGCGCCTCCTCGGCGTAACCGTGCACGACCGCCGCGTCCTCCATCTCGGGAGACAGTTGGTCTCCTCCGACCCGCGGCGCGGGAGCCTCGCCCATGGTTGGCGGCGCCATCTCGGACATCGGCTCATCGGCGAGCATGTACTCGCGGCTCGGCCCGCGATCGGCCGGCGGCGCCTCCGCCGACTCGTACTGCACCCGCTCCATGCCTCCCGAAACGCCCGGGCCGATCACATGGATCGCGCCCACCACCAGCACCAGCCCCGCCGCGACCGCGATCACGTTCCGCACGGGCAGCCACCATGTCGGGTGCGACGGTCTCTCGCCCGCGGCGCCGCCCAGCGCGTCGAGGCAGCGCCGCTCAAGGTCCTCGGGCGGGTCCTCCTGCGGAATGTTCTCCAGCACCTCGTCAAGGGGCGATTCGAAGCTCTCCGTCCTGTCCTGCTTCATCGTCGCCCTCCTCTCCCAACGTGGGCGCGAGGAGCGCCCACAGTCGCTTGTTTGCCTCGTGGATGCGCCAGCGGATCGTGCCCGGCTCCACGCCCTCGACCTGCGCGATCTCCGGCCCGGTCAGACCGCCGAAGTAGCGCAGGGCGACTGTCCGGCGATAGGTCTCCGGAAGTCTTCCAATGGCGGACAGAACGAGTTCGTTCCTCTCGCGCAGTATTGAAATCTCCTCGGCGGTGGGCTCGGGGTCGGGCAGCGCGTCATCGACCTCGTCCTCGGGCTCGCGCCTGCCCTGCCTGCGCAGCCAGCTCCGGTTCACGTTCCCGGCCACGCCGCAGAGCCAGGCGCGGGGCGGGGCCTCTGCCGAGTAGCTCGCGACGGAGCGCCATGCCTCGGCGAAGGTCTCCTGTGTGAGGTCGGCGGCGACTTCGCGGTCGCCGATCAGGCGCAGGTGGTAGTTGAAGATGCGCCCGTGCTCCTCGCGCACGAGCCGCTCCCACACCTCGCGGTCTCGCTCTCGAAAGCGCCTGCGAAAGGTCTCCGCCCTCTGCGCGTCATCGGCCGCCGGTGGCGGCTCAGTGCTCAGAAGCGTCGGTATCATGGGCTGTCAGTCCCATCTGCTCTGTCTGTGCAGCTGCTGATCTGACCGGGATCCCGGCGCGCGGCGCGCTCGCGCGTCATCTTCTCTGTGGTCGGTGGGGCGCGCAACGTTGGAGCGACTTTCCGATTCCCCGGGCCCCTCTCCCGGTGCCGGGAAATGCTCCGGGACCGCCTGCAGGCTCAGCGCGCGGATCTGTCGAATGTACCTCCTGCCGTCGCGTGTCCGCCCGCACCGCCTTTCGCATATCCCGGCAGGCGATGACGGGCAGTCCGTCACGCGGTTCGCTTCGTGAGGAGAGTGCGCTGCCTCCCCTCATCACTCCTCCCGAGCAGCGTGAGGAGGTCGCCGCATGACAGCGACGACGGTCTGCTGCAAAACCAAACTGCCGAAGACACCCCGCGTCCCGCGCAGGAGGCACTTGCATGGCCGACACTATCCGCGCCGCCGTCATCGGCTACGGCCCGATGCACCACTTCGGCCGGGCGCACTGCGCCTGGATCGATCACACGCCTGAACTCGAACTCGTCGGAGTCTGCGACATCGACCCCGAGCGCGCTCAGGTTGCGCAGCGCGACTGGCCCGGCATCGAGATATGGACGGACACCGCGGAGCTCTTCGCGCGTGATGAGATCGACCTCGTCTCGGTGGTCACGCCACATTTCACGCACGCGCCGATCGCCATCGAGGCGCTCCGTGCGGGCAAGCATGTGGTGGTGGAGAAGGCCATGTGTCTGAACGTCGCGGAGGCCACGGCGATGATCGAGGCCGCGGAGCAGGCCGGGAGGACGCTCGCGGTTCACCACAATCGCCGCCATGACGGCAACTTCCGCCGCATCAGGCAACTCGTGGACGACGGAGAGATCGGGGAGGTCTTTCAGGTCGATCTGGAGGCCGGCGGCTACGGCGACCCCGAACATGGGTGGTACACACAGAAGGCCAGGGGCGGTGGACTGCTCTTCTTCTGGGGGCCGCACGCGGTGGACTGGGTGCTCGATCTCGTGGGCGAGACGATGACCGGCGTGACGGGGTTCTTCTTCAAGCGGGTGTGGGATCACGTGGACATCGCCGACCACGCGAAGGCGGTGATCCGCTTCGAGAGCGGCTGCGTGGCAGAGGTCACGTACTCGCGGATCAACGCCGCGCCGAGGCCGCTGTGGCGGGTCCTCGGGACGGAGGGCGCGATCATCGACACCGGCGCGGGCGCGACGACGGGCTACGAGCAGGTGATCGCAACCCCGCCACAGGGCTCCGTGAAGCTCGTCCGCGTCTCCGACCGCGGCCGGCGACGTGAGGAGCGGGAGGTCCCGAACATGGCGAATGACTGGGACAGCTACTGGCAGGACCTCGCGGACCACCTCCTGCGCGGCGCGCCGGTGCCGGTCTCCGGGCACGACGGCCGCCGCACCATCGCGGTCTTCGAGGCCGCGGAGCGGTCATCACGAAGTGGCGTCACCGAGCCGGTGCCGTACGAAGATGGATCGTAGCCGGCCCTCCTCTGCGCCGGCTTTATCATGACGCGAGATGAGGTGGGAGCATGTCACGCACGGTCGCCGCAGTGCTTCTTGCCACTCTCGTCACCCTCGGGACGTTGGCCGCACCTTCGCCCGCGCTCGCGCAGGAAGGGGTCTACCTCGAGCTGTCGATCCCGCGCGTGGTGGAGAACGGGCGCGTGCTGATCCAGATGCGCGAGATATTCGAGTGGCTGGGCTGGATGGTCGAGTGGGATCCCTGGGATCAGTCGATCACCGCCTGGGACGAGGACTACACGATGACCATGTGGATCAACGACCATGAGGCGGTCGTCAACGGCGTTCTCTTTGGCCTTGATGTGCCGCCCCGCCTCGTCTGGAACAAGACCTTCGTTCCCCTCCGCTTCGTCGCCGAGGTCACCGGCTGCCAGGTGGACTACCTCGGCTACGCCGTCCAGGTGACGGACTATCCGAGCGTGCTCATGGTCTACCTCCGGTGAGCGCCCGGGGCGCAGAGGGCGGGCGGCGAACCTGATTGTTTGCAGGAGACGCCGACAGCGGGGCGAATTGGTACGTGCCAGCGTTCCACATCCTGACGGTGGAGGTGTGTGGTAATGCCGACTGCCCAGGACCTGATGACGAAGGATGTCGCCACGATCGACGGGAACGCGACGGTGAGAGAGGCCGTGGCCATGATGAGGGAGAAGCAGGTGCGCTGCCTCATCGTGGAGCGCCGCGACGATGAGGATGCCTACGGCATCGTCACTCAGCGCGACGTGGTCTACGAAGTCACGGCATGGAATCGAGATCCGGATGAGGTCAAGGTCCATGAGATCATGACCAAGCCGCTGGTGGTCGTGAACCGGCACCTCGACATCCGCCACGTAGCGCGGCTGATGGCCAACCTCGGGCTGTCACGCGCGCCGGTGATCTTCGACGGGAAGCTGCAGGGGATCGTCTCGGTCAGCGACATCATCGCAGCCCTCTGAGCGGCAGCGGTTGCGGCACCTTCCGCAGTCTCCAGCAAGTGCCTTCACGCAGCAATGAGCCGCCCGTGACCCGGCCCCGAGCCGGCCGGGCGGCTACGCCTGTACACGCCACTGCGAGACGGGAGGGGGCCACGCCCGCCCATCAGTCCGCGGGCAGCAGCCGCGGCTTGCACAGTATCTCATGAACGCGGAAGTCCTCGAGCTTCGCCGAGGATGCGGGTGTGGCGACGATGGCGGTGTCGGCTCCCCGGCCGGTGCCCGCGATCAGCACCGCCCGGCGATCGCACCTGACCAGGCCGCCGTCCGCCGCCATCATCGCGATCTCCACGCACACCTGCACGCCCTGCGAGAAGATGCGCAGCACATCGCCCATCCGCTTCGGCGCCGAGCAGCCGTGGAGGGCGTCGGTGTGGAAGGGCATGGTGCCCGCGTGGAACTCATGCCCCTGCTCGCGGAGCGCCGGCACCAGTGAGAGGTCGAACTCATGCTCGTCGAGCCAGCCGTACTGCGGCGCCACCACGACCATCCGGGTGCCGGTGCCCTCCAGCCGCGTCATCAGGTCAACGGCGGTCTCGCCCGTGCGAGATGCCAGGACGATCGTGTCGAGATCGTACACCGTCGCCGCGTTCACCGCCAGGTCGAGCGTCTCCGCGGTGTTTGCGGGGCCGGGCGTGTCGTGATAGACGATCGTGCTCTCCATCGACTCTCAGCTCCAGACGCACAGCGGTGTCGAACGACCGTCCCGTCACAGGGGTATTCGCGGCGGACCTGGATTCTCCCGCCCGCAGGCGCAGTGATCGCCTCAGCAGTTTCGATGAAGCTTAACGCGCCCCCCACTGGACCGCGCGAGTCCGGACGTGATAGCATGGAACTGAGACAGTCGTAACCGGACACCTGCCGCACAACGGAGATGAGAGCATTGCCGCGAAAATACAGAGGCTTTACGCTCATCGAACTGCTGGTTGTCATCGCGATTATCGCGATTCTTGCTGCGATCCTCTTCCCGGTCTTCGCTCGCGCGCGGGAGAAGGCGAGGCAGGCGGGCTGTCAGAGCGGTCTCAAGCAGATCGGGCTGGCGACGATCATGTACGCGCAGGACCACGATGAAGTGCTGCCGCCGATTCTGCTGCAGGTCGGGGGCGAGATGTACGCGGTCAACGAGACGCTCGACCCGTATGTCCGCAACACGCAGTTGTGGCGGTGCCCCAGCGACCCCGACGGCGCCGTCGAGACGACGGAAGTCGGTGCCGCGATGGACATCAGCTATAGCGGGAACACGGTGACGATGAAGTGGCTGCTTCCCGCCTACGGGCTGACCGCCCCGCCGCTGAGCCTCGGGGCGGTCCACAAGCCCAGCGAGTGCGCGCTCTTCTGGGACGCGCGGTCGGTGGGCACCTCATTCCCCGACGACTTCGCGCTGATCGTCACCTACCGACACAACGAGATGGCGAACGTCGTCTACCACGACGGCCACGCCAAAGCGGTCAACGACGCCGGGGACAACCTCAGCGGCAACCCCTCTTAGCGGGAGCGCGCGTCGTACGTAAGTCCGCGGCCGCGGCCCGGGGGAGCCACGGACGCGTTGGTGTGCGCACGGCGCACAGCGTTCCTCAGGTGCTGGAGGCGGCGGCGCGGTGATCGGTGATGTCGCGGCCAAGCGCCACCGCTCCGAGCGTCGTCCCGTCGTCGTCGATCAGGCGATGCGCGTGCCATGAGACGACGCGTTCCGCCCCACTCTTCGAGCGCAGGACGGTCTCCCAGTCCTCCGCGGCATCGGCGCCGAAGGTGATCTCCGTCATGCGGGTGATGACCTCGGCGCGGTACTCCGGCTCCGGGAAGAGCATCTCCCAGACGCGATCATTGCCGATGACTTCATTGCGGGCGTAGCCGCTGATCCGCTCCGCCGCCCGGTTCCACAGGACGACGTTGCGGTCTCGGTCGATCGCCATCAGCCACAGGTTCGCCTGGTCGATCAGCGTGTGGCGGAAGGCCCGGAGCTTCGCCAGACTCTCCTCAGCCGAGCGGCGCTCGATCATCTCGCCGAGGTGCCTGGCGATCGTGTCGAGCAACTCGCGCTCCTCGAGGGTGAAGGGCCCCTCGCTCATCTCGGGGCGCTGCTCGTGATAGCTCACCTCGATCTCGCCGACGACCTCGCCATCGACGAGGACGTCGGAACTCATGCTCGCGACCGGCCTGTAGGGCGACTCGCCGAAGCTCCTCTCGCGACCCCAGACGCAGCCGCGGGCGGTGGTGATCCCGGGGTGGCGCCATGCCTCCGGGATCGAGGCGACGATCCCCGACAACACCTCCACGAGCGAGAGATTCTCGTCCTGGGTGAGCCGAAGCGTGTTGCTCAGACAGCGGTACTTCTTGACGCGCTCGACGGTCTCCTGGAAGTGATTCTCCAGCGTCTCCTCCCGCAGCGCCCGGGCGGTGATGTCGTACCCGACCATCAGAATGCTGAGCAGCTCGCGCTCTGCCGTCCGCACATTCGAGGTGGACCACGAGAGCACGCGCTCCTCGCCCGCCTTCGTTCGGAGCCGCAGCGCGCGATCCTCAAGGTCGCCGCCCGAGCGCATCGCGCCCAGCACATCGCGGATCGGCGCCCCGAGTTCGTCGGGGAAGAGCATTCGCCACCAGTTGCTCCCGACCAGCTCATCGGGCGCCCAGCCCAGCACCTCCTCGACCGCACCGTAGACCGAGGAGACCGTGCCGTCGGGCCTGATCTCGGCGATGACCGCAGGGGCCCGCTGGAGGACCGTTGCGCTGTTCAGCCGCTCCTGCTCCAGCGCCCGCTGGGCGGCCTCGAGCCCGGAGATGTCCATCATCGCCCCGATGATCCCCACGACCTCACCCCCGTCCACGAGGGGCTCCTTGCGGAAGGCCCAACTGCGAGTCCCTCCGTCGGGACCGCCCACGCGTGCCTCCCAGCTCACCACCTGCCCATCTTCGCCCACCCTGCGGTCATTGCGGCTCAGCTCCTCGAGCAGATCCGTGGGGACGCGGTCCTGCAGGTCGTCGGGAGAGCAGTCGATGATCTCCGAGCGCGGAAGCCCGAGCACGTTGCGGGCGAACGCCGCGTTGCAGCTCTGATAGCGCCCGGCGGCGTCCGTGAAGAACACGGGATAGGGGATGCCGTCGAGCAGCGCCCGCAGGAAGCTGAGGCTTTCGGCGAGCCGGCGGCGCTCATCACCCCCCTGCTCCTCCAAAAGCTGCAGGCCCTGCCCGGTCAGGTCCGCCGCCCCGGTCGCGGCGATGAGACCTGCCTCCTCGATCCTGCGCTGAGCATCGGCAAGCTGCTCGTTCAGCCGATCGATCTCCGCCTGGAACTCCTCGCGCGCCTCATCACGAGCCTCACCAAGACGGCCGTCAACCGCCGCCGCCTCGGCCAGGGAGCGCGCGATCTGCTGCTCATACTCCTCCCGCGCGAGCCGCCTCGCTTCGGCCGCCCGTCGCTCTGCATCCTCCAGCGCCTCCCGCAGTTCGGCGATCTCCCGCTGCCGGGCGGCGAGCTTCTCCTCCATCGCCTCAGCCGCGTGGCGCTCGATCGTGGACACGCGCTCGGACATCCGGGCGAGCATCGTCGCATACTCGCGCCGGGCCTCCTCCGCGATCTCCTCCGCGCGCTTCTCCGCCCGGCGCACATCCTCACGCAGGCCCGCAACCTCCGCCTCGCGCTCAGCCAGCGCCTCGGCCCGTGCCTGCTCGGCCCGCGCCTCGGCGTCCCGGCGCGCGGACTCAAGCCGGTCGCCGATCTCGGTCAGCTCAGCCTGCAGATCACCGATGACGGCCTGCTGCTCGGCGAGGGCCCGCCCATGCGCCTCCTCCATGTGCTTGAGTTCCGCTCGAAGCTCCGCGGTCCGCTCCTCGTGCTCGGCCACCAACTCACGACGCACCTGTTCGACTCGGGCCTCAGCCCCCGCAAGCTCGGCCGAAAGCTCATCGATCCGCACCTGCCGCTCGGCAAGGGCTGCCTCGTGCGCCCGGTCACGCTCAGCGGCCTCGGCGGTGATCTGCTCGACCTCCCGCCGCGCCTCGTCCAATTGTCCCGTGAGAGCCTCCACCTCGCGCCGATGCCCCTCGACCGCCTCCTGCAGCCGCTGCTCGGCGGCGGCCTCACTTGCGGCAAGCTGGCCGGCGAGTTCATCCACTCGCGCCTGCTGCTCCTCCAGCGCCGCCCTGCGCGCCTCCTCAGCGAGCGCCTCTGCCCTGGAGCACTCCTCAGCCAGCGCCTCCGCGCGTTCGCGCTCGGCCCGGGCGTCCTCCAGTGCTTCTTCCGTCCGCGCCCGTGTCGCCTCAAGCTCCTCGCTCAGCGCGGCGGCCTGTGCGCGCAGGGCTTCCGCGGCCTCGCGAAGCGACTCCGCGCGTTCCTCCGCGGCTGCGAGTTCGTCGGCGTGCAACGCGGCCTGCGCCTCCGCCTCCCGGTGTGATTCCTCCGCGCGCGCCTGCTCCGCCTCAAGCTGCCCCCGCAGGTCGGCCACCTGCTGGCTCTCATCGGCACGCGCGCGCTCCGCCGCCTCCTCGGCGGCCCGCAACTGCGCCTCCAGCGCCCCGATCCGCTCCTGACTCTCCGCGTGAGCCCGCTCGGCCTCCGACCGCTCCTCCGCGAGCCGCCCGCTCAACTCCTCCACCCGCGAGCGCTCAGCCGCCGCCTGCTCCCGCGATTCCTCCGCGCGCGCCTGCTCCGCCT
>JBMNNW010000086.1:0-23762 GCA_050942735.1 Armatimonadota bacterium
TCGCCGACCTTCGCCTCCTCGACGTCGCCCGCGTGCACGTAGACGCGGAAGACGAAGTTCAGCGAGTCGCCCTGCGGCATGACGTAGTCACCGCGCTGCGACTCGTCGCCGGTGAAGTACGAGTAGCCCCAGCAGTTGGCGGTGAAGAGGCCGTAGCTGCGCACATGCCAGGTGGTGGGGAAGCGCAGGTTGTGCGGCGAGTCGAAGATCGCGAGACCGACCTTCTGGCCCTCAAGCTCGCCGGAGTAGTCCACCCACGGGCTGGGCTTGCCCCAGTTCTCGCCCTCACCGATGCCGCCGTAGGCGTTGATGATCCTGCCCGAGCCGCCCTTCTCGTGCAGCGGGGTGATCATCCGCACCGAGAGCGTGCCGGACTCCTTGGTGTCGCCGATGTGGATGCCCTTCTCCGAGGCCACGAAGGTGATGTCCCAGTCGATAAGCCGACCGGTCTCGGGCATGTTGTAGACGGTGATGACCGTCCACTCCTCCATCAGCTTGTTCTTCTTTTTGTCGAGCCAGTCGTTGACCGCGAGGATCTGCGCGTAGACCGGGCCCTCGGCGAGGACCGTGACGCTCTGGCACTGCGTGTAGGCGTGGCCCTCACCCTCCGACCAGTTGTCCTCGCCGTTGACCTCGCCAAGCGCCACGTACATCGACTTGTGGTGCGGGTGGTCGGTGACGGCGTACTCGGTGATCTCGAGGCCGTTGGGCCCGTAGACCGGGTAACAGTTGGGGCGGACGAACGTGTCGAAGTCGAAGTTGTACCGGGTGACCATCTCGTCGCCGACCATGAACGCGGCCGTCTTCGCAGCCTCGTCGAGATCGATGGTGACCGCGTCGAACCCCGGCTCATCGCACTCGTCGGTGCAGATGGCGAAGCGCTTGCTCTCGCCCGCGGCCATCGCCGGGACGATGAACGCCACGAGGCAGCCGCATTCGCAGTCCTCTTCGTCGCACTCGCAGGCATCCACGCACTGCGCGGGGACCGGGTCGCCGAGGCTGCCGTCCTCACCGACCGCGTGCACGACGTGGCACCCGTGCTCCGCCTCGCAGATCATCGGCGCGTAGACCACGGTGTTCTCGCGATCGTGATTCCCCGCCTCAACATCGATAAAGACATGGTCGCTCATCGCTGCTCCTCCTTGACATGATACGACACCCGGTCGCGATTGCGCCGGGCTGACGGTGGCGCGCTCTCACGCGCGTGAGTTCGTTGTCGGCAACGGCCTGTGCTACGAGGGTATTCGCTTCGGCGCGCGCATAGTCCTCCGCGCGCGCGAGGTATCTCGCCGAGAACAGCGCTTATCTGCGGCGAGCGGGTTGCGATGGTGTCTGCGCGGGGGCCGCGGGTGCTCTCCGCTCAGGAGGTCGGGGCGGGCCGGGAGGCGAACAGAGGGCGGCGAACACCACGCGACGGCCCCCCGACGCGGGCGTCGTTCGAACTGCGGAGGCTCAGCATCATGAAGCTTGGCGTGTACTCGATCGTGCTGCCCGACTACCGTCGCGACGATGCCGCGGCGAAGATCGCCGAGGTCGGCTACACCGGCGTGGAGTGGACCATCGGCTACGAGGACCGGGTCTTCGACTCGGGCGAGCAGTGGCATGTGAGCCTTGAGAACCTTGAGGACGACGCGCCGCGGGCACGGGAGGTGGCCGAGCGCCACGGGCTGGAGATCCCGTCGCTTGGCACAAGCTCGGACACCGGGGACTTCGAGAAGATCGAGCGGCTGATGAAGGCGGCCGCGGTGATGGGCGCGCCGATGCTGCGGATCGGCTCGGCCCGCTACGACGGCTCCACGCACTACGATGAGCTGCGTGAGATGGTGATTGAGAACTACCGCACCATCGAATCGATGGCCGCCAATCACGGCGTGAAGGCGCTCATCGAACTGCACGCAAACACGATCTGCCCCTCGGCCTCGGCGGGCATGCGCATCCTCGAGCACTTCGACCCCGAGCACGTCGGCGCGATCCTCGACCCGGGCAACATGGTCATCGAGGGCATGGAGCGCTGGCGAATGGGCATCGAGATGCTCGGGCCGTACCTCGCGCACGTGCACGCCAAGAACATGCAGTGGCTGCGCGACGAGAGCGGGAAGTGGAAGTGGGATAACGCGTCGCTGGAGGGCGGGATCGCCGACTTCGAGGAGATCATCGCCGCGCTGCATGAGTACGACTACGAGGGGTACATCTGCCTGGAGGACTTCCGCGGCGGCTACTGCACCGCGCCGGAGGGAATCACCACCGAGGAGAAGCTGGTCGAGGCCTACTGCTACCTGACGGGGCTGATCGGTGAGGTGACGGACGGGTAGGTTGAGGATGGCACGTGCCGGCCTGAGCAATCCGGGCGGGATAATCCTCGGGGCCGTCGCGGCGCTGGTCCTGTTCGCGGGCCTCTACATCGCGCAGACGCACAGTTACCTGCTCTTCCACAGCCTCGTGGAGATCTTCAGCATCGCGGTCGCCGGGGCCGTCTTCATGCTGGCGTGGAACTCCCGCCAGTTCGTCGATCGGCATCTTCTGCTGTGGATCGGTGTCGGCTACCTCTTCGTGGCGGTCCTCGATCTCGTCCACACGCTCGCCTACTCCGGCATGGGCGTGTTCCCCAACGGCGGGGTGAACCCACCCACGCAATTGTGGGTGGCGGCGCGGTACATGCAGGCGATCGTGCTGGTCACCGCGCCGCTGTTTCTCACCCGCAGGCTTCGCGCCCGCCGGGCGTTTGCGGGCTTCGCGGGGCTCACGGCGCTGGTGCTGCTCTCGATCTTCACGTGGGATATCTTCCCAGAGGCGTGGAGCGAGACGGCGGGCGGACTCACCCCCTTCAAGATCATCTCCGAATACATCATCTGCGCGCTGCTACTGGCCGCGATCGTCTGGCTCCTCGCGTGGCGCGACCGGCTCGACGGGACGATGCTCGGGCTGCTGGTTGGCTCGATCCTCGCCACGCTCGCGGCGGAACTGTCGTTCACGCTCTACACCGATCCCTACGGCTTCCCGAATCTCGTCGGGCATTACCTGAAGCTGATCGCGTTCTACCTGATATACAAGGCGGTGGTCGAGGCCGGGCTGCGCCGCCCCTACGAGGTGCTCTTCCGCGACCTCAAGCAGCGCGAGGAGGAGCTTGAGCGCTCGCAGGCCGAGCTGGAGGCGCTCAATGAGACGCTCGAGGAGCGCGTTACCGAGCGCACCGCGCAGGTTCGGGCGCTGGCGAGGGAGCTTGCAGAGGCCGAGAATCGAGAGCGCGAGCGACTCGCGAGTATCCTCCACGACGACCTGCAGCAGATACTGGCGGCCGCGCGCATGCGCGTCAAGATGGCCTCGGGATCCCCCGACTCGTTCAATGAACTGCTCGGAGCGGCCGACGAGAACCTCAGCGAGGCGATCGAGAGGAGTCGTTCACTGGCGATGGAGATGAGCCCGGCGATCGTGCGGGAGCAGGGGCTGGGTCCGGCGTTGACGTGGCTCGCGGAGCACATGCGCGACCTGCACGGCCTCAACGTCGCAGTGGAGAGGACCGAAGAGCTCAATCTGGCCGACCCCGACGTTGAGGCGCTGGTGTTCCGGGTGGTGCGCGAGCTGCTCTTCAACGTGGTGAAACACGCAGGGGTTGATCGCGCGAGCATCTGCACGGAGATCAACGGCGTGGGCGAGCTGTGCGTCACCGTCTCCGACGACGGCTGCGGCTTCAACCCCGACGAAGCCTGCAGCGTCTCCGAAGAGGGTTTCGGCCTCGCCAGCGTGCGCAACCGCCTTGAGGTGCTGGGAGGGCGCTGCGAGATCAGCAGCAGCCCCGGCGAGGGCACCACGGTCACGCTGGTGGTGCCGGACGCCGGGGACTGACGCTCACACGCTCACCGTCTCTCCGCTCTCGATGTCGAAGTGCGCGACCTCCCCATCCTCCCAGACCGCGCAGGTGCGGCGATGCAGCGGCCCGTCGGGAGCCAGCGGATAGGTGACCGTCCCCGGGTTCAGGTGCAGCAGGTCCCCGTAGCGCGCCAGCACCGGCACATGCGAGTGGCCGGTCAGCAAGAGGCCGATCCCCCACTGCTCGGCCAGTGGCAGAAGCTCCTCGGGCGCCTGGGTATGCCCGTGGGCGGCGAGGATGCGCAGGCCCTCGACCTGCGCGAAGCAGTAGGGGCTCTGCACCGGGACGTCCAGCACGAGCTGGTCCACGTCCGAGTCGCCGTTGCCCCGGGCGATGAGCACGGGCGCGTCGCTGGCGTTGATGCGCCCGGCAAGCGCCATCGGGTCATAGGCCTCCGCCGGCGCGAACTTCGGCCCGTGGTAGAGCACATCGCCGCAGTGGACGATCAGGTCGCTGCCCTCGAGCGCGACCTCCATCGCGGCGTCCCAGCCGGTGACGTTGCCGTGCGTGTCCGCGATGATGCCGATCTTCATCCCACGCCTCCTCCGATCGTGAAGGTCTTGCGGCCGATGACCCGGTTGCCGACGGTGATCGTCAGCGTGTAGACGCCTGGCGGCATGTCCTGGCCGGTCCCCGTGGAGAGCGAGAACGAGACCCAGCCGTTCGCTCCGCCGAGGGTCTGCTGGCTGCGCGTGACTTCCGCGCCGTCGCGCGTCCACACCGCCACCGCCACGCTCCCGGCCTGCTGGTTCTGGTACGTCAGCGCCGCCGCGATTTTGTTCGCACGCGGGAAGTGGTCCGCGGCGCCGGTAGTCGTGCCGCCGTCGGTCCCGGTGCCGACCTGCAGCCCCCCGATGTCCCCGTTCGCAGGCTGCGTGGCCGGTGGCGTTTCCGGTGGAGTTGTGGCAGGCGGCGGCGCCGGTGGCGTCGTGGCAGGCGCAGCGGTGGCGGTGGGTGGCACGCCCGACCCGAGGTTCGCGGCGAGGGCATCTAACTCGCGCTCAGCCGCCCCCTCCGCCGCGGCCAACTGCGCCTGCTTCCGGCTCACGTATTGCTGCCAGCCTGCATCGCCTGCGGCGAGCGCCTGCTGCATTTCCGCAAGCTCACGCCCCTCGGGCGTCTGCTCGTAGCCAAGCTCCTGCAGCGTGCGTTCGACCTGAGCGCGCCACCTCGCATCCGCGGCCTCTCGTGCCGAGCGGTCGGCGCAGGCGGCCTGCGCCACCGGGCAGGTATCAAGCTGGAAAGCCACCCGCGGCCCGTCCAACGTCGAGGAGTAGCCGGGATGCTCCCCCACCTTCGTCGAGACGAAGAACTCCACGTGGTTGGTGGTGCTCAGGCCGGAGAGATCGGTGTCCTCGGGATTGCCCCGGATGATCCGGGCGCACATCGGCCACGTCGGCACGGACAGGCTGAACAGCTTCGTCTCAGGCTCACCGTTCCAGCGCCCGAGGTTGAAGCGCTCCCGATGGTGCATAAGCTCAGGTGCGACGGTGCCGTAGCGCACGTAGTAGGGCCTCGGGCCGTTGTACTGCAGGAGTATCTCTCCGCTGACTGGCCTGCTGCCGTCGGTGCTGACCTTCACCAGAACGGTGACAGCGCCGGGCATCAGTGGGCTACCCTCAGCCATCGCGAAGCTGGTTGTCCCGCGGTAGTAGCGGCTGTTGAGGTTCGGCCCGAGGTCCTCTTCGGTCCCATCGGCCCTGACCACGCGGTTATGCACCCAACGCGGCTCACCGAGCGTCGCGCCCGCGATCGCGTACTCGATCTGCACACCGTGGAAGGGCTGTGCCGGGACCACGCCGGGGGTCATTGCCTGATCGCGCATGTCAACGCCCTGCGCGGCGGCGACGAACTGCATCCATGACTCCGCGCGCCCGAAGAGGCGCTCAAAGAGGTTGCGGGCGCGGAATGAGTCGCTCTGCAGGTACTCGACGAGTTTGTGACTGTCGGGGCTCAACTGAGGATCGGCCGGGATCACGCCCAGGACCATGCCCTGCGCGAGCATCAGCCGGTGCGCGGTGTTGAGTTGCTCCGGAGGCTGCTGCCGGAGGTAGTTGATGTAGGCGCGAAAGAACGGGTTCGGCCTCGGAGCCTCCGGCCAGCGACGAGCCGCCTGCAGCGACCGGATCATCAGCACTTCCACCCCCGACAGCGCCTCGCCGCGCATCCGCTTGCCCTGCACGTAATCGTAGAAGCGCTGCTGCGAGGCGGTCATCCCCCGGTAGCGGTAGCCGGGGCGGTCGGGCTTCTCCCAGACGAAGCCGTCGGGGTCCGGCAGTGACTCAAGCCATGCCCGGTCCTGCGCCGTGGCGGGCGCCGCCCAGATCGTCGCGATGCAGATGAAGCTGAGTGCGCCAACGCGCCGCATGGTCCGCTCGAACATGTCCCCGTCACCTCCTTGTCCGGCGTACAGTCCATGTCTGTGTCTGGCCGCCCATCCGCCCCGGAGTCACATTGACCGCTGAGACGTCGGGACCTCTCCATCGCCGGGCACGCCTGCTACCCCGCACCTCCGCCGATGGTGAAGCTCTTGCGGCCAAGTATCGTCTGGCCGACGCTGATGGTGAGCGTGTAGCGGCCCGGCTGCAGGCCGGCGGCGTCCTCAGTGAAGAGCGAGAACGACACCCACCCGTTCGCGCCGTCGAGGGTCTGCTGGCTGCGCGTCATCTCCTGGCCGTCGCGCGTCCAGACGGCCACTGCCACGCTTCCGTCCTGCTGGTTCTGGTAGCTCAGGGCCGCGGCGATCTTATTCGCCTGCGCGAAGTGATCCGCCGCGCCGGTGGTGGTTCCGCCATCGGTGCCGGTGCCGACCTGCAGACCGCCGAAGTCGCCCGTTGCAGGTGGCGTCGTGGTGGGAGGCGCGCCGCCACCGGGTGCGGCACCACCGCCGTGAGCGGCCGCGTAGCGTTGCCACGTCTGCTCATCCCCGCCCAGCGCCGCGTCAAGCTCATCGAAGGCCTTCTCGGCCGCAGCTTCCGTGTAGCCGAGTTCGCGCTGCTTGCGATCGACATACGCGCGCCACGTCGCGTCGCCGCCGTCAAGAGCCTGGCGCATCTCCTCGGCCTCGCGACCGGCGGTCGTCTGCTCGTAGCCAAGCTCGCGCAGCGTCCGCTCCACTTCAGCGCGCCACGCGGCATCTGCCCTCTCCCGCTGCGCGGCGACCGCGTTCGGGTCGCCCTGAAGCCGCGCGGCGACGAGCAGCCCACGCGATACCTGCGCCGAACCGGCCCCGGCGGTGGAGTAGCGACCGGTCAGCTTGATCCACAGTTGCGGCGGCGGGAAAGTGAAGTCGGTGTCGGGCGGTATCTCTACCGTGTAGCTGAAGTCCTTGCTGCCGGGCGAATCAAAGCTGAACTCCTCCTCGATCCGCTGGCTGCCGATGCGCAAGTAGATCTCCAGCGTAGCGCCCCAGCCTTTGTTTATTGAGCCGGAGCCTGAGATCGTCACCGTTCCGGGGCCGACAGTGCCAGTGTACTCGCGCTTGGTGGTGAAGCCCTCGGTGTCTTTGGGCGCGCTGAGGTTGACCCCGGTGATGTTGTAGTTGATGCGCAGGCCGTTGAAGTCGCCGCCGGGGGGGAAGACGCCCGCGGGTGCCCCGCCGCCTCCGGTCATGTCCACGCCGGACGAAGCCATGTAGTAGTCCATCCACGGCTCGACGCGCCCGAAGCAGCGCTCGAACCAATTCCGCGCGCGGAAGGGTCCGGAGTTGAGATACTCTCCAGCCTTGCGGATGTTCTCGTTCGCAGGCATGTCAATCGGTATGAGCCCGCGGGCAACTGCCTCGGAGAACATCAGCCCCTGCGCGAAGTTCAGGTCGAGGCTGGGCTGCTCGCGCAGATAGCGCAGGAACTCCCGCCAGAAGTGGTTCGGCACCGGCGCCTCCGGCCAGCGGCGCGCGGCCTGCAGTCGCCGGATCATGGCCTCGTCGCCGATGGAAAGCTCCACGCCCTGCGCGCGCTTCGCCTGGATGTACTCGTAGAAGCGCTCATGGACCGGCAGCATCCCGCGGAAATGGTACCCGGGGCGGTCGGTCGCGGTCCAGTCAACGTGGTCGGGATCGGGCAGAATCATCGACCATGGTCCCGCAGCATGTGCCTCAAGTGCAACAGAACATATCACGACGAGCATGATCGGCAGTATCGCCCTACGCAACTTGCGCCCTCCTCAGGTCACTGCGGGAGCGGACAGTGACTCGTCCACGCCCTCCGCCCCTGTGCGTCCACCAAGCATATTCTCACCGGGTCACTGGAAGGTTTCAGCTCGAATTCAAAGCTGGTATCCTCTCTGCGACCGCCTCCGGCGCGCCAGTTGCTCGAGCCCTTCCCGGCCATCGGCGAGACCGCGAAGACCTCGACGCAGGGTGAGCACTCGACCCGCACCGTCAGGTCCTCGATCTCAACGCTCTCGATGGTCGGGCCCATCGTGGCGTAGAAGTTTCCCGCGCGCAGCGCGTCGTAGATCGCCTCGGGCGTGGATTGCTCGGCGCGGAGCATGATCCAGCCGCCGTAAAGGTCGTCGTAGTGGCAGTGCGCGTCATCGACGGCGAGGCCGAGGAGCTTTCGACCGCGCGCGACGAGCGCGTCCCACTGCACCTCGGAGGTGCCGCGGCCGATGCCCCGGCGGCAGGTGGTGTTGAAGACCTCGACGCCGATGATCCCCTCGATGGGCAGGATGTCCGCGAACGTGAGGCTCGACCATGAGGGGTGTGCGACGAAGCAGGCCTCGCAGATCCCACTGAGCCGGCGGATGGAGTCCTGCGCGGTGTCGTCGTCGCGCTTCTCCCACTGCTCGGCCGCCCCGATGCCGACACAGTGGATGGTCTGACCGAGTTCGCCGCCGACCTCCGCGATCTCAACCCCCGGCAGCAGCGTCATGCCTCTGCCATCAAGCTCACCGACATCGACCACGGTGTTGTGATCGGTGATCGCGAGGAAGTCGTAGCCCTGCTCGTGGTAGCCGTCCACCGCCTGCTGCGGTTCGAGTTCGCCGTCCGAGACCGTCGTGTGCAGGTGCAGGTTGCCGCGCAGCCACTGTCCGGGAGCGTCGAAGACGCCGACCATGACGATTCTCCTCCTGGATGCGATGAGTCCGTTTCGCAGGGGCTCAGGTTCCCCGCCTGGCGCTCAAGTCCTCCGACAGGCGTGAAGGGCAGCGTCTGCCGGCGGCGAAGGGAGCCTTCAGCAACTGCATTCGTGGACAGGGAGGGCCAACCATGCTGCTTCGATCCGGACGCAACTGTGTCGCTGAATGGCCGCTCGGGCGCGCCGATGGGGAGGACCCGTCCGCCTCCGTGGACGTGATCGTCAGCACACCGTCCGGCCGCGAGCTTCGCGTCCCCACCTTCGAGGGCGCGGACGACGCGCTGCGGGTTCGCTACGCATCGGGCGAGGTCGGGGCGCACGCGTGGCGCGTCGATGGCGAGGGCGAGTTCCCGCGTGAGGCCGGGGAGATCGAGATCACCGACTACGAGGGAGCCAACCCGCTCTTCGAGCACGGACCGCTGCAGCTCTCGGAGGACCGGCGCCACCTCCGGCAGGCGGACGGTACGCCCTTCTTCTGGCTGGGCGACACCTGGTGGATGGCCCTGTGCGAGCGGCTCCGCTGGCCGGATGAGTTCCGCAGACTCACCGCCGATCGCGTGGCGAAGGGCTTCAACGTGATCCAGCTTGTCGCCGGGCTCTACCCGGACATGAATGCCTTCGACCCCCGCGGCGACAGCGAAGTGGGCTGGCCGTGGACGGCCGAATGGAAGGCGATCAACCCGGCGTGGTGGGATCTCGCGGACCTGAAGATCGAGTGGCTGGTCGCCCACGGGCTCATGCCCTGCATCCTCGGCTCCTGGGGGTACTATCTCCCCTGGCTGGGCGTCGAGCGGTTCAAGCGCCACTGGCGGGAGATGATCGCCCGCTGGGGCGCCTACCCGGTGGTCTGGTGCCTCGCGGGCGAGGGCGCGATGCCGTGGTATCTGCGTGAGGACAAGGAGCAGGCGGCCGCCGAGCAGCGCGCGGGCTGGACGGAGGTCGGGCGCTACGTGCGGGAGGCCGACCCCTTCGGCCGGCTGGTGACGATCCACCCGACACGGCGGGGCCGCGAGCAGGTGGAGGACGACTCGGTGCTGGACTTCGAGATGCTGCAGACCGGCCACGGCGACCGCCGCAGCCTGCCGAACACGGTACGTTCCGTCCGTGACGCGTACGAGCACGAGCCGACGATGCCGGTGATCAACGCGGAGGTCTGCTACGAGGGAATCGTTGAGAGCTGTCGCGAGGAGGTCCAGCGGATGATGTTCTGGGTGTCGCTGCTCGGCGGCACCTGCGGACACACCTACGGCGCGAACGGCATCTGGCAGTTCAACCGCCGGGAGGAGCCTTTCGGCCCGTCGCCACATGGCCGGTCGTGGGGCGACCGCCCGTGGGATGAGGTGATGGAGCTGCCGGGGTCGGCGCAGATGGGCGTCGCGAGGCGGCTGCTGGAGCGCTTCGAGTGGTGGCGGATCGAGCCTCATCCGGAGTGGGTCGAGCCGCGCTGGAGCGAGGATGACTTCATGGCGCCCTTCGCGGCGGGGATTCCGGGCGAACTGCGCATCTTCTACCTCTTCAACGCCCTCCCTGAGCCGACGGTGCACGGGATCGAGCCGGGCGCTGGCTACGACGCGATGCTCGTGAACCCGTCCACGGGCGAGCGGGAGAGCCTGGGTGTGGCGAGCGGCGATGACGATGGTGCCTGGCGGGTCCCGCTGATCAGGATGCGACGCGACTGGCTTGTGGTCCTGACGCGGCAGAGGTGAGGGGTGGCGCAGCGGATGTGGGCGTGCGCAAGTTCCCGTGTGCGAGACGGCCGACTGGACGCATCTGAAGATGCGTCGCTCCGCACGACAAAGGCTGACGACGAACGGTGGGTAAAGACAGGGCCGCGAACGCGTCCGGTTCACGGCGTCGACAACGTCGGAAGGGAGAGCCGAGCGATGAGCAGGTGGTCAACGATCGCGGTGATGGCGGTGTTCCTGTGCTGGGGGGCGGCGCAGGGGGCGTGGGCCGCGCAGTTCGACGGCGTGAGCACCTACCTCGATCTCCCGCCCGCTGTCGCGGCGGCGCTCGGCAACGGTGCGGAGGCGAGTGTCTCCGTCCGGGCGACGCTCGACGAGGCCGGCCTCGGCAGGCGCAACGAGATCCTCTGCCTGACTATCCAGGCGACCTACTCGAAGCTCGTGGTGGGCTTCCTTGACGACAACCGCCTCCGCGTCGGCGGACGCACGGTGGCCGGGGAGGAGATACAGAGCGTGCGTACCACCACCGCCTGGCCCGCCGGGGAGGAGCTGCACATCGTCGGGGTCGTGGATGCGGCGGCCGACAGCATCCTCATCTACGTCAACGGTGAGAGGCAGGAGACCGAGGGGGCGCCCGCATGGGCGCAGGACCGCTTCTCGGCGCAGGTCGGTGAGCGGCAGACGATCGGCTCCTCGGCGTACCTGCGCAACCACTTCCGCGGCGAACTGAGCGACCTGCTGCTCTTCGGGCGGGCGCTGTCTGAAGCAGAGGTTGCGGCGCTGCATGAGGGACGCGTGGACGAGGTCTCAGACGAGGGCATACTCGGACGATGGCTCACGAGTGGATCGGAGGGAACGATGATAAAAGACGCAGCCGACGCGCGCGGGGACTGGCCGCCGATGGTTCGGACCTTCTCAGGGTCGCCGCGGGAGATCGGGACCGCCTTCGGCGAGCTGCACCGCGAGACGCTCCAGCGCGGACAGCAGGCGTGGATCGAGCGGGGTGCCGAACACGATCTCTCCCCCGCAGACCTGCTCGCGATGGCGGAGCCGATGCTCGAGGTCATCCGCGAGATCGCGCCGCACTGGATCGAGGAGGCCGAGGCGACTGCTGAGGCGGCGGGCATCGACGCTGAGATCTACGCCGCGCAGATGCTCTACATCGGCCCGACCGCCCGGGGCGGGCGCGACTGGTTCCGGCCCGAGGAGCCCGACGACTGCACTTCATACACCGTCTCCCGCGACGTCACCGAGGGGAACGCGGTCTTCTTCCACCGCACCCGCGACAACACGCCCGGCCCGCAGACCGGCGCGATCTGGGAGACCGACCTGCCGGGGATCAACAAGCTCATGGCGGTCACGTACACCACCTCCCGCTCCATCTCCGTGATGATCAACGACAAAGGCCTCGTCGGCTCGGCCGACCAGAGCCAGCACCGCTCCACGATCCGCAGGGACGTCGGGATCATGAACGGGCTGATGAAGCGGTACATCGGGGAGCGGGCCTCGAACTGCGAGGAGGCGCTGGAGATCATCCAGCGCTTCACCGACGAGGGCTGGTACGCCGGTGGCCGGCCGGGCACACGCTGGACTCTCGTGGACGGCGAGGGCCGCATACTCGACGTCGATCACAACTCCGATCCCGGATCACTGAGCTACCGCTGGCGGGAGGGCAAGGCGCATATTACCCGCACCTGGGAGGGGAACGCGGACGAGATGCTCGAGGCGCTCGAGGAGCCGGTCTCATTCCTCGAGTTCCGCAATATCTCGCGCAATCCCGACGCGAGGATCAATCGCGGGCGCAACAGCATCGCGGGGCTGACCGTCCGGGTTCACCCCGAGTTCCCCGAGTACCTGACCTCGGCGTGGTTCTCATTCCCGGCGCCGAGCCTGGCCTTCCCGGTGTACATGGGCGGGACCGCGACGCCGCTGCCGCTGGTGGACGGCTCGCTCTACGAACTGTGCGCCGACCTGCCGCACGACTTCGAGACGTGGGAGGTCTACGAGCGGAGTCTGCTGCAGAACGCGCTGCTGCTGGAGGCGCGCGCGGCGGCCCTGCTGCGCGAGGGCCGGACGGACGAGGCGCGGGCGCTGCTGGACGACTGGACGCAGTCCGTCGCCGCCACGCACCTGCTGCTGCTGAGCAAGTCGCGCGGGTGAGGGGGGCGCCGGTGGGCCGCGGACGCGTCGCACCAAAGACGACCGCATCCACGCTCTCACTCCGAGGCTCGACGTCTCAGGTCGCGCCGCTGCTGCTCGTGGCGCTGCTGAGCGCCTGCGGGGCATTCGCGCAGACGACGACCGTGCGCGTCGATCCATCGGCGCCGCTGGCCGGGGTCGGGCCGGTGCCGCGCGAGATGGTCGGGCTGAACATGCCCGTGCACACCAACCCGCGGCAGGTCGCGCTCCACGCCGTCACCCCACCGGGCACGAACGGGAACTGGGAGGCCCTCCGCGCGCTGAACGTCGGGCTGATCCGCCAGTGGGTCAACGCGCCCGAGTGTGGCCTGCACGACCTCGACCTGCCCCGCGACGCACCCGGGGATGACACGGAGTTCGAGGAGTGGCTGCGCGCGCAGCTTGCCGCCGACTCGGCGAACTGGGCGGCGTTCGATGACTACATGCGCGGCCTCTGCGGGCTCGGTGACGGGGTGCGGATCATGCTCAACCTGCCCGTCCCGCCCGTCTGGCTCGGGCCCTTCCGCCACCACGACCGCCACGCGGGGGAGCTTGTCGACCTGCGCTCCGGCGAGATCGTCGGCTACGACCGCTTCGTCGAGTGGAGCGGCCTCGACGCTAACCGCATCGGCGACGCCGAGCGCTTCGAGCGCCTCCGCCGGCGCTTCGCGCTCTTCACCGAACTGCTCGTCGCGCACGTCCGCGCCGACCCGCTGCTGCGGGAGCACGCCACGATGCTAACGCTGGGCAACGAGACGGACTCGGGCGGGGAGATCGTGCAGAACTCGGTGCGCTGGCGGATGTGGGTCTACGGCCGCGAGGCGAACGCGCGGTTCAACGCCGGGCAGCCGATCCGGCCGATCGACGAGGGCGTGCTGCAGGGGCTCTATTTCGCGATGCACGACGGCGCACGCTCCGCCGATCCGGAGGGGACGATCGCGCTCGGCGGCCCGGAGACCTCGTGGGCGCATCGGCAGTTCGAACGCGACGGCCGCTTCTGGTACCTCGACTGGTTCATCGACGGGCACAACGGCGTGCGAGGCATCGGGCGCGACCGGATCGACCTCGTCACGTGGCACAACTACGGCTTCGACTACGACTACGCGTCCCCCGCGCGGCAGCTTTTCGAGGCCTATGATCGGCCGACGTACCTCACCGAGTACAACGCCACCCTCGGCGGCCACGGGATGAACTTCATGCAACGCGGCGCGCAGACCGTCGCGAAGGTGGCTGCCGAGCTTGCGGTGACGCCCGGAGCCGCGGGTGCGGCGTTCTTCAAGGCCGCGGGCGGTGGCTTCGGTGCAATCCTCAGCCGCGAGACGATCTGGCGCACCGGCGCGTACTTCGCGCTGAAGCTCGTCGGGGATGAGATTGTGGGTGGTCGGCCGGTTCGCTGCAGCGTTCGCGGTGGGGCTGCGGATACGATCGGCTGCCTCGCGGTCCGGCGCGATGACGGCTCGACGGCCGTGCTGCTCTTCAACGAGAGCGCCGAGGCGCGCGAGGTCCGCCTGCGGCTTCCCGGCGAGCGCCCGTGGCGCATCACCCGGATCGAGCTTCCGGTGGCCGAAGCGCGCAACGACTACCGCGATGTGCGCGCGGACGAGATCGTGAGCGAGACGCTGTCGGCGCGCCCGGCGGGCGTCGCGACGACCCTCGCCCCGCACGGGGTGGTTGTGGCGGTCACGCAATGACGGGCGGCCGGGAGGCTTCGTGCCGGAAGACGCCGCGCTTACCAGTCGAACCTCGGCACCTCGCGCCAGTTCCCGTCGCTCATCGCCGACTCGTGGGCGATGATGCCCGGGATCGTGAAGTCCATCGAGCGCATGACGTCGATCGGGGGCTTCGTGCCCGCCTCCAGCGAGTCGAGGAACTCGCGGATCATGTAGTACTCGCTGGTCCCGTGGCCGCCGTGCTTCGCGTCCTCCGGCGCGTCCGGGTCAACCACCGGGCAGTCGATCTCCTCGGCCCGCCGCTGCCCGCTCTCGTCGTCGGGCGTCTCGCCCTCGATCCACTTGAAGCCCTGCGTGGGGCCGGTGCCTGAGCGACCGTTCTCCACGTAGCCCTTCGTACCGTAGAGCGAGTAGTAGACCAGGTGCGGGTAGCGCGGGGCGACCTGGCTGCGGGCAATCTTGATCAGCGCGTCCTTCTCCGTGCGGAACAGGCCGATCTCCATGTCGAGGAAGCCGAGGTGATCGGTCTGGTCCGGGTGCTTGTGGAAGCCCGCCGAACTGCCCGACGCCGCGACGATCCGGTCGTCCATCAGCGTCAGCAGCGGGCCGAGGCAGTGGGCGCAGTACCAGATCGGCGGCCGCTCGTGGCGCCAGTGATACTCCCCGGTCTCCTCATCGATCAGCAGGTGCTCGATCTCGTGGACGTACTCGGCCTCGGCGTGGAAGATCGTGCCGAGCTTGCCGGCCTCGGTCAGCTTGCGCCACTCCCGCACGTAGTGGAAGTAGCAGTAGTTCTCGGCCATCATGTAGCTGCGGCCGGTGCGCTTCACGGCGTCAACGATCTGCTCGCACTCCTCGACCGTGTAGGCGGCGGTCTGCTCGCAGAGGACGTCCTTGCCGGCCTCAAGCGATGCGATCGTCTGCGGTGCGTGCAGGCGGATCGGCGTAGCGATCATCACGATGTCGGTGTCGGCGTTGACGAACTCGTCGAAGTCGGTGAACAGTGCGCTGTCTGGTAGATCGAAGGCCTCGCCGAGGTCATTCAACGATTCCTCGTTGATGTCGCAGAGGGCGGTGACGTTGACACGCGGATGCGCGCCGAACACGTTCACGAAGCCGCGGCCGCGCCGCAGCCCGACGATTCCGACATTCCACGTCTTCATGGAGCGGTCAACTCCCGGGAGTGCATGGTGGCATGCAGCGCGGGAGTGTTCGGCGAGGAGGGGGATGGGACCTTTCGCGGACCGTTGGAGGGGCCGGTCACCTGACCGGCCCGCCATTCTTGCGCAAGGCGACCGGACTTGAACTTCCTCGCCCCACCGGTTACATAGACAGTGGGAGGACACAGATGCCACGCATCGAGCAGATCCGCGAGCAACTGGACGTGCTCCGCGTGCAGCTTGGCGATGATGACGCCTTCATGCGCCTCGCCGAGCGCTACCACGTGCGAGTGCTCCACTACGTGCGGCGCATCGTGCCTGACCGCGGCACCGCCGATGACGTCGCGCAGGAGACGTGGGTGGCGGCCTATCGCGGACTGAGGCGGCTGGATGAGCCCGAGCGGCTGAAGGCGTGGCTCTTCGGCATCGCGCGGAACACGGCGCTCAACGCGCTCCGCAAGCAGGAGCGCTCGCGTCTTGACTACGTGGAGGACGAGGTGCTGGAGGCCGTCCCCGACGAGGAGGACGATGCGCTGGACCTGTGCGCCGCACAGGCGGCGCAGGTGCATCGGGCGCTCGGCGAGATCAGCCCGGTGCACGCGGAGGTGCTGGTCCTGCGCTATGTGGAGGCTTTGTCTTACGAGGAAGTAGCGGAGGTCGTGGGCTGCAAGGTCGGCACGGTGCGCTCGCGGCTCCACTACGCGAAGCGGGCGCTGCGCGAGGCTATGGAGGATGATGAGCGATGAGCGAACGCGAGGAGCTTTCGCGGAAGCTGCTGGAGGAGAACGGGTTGGCTGGCGGGCCGCTGGGACGGGAGGACCGCGAGGACCTGCGGGCAATCATCGAGTCCGAGCGGCGGCGCGACGCGCGGGTGCGCAACCTGATGCTGTTGTCATGGCTGGTGTTCATCGTGCTGTTCGTGGGGACCATCGCCACATACTTCGGAGTCGCCGGGCTGGCCACACACACCCTGGATGTGGGCAGGGGCATGGCGAACGCGATCGCCATCCTCCTGTTCTCAGGTATCCCTCTGTCCGCGATCGCCTTCATCGTCGCGGTGGTGCTGACCGTCTCCTGGGGCTTGCGCCTGGCCTTCGGCCCACGCGATGTCGAGCAGCGGCTGCGAAGGATCGAGGCGCAACTGGCGCGGCTGGAGGCTTCGCAGAGCGAGGGCGAAGGCGGTGGTGATGCGGTGAGTTAGGGGCGAGTCCGCGAGAACGGCAGGCCGCTCAGGCGAGCGGCCCCTCCGGACGGCAACGACAACCGGCCGGGCGGCGACGTCGGGCCCCCTCCACAACGGCAACAGGGGTGGCGGAGCGCGGGTCACGGCCCTACAGGCAACGGCAATGACATTGCCGTCGTTGCCGCCACGGCATGCGCGAATTGGCCCGTCCTCGGCGTCGGCGCGCTCCGTTCAGCCCGCGCCCTCTCGCGCAGTCACAGCGAGTTCGCCGCGTCGAGGTAGTCCTGCGCGCTCGCCTCGATCACGTCGGGGCTCGCGCCCTGACCGATGGCCCCCGCGTGAGGGAGGATTCCCGCGGACGCCGGCGAAAACTGTTGCGCCCCGGTGTATGACGTCTCCGCACGGTGGGCGATGAGGCGGTATCAAGGGTCGCCACCGGCGGCCCGTGTTTTGTTACGGGAGGCATGATGGAGACTGTTGTCGAGCAGTTGCATCACCTGGAGTTTCTCAACCAGTTCTGGTTGTCGATGTTCTTTCTGATCCCGATGGTGCTGGTGGCGCGGGCCGTCGTGGCAGGAACGCGCTACTCACCGATCCTGCTCATCGTCGTGTTCGGACTTGCGATGGGCTTTACGCTTACATTCACCGGCGTAACCGACGCCGGACTGACGCATTTCCCGATGGTCGGGATCCTCAGCCGCACGACCATCGTCGCGCTGACCGCGATCTTCTTCGTCGGCGGTCAGGAACTGCGCCGGACCTTCTCGAAGGACACCGTGCCGAGCGACCAATCGGTGATCTACTGCATGGACGAGGTGATCTTCGGCACCTGCCGGACGCACCTGGTCTTCATCGTGCGCTCGTTCTTTCTGCTGCTCGGGATCGAGGGGGTGACCAAGCTGCTGCTCGGGACCACTCCCGCGGACGCGATCGGCAGCTACTACCCGCTGATCGCGTACTTCGGGCTGGTCGTGTCGCTGATTCTGATCGACAACCGCGCGGTGATCGAGAACAAGCAGCGCTACCTCCGCCTCGGTCTCTATGAGATGGCGGGGATCGTCGCGGTGCTTGTGGCGTCCTACCACATCACGCAGGTGGTCAACCCGCTCATCGCGCTGCCGCAGATATTCTTCGCGATGATCGTCGCCTCGGGCCTCGGGATGCTGCTCTACCGCTTCCACCACGGCCCGACGATCCGCTGCCTGCTCTTCGCCGGGATCCCGATCATCCTCGCGGCCAACTTCATGGTTGGCGGCTCGCTGATCTCACACGCCCTGAGCCTCAGCGGCGTGGCCCCGGTGCTGGTCTACGGCTTCTTCGGGCAGCTCTTCTGGATGTTCGGCGGCATGGCGCTGCTGATGCTGCTCGCGGGAACCGCGGCCATCCGCAACCTTGGCCCGGGCATGGCCGGAGCGCTCTCGCACGCCGGCCTCACCGGCGCCTGCACAGGCGGTGACTTCGGCGAGGAGGCCGCTACCAGGGCCCCGATCATGATCAACATCCCGTTCTTCGGGCACATCTTCGTGTTCTCGATCCTCGCGCTGAGTGTCGATCGTGACGGACTGCTGATCGTCCCCACCGCGATCATGTGCACCATCGGCGTCGCGCTCACCATCTGGTCGTTCAACACGATCCGCAGGGCGGCGGGCGCGCGCAGGGGCGAGATATCCGGCCTCATCATGTACTCGATGGGCTGGCAGTTGACGGCGGTCTTTGGCGGGCTTCTGCTGCTGACGGCGCTACCGCTGGACTACCTCGCGATGGCCAAAAGCGCGGCCCTCTCGCACTTCGGACTCTTCGCGGCGGTGCAGGAGGGGATGTTCGGCGCGGAGGCCGCGGAGATGATCTCCTTCATCTTCGCGATGCCCTTCCTGGTGCATCCGCTTGTGTTCTTCGTCTTTGGGCTGGCGATGGAGCGCGGTGGAGAGATGCCGCGCAAGCCGATCTACGCGCTGGCGCTGCTGGGGCTGGCGGGAGTGCTCTACGGGCTCTTCGCGCTCGCCTGAGCCCGACGCCCACGCGGACATCGCCGGGGCGGCGTCCTCACGATCCCCCGGTGTGTCAACGGCGTCCGGGCGAGGGGGCCCGGGCGCCGGCTGTGGGGGCGCGCGCACGGGAGCGGCCGATCTCAGCCGTTGTCGTAGTGGCCCCGGCGCCTTCGCCGGGGAGTCGTTGTCGTTGGATGTCATCCGCGCATGATGTGTGCGATGAGATGCACACGGGACGTGGGAAGGCACGGCAGGGGCATTGCCGCGTCGCCGCGCCCGACGTATAATGCCCGCGCGATGCCGAGGGCACGGTGGCGATGCTGGCGGACGCTGGCGATGGCCGCACTGATCGCCTGCGCTCGGCCTGCCGCGGCCGACGTGACCACGGAGATCGAGAAGGGCATCGGCCGGTGGATGGCGCAGGCGTTCATCGCTCAGCGCGGCCGCCTCGACCAGCCACCGATCGACGACTGGATCACAGGCCTCGGCCGCCACCTCCTTGAACACACCCCACGCAGGAGCCTCGAGCACCGCTTCATCGTCCTCGACAGCCCCGAGGTCAACGGCTTCGCGCTCCCCGGCGGGTGGGTCTTCGTCACCGCGGGGCTGCTGGAGACGATGAACAGCGAGGACGAGCTCGCGGCCGTGATGGCGCATGAGCTGGGCCACGTCGCGAACCGTGACTTCCAGCGCGTCCTTCTTCGCACCGCTCTGTGGCTGGGACTGGCAGAGGTGCTGCGGAGCAACGACGCGGGCGACTGGGTGCCGCTGGTGCATGGCGTTCAGCTTGTCGAGACGCTCGGGCACAGCCGCCGGCGCGAGGCGCAGGCCGACGCCACCGGGGCCCGCATCGCGTGGGGGGCCGGATACGACCCCCGCGCGATGGCCGCGTTCCTCGGCGACGCGCCGAAGTGGTCGTACCTGCAGACGGTCTTCTCCACCCACCCGCACCCCGCCCGGCGCTCCGGGCGCCTCGACGCGCGCTTCAGCGAGCTTCGCGCAGCAGACCCGGACGGCGCGCTGGCGCTGGCCCGCTCGCTGATCGAGCGCGGGCGGGGCTCCGCCGCCGCGGAGGTGCTGGCCGATCCGCTCGCGCCGACGCATGAGGACGAGCGGGCTGCGCTGCTCGCCCGGCTGCATGAACGCCCTGCCGCCCCGCCTGAAGCCCACGATCGCATCACGCTCAGCCCCGAGCAGGCGGCCGCGGTGGTGAAGGCCGTCTCAGCGTCGCGGCAGGCGCGCGTGGACTCGAAGGAGGCGCGCGAGGCGGCGTGGCAGCGACTGCGCCGGCTCTGGGATGATCGGCAGGTCCAGCAGGGCCTCGTGGTGGCGCAGGCGGTTGACCCTGAGCCGGGTAACCCGGGCTACCTGCTGCTGGTGGCGCAGAGCGTCAACCTGCTGCACCGGTCGATGCGCGGGGGGAACCTGGTCGGCCGCACGCTGCAGATGCGCGAGGAGGCCGCGCGCGAGCTGGAGGCGCTGGGGGGGCGCGCCGGGGGCGGGGGGGCGGCGCCCGGGGGGGGCGCGGGGCCGCCCCGGGGGGGCCGGGGGGCTGGCCGCCGCGGGGGAGGACTTCGCGGAGGGGACGGAGCCGGCTGCACGGGAGCTGGCGCGACTGGCCGCCGGCTATCATGACTGCGCGCGCCTGACCGCGCCGCTGCTGGTGGAGCTGGCGCTGGCGGGCGGTGATGAGCCGGGGAGGCGGCTGACCTACGCGCGCTTCATGCTCATCGAGGCCCGGGTGCAGCAGATCGAGGAGCGCATCGGGCGTCTCGATGGCTCCGCCGAGGCCCTCGCCGCGGGGGCGTGGCGGTCGAGCATCACGGCGAACCGCATGGGCCTGGACCTCGCGGCGCTCGTGACCGGCGAGGACGCCCGGAACGCCACATTCACGGTGCTCGCGAGGCGGATGGGGACCGGGCCGGAGGCATTCGCGGAGGCGTGGGACGGCGGCGTGATGCCGGGGACGAGGGCGCTGGAGCTGCTGGCGGAGAGGATGCATGCGCGGGAGGGAGTCTTCCGTGACGATCTGCGAGCGACACAGATTCTTATACGATTTGCGTGGATTGAGGTGAAGGAGCAGGTCGCATGGGGCGCGAAGGAGAAGAGCGCATCGGAGGGGGCAGATACACTTGCGTTACGCAGTGCTGTCCGACATCCACAGTAATCTCATCGCGCTGCGGGCCGTACTCGATGAGCTTGCCGACGCCGGGATAGACCGCTATCTCTGCCTCGGCGACATCGTGGGCTACGGCGCGCGGCCGAATCAGTGCTGCGACCTGATTCGTGAGATCGGCGCTATCTGCGTCCGGGGCAATCATGATGAGGCGGCGGTGAACCCCGAGAAGGCCGAGTGGTTCACCGCGCCAGCACGCGCCTGCATCCTGTGGACGCGGGAGCAACTGCGGGAGGACAACATGCATTTCCTCCGCGAGCTTCCGAAGCGGGAGATCGTCGATGACGCGGTCACGATCTGTCACGGCTCAGTGCCCGATCCGGATCATTACACCGTCACGCCCGTTGACGCGATTCTGAGCTTCCGCGCGATGACCACGCGGCTCGCGTTCTTCGGGCACACGCACTACGCCGAGTGGTTCGTTGACAGCGGTGACGGTCAGTTGCCGGTCGAGTTTCCGCTCCCGACGGGCGGCTCGACGCAACTCGATCCCGACAGCAGCTACCTGGTCAACCCCGGTGCCGTCGGACAGCCGCGCGACGGCAACGAGTTGACAAGTTTCGCCATCTACGACGACGAAGCCTGTGAGATTGTCATCCACCGCGTCGCCTATGACATCGCGAAGGCGGCGCTTCAGATGCAGGAGGCAGGACTGCCCGAAGCGATGCACGCGAGGCTCTGGCTTGGCGTGTGATGGCTTGACCGCGACATGATGGGGTATAATCACAGTACCATCACCGGTCGTGGGCAGTCTCAAACGCGTAGAGGGGTGAGCCACATGCCGCTTGAGGACAAGGAAACCCGGCTCCGAATCATGCGAGAGATCGCGAAGTACGACATGGACACCTCCTTGATGAACTGCAGCGTCATCAACGGAGTCGTGTACATCGACGGGCGCGTCAGCCCGATGCGCTCGGCGGGCGCTCCGGAGAACCTCAGAAAGGTCTTCGAGAAGCTCGAGGAAACGTTCATGATGATGCGCGACATCAACGACGTGGTCATCGACGTTTCGTACGATACGAGTTAGCCTCAGGATCTGCGCCTCTGTCACGCAGCGTCAGATGGGGGCGGTCGGCGACCGCCCCCGGCGAGTGTTGTCACCTGCTCATTGCCGGTTCGCCTCAGATCCGTGCCGCGCCCCGCAAGCCCTCATGAAAGGCGTGTGTCGCGATGCGTCACCGAGCCACCATCCCCGCCATCATACTGCTCATCATCGCCTCGGCGGTGTCATCCTCCGCGATGGACCTGCCCGCGGTCGTGCGCGGCTCCGGGACCGTGCTGATGATGCCCGAGCCCGGCCCGCTTACGATGACCTTCAAGAAGCGCGATCTCAACATCTACGACGGGCCCGATGCGATGCCGATCTCCGTGCGTGATCCACTGGGGGAGGAGGTCGCGGCGGTCGTGCTCCCCTGCGACGGGGATACCGGGCGCGGCCCGCACTCGGCGGAGCTGATCGAGGAGACGGTGACCGTCGATGTCGAGCGGCGCGGGCTCTACCGCGTAATCTTCAGCGGCGGAGACTACATCTTCGGCATGTCCGCCAACTGCGACGTCTACGTGGTCGAGGCGGGCTTCGTGTTCAACGACCCGAACACCGCCGCGAGCGTCTATTTCGCACCGCCGGAGGGCGCCTTTGAGATCGCCGCCGCCCCGCTGCACAACCCCGGCGTTCAGACGGTCACGCTGCACGATGCGGGAGGCGCGACGGTGCATGAGTTCGACCTGACAGAGCCGGTGGTGGACGTGCAGTACGCGGTGGGGGAGGACGAGGGTGACCGCGATGGCCTCTGGCACTGGCGGGTCGGGAAGATGGACGTTCGCCTTACCGTGCCGGGCGTGAAGTACTGGACGGCGGAGCCGGAGTCGTACTTCGACCCGGAGGGCAGCCTGATGCTGCTTGCGCCGCGCAGGACCGCCCGCCACCTGCAGCCCGGCGGCAGCGCCGACTTCCGCATCGTGCTGTACCCCCCGCCGGGCTACGCGGGCGACTTCGAGGTCGAGATCACGCAGCCCGAGCGCGAGGGAGTCCGCTTTGTGCCGGCCGACCCGCCGGTGCAGCCGGTGGAGTACGCGAGCGATCGGGCGATCGTGTCGGTGACCGCGGTCGCCGCGGACGACTGCGCGATCGGCGAGGTCTTCGACGGCTACCTCGAGGTCGTGGCGGCGGACAATCCGCTGGCGGCGGGGCGAGCGTGGCTGCAGGCGCGCGTGGGCCCGTCGCCCGCCTCCGAGCCGCTGGAGATGCCGATCGTCCTGCGGCCCTATGAGCACGAGGACTGGCAGTTCGGCTATGCGCCGGAGTTTGAGCCCAACGAGGTGCACTTCGACCGCGACAACCGCGCGTGGATCCGCCACCGCACCGAGCACCGGCACTGGAGCGCCGGGGCGCAGGTGCTGGAAGAGGACGAGTTCGTGCTGAGGGAGTGGACCGAGGCGCTGCGGGAGCAGTTCCCCGGCTACCAGCGCCCCTCATCGGGCTCTGGCTTCCACGGCTGCCGCTGGGCCTTCGACGAGGACGGCGGCGCGTGGACGACCATGCGCCTGACCGGGACGGGGATGGACTTCGCGAACGCGATCATACACACGCCGGATCGCGGGCGCACCTGGCAGGCCGGGCTGATCGACGGGCAGCTTGCAGACCTTGAGTTCCACGCCGGGCACAATGACCCGGGACCGCCGCCGGTGCTGGCCTGGCGGAAGACGGGGGATCATCCCGCGCGCTTCTGCTCCTACCACGACCTGCTGCTCTACCTCCCGCGCGTGGAGGGCG